>NZ_JBFREO010000002.1:0-608078 GCF_052114325.1 Glutamicibacter sp. MCAF14
TGGCTGTAGAGCGCACCGACCGTGCAGCTCGTACCGGCCGCAACCCACAGACCGGCGAAGCGATCCAGATTCCTGCAGGCCACTCGGTCAAGCTGACCGCTGGCTCGAAGCTGAAGGCTGCTGTAGCAAAGAAGTAAGCTTCTTTAAGCTTTGCATCAGGCTCGACCAGTTCTGGAATGTTCCGGAACAGGTCGGGCCTTTTGCTTTCGGAACCGTTTGAGCCCATCTTCTACTTAGCGTAGAATCGGGCATGGTCGACGAACCTCCTCAAAAGAAATGGCAGCCCACCGTGTCACACACCCCCGCAACCCGCGTAGCTCGCGGATGGTTGGCGGCAAGCGTGTGCACCTGGACTGCCTTCGCCGCCCACGCCCATAGCGCGCCGACCACGTTGTCGCTGATCGCCATGGTGCTCATTACGTGCATTTCGGCGGCCGTCGCAGGAATTCTGGTGGGCAAAAAATTCTCCCTCTGGGCGACCAGCCTCGTGGTGCTCGCCAGCCAAGGGCTCTACCATCTGAGCCTGTCGGTCATGAGCCACCCGCGTGGCGACCTGTCCGTAATGGAGCATGCGCAGCACACAGGCCGCAGCGTGCAATTGGGGCAGCACATCACCGCCCAGTACGCCGACGTGCACACGGAATCGATGCTTTACGCCCATGTGCTGGCAGCATTGGTCAGCATTGCGGTGCTCACCTGCGGCGAACGGCTGCTGAAATTGCTCGGCAGCTGCCTGACCTTGGCCAGGGTCCGACGGATCTTGCACCTGATCCGCATTCTGGCCCCCGAGCCGCGTCGCGTCCCGGCCTACTACCCATTGCGCTTCCAACTCAAGCTGGCGCAATTGGGCAGGTTGCCCGAACGCCGAGGTCCTCCGCACTTCGTTCTTGCCGCATAAGTCAAAGAAACGAAGCGCCCATTTTGGGCTTGGAAGGAACCTCATGAGTACCGTAAAAACCGCCACGCGACTGATCGCCGTGTTCGCACTGTCGTTGCTGGCCCTGTTCACCTCAATCAGCGCTGCTTCCGCGCACGACCAGCTGATCGGCTCGTCCCCGAAAGCCGGCGCAACCATCGAGGAAGCTCCGAAGGAGCTCACCCTTGAATTCTCCGGTGAGCTGCAGAGCTTGTCCGGGGTGGATGCCACCGTCATCGCCCTGACCCGGGACGGGCAGCAGATCCAGACCGAGGCCGAAACCAAAGGCACGAAGGTCATCGTGACTCCGAGTGAGGAATTGGCAGGCGGGAAGTACTCCCTGGCTTACCGTGTCGTCTCTTCCGATGGACATCCGATCGAGAACAAGATCAACTTCACCCTCGATGCTCCAACGATGGTTACCGCCTCGCCTGAAGCCAGCCAAAGCCCTGCCGCGCAGGACTCCAACGCCCCGCTGCAGGATCTGGGCAGCTCGGTGAGCCCGATCGTATGGGTCATCATCGGCCTGATCATCCTTGGTGGCGCCATCGGCGTGCTGGCCAAGTTCATGCGCAACTCCAAATAACCGAAGTCTTCCCGGTGCGCCCACGGCCACCGATGCCTTTGGCGTGCCCAAAGGCCAGAATCTGAAAGCTTGAGAACATGCATTTTCGCAAAATTGCCGTATTGGCCGTTGGCCTGCTGCTGACCGGCTGCGCCCAAGGCGCCGACACTACCAGCGCCGTTGAGAACCAGCAGATCAAGGAAACCCAGGCTGACGCGCTTGTGGCCAGCGAGACCTGGGCAAAGGCCGCCGAGTCCGGAATGAGCGCCGCATTCGGCGTCCTGCACAATGATTCGGACCAGCCACTGGCCCTGCACCAGGTCAGCAACGCACTCGGTGACGAAATCCAGATCCACGAGACGCGCGGCAGCGGCCATGACATGAGCATGGCACAGCTTGACGGGGACCTGGTGATCGAACCCGGGCAGGACCTCGTGCTGGCCCCGGGCGGAAACCACTTCATGTTCATGGACCTGAAGCGGCCGCTGCTTGCCGCCCAGAGCGTGAGGCTGCAGCTGGAATTCGCCGATGGCTCCAGTGCGGAAGTGGACTTCCCGATCCGCAATTTCGACGGCGCAAAGGAAAGCTACGACGAGCACGGCCATGGCGAGCACTGAGCTTCCGCGCCGACTCGTGCTGGGCAGTTCCGCGGCCGCAGCGCTAGGCGGGATGCTGACCGGGTTTGGCACCGGACGGATGAGCAGCCCACGCGAAGCCACCGCAGCCGATGCTGACGGATACCTGCCGTTCTACGGGAAGCACCAGCGCGGGATCCTCGACGCGCAGCAAGCGCATGCGGTATTCGCCGGATGGGACCTGCACTGGCGCGCCGGGTCCAAGAAGGACCAGCTGCGCGCCCTGCTGCAGATGCTCACCGACGACGCAGCCCGGCTGGCCAGTGGGCGTGGAGTGCTCGCCGATACCGAACCGGAAATGGCGCAGCCGCCGTGCCAGCTGAGCCTGACTGCCGGGGTAGGACAGGCCCTGCTGGATGTGGCCGGGCATGGCCACATCGGCACCATGCCCGAATTTCCCGGCGACCAGCTGCAAGAACGGTATGGGCAAAGCGATCTGCTCATCCAGTTCTGCGCGCAGGATCCCACCGTGCTGCACCATGCGGTGCGGGCGGTGTCCAAGAACCTGCGCGGGCTGGCCACCAGGCGCTTCGCCCAAACCGGGTTCATCCAGCCCGCTGAGCACGGCTTCCGCAACCTGTTCGGGCAGCTGGACGGGATCAACAACCCTGCCGGGCAGCTTCGCGAGGCAGCGGTATTCGGCAGCGGGCAGGACAGCTGGATCGAGCACGGGACCACCTTGGCGTTGCGTCGTTTCGAAATGGATTTGGATGGCTGGGACGCAGTGGACCGGGCCGGACGCGACTATGCCCTGGGGCGCCGGCAATCCGACGGCGCACCGCTGTCCGGGCAGCAGGTTGATGACCCGGTGGACGTGCACGCCGCCAACGAGCTCGGGTTGCCGAAAATCGCGGCTAACGCCCATGTGGCCCTGGCCCGTCCGGCCAGCGGGGAGGAGGTGATCCACCGGCGCGGCTATAACTTCGCCGGGGAGACCTCCGGGTTGCTGTTCGCCAGCTACCAGCGCGACCCGGCCACCAGCTTCATCCCGTTGCAGCACCGATTGGCGGCTGCGGACGCGCTGAATACCTGGCTGAAGCCCGTTGGTTCGGGGCTGTACGCGATCCTGCCCGGGGTGCGCGAAGGCTGCTACCTGGGGCAGACCTGGCTGGAGGCGGTGTGAGATACGCCTAAGGCGGGGTCTTCGAGGCTCCGTAGCGGCCACGGCCCGAGGAAAAATGAGATGATGAGAAGGTTATGGATACAGCACAACGCACGGTAACAGCCACCCGCTTCATCCTGCCCGGAATCTTCGCTGCGGCAATCGTCTTCCTGGCAGCAGTGTTGTTCACCGGCATTGCCCGGCCGGCGGAACTGGCCGATCCCGGGGCGTTCGTGCGCTGGTCCCTGCCCATTTCCCGCGCCATCCACCACGCGTCGATGTCGTTGAGCATCGCCGCACTGATTTTCGGTGCTGCGATCATCCCTCGGGCCGCCAAGGTCACCCGCACCACCGAAGGCCACGAGCATCCGGCCTTTGCCCGCACGATGAACATCGCCGCCGGTGCGGCAGTGGTATGGACGCTGTCCGCGGCCACCGTGATGCTGCTGACCTTCTGGGATCTGGCCGGCATCCCGATGAGCATGGATCCGCAGTATTCGGCCGCGATTCTGGACTACATCCTGGCGATCACCACCGGCCGGGCTTGGGCCTGGATGGTGGTGATCGCCGCAATCACCAGCTCGCTGGCGCTGGCCATGCGCTCCAAGACCACCGTGGGGCTAGCCGCGTTCTTCTCGCTGTTCGGCATCCTGCCGCTGGCCTTCATCGGCCACGCCGCCGGGGGAGATGACCACTTCGCCGCGGTGAACTCCATCGGCCTGCACCTGCTGGCTGTGGTCCTGTGGTTCGGCGGCATCATGGTGCTGGCCCTGCTGGCTCCGGCCCTCACCGGTGATGCGCCGGGCCGGGAACGCGGACAGGTGCTTGCCGGGGTGGTGCTCAAGCGCTATTCGGTGCTGGCCACCTTCGCGGTCTTCTTGATGATCGGCTCCGGGCTGGCTTCGGCAGTCATCCGCATCACTGATTGGAACCAGTGGCTGACCCCGTACGGCATCCTGGTCTTGGCGAAGCTCGGGATCACCTTGGTCTTGGGCGTCTTGGGCTTGGCGCACCGCCGCTTCGTGATCCCGAAGCTGCTGGCCGGCCAATACACTGCGCTGCGTGCAGCCTGGCAGGTAGTGCTCGGCGAAGTGATCCTGATGGCTTCGGTGATGTCGGTGGCTACCGTGCTGGCCCGCACCGCCCCGCCTACGCCTGACACCCCGCCGGTCGAAGCGACCCCTGCACGGTTGCTCACCGGCTACGACCTGCCACCGGCTCCGGACACCGCCAGCTGGTTCACCACCTGGCGGATGGACTGGATCTGGGTGGCTGTGTGCCTGTTCGGCCTGGCCGTCTACCTATGGGCGTTCATCACCCTCGCCCGCCGCGGGGACAAGCCCAGCGTGCTGCGCCTGGCCAGCTGGATCGTGGGCCTGTTCGCCCTGTTCTACGTGACCAGCGGCGCGGTGGCCGTCTACGGCAAGATCCAGTTCTCCACCCACATGGTCGACCACATGTCGCTGACCATGATCGTGCCGATCTTCCTGGTGCTGGGCACCCCGATCACGCTGCTGCTCAAGGTGCTGCCGTCGCGCGGCGACGGCACCCGCGGTCCGCGCGAGTGGATCCTCTACCTGGTGCATTCTCCGTATTCGAAGGTGATCACCCACCCGATTTTCGCGGCCGTGAATTTCGCCGGGTCGATCGTCGTCTTCTACTTCACTCCGCTGCTGGAGCCTGCGATGCGCTACCACGCGGGCCACGAGCTGATGAACCTGCACTTCTTGCTCACCGGCTACCTGTTCGCGCTGTCCTTGGTGGATGCCGACCCGGTCCCCAAGCGCTACCCGTACCCGATGCGCCTGGTGGTGCTGCTGGCTACCGTCGCCTTCCACGCCTTCTTCGGCGTGGCGCTGATGAGCACCGAAACCCTGCTGGCCCCGGACTACTTCGGGAACATGGGCCGCACCTGGGGCGGCACCGCACTGGAAGACCAAGTGGTCGGTGCCGGGGCGATGTGGGCCATTGGCGAAGTGCCCACCTTGGTCCTGGCCATCTTCGTGGTCATCTCCTGGCTGAAGCAGGACAAGAAGGACACCAAACGCTACGACCGGCAGGCAGAGCGCGACAACGACGCTGAGCTGGCCGCCTACAACGAAATGTTCGCCCGCTTCAAGCAGGCTGACCGGAGGGACCCGAATGCCTAGCACCAAGAAGACCGTTGCCGCCTCGCTAGCGATCGGCGCGCTGCTGGCTTTGAGCGCCTGTTCCGAAGCCGAGATGCCGCAGGATGAGACGCACAAGATCGCTGTGCAGGGCACCGCTTCGCCCAGCGCGAGCCAGGAAACTGAAAAGCCAGAAGAGCCTGAAGAACTGAGCACCGCGCAGGTGGCTACCACCGCCGGGGCAGTGATGGCCGCCGAGCTGGGCTTCGGCTCCAGCGCGAAGATCGAAGGCAAGGACCTCGAATCCCTGGCCACCGCCCCGACCGACACGCTCAAGGACATCGTGGTGCTGCCTTCGCAGTGCTCGGCGCCGATCGAGGACCTGAATTGGTCGCCGGTCCAGCTGGGCACCGAAGCGGCGCGTACAGACTTCACCAATGAGAACCAGTCGATCACCGGCTCCGTCGAGGTAGCGAAGCTCGATGGGAACGCGGCGAAGGTCAAGGCGCACAACGCGAATGTGGCTACCATTTTGGAAGACTGCCGGACCGTGAAGCTCAACGGCCTGGATTACCGGGAGACGCTGAAATTCTCCGACCCGTCCGTGGCTGGTGCGGACTCCTCGCTCTACTACAGCCGCGATGGGCAGTATGCGCAGGATTCGCTGGTGTTGATCAAGTCCACGCAGAAGTACGTGGTGATGGTTTCCTTCATGTCCGCTACCTCGCTGCAAGAGGACGCCTTCAACCAGGTGGCCACCAGCATCATGGATACCGCGATCGCCCAGCTGCCCTAGCGGAATAGAAACCGGGCACTGCTGGTTGCCAATCATGCAACCCGCAATTTCCTCAATGTTGCTTAACACCGTTAGTCCCCGTGGGGGCCGGTAGCAGATAATTGAGGTTCCAAACGCCGCAGCCGCGGCAACTGCGAAAGGAAGACCATGAGCGCTACCGAATCCGTCCGCGCCAATTACAAGGTGCGCGCCAGCGAGCTGCTGGGCCGGAACTGGCTGAACACCGGCGGCAAGCAACTGGACCTGGAAGCGTTGCGCGGCAAGATCGTGATCCTGGACTTCTGGACCTTCTGCTGCATCAACTGCCTGCACGTGCTCGACGAACTGCGTCCGCTGGAAGAACAGTACAAAGACGTGCTGGTCACCGTCGGCGTGCATTCGCCGAAGTTCGAGCACGAAGCGGATCCGGATGCGCTGGCCGCGGCGGTCGAACGCTACGAAATCCATCACCCGGTGCTCGATGACCCGGAACTGGTCACCTGGCAGGCCTACGGCGCCCGCGCCTGGCCTACCCTGGTGGTACTGGATCCCGAAGGGTACATCGTCGCGCACCTCTCCGGCGAGGGCCATGCCCAGGGCCTGGGCTCGCTGATCGAGGAACTGGTTGCAGAGCATGAAGCCAAGGGCACGCTGCACCGCGGCAACGGCCCGTATGTGGCCCCCGAAGCCCGCGAAGGCGACCTGCGCTTCCCGGGCAAGGCCATCGCACTGGCCAACGGCAACTTCTTGGTGGGCGATTCGGGCCACCACCGCCTGGTCGAGCTGGCCAGCGACCTGTCCACCGTGGTGCGCACCATCGGTGCGGGAGTCAAGGGCTACGCCGACGGGGATGCACAAACCGCGCAGTTCAACGAGCTGCAGGGCCTGACCGCGCTGCCAGCAGAATTAGCCGCTGAAGTAGGCTACGACGTGATCGTCGCCGACACCGTGAACCACCGCCTGCGCTCGGTGAACCTGGAAACCGGTGTTGTGGGCACCCTGGCCGGCAATGGCGTGCAGCGCCTGCTGGATTCGGAGAACGCGCGCCAGGAAGTCCAGCGCACCGAGCTGGGCACCGACGCCACCAACATTTCGCTTTCCTCCCCATGGGATGTGCTCTACCACCCATCGGGCCAAGTCATCATCGCGATGGCCGGCACCCACCAGATCTTCGCCTTCAACCCGCGTACCTCAGCGGTCTCGGTGTTCGCCGGCACCGGGCTGGAAGGCCTGGCCGACGGGGCACCGGACGAGGCCTGGTTCGCCCAGTCCTCGGGACTGGCCTTAGATGGGCAGAACGTCTGGATCGCGGATTCGGAAACCAGTGCGCTGCGCTGGATCGAGGTTGAAGAGGGCAAGGCCCAGAGCGTGAACACCGCGGTGGGCACCGGCCTGTTCGACTTCGGCTTCCGCGATGGCGATGCGCAGCAGGCCCGTCTGCAGCACCCGCTGGGCGTAGCAGTGCTTCCCGATCACTCGATCGCGATTGCCGACTCCTACAACGGTGCGGTGCGCCGCTTCGACCCGGCAACCAAGACCGTATCCACCTTGGCCAAGGGGCTGAAGGAGCCAGCCGATGTGCTGGTGGACACTTCCGTGGATGGGGATCCGGTGCTGCTGGTCGTGGAGACCAACACCCACCAGCTGGTGCGCATCCCGATTCCTGCCGAAGCATTGGTAGTCGATGAGGGCGCCAGCCAGACCCAGCGTCCCAAGACCCCGGTCCGCGCCGGCAAGCACGAGATCCTGGTGCGCTTCGCGGCTCCCAAGGGGCAGAAGCTCGATGACCGCTGGGGCGATCCGACCCAGCTGAAGATCTCGGCCAGCCCCGAGGAACTGATCCTGGAAGGCGCAGGAACCTCGGTGGGCCTGACCCGCACCCTGGAGCTGAATCCAGAAATTACCGACGGCGTGCTGCACATTACCGCACGTGCCGCGGCTTGCGATGGCGAGCCAGGCGGAGAGATTCCGGATCACGCGGCCTGCCACCTGTACCAGCAAGACTGGGGGATCCCGGTCGTGCTCGATGCTGAAGGCGACAATGAATTGCTGCTGGACCTGCGCGGGGTGAACTAGCTCGCACGAAACCAAAGGCGCACCAGAAATGGTGCGCCTTTGGCGTATCCGGCGGTGCGCAGGAATCTGAGGAAACCTCAGCAATTTTCCGTCCAGGTGGCTAGACTGGTGTGCGGGAGGCGCCGGAGGGATCCGGCAATTGTTCATGTCGTCAAAAATGTTCAGTGCACTGGAAGTACCGAATTACCGGTTGTGGGTGATCGGTGCCCTGGTCTCCAACATCGGCACCTGGATGCAACGCGTAGCCCAGGACTGGCTGGTGCTCACCGAACTGACCGACCACGACGCGGTAGCCACCGGCATCACCACCGGCCTGCAATTCGTGCCCGTACTGCTGCTGGGACCCTATGCCGGTCTGATCGCAGACCGCTTCAACAAGCGCAAGCTGCTGATCTTCACCCAAAGCTTCATGGGACTGTGCGCGGTGATCCTGGGCCTGCTGGTCGTCACCGGGACCGCACAGCTGTGGCATGTCTACGTGCTGGCCACGATGCTGGGCATCGGCGCGGCCTTCGACGCCCCAGCCCGCCAGGCCTTCGTTTCCGAAGTGGTTCCCGGCACGCACCTGGCCAACGCGGTCGCGTTGAACAGCGCCAACTTCAACTTAGCCCGTCTGGCAGGTCCTGGCGTGGCCGGTGCAGTGATCGCACTGGTGGGCACCGGACCGGCGTTCCTGATCAACGGCGGCTCATTCTTGGCGGTGATTTCCTCGCTGGTGTTCATGCGCAAGGAAGCACTGAACCCGTCCAAGCCGGTTGCCCGCGCCAAGGGACAGGTGCGCGAGGGCTTCGCCTACGTGAAGAACCGCAAGGACCTGATGCTCATCTTCTTCCTAGCCGGAGTGATCGGCACCTTCGGGCTGAACTTCCAGATGACCAATGCGCTGATGGCCACCGAGGTCTACGGTGTAGGTGCAGGGGAGTACGGGATCCTGGGCTCCATCATGGCCGTGGGCACCTTCGGCGGTGCGCTGCTGGCCGCACGGCGTTCGGCACCGCGCTGGCGCTACCTGATCGGCGGCGGAGTATTCTTCGGCGTTGCCGGCGTCAGCAGCGCGTGGATGCCCAACTATATTGCCTTTGCGCTGATACTGATCCCGGTGGGACTGGGGTCGCTGACTTTCTTGAACAGCTGCAACACCATGGTGCAGACCTCGGTGCCGCCGCAATACCGGGCGCGGGTGCTCTCGCTGTATCTGATGGTGGTGATGGGCGGTACGCCCATTGGCTCGCCGCTGATCGGCTGGTTCGCCGAGCTCTTTGGAATCCAGGTTGCCGTGAGCATCGGTGCTGGGCTGTCACTGGCTGCCAGCTTGGTCGCGCTGCTGGTCTGGCAGAAGTTCAAGACCAACGCGGTGCCGCTGCGCAGCCAGTTCCGCGAAATGCTCGGACGCTAGCCGGCAACCTGTTCGCCACCGGCTACCGGGCGCACCGAAACTTCGGTGGTGCTGGTAGTCAGCTTGGCAGTGAAGGAATATTCGTCCGTGACCGTCTTCTTTTCCTTGGCTCCGGTCCGCAGATCCTGCTCGGTCAAGGTCAAGGTGGCGGAGGTGGTGAGCGGGGAGAGCACCCAGGCGCCGTTGTAGTAGTTCACTTCAATGGTTGGGTACTTTGCGATGGACCAGTCAATGGTGGCCGGATTAACGCGCGCCGAAGTGGTGTACGCGAAGGGGCAGCCAGCTGGCATCAGGACCTGTTCGCTGACGCACTTATCGAGGTAGCTCTTGACCTTGGCGTTGATGGCCGCGATGAATTCCTTGGTCGGCTTGGTCTGCAACGCGATCTCTACCGGTTCCTTGGCCGGCTTGGTGACCACCATGCCGCGGGTATCGGCGGCAAAGTTCTTGGTGCTGAAGCTCGCATCGAGGATCGAAGGATAGAAAACCGGAAGGGTGCTCACTCCCGCAGCCAGCGGGATCTTCTGTTCGTTGACCGTGACCTCGTTGACCGTGTTGGCCTTGATACTCACCGTCGGCAGCGTGCTCGGCTCGAAAACCCACTTGTCGAAGAGCAACCACGACTTGCCGTCGTGGCGCAGCGTGTAGCTCGATTCCTTCTGGACGCCGTCGGCTTTGTAATGCGCGGTGACGGTGCGCAACTGGTCCTCGCCCTCTACCGGCTGGGCCTCATCGGTGGTGAAATCCGTAATTCCGGCCTGGGTCCGCTTCAGGACCTCCCCGTTCAGGGCAACCGCATCGCCGGCTGGGACCTTGGCCTGCATCAAGCCCAAGGCCTTGGCGCCTTCGCCCTGGGCCAGCAGCTGCTGCAAGGCTTGCACCTGGTGCTGAGGGGAGAAGAGGGTACGGTTGGCAAGAATCGTTCCGGCTAAGACCAGAACAATCACAACCATAGCGGCCAGAGCCCAGCGCAGGGCTAGTCGGGCAGCGGAGATCGGCATGGAATTACGAGTGTTCATCAGTAGCTAGGCTATCTGGTTTCCGCCCCGAGGCAGTAAACGGCGTGCTGAAACGTGAGCGTATTAACGGCGGCGGCATTTGCGATTGCCGACGAAGCCGCCACTCTTCTCCCATCCAATCACCTTGGCCGCATCCATCACCCGGTGCGGTACCAATTGCCTTTGCGCCGATCATCAACCATTTAGCCAACTCTTGAGCTGGCGTTGTTTCTACTGGCGGCCCATCCGGGCAGCGCGATGACAGTCCCGAGAATGCCGAGGCCGAAGATGAACCACAGCGGGGTAATCATGATGTTTTGCACGTTATTTTCGTCAATCATGACGCCCGCGTTGAATAGCGCCACCCCGCCGCAGACCAGGGCGGTCAGGCTGGCGGCCAGCGCGATGATCCAGTAGTTCTTCATTTTCGCCAGCATATTTCCTCTTCGGCCCCGGTATTTGGTGAATTCGTCATGCACTAGTGCTCATCTGCAGCCAGGCCACCCGGTTTCCGGCATAGGGCAGTCAACGGAGCGCTGCAACGTGAGCGTATTAACGGCGGCGCTTGCGGTTGCCGAAGAAGCCGCGAATCAGTTCCCGACCAATCACCTTGGCGGCATCCATCGCCATGTCCATCATCGGATTCTCTTCCTTGGAAGACCGTCGCTGAGGAGCGGATTGCCGGCGCGGCTGCGGCGCCGATTCAGGAACTGGCGCTGGAGCTGGTGCGGACTGCGCTGCCTTTGCTTCGAGCATTTCACGCGCAGAATCCCGATCTACCGCGGCCGCATACTGCCCAGCAAGGGTTGAAGTGCCTCGCACCTGGGTCATCACTTGCTCGCTGGCCGGACCGATGTTGGATCCCGGGGAAGTCATCTTGGTCCAAGCGACCGGGGTAGGTGCACCCTTTTCGTTCAGGACCGTCACCACAGCCTCGCCGACACCGGCCTGGGTCAGCGCCTCATTCAGATCCAGCTGGCCTTGGGGGAAGGTCTTGATGATCTGCTTCAGTGCGCTTTGGTCCTTGGCGGTGAACACGCGCATCGCATGCTGGACGCGGTTGCCCAGCTGGCCGAGCACCTCATCGGGCAGGTCGGTAGGGGACTGGGTGATGAAGAACAGCCCGACGCCCTTGGATCGGATCAGCCGCACAGTGTTGATGATGGCATCAGTAAATGCCTTGGTCGCATCCTTGAACAGCAGGTGGGCTTCGTCGAGGAAGAACACCAGCTTGGGCTTGTCCAGGTCGCCGGCCTCGGGCAGGTCTTCGAACAGGTCGGCCAAAAGCCACATGAGGAAGGTGGAGAAAAGCATCGGCTGGGCGCTGACCGAAGGCAGTTCCAGGATGTTGATGACCCCTGCACCGTCGCGGATCTGCAGGAAGTCCGCGGTGTCGAACTCGGGCTGGCCGAAGAACTGATCCAGACCCTGGGTCTGCATGATGGTGATGCCTCGCAGGATCACCGAAGCGGTGGAAGATGATACGCCGCCTAGTTCCTTGAGGGCTTCGGCGCCTTCTTCGCTGAGCAGGAAGCTGATCACTGCTTTCAGATCGCTGAGGTCATCTAGCGGCAGCTGATGGGAGTCGGCGTAGTGGAAGATCAGCTGCAGGCACTCTTCCTGGGTTTCATTCAGTTCCAGGACGCGTGCAAGCAAGATCGGGCCGAAGGCGTCGACGCTGGCGCGAACCGGCACTCCTTCTCCTTCGCCCAGGGCAAGGAATTCCACCGGGTTGGTGCGCGGGGTGAACTCATGGCCCAGCTCGGCCAGACGGGCCGTGAGCTTTTCCGAGGCGCTGGCTGATTGCGCCAGACCGGTCAGGTCGCCCTTGATATCGGCGAGGAAAACCGGAACACCGGCGACAGAGAGCTGCTCGGCCATGGTCTGCAGGGTCACGGTCTTGCCGGTACCGGTCGCACCGGCGATCAAGCCGTGGCGGTTGAGCATCTTCAGGGGCAAGCGCACCGGGGCGCTTGGCTCGGGCTTCCCGTCGATCAGTGCGGCCCCGAGCTCCAAGCACTCAGAATCGAAGTCGTAGCCCTCGATGAGGCCGGTCAGCAAAGAATTCGTTTCCTGGGTCATGATCTCACTCTATTGATTTTAGAACGGGTGCAAAAGACGTTGTACGAATGCTTGGGTTCGGGTATTAGCCGGGGTGCTGAGCACCTGGGAAGCCGGGCCAGTCTCCACGACCACTCCGCCATCCATGAACACCACGGTGTCTGCCACATCGCGGGCGAAGGCCAGCTCGTGAGTAACCAGCACCATGGACCAGCCTTCTTGGGCCAATTCCTTGATGACTGTGAGAACTTCACCGACCAGCTCGGGATCCAGTGCACTAGTGGGTTCGTCGAAGAGCAGCAGGTCCGGTTGCTGCATCAGTGCGCGCACGATGCCCACGCGTTGCTGCTGGCCGCCGGAGAGCGAGTTGGGGTAGGCATCGGCTTTGGCTTCAAGGCCTACCCGGGCCAGCAGCTTCTTAGCTTCGGCCAGCACCTGGTCCTTGGGACGCTTTTGCACCTCGATGGGGCCGATGCTCACGTTTTGCAGCACGGTCAGATGCGGGAAGAGGTGGTGTCCTTGGAACACCATGGCCGAACGGCTGCGCAGGATCTGGGCGGTCTTGGGCTTCAGTCCGGCACTGAAGGAAACTTCCGGGCCGCCGGTGAAGCCAACAGTTCCGGCATCGGCGATTTCCAAGCCGTTCAGGCAACGCAGTGCAGTGGTTTTGCCTGAGCCTGAAGGCCCAATCAGTGCCACTACTTCACCGGAATGCACGGTGAAGTCGATGCCCTTGAGCACTTGGTTCTCGCCGAAGGCCTTGTGCAGGCCGGTGACGCTGAGCAGCGGGTTACTTGGCGACATACTTTTCGAGCCTTCCTTCAACAGAGTTCTGCAGGGCCGAGAGCACCAGGCAGATCACCCAGTAGATGGCGGCCGCTTCGCAGTAGAGCAGCAGGAACTCATAGGTCGAAGCGGTGATTTCCTGCGCTTTGCGGAACATTTCGGTGACCAGGATCGTGGAGGCCAGCGAGGTGTCCTTGACCAGGGAGATGAAGGAGTTGGACAGCGGCGGCACCGCCACCCGGGTAGCCTGGGGCAAGATCAGCCGGTACAGGGTGCGGGTGCGCGACATGCCCAGGGTGTAGCCGGCTTCCCATTGGCCCTGCGGCACCGAGAGGATCGCGGCGCGGATGATTTCAGCCGCGTAGCCGCCGATGTTCAAGCTGAATGCGATGATGGCGCTGGGCCACGGGTCGATGGTCAGCCCTACCGAGGGCATGCCGTAGAAGATCACGAACAGCTGCACCAGCAGCGGGGTGCCGCGGATGATCGAAATGTAGACCCGGGCAATTGAGGAAATCACGCGGTTCTTGCTGATCCGCATCAACGCCATCAGCAAGGCGATAACCAAGCCCAGCGCCATGCTGACCAAGGCCAGCGGAATCGTTGCGGTAATCGCACCGAGCGCTAAGGGCCCGAGCGAGTCGAGTAATAACTGCCATTTCGAATCCATGGACTACCTTTGACGCAAATGAGGCTGGCTCCACGCGTGTACGTGTGGAGCCAGTCTACTTATAGAGTTTGCTACTTGCTGACGTCCTCGCCGAAGTATTTCTCGGAGATCTTTGCCAGTTCACCGTCTGCGCGCAGTTCCTCCAAGGCAGAATCGATGGCCTTGGCCAATTCGGGGGAGTCCTTGCGCAGCGCAACTGCGGACTTGCTCTGCTCTTCGGATTCGGCAGCGATCTTGATGCTGTCGTCCGGGTTGGTCTTCTGCGCGTCCAAGAAAGTCAGCTTGTCGTTGACAGTCGCATCGACACGTCCCTGCTTGAGCAGGGTGATCGACTGGGCCCAGCCTTCAACCGGCTCGACCTTTGCGCCGGCATCCTTGGCGGTCTCGTAGAAGTTGCTGGTCAGCGACTGGGCGGTGGTCTTGCCCTTCAGCGTCTGGAAAGAAGTGATGTCGCTGTTATCGCTCTTGGTCACCACCACGCCGGTGGAGACCGTATAAGGCTCGGAAAACAGGTACTTCTCTTCACGCTCCGGGTTGATGGAGACCTGGTTGGCGATGACATCGAAACGTCCGGCGTCCAGGCCGGCGAAGATCGCGTCCCACTGGGTTTCCTGGAACTTGACCTCGACGCCCATCTTCTCGCCGACGGCCTCGATAACCTCAACGTCGTAGCCGGTCAGTTCATCGCCTTCATGGAAGGAGAACGGACGGTAGGTTCCCTCGGTGCCAACGGTCAGCACCCCGGAATCCTGGACCTTCTTCAAGGTTGCTCCGGTTTCAGCTGAACCTTCGGTGCCTCCGGATTCGCTGGCCGAGGTCGATGAGCCTGAGGAGCCGCAGGCGCTCAGTGACAGGGCGAGAATGGCGGCCGTAGCCAGCAGTGGTGCAGTGCGCTTCATGGTGACCTCACTAGGGGAGCGGAAAAGGTGTCGTCCATAGAACACTCTAGTG
Source organism: Glutamicibacter sp. MCAF14 (assembly GCF_052114325.1). Lineage (NCBI taxonomy): Bacteria > Bacillati > Actinomycetota > Actinomycetes > Micrococcales > Micrococcaceae > Glutamicibacter > Glutamicibacter sp. MCAF14. The sequence goes on from NZ_JBFREO010000002.1 coordinate 15,040, forward strand.
ATAGGCGCTTATTCCAGCGGTTGAAAGTTACGCTAAATTCCAAGCACGATGGCCAGCACCATCATCAGCGGGATGGCGCAAATGGTGGTGATCAGCACCGTATCCTTGGCGATGGTCACCCCATGTTCGTAGCGCATGGCAGTCACAAAAATATTCTGCGCGGTGGGCAGGCCGGCCATGATCACCGAAGCGACCAGCAACTCGCCGCGCAAATTGAAGACCCAGTAGGCCAGCACCCACGCCAATAGCGGATGCACCAGCAGCTTGGCCGCGCTAGCAATGAGCACATCGGCGCGGCGGCCCGACTTCTTTTCCAGCGGCTTGGATCCCACCAGCGAGATGCCGAAGGCCATGAGCATCGCAGGAATCGAAGCGCCGGCAATCAGCTCGATCGGCTCAAGGACCATCGAGGGCAGTTCGATGCCGGTCAGCGCCACGACCAGGCCCAGCAGCGAGCCGATGATCATCGGGTTCTTGGCGGTGGCCAGCAGCAGTGCGATCGGGGTGGTGCGGTGCCGGGAGGTAGTCGCATCGAGCATGGCCAGGTTGATCGGCTGGTAGAGGGCCAGCTGGAAGAGGATGATCGGGGCCGCATAGGCCATGTCGCCGAGCACGTACAGGGCAATGGGCAGACCCAGGTTGGCGGAATTCACCGTGGAGGCGGACATCGCCGCGATGATGCTTTCCGACGCCGGACGCCGCAGCAGCCCGGCGGTGACAAGGTAATAGGCCACAGCGGTGAGGGCCGCAGAAAGGGCGGCCACCCAGAGCATCGGCCCGAGCACGGAAGCCGGGTCGGAATCGGCCAGGGTCGTGAACAGCAGCGCGGGACTTGCCACGAAGAAGGTCACACGGCTGAGCACGTGGCGGCCTTGTTCGCCCAGCACCCCGGTGCGGCCTACCAGATAGCCCACCAGGATCACGACCCAGATGATGGAGAAGCCTTCCAGAACTCCGATCATCTTGGCTCCTTTTGGATTGCTGTGCACAGACTAAAAACGTCGGAGCACCATGGGTGCCCCGACGTTTTCCTTGAGCGGGCGACGGGAATCGAACCCGCGTATCGAGCTTGGGAAGCTAGCGCTCTACCATTGAGCTACGCCCGCAAGTGCACCGAGCGGCCTATCGACGGCCCGGGCATCAAAAGCATATCCCACGAATCCGGTGCACCGGAAAACGGCACGGGAAATCGTGGCAATAATTACGCTGCTACTGGCTTGGCTTCTGCTTGAGCAGCTGTTCTCGCAAAATCGCCACCCCATCGGCAGGGACTTCGAAGCTGAGGTCATCGCCCGGGTTCACCACGAAGCCGGTGTTCTCCAGTGCGCGCACCACGGTGGCGCCCTGGACCTTCACGCCGTACGGCGCCATGTCGATATAGGAAGAAGGGATGCGTTCCAACGAGGTGAAGACCGCGACCATGGCATCGCCCGATGGGTTGGTCAGCAGCATCGGCTGGGCGTTCTTGTTCTCGCCGGTGACCTCTTCACGGGAGAGGAAGTACACCTCAGCGCTCATGAACGCGCCAATGACCGAGCCGGAAAGGTCTGGTTTATTAAGCCCGGCCTGCAACATCATTTCGAAGTGCGTTTTAGGCTGCGCCCGCGCCTTGTCCATCGGGGTTTCGATGATCGCATCCGGGCCCTGGTTTGGTTCTTGGTCCTGGTGCGCCTCGGAAGGGTTCTCGTTGCTCATGTATTACAGCATGTCGCGATAAACCCTCAGGTGCAAACGCCGAATGCGGTTAATTCGGGGTAAAGGCCTAAAATGGCAGATGAGCACACACGATTGAATCAAGGACTGAGCATGCCTGAATTCCGTTATGAGGATCTTCTGCCTATTGGCGAAGATACCACCCCGTACCGCAAGATTTCCTCCGAAGGCGTCGAAGTTGTCGCCGGCCCGGATGGAAAGAACTTCCTGAAGGTCGCACCTCAGGCCCTGGAGCAGCTGGCCGAGACCGCACTGCACGACATCTCGCACTACCTGCGTCCGGCCCACCTGCAGCAGCTGCGCAACATCCTCGACGATGAGGAAGCCAGCCCGAATGACAAGTTCGTGGCCCTGGACCTGCTGAAGAACGCGAACATCGCCGCCGGCGGCATCCTGCCAATGTGCCAGGATACTGGCACCGCGATCGTGATGGGCAAGCGCGGTCAGCGCGTGCTCTCCGAAGAGCAGGACGAGATCTCGCTCTCGCGCGGTATCTACAACGCCTACACCCGACTGAACCTGCGCTACTCGCAGCTGGCCCCGATCACCACCTGGGAAGAGAAGGCCACCGGCAACAACCTCCCAGCGCAGATCGACCTGTACGCCAACACCAAGGATGGCGCTGACACCAGCTACAAGTTCCTGTTCATGGCCAAGGGCGGCGGATCGGCCAACAAGTCCTTCCTGTACCAGGAGACCAAGGCCATCCTCAACGAGAACTCCATGCTGAAGTTCCTCGACGAGAAGCTGCGCTCGCTGGGCACCGCCGCGTGCCCTCCGTACCACCTGTCCATCGTCATCGGCGGCACCAGTGCCGAGATGGCGTTGAAGACCGCGAAGTACGGTTCGGCCAAGTACCTGGATTCGCTGCCAACCGAAGGCGCGATGACCGGCCGCGGCTTCCGCGACACCGAACTTGAAGACAAGGTCCTGGAGCTGACCCGCCACTTCGGCATTGGCGCCCAGTTCGGCGGCAAGTACTTCTGCCATGACGTGCGCGTGGTGCGCCTGCCTCGCCACGGCGCCTCGCTGCCAGTGGCCATCGCAGTATCCTGCTCGGCTGACCGCCAGATGCTGGCCAAGATCACCGAAGAGGGCCTGTTCGTGGAGCAGCTGGAGACCGATCCAGCCCGATTCATGCCGGCGGAGGACCACCCGGCCCTGGCCGCACACGACGACGAGACCGATGGTGTCACCGGCACCGGTGGCTCCTCGGTAGTCAAGATCGACTTGAAGAAGCCGATGAGCGAGATCCTGGCCGAGCTGACCAAGTACCCGGTCAAGACCCGCTTGTCGCTGACCGGCCCGCTGGTTGTGGCCCGCGATATCGCGCACTCCAAGATCAAGGAGCGCCTGGACGCTGGCGAAGAAATGCCGCAGTACCTCAAGGACCACCCGGTCTACTATGCAGGTCCTGCCAAGACCCCAGAAGGCATGCCTTCGGGTTCCTTCGGTCCGACTACCGCAGGACGCATGGACTCCTACGTGGATCAGTTCCAGGCAGCTGGCGGTTCGATGGTCATGCTGGCCAAGGGCAACCGCTCCAAGCAGGTCACCGATGCGTGCAACAACCACGGTGGTTTCTACCTCGGTTCCATTGGCGGTCCGGCGGCACGCCTGGCCCAGGATTGCATCAAGAAGGTCGAGGTTCTCGAATACGAGGAACTGGGCATGGAAGCAATCTGGAAGATCGAGGTTGAGGACTTCCCGGCCTTCATCGTGGTTGATGACAAGGGCGAGGACTTCTTCGCAGAAACCTTGAAGCCGACCTTCACCGGCATTCCAGTGCGTTCGAAGTAGGACTTCTACCTCTTCAAGCAGGGAGCTGCCAGCATTAGCTGGTGGCTCCCTGCTTTTTCGGTGTACTGGGTCTACGTTTCTGGGAACTGTTTCCAGCGGGCTTGGGTAGACTACGTGGTGCTCGTTAAACGACCAGCTCGAATACTTCTAAGGGGAACGGCATGAAGCGGCTTGTCTTCGTGAATCTACTGCTTGGCATCCCCGGAATTATTTACTACTGGATGATGGCCTTGATGGTGATCCGTACTCCGCTGACCTCCTGGGGCCAGATGGCCAAGGATTGGTATGAAGCCAATTCGCTGTTGCCCATGCAGAGCGTGCTCGGTCCACCGTTGGTGATCTGCACCATGATTTGGGTGCTGTCCAACTTCAACGTGATCTCGCACCGGACTGATCCGGGAGAACACGGAACCTTGGGCAGCAACGCAGTGAGCTGGAGCCTGGCGGTGGCGGCGTCGCTGATTCCAGCGGCGATTGTGCTTCTAATAGCGACGTTCTTCTAAGCCAGATTATTCGGTGAAGCCGAAGCCCCAGTCCCGGTACGGTGGAAGGAAGCGCAGGACCAGCAGGTCTTCGTCCGCAACCACGCCATCGCCGGACTTCTCAAGCTCTTTTTCAGAATCCTTTTCAGATTTCTTTTCCTTAGGCTCAACGGCGATTTCCGCTTCGCTTGCTTCGGCGGCCTTCAGCGCATCACTGAGCAGCTGGTGGTATTCCTCGAAAGTATCAGCCCCGGAATCCTGCATCGCTTGGGCGTGCTCGGTACCGACATAGCGCACATGCCACGGTTCGTACTTGTATCCGGTGATCTCTTCCTTGCCCTGCGGGTAGCGGATGATCAATCCGTATTCGGTCGCATGCTCGGCGATCCAACGGCCGGCCGGGGTCTGGCCGAATTCTGCTTTCAGCTCGGCGCGGCTATTGGTGTAGCCCAGATCGGCAGCCAAACCCAGCTGGTGTTCGCTGGTACCGGGGCGCGCGGAAATCCGCTCGGCATAAGCGGTGCCGTACTGGGCCTGGTATTTATTGAACAGAACTGCCTGGCGCTGGTATGAACGGTAGGCGCTGAGCAGCTTGATCTGGTGTCCGGCCACGCGGGCATCGGCGATGAACGCTTCGACAGCTTCGGCGGCTTCGGGACGCAGGGTGAGACTGGTGCCTGCCACATTCACCAGCTTGGCCGGGACATAGTCCTCGGGAGAGAGCTTAGTGGTTGGGTTGATCAACGCAAGCGGACTGGAAGCCTTGGATAACTGGGCGCTCTGAACGGCAGGCAGTTCGTCGGCAGGAGCCGCGAATGCGGCGGTGCCGGAGAGAAGAAGTGCCGAGACGAGAACGGTGCCGGTAAGCGCAGAGGCTAGGCGCATGTTGAATAACCCTTGTGTTGCGTAGCAATGATGGGAAAAATCCCACCTTAACGATAGCTGGAAACGCTGGGTAATTGGTGGGAAATAAGTCACCTCGTGATGAACAGTCCATGGACTCGGGCCGACGCATCGCGCCTCATTAGCTCAATAGTTCGGCCAGCGGGGAAAATCAGGATAAATTAATAGTCGTGTTGTATTCAGATGGTGACATTCGTCGAGAAATAGCCTCCGGTGAGATCGGGCTTGAGCCCTTTGACCCGCAGATGGTCCAGCCCGCATCCGTGGATGTTCGACTTGACCGGTTCTTCCGGCTTTTCGACAACCACAAGTATGCGCACATCGATCCCTCGGTTGAGCAGGATGAACTGACCCGCCTGGTCGAGGTAGACCCAGATGAGCCATTCATCTTGCACCCTGGCGAGTTCGTGCTCGGTTCGACCTATGAAGTGGTTACCTTGGGCCATGGCGTGGCCGCCCGCTTGGAAGGCAAGAGCTCCTTGGGCCGTTTGGGCCTGCTCACCCACTCCACCGCAGGTTTCATTGATCCAGGCTTCTCCGGACACGTGACCTTGGAACTATCCAATATGGCCACCTTGCCAATTAAGCTGTGGCCGGGCTCCAAGATCGGCCAGCTGTGCTTCTTCAAGCTGACCTCGGACACCGAGCACCCTTATGGTTCCGGTCCGTACGGCAACCGCTACCAGGGCCAGCGTGGCCCGACGGCTTCGCGCAGCCACCTGAATTTCCACCGCACCATCATCGAAAACTAATCGCTGCCACCTGCAGCGAATGCGCAAACGGCGCTGGCCTCAATTGAGGCCAGCGCCGTTTGCGCATTTCTTGCTAGCTGGATTTGCGCGGGGAACGGATGGGCAGCAGCAAGAGCAGACCAAGGGCCAAGACCAGCAGAATGCCCAAGATGCCATAACGCTGGGCCTGGCCGGAGTCCACCAGCGGGGTGGCGATGGCGATCGCCCCAGCGAACAGTGCCGGAGCTAAGAAGGACACGGCGCGGCCGGTGGTCGCATACAGCCCGAAGAGTTCGCCCTCACGTCCTTCGGGGATCAACCGCGAGAGGTAGGAACGCGAAGCTGCCTGGGCTGGCCCGACGAAGAGGCACAGGAGCAGGCCGAAGATCCAGAATCCGCTGGCTTCGGGGGAGAAGAAGACTCCAGCCCCGGCAACCAGCAGGCCGATCAGCGAGCCGACAATGACAGCCTTAGGACCGAGCCAGTCATCGACACGGCCACCCAGCACTGCTCCCAGGGCGGCAACCACGTTGCCGACGATCGCGAAGATGATTACTTCAGTCATGGTGAAACCAAAAGTGCCAGCGGCGATGACCCCGCCAAAGGTGAAGATGGCAGCCAAGCCGTCACGGAACACCGCCGAGGAACATAAGAAGAACAGCAAGTTGCGGTCGCTGCGCCATAGCTCCATGATGTTTTTCAGCAGCACCTTATAGGACTGCGATAGCGGGATTTTCTTCGAGGTGCTGGCCGGAGCCTCGGGGATCACGAGGAACAACGGCAGGGCGAAGAGCAAGCACCACCCTGCGGAGAACAACGCCACCCAGCGCAGGTTCAAGGATTGGTCGGTGCTTGCTCCGGGCCAGTCCACGATTGGCTGGACGAAGCCGAAGAGCACCAGAGCCAGAGCGAGGATGCCGCCGACATAGCCCATGCCCCAGCCGAATCCGGAGACCTTGCCCACCGTCGCCTTGGTGGAGATCTGGTTGAGCACCGCGTTGTAGTTCACGCCGGCGAATTCGCTGAACACCGACATGGCCGCGATCAGGATTGCGCCGAACCACAGGTAGGACGGGTCGGGGTAGACGAAGAAGCAAGCTGCGCAGATCGCTACGAGAATCAGCGTATTGACGATGATCCACAGCTTGCGCCGTCCAGCCACATCGGCCCGGAGCCCGGTGATCGGCACCAGCAAGGCGATGGCCACTCCGCCGATGGCCAAGGCCTGGGAAAGCACTAAGGAGGCGTAATCGGTGTCGCCGAATAATTCGCTGGTCAGATAGACGGTGAAGACGAAAGTGATCATGACAGCGTTGACCGCTGCTTGGCCCCAGTCCCAGCTGGCCCAAGCCCAGGTGTACTTGTTAAGCCACTTTTCCCTAGCCACTAGTGGCTGGCCCTGTGTGATTCCCATGCTGGCATCGTACCGGCAACGGGTAATCAGTAGCTGAATAGGAACGTCTTTTTGGAAAATAAAGTGAGAATCCGAAAATCAGCTAGTTGCGGAAAACAAGGGAAATGTTCCATAAACGCCACATTTGCGCAATTGCCGTACGCTTCCGGCTGATAAAATCAGAGTCTCAAGCACTTTCTCAAGTGCTTTGGTTACTCTGCCCACCACCAGCCGACAGAGGAGACGCGTGCTAATAATTCTCGTTGCGCTGTTTGCGACCGCCGTTTTGTGCCCCTTGATTTTCCGGGTTCTCAAAAGAAACGCTTTTTACGTTGTAGCGGCCGTTCCCGCAGTGGGATCCGTTTGGTTGTTGACGCGCATGCCGGCGGTTCTTGCTGCCGATAATTCCTTGCCCAACGGTGCACCCAATGCCCCTCCGTCGGTGCAGATGGAGTGGATTCCGGGGCTGAATATCGCCCTGAATTTCCGTTTGGATTCTCTGGCCGCAACAATTCTGCTGCTGATTCTCGGTGTTGGCGCGCTGGTGCTTTTCTATTGCGCCCGCTATTTCAAGAATGATGACCCTCAGATCGGCGGCTTCGCAGCGAAGATGGTGGCCTTCGCCGGTGCGATGACCGGGCTGGTCACCGCCGATGACGTCATCATCATGTTCATCTTCTGGGAAATCACCAGTGTGCTTTCCTACCTGCTCATCGGTTTCAGCCAGGCGCTGATCACCGCACGCCGTTCGGCCATGAACGCGCTGATCATCACCACCCTTGGCGGTCTGGTGATGCTCGCTGGCATCTTGATGCTCGGAGCCGCGGCGAATAGCTACCAGCTTTCGGAAATCATGGCTTCGGCCGATGAACTGGTGGCCCTGGGCAGTTTCACCGACATTGCGGTGGCCCTGATCATCGTCGGTGCGATTTCCAAGTCGGCCCTGGTTCCTTTCCACTTCTGGCTGCCTGGCGCGATGGCTGCACCGACCCCGGTCTCCGCGTACCTGCATGCCGCAGCCATGGTCAAGGCCGGCGTCTACCTGATCGCACGCATGGCCCCGGGCTTTGCCGAGACGACGCTGTGGGTTCCGATGACCGTGGGCATTGGTATTCTCACCATGCTCATCGGCGGCTACCGGGCACTGAAGCAATATGACTTGAAGCTGATCCTGGCCTTCGGCACGGTTTCGCAGCTGGGCTTCATCATCGCGGTCTTCGGCTTCGGCACGGCTGAGGCGGCCTTTGCCGCGCTGGCGATGACCTTGGCCCACGGCCTGTTCAAGGCGACACTGTTCTTGAGCGTGGGCATCATTGACCACAACACCGGTACCCGCGATATCCGCAAGCTGACCGGTTTGCGCCGGGCCATGCCGATCCTGGCCACTACGGCCGGCATCGCCGCGGCCTCCATGGCAGGTGTCCCATTGCTCTTCGGCTTCGTCGCCAAGGAAGCGGTCTACGAAGCGGCCCTGCACCTGGATGCCGGGTGGGGGATCTACGCGCTGGTCGGCCTAGTCCTAGGCGCGGCACTGACCATGGCCTACTCGCTGCGTTTCCTCATCGGTGCCTTCGGGGTGAAGAAAAAGAAGCTGCCGCCACTGGAATGCAAAGCCCCAACCCTGATCTTCTTGGCACCATTGCTGGTGCTTTCGGCCATGACCTTGTTCCTAGGCGTCTACCCGCAACTGGTGGAGCCTTTGGTGATCCACTGGTCAGCGGCTCAGGGCGGTCCGGGAAATATGCACCTGCTGCCATTTGCCGGTTTCAATACAGCGCTGGGACTTAGCGCGATTTCGGTAACCGTGGGCCTGTGCTTCTTCTGGCTGCGCCATCGTACCGACACCGGCGCGCCGCTGCGCCGCATGCTCACCTCGGCCGAGGAACTGTACCGCATGTCGGTGAACGTGCTGGACAAGGTGGCCATTTGGATCACCGGTCGTACCCAGCGTGGTTCGCTGTCCTTCTACCTGGGCGTCATCTTGGCAGTGGTCCTGGTGATTCCGCTGGCCATCGCACTGACCGTCTACACCCCGTGGCCCACCAACTGGATCATCGCCGATCATCCTGCCCAGCTGCTGATTGGTGCGGTGATCATCGCCGGAGCGGTCGTGGCCATTACCGCGCCGAAGCGCTTCATGGCGGTGCTGATGGTGTCGGTGACCGGCTACGGCATGGTCGCGATCTTCGCTCTGCAAGGTGCCCCGGATCTGGCGTTGACCCAGCTTTTGGTGGAAACCATCGTGCTGGTTTCCTTCGTGCTGGCCTTGCGCGCCCTGCCCAAGCGCTTGTGGGTTGGACTGACCCGGATCAAATGGGGCCGCGCCATTTTGGCCATCGCCTTGGCGGTGATGGTGGTGTACATCGCCATCGCCATGATGGCCGCGCGTACCGAAGCACGCATCTCCTTGGCTTGGCCGGAGATGGCGTACACCGAAGGCTACGGCAAGAATATCGTCAACGTGGCGCTGGTGGACATGCGTGTGTGGGATACCTTCGGGGAAATCACCGTGCTGGCCGCCGCGGCCACCGGTGTGGCATCGCTGATCTTCGCCGGACGCAGCTTCGGCAGCCGGGTCCGCGCCCATGAAGTCGCCCCGGGCACCATCGATTCGGGTTCCGAAGCGATCGGCACCAAGGAATCGAAGGAAACCGAGCTGCGCATTGCACGTCGCTTTGCCAGCAGCTCCAACCAGGACTGGCTGATGGCCGGCAGCACCCTGGTCGCTGAACGCCGCTCGATCATTTTCGAAGTCGTCACCCGACTGATCTTCCACACCGTGTTGATCATGTCCGTCTATGCGCTGCTCACCGGGCACAACACCCCCGGTGGCGGATTCGCCGGAGGGTTGATCGCGGGTCTGGCACTGACCATCCGCTACCTGGCCGGCGGCCGCGTGGAGCTGTCCGAATCGATGCGCATCGCACCGGGCATGCTGATCGGCGGGGGCATCGCCCTGGCTGGACTGGCCGGGGTCGTGCCGCTGCTGCTGGGCGACGAGATCTTCACAACGTACGCGGTGGAATTCTGGTTCTTCGGAGATCACAAGTTCGTCACCTCGACCATTTTCGACATTGGAGTGTACCTGGTGGTTCTGGGCCTCGTGCAGGATGTACTGCGCTCGCTGGGCAGTGAAATTGATTCGCTGTCCGAAGGCCGCAGCCCAGTGGATCGCCATGATGCGATCCAGGCCTCGCGGACGGGAGTTGGACGATGAGCGTGAACATCACCTTCCTGGTAATCACCGGCGTACTGCTGGCCGCCGGCTTCTATCTGGTGCTTGAACGCACCCTGACCCGCGTGCTGTTGGGCATCATGCTGCTGGGCAACGGCATCAACCTGCTGATCCTCACCAGTGGCGGACGCCGCGGAGCCGCGCCGCTGTACAACCCGCAGCTCAGCGGCGATGAGTATTCCGATCCGCTGCCCCAAGCACTGATCCTGACCGCGATCGTGATCACCTTCGCGGTGACCGCATTCTTGCTCGCGATGATCTACCGGTCCTGGACCTTGACCAGCGCCGATGAGTTCACCGATGACACCGAAGATATCAAGGTCTCGCAGAAGACCGCCTACGACGAAGAGGAAGACTCGCCAGTGGCTGAGGACACGACCGAATTCGTCGATGAAGAAGGCCGCCCGGTTCGAGAGGGGGAAGAGTGAATTTTCTGGACCTAGCCCCCTTGGCCGTGGTGCTGCCGATCTTCGGCGCAGGCGCCGCGTTCCTGGCCCGTCGCCAGGTACGCGTCCAGCGGCTGATCACCATCGGCATCCTGGTGCTGACCCTGGTGCTCGAAGCGGGCATGATGGCCGCGGTGTGGGGCGGAGAAAGCTACGCCATCCACATCGGCGGCTGGGACTCGCCCTTCGGCATCGCGCTGATGGTCGACGGGTTCAGCTCCTTCATGCTGCTGGTCTCCACCGTGGTTTCGCTGGCCGTGCTGCTGTTCGCCACCAGCCAGGGCCTGGCCGACGGCGATGAGCCCGGACCGGTCTCGATTTTCCACCCGGCCTACCTGATCCTGCTGGCCGGCGTTTCCAACGCCTTCTTGGCCGCGGACCTGTTCAACCTGTACGTCGGATTCGAAATCCTGCTCACCGCCAGCTACGTGCTGCTGACCCTGGGCGGCACCGCCGAACGCATCCGCGCCGGTACCACCTACGTGGTGGTGTCCGTAGTTTCCTCGGTGATCTTCTTGATGGCCATCGCGATGATCTACGCGGCCACCGGTACCGTGAACATGGCCGACCTTGCGCTGAAGCTGCCCGAACTGGGCCAGGGTCCGCAGCTGATTTTGCATGTGCTGCTGCTGATCGCCTTCGGCATCAAGGCCGCGGTCTTCCCGCTGTCCTTGTGGCTGCCGGACTCCTACCCGACGGCACCGGCCCCGGTGACCGCGGTGTTCGCCGGGTTGCTGACCAAGGTGGGCGTGTACGCGATTATCCGCACCGAAACCCTGCTCTTCCCGGGTGGTGCGGTGAACGCCGGACTGCTGGTGGTGGCGGCGCTGACCATGGTCATTGGTATCCTCGGTGCGCTGGCGCAGACGGACTTCAAGCGCATGCTGTCCTTTACGCTCACCAGCCACATCGGCTACCTGATCTTCGGTGTGGCCGTGGGCGGGCCGCTGGCCATCGCCGCGACCGTCTACTACGTGGGCCACCACATCATCGTGCAGACCTCGCTGTTCATGGTCGCCGGGCTGATCGAACGCCGTGCCGGCAGTTCGAATGTCACCCGGCTCGGTTCGCTGGCCAAGCTTTCCCCGGCGCTTTCGCTGTTGTTCTTCATTCCGGCCATCAACCTGGGCGGCATCCCGCCGTTCTCCGGGTTCCTGGGCAAGTTCGGGCTGCTTCATGCGGCCGCGCAAGAGGCTGATGCGCTGACCTGGATCGTGATCGGTGCCGGGCTGCTCACCAGCTTGCTGACCTTGATGGCGATCATCCGCGTGTGGGCCCGGGTGTTCTGGCGCCGTGCCGCTGATGCCGAAGTTCCCAACCAGGGGCTGGTCGCCGAAGCGACCCGGGTGGCCGATGAGACCCTGGCCGGAGGAGGGCAGAACCCCCGACTGGGTTTGAAGCTGGCCAAGTCCCTGGAAGCCGAATCCCTGCCGTGGGGCATGCGTTATGCCACCGGTTCGCTGGTGCTTGCAGGTATTGCGCTGACCGTCTTTGCCGGACCGATCTTCGAATTCTGTGAGCGCGTGGCCGTGGAACTGATTGCCCGCGAACCTTATATCACTGCGATCTTGCCACTCTGATTGGAGGGATGATGCCGAATAGGAATTTTGAACCGCGCGACCAGCGTATCGATGATGCGCTGGATACCTCCGGTGTGCGCCACCGCGCGACATTCAAGCAGGAATGGCCGCTGCTGCTGTTGCTGCTCTTCGTCTGGGGCGCCCTGTGGCAGGACTTCTCGCTGGGCAACATGATCTTCGGCGCGGTCATCGCGCTGGTCATCGTCAACCTCTTCCCGCTGCCGCCGGTGGTCCTGTCCGGACGCATCAACCTGTGGTACTGCCTGAAGCTGTTCATCTGGTTCATGGGCCAAGTGGTCGTGGCCAGCTTCCACGTGGCCAAGCTGGCCATCGCCAACGGCAAGAAGACGCACAGCGCCATCATCGCGGTGCCGCTGCGCACCGGCTCGGATCTGATCGTGATGACCGTGGGCCACGTGCTCACGCTGATCCCGGGTTCGTTCGTGATCGACGTGGACCGCAGCTCATCGACCCTGTACCTGCACTACATCGACATTGAATCTCCGGCAGATGTGGAGAAAGCCCGGGCGGCCATCCGCGACATCGAGCGCCGGCTGATCATGGCCATCGGCAGTCCGGATGAGTACGAAGCGATCAAGAATGAATGCGGACCGGACTTTGCTGCGAGGAAGGAATAGACATGATGGACATCGTCATTTGGATCTGCGGCATCATGCTGTGCCTTGGGGCCGTAGCTTGCCTGGTCCGCGTGGCCAAAGGCCCGTCGATTCTTGACCGGGTGCTGGCCCTGGACGTGATGTTGCTGATCATCTCCGCCGCGCTGTGCCTGGAAATGGTTTTGCACAAGCACACCGACTACCTGTTGTTCGTGGTGGCCGCCTGCATGCTCGGCTTCATCGGCTCTGTGACCGTCTCGCGCTTCGTTTCGGATCAGAGGAACGCCTAATGGATCTCTTCCTCGATATTCTTGTCGCGATACTGCTGGTCGTGGGCTGCCTGATGTCTTTGATTGCCGGTATCGGCCTGCTGACCTTCCCGGATATGCTCACCCGCATGCATGCCGCGACCAAGCCGCAGGTGCTCGGTTTCCTGCTGATCTTCGCCGGACTGGCCATTCATCTGCGCAGCTGGGCGGTGATCCCGGTGCTGGTCCTGGCCTGGGGAATGCAGCTGCTGACCGCACCTGTTTCTGCCCACATGATCGGCCGATCCGGCTACCGCACCAAGCACGCGGCCAAGGAGACACTCTTCTCCGATGAGTTGAGCCTGGTCGTGAACAAGGTCAATTCCACTCCACCAACCGAAGCCACTCCGATCACCAAGGACCAACCCGGAGAAAACCAGAATTAAACGCAAAGCGGGAGCCACGCAAATATCGCGGCTCCCGCTTCATGGCTTAATGCCGATGCCTACTTAGTGAACTTGGCAACAACCTTGTTGGCGCTGCGGTCTGCAACGGTCTGCATGATCGCTGCCACCAGAGCGGAGACCACGGCAAAGCCCAGTGCCTTACGGAATGAAGCTTCAGCTGCTTCGTCAGTGCCCTTGCGTGGCGCTTTGCTGCCGGTGGCCTTCAACCAAAGGAAATCAACTAGCTTGCCGCCGAGAATGCCTGCACCAACGGTGATGCCGGTGGTGACAAGTTTCTGCACTTTATCCATTTTTTCCTCACGATCAAGGTCTTGACTTATCGTTCCTCTGCCCAGCATACCTGCGGTATGGTGGGGGAGCAGTATTTTTTCCGACAGGGGAGCGTCAGACTTTTTAAAAGTCGCAAGACGCTGAGAGTGCGATAGATCGCAGACCCTCGAACCTGCCCCGGCTAGTACCGGCGAAGGAAGTCGAGCATCTCGGATGCGGATAGGCATGGGAACATGCCCTCATTCCGTCCATCTCCCCTCCTTGCACAGGAGGAGTAACAATGAACGAAACAGTATCGAAGCAGCGTACCGGCTGGCGTGTAGTTGACATCGTGGTCGCCTCGGTGATCGCAGTAGCTTCAGGGGTCATCTTCTGGGCATGGAGCGCCGGATATGGCCTGTTCTCACTGGCTTTTGCCGCATTCCCACCAGCTACCGCACTGCTCACCGGCATGTGGCTATTCCCAGCGGTGCTCGGTGCGCTGATCATCCGCAAGCCAGGAGCCGCGATCTATTGCGAGTTGCTGGCCGCTGTCGTTGAAGCGTTGCTCGGCTCGCACTATGGCTTGACCGTGCTGATCTCCGGAGCGGTCCAGGGCTTGGGTGCAGAACTGGTCTTCGCCGCATTCCGCTACCGCAAATGGAACCTGGGCGTTGCACTGCTGGCAGGCCTGCTCTCCGGGCTGTTTGCTGGATTTTCCGAGGCCTACATCATGGCCTACTACGTTGAGTACACCGCGGGGATGAAGATCTTCCACGTGATCGCCACCGGTGTTTCCGGACTGATTGTTGCCGGTCTGCTGTCCTGGCTGGCCACTCGTGCCCTGGCCAAGACTGGAGCACTGAGCGCGCTGGCCAGCCGGCGTGCGCACTTGGAAAGCTCAAAATGAGTTTCGTTGCCAATTCCGGGGCCGCCAGTAAAACCCAGCGTGGGGCGGCAATTACCGCAACAGGCTTCGGGTGGCAGCACACCGAACGGCACCAGCCGGCTATCTCCGGGTTGGATCTGCAGATCCACGCCGGAGAAAAGGTGCTGCTGGTCGGTCCTTCAGGTGCCGGCAAATCGACACTGTTGCACGCCATGGCAGGATTGCTCGAAGCCGATGAGGCCGAGCAGGTATCCGGGCGTCTGCTCATAGACGGGTCCGATGCCTTCAGCCGCACCCATCCGGTGGGGCTGATGCAGCAGGATCCAGAAACTCAGGTGGTGCAAAGCCGGGTCGCTGATGATGTGGCTTTTGGTGCGGAGAACCTCGGGATTGATCCGCAGGTGATTCGCCAGCGCATCCCCGAAGCGTTGAACGCGGTGGGGCTGGGCGCGTTGGCTCATGATCACCGAACTCAGGAACTCTCTGGTGGGCAGAAGCAGCGGTTGGCCCTGGCCGGCATTCTGGCCATGGAGCCAAGCGTGATGCTGCTCGATGAGCCCACTGCCAATGTGGATCCGCAAAGCATCGAGCTATTGCGCGATGCGGTACTGAACGCGGCCCGGATATCGGGGGCCACCTTGATCATTGTCGAGCATCGTCTTGATGCCTGGGCGCAACATGTCGACCGGGTGATCGTGCTGCAGCCTGGTGGGGGAGTCGCGCATGATCTGGACCCCCAGCAGCTCTATACGGACGCCACGGTGCGCAACGAGCTGGCGGCTGCCGGGCTGTGGATCCCCGGATACCTTCCACAGGTAGCCGCTGCAGCCAACGAGCCAGGTCCAACGCTGCTTGAAGCGCGGCAGCTGGTCTCTGCACGCAGTGCCGCCGCCCCGCGCACCCAAGCAGTCGACGTGCGCGTGAAGGCTGGCACGGCCACCGTGATCCGCGGCGAAAATGGTGCCGGCAAATCAACCCTCGCCTTGACCTTGGGCGGATTGCTGGAGAAAGCCGGCGGTGAACTGGCTGCCAGCGAGAAGCTTGCCGACGGGCTGGGCCAAGCGCCATTTGCATGGAAGGCAGGGGCCCTGATCGGTCGGATCGGGTCGGTCTTCCAAGAACCTGAACACCAGTTCGTCACCCAGAGCGTTCGCGAAGAGCTGGCCTTTGCCCCCAGTCGTGCCCAGCGCAGCGATGCTGAGCTGCCCAAGTACGAACCCGAGCAGATCCAGCAGCGTGTACAGGTGCTGCTTGAACGCTTGGGACTGGATGAGCTGGCTGACGCGAATCCCTTCACCCTTTCCGGTGGCGAGAAGCGCCGTCTGTCCGTGGCGACCGTCTTGGCCGCATCCCCACAGGTGCTGATCCTCGATGAGCCGACCTTTGGGCAGGATGCGAACACCTGGCGCGAACTGGCCGGGCTGCTGGTTGAGGAATTGGAGCAGGGAACTGCGATTATTGCGGTCACCCACGATGATCATTTTGCCAAGGTGCTGCAGGCAGATGACCTGCTGTTGGCCGCACAGAATTCCACCACTCAGATTCCTGTTCAGGGGCCGGTGCTTGATGCACCTGTCGGGCGCAGCTGGTTGGCGAAGATCAACCCGCTGGCCAAGCTCGGGGCGGTGGCAGCGGCGACGCTGCCACTGATCACCACCTTGGATTGGGTCTCAGCGCTGGTGATTATCGTTGCGACCGTGGTGCTCTTCCCATTGGCAGGAATAGGCCCGGTCAAATTCCTCAAGCGGGCCTGGCCGCTGCTACTGGCCGGAGTCTTTGCCGCATGGGGCATTGCCCTGGTGGGGCAGGACAGCGGCATGGTCTACGCGCAATTCGGGGCCTTCAGCATTACCGAAGGTTCGGTTGCCGGTGGTATTGCTACCGGGCTGCGTGCGTTCGCGCTGGCTATTCCGTGTATTTTGCTGCTGGCCACCACGAATCCCAGCGATCTGGGCGGGGCGCTGTCCCAGCAGTTGAAGGTGCCGCATCGCTTCGTGCTCGGCGCGCTGGCGGGAATGCGGTTGCTGGGGCTGATGGTCGAAGAATTCACCACGCTGACTTTGGCACGGCGTGCTCGCGGTATGGGGAACTTTGGCACCTTGGGCCAGCGGCTGAAGGCAAGCTTGGGTCAGGTGCTGGCGTTGCTGGTGCAGGCGATTCGCCGTGCCGGACGGCTGGCAACCACCATGGAAGCCAAGGGATTTGGTACTGCCAAGCGCACTTGGATTCGCACTGCAACCTTCAGCTGGCGTGATGCGCTGGTGCTGGGCACCGGAGTCCTGCTTGGCACGGCCGCAATGACGGCGGCCGTGCTGGCAGGAACCTACAATTTGGTGTGGACCTAGCGGATTGCGTCGGACAGGGCGCTGAGCTGTTCATGCAGCTCGGCGTCCAGACGCAATGGCTTGGCATCAATGGTGCGCACCGGGGTGAGCAAGCGGATCGAGGAGACCAAGAAGACTCCGTCGGCCTGGTACAGGTCCTCGGGACGCAGTGGTCCGTAGCCCAGCTCCCATCCGTCCTGGGCTGCAGCATCAAAGATTGCGCTCTGCGTGGTTCCCGGCAGGATGCCGGTTTCCAGCATCGGGGTGAGCAGGCGCTTGGTTTCGCCATCGCGCTGGGCCACCAGCACGGTCGAGGTGGGAGCCTCGAGGATGATGCCGTCGGCGGAAGTGAAGATGACATCATGGGCGCCGTGCTTGCGCGCGTAGCGCAGGGCAGCCATGTTGATCGAGTAGGACAGGGTCTTGGCGCCCATCATGAGCCATGGGGCGCGTTCTGCCAGCTTTGAGTCGTAGCCGCGATCGAGCAGCAGGACATCGACGCCGGTTTCGCGCTGTTCCTTGCCCAAGGCCGGGGCCGGGGTGACGGTGACCCAGCAGATGGCTGGATCGCTGTCGTGCTCGCCGCGCGCAGCCACCAATTTGACCACTGCTTCTTCGGCTCCGCCGGTGGCATCGAAATCGGCCACTGCGGTGTCCACCGCGGCAAACCAGCTGCGGGCATCGGGAATGATCAGGTCTGCAACTTCGGCGGAGGTGGCCAAACGAGCCAGATGCGCTTCGAATTTGCGTACGGCCTGATTGGTGTAGAGCATCGATTCAAAGATGCCGTCCCCACGTGTGACTCCCTGTGCCGTGACGAGAAGTTGCGGTGCAGTGATGTCTGCAAGACGTCCAGCCGGATAGGCCGGATCCAAGAATACAAGAGAGCTCATAGACATAGATTATCGAACCCTAGCGTCTTCTGCGTTATATCCGTGCGTAGAGATTCAGACAAGTCTGACATTGTTCGATAAGCTAAGCGAAGGATTTTCGCCTGTAGTTCACTGATCAGACGCCGAAAATGCCATTTTCGAGGGGCGTAGCCAAGGGGGTGCCTGAGTGTGGCCAAGTAATGAAGTCTTATTGCAGATTGGCGGCGTTCTGTGGAGCGTGCTGGTCGCAGTAGAACTAGCGGTTCGCTACTTCATGATCGGCATTGTCCCGGGTAACCGACGCCCCACTACCGCCATGGCCTGGCTTTTGGCCATCTTCTTCCTGCCCGTTGTGGGTCTGGTTGCGTACTGGCTTTTCGCAAACCCTCGCCTTTCCCGCCGCCGGTTGGAAAAGCAGAAGCGTGCGCATGATGCGATTATGAAAGCCACGGGCCACATGCAGTTGCCAGAAGAATTTCATTCCCAAGAAGAATGGGTGGAATCTGCGGTGATGCTCAACCGCAATCTGGGGGCCATGCCCCTGGAAGGCGGCAACGAGGTTCAAGTTATCTCCGACTACCGGGCTTCGCTTGAGGCGATGCGCAAGGAAATCGATAAGGCGACCCGTTATGTGCACATCCAGTTCTACATCATGGGCGATGACCCGGATTATGTGGGACCGGTGCTGGATTCCTTGGAAGCGGCAGCCGATCGCGGCGTGCACGTGCGCATGCTCTTCGACCACCTCGGTACCCTGCGGGTCAAGGGATACCGGGATTTCAAGAACCGGCTGAAGAAATCCAATATCAACTGGCGCCCGATGCTGCCCATTGACCTGATTGGCCGGCGCTGGCGCCGCCCGGATCTGCGCAATCACCGCAAGATCATGGTTGTTGACGGCGAAGTGGCCTTCACCGGAAGCCAGAACTTGATCGAGCCGGGCTACAAGCGCGAGTCTTCGCACAAGGTGGGCCGCGAATGGGTTGAAATGATGCTGCGCGTCGAAGGCCCGCTGGTGCACAGCTTGGATGTCACCTTCGCTACCGACTGGTGGCAGGAAGATGATGACCAGGAAGTGCTGATGGACATGAATGAGGCCCGCCACCCGCTGGCCTATGAGGAACGTCCTGGCTCCACCTTGGCGCAGTTGCTGCCCAGCGGCCCGGGCTATGGCACGGAGAATAATCTTCGGCTGTTCAATACCCTGATCTATTCGGCCTCCGAGCGGCTGGAAATTACCAGCCCGTACTTCGTCCCCGATGATTCGCTGCTCTATGCCATTACCACCGCCGCCCAGCGCGGGGTGGACGTGGAACTCTATGTATGCGAAGAAGGCGACCAGTTCCTGGTGCATCACGCGCAGCAGTCCTACTACCAGCAGCTGCTGGAAGCCGGAGTGCGCATCCACCGCTATCCGGCGCCGATGGTGCTGCATACCAAGTGCTTCACCGTCGATGACGAGGTGGCTGTGGTGGGTTCATCGAATATGGACATGCGCTCGTTCAGCCTGAACATGGAAATTTCCGTGATGCTGCTGGGCAAGGACATGGTTGACGCGGTGAACGCGGTGCAGAACCAGTACCGTGAAATCTCCACAGAGATCACCCTGTCGCAGTGGCGCCGGCGCCCGCGCATGCAGCGCTGGATCGACAATGTCGCCCGCCTGACCGCCACCTTGCAGTAGTGCTCAGGTCCGTGAAGGGAATTGGGCGCCCAGTGCCTGGAGCACGCCGCGGGACTTGGTGATGACCTCGTCCCATTCCTCGGCGGGCACCGAGTCAGCGGTAATCGCACCGCCTAATCCCAAGGACAAGCGCCAGGATTGATCGGCTAGCTGGTCGCAGACCAGGGTGCGGATTACCACCGAGAAGTCAGCGGCGCCATCTGCGCCCAGGTATCCCACTGCTCCGGAATACAGTCCGCGGGCGCGTTGCTCTTCGAGTTCGTCGAGGATGTTCATCGTGGATAGCTTTGGCGCTCCGGTCATCGAGCCCGGCGGGAACGCTTCACGCAACGCGTGTGCGGCCAAGTGCGGGGAAGCCAGCGTGGCATCGATGGTGGAGACCATCTGGTGCACCGTCGCATAGGTTTCCACCGCGCACAGCCGGGTCACCTTCACCGAACCGGGAACCGCATGGTGGGAGAGATCGTTGCGCAGCAGGTCCACGATCATGATGTTCTCGGCCCGGTCCTTGGGGTGGGTGGCCAGATCGCGCTTCAACGCCAGATCCGATTCTTCGTCTATTCCGCGTGCACGGGTGCCCTTGATCGGTTCGGCGCGCAGCTGGCCATCCTTGGATAGGGCAAGGAAACGCTCAGGCGAGATGCTGGAGATCTGCAGATCGGTAAATCGCAGGTAATGGGCAAACGGCGCTGGGCTGGTGCGGCGCATGCGGCAGTAAGCCTCGAACGGATCAAACTCTGGGACTTGGGCGGTCAGCTCGGTGGTCAGGCAGACCTCATAGGTGTTGCCTTCGTAGATTTCGTGCTGGGCCTGGCGGATCTTGTGCTTGTATCCGGCTTCGGTATCCGCGCAGCTGAAGTTCGGGGTAGGCAGTGGTTTAGCTGGCCGGTGCTCAGGTGGGTTGCCCAGCAGGATGGACAGCGACGGTTCTGGCTGGCTGCTGCTGTGCAGGTACATTTGTTCTTCACGATGGTCAATGACCACCACGGTGTCGGGGGCGAAGAACTGTGCATCGGGGCGTACCCGTCCAGGCTCGATCACCGCTGATAAATCTGCGGCGCCGACTTCGCGCTTGAGTTCATACCCCAGATAGCCGACCCATGACGGCAGTGGATAGCAGGTTGCTGCCGTGTTCCCGATTGGCCACAGGGCGGCCAGTGCCGGGAAGAAGTTTTGGCCCAGCTGTACCTGTGCTCCGGGCAGATCCAGTGTGGTTCCCTGGGCGTTGGCGCTGAGTACCGGCGGTTGCGGTGCAGTGGATAGCGCAATGATCGAGTACCGGTTGCGGCCCAGCGGGTCGCTGAGCTGGTGGCTGGTGGATTCCAAGAAGGCAGCGTGCCGGTGCCCCTGTGCGAGCTGGTCGAACAACGCGGCGGCATCTGCTGGGCCTTGATAGCTTTGGTGGAATTCCAACTGGGCGGGGGCGAAGCCAGCTTGGCTGCACAGTTGGCGTACTGGGCCAGGAAGGTAGGCGCTGGCCTGCTTCCAGATCTGCATCGGATCCTGGTCCAAGTCGGTCCGGATCATCAACGTGGCTGCTTGGCTTGGCTGCTGGGCCTGCAGGTAGCGTTCTTCTTGTTTGGCCCACATCTGCCAGTAAGGGCTGTAGGTCTGCCCGTCGCGGGCCAGTGCGCGGTCGCGGCGGAAGTTCTCTGGGGCTTCGAGCCAAATTCCGAGGTCAAGGAATTCGCGGGCGCCGCCATGCAGCGCTCCTACGCCTTCAATGATCACCACATCGGCGGGCACCAGGTTTTTTGGTGCGCCAAGGGTGTCGGCTTCCCAATTCCAGATGGGATAGGTGATTCCTTGTCCGTCTGCCAGCTGCGGGAGCAGCTGGTTGTACAGGTCGAAGGAGCGATGCAACCCGTCCCAGCCGTGGTAGAGCTCTTCAAGGCGCAAAATAGCTACGGAGGCGGTTGCTTCCAAGTATTTGGCTAGATCTGTTGCAAAGGTGCTTTTGCCGGATCCGGAACGTCCGTCCACGGCAATGAGTGTTGGTCTAGCGGTTTCCACGAGAGGCGATATTACTCCGCACGTAATCTACAAGGGCAGGCAGGGAAGCAGATATGAGTTTCCAGGTTTCACGGAAATCTCCGGCATCACCATACCAGGGGTCGTAAATGCCCTGCTGGTCGTGCGGTGCGCTGGCGGTTCCCGGATCAAAGGAGCGGAACATCCGCAGCTGCGGGCGTTCGCTGGGATCGATCTCTGCCAGTTCGGGAACGAGTGCCTCGAAGTGGTCGGTGTCCATCGCCAGGACCAGGTCCATCTGGGCGAGTTCATCGGAGTCGATCTGGGCGGCCAGGTGCTTGGACGCGTCAAGCCCGTGGCTGCGCAAAATGCTGGAAGCACGCTCATCGATCGACTTGCCGACTTCACCGTCGGTGATGGCTCGGGACACGACCTCCACCTGCGAGATCTCTGCGTCCTTGAGCGCGTTCTTGAGCATGTACTCGGCCATCGGTGAACGGCAGATATTTCCCGTGCACACTGTCATTATCCGGAACATGGCTTCAGTCTAGGGGCACAAGGCGATTCGATCGATAGCTACGCGCCCGTTTCCCGGCAACAAAACGGCAACGATTCGGTGCGCAGGGCCATGAATGGGTTACGACTAGGGGTTCAATACGGCTTTGGGAGAGAAAAAATTAGTGGATCAGCAACAGCAGCGCGGCGACCAGGATGAATAGGATGCCGAAGAGGATGTTCAGTAGCTTGGCGCCCCGGTAGGTGGCGGTGAAGCGCTGGAAGGTACGGGCGGTGCCGGCAAAGAAGAAGAACATCACCAGGATGTCCACCACGATGACCGTGCCGATGAAGATGGCGTATTGGGAGAGCAGAGGCTGATCGGTCCGGATGAACTGCGGGGTGAATGCCAGGAAGAAAACGATGGCTTTCGGATTAAGCAGGTTGACCAGGATTCCGCGGTTGAGCATTGCCCAGCGTGTCAGGCGGTGCCCGGTGCTGGTGCCGTCAGAGGCGACTTCCGGTTTGGAGAGCATCATGCGGATGCCCAGATAGACCAGGTAGGCGGCGCCGGCGTAGCGGATGATGCCAAAGAGCAGCGGGGAGCTGGCTACCAGCAGTCCCACTCCTGCCGCGACAATGACCACATGGATCAGCAAAGCGATCTGTTGCCCGATGACACCCCAGATGGATGCACGCCAGCCTTGGCGCATCGAGTTGCTCATTGTGTTGATTGCTCCGGCGCCGGGAGTGAAGCTGATGATGATGCAGGCGCTGAGCAGGGAAATCCAAAGTGAAAGTGTCACCTGATGATGTTAGTACCCGGCTACGGGGCGGCTGGTTTCGTCGCACGCTGTGTTACGACTTCTTCGCGGGCGCTGTCCACACCGGCGACGGCTTCGGCCATGAATTTACTGATGATCTGCAGCTGTTCTTCGTCATATCCGCTGAGGATGTCGAGCATCTTGATCCCCAGCGGCATGAACATTTCCCTGCCCTTGGTGCGGGCCTTGGGGGTCATGGCGATGCGGATGACGCGGCGGTCGCGGTCAGAGCGCTGGCGCTCGATCATGCCCAGCTTTTCCAGACGGTCCAGCATCGCGGTGGTGGCCGGTGAACTCAGCTGCAGCTCGCGACTCAGATCGCGCGGGGAGGGCAGCAGGCCGCGTTGCTCGTAGTTAATAATGATGGACAGCGCATTCATATCGGTGCGGTGGGTCCCGTAGATTGCTCCAGTGGATTCAACGTAGCGGTCCGAGGCTTGGCCGAATTCCTGCAGGAGCCTAACCACGTGGTGGTGTTCTCGTGCGCTCATAATCGTAATCGTAGCTGGAAAATAATTTAATAGCTTGGCGAGTATTTCTATGATGGAAATAAATCTTGTACTATTGCCTTCTGGATCGCTGTGCGATCCGCTGCCAGCAATCACGAGTGAGGATAGATCAGTGGCGCACCTAGCGAAAACCGATCAGCCAGCAAGCAGGAAGCGGTTGGATAAGAAGGGTATTGGCCTCAGGGCAGGGATTTACGCCCTGCTGATCATCCTGTGGCTGGCAGTGGCCGGTATCGGCGGCCCGACCTTCGGCAAGCTCTCCGAAGTCCAGACCAATGACCAGACCTCGTTCCTTCCGGCGACCGCCGAAGCCACCGAGGCGCTGCAGTGGCAGGGTGAATTCCGCTCCACCGAAGCAATCCCGGCCGTAGTCCTGCTTACTGGCACCCAGGGGGTTAGCAAGGAAGAGGCCGGGCGGATCGGCGAGGCCTTGAAAGACTTCACCCATCTGGACGGCGAAATCACCGGCCCCTTCCTTTCCGAGGACGGCAAGGCTGCTGAATTCATCGTTCCGGTCTCCGGCGAGGTGAAAGCCGACGCCGGAGTCGAAGAGCTGCGCTCGCTGATCGCCGCCGAAAAGCCTGATGGCTCCACCGCCTATGTCACCGGACCAGCTGGCTTCAGCGCCGATCTGGTTGAGGCCTTCGGCGGCATCGACGGCGTGCTGCTGGGCGTGGCCCTGGTGGCAGTGCTGGTGATCCTGCTGCTGGTCTACCGCTCGATCCTGCTTCCCTTCACCGTGCTGCTCACCTCGGTCGTGGCGCTGTGCGCAGCGATCCTCGCCGTGTACTTCATGGCCTCCGAAGGCTGGATCAGGCTTGATGGCCAGGCCCAGGGCATCTTGTCCATCCTGGTGATCGGCGCAGCTACCGACTATTCGCTGCTGTTCGTCGCCCGCCACAAGGAAGCCCTGGTCGCCGGCCAAGACAAATGGCAGGCTGTGGCGACAGCCTGGAAGAGGTCCCTGGAGCCGATCGTCGCCTCGGGCGGCACCGTGACCGTGGGCCTGCTGTGCCTGCTCTTCTCCGACCTGAACTCCAATAAGGCATTGGGTCCAATTGGCGCCTCAGGCATTATCTTCTCGATCATCGCCGCGCTGACTTTCCTGCCGGCAGTGCTCGGGCTGCTGGGCCGGGCAGCCTACTGGCCATTCGCACCCAAACCTGCGGCCGTAGATGCCCAGGGCCAGGAGAAGGAAGGGATGTGGGGCCGCATTGCGCGTTTCGTTGCCAGCCATCCGCGTCCAATCTGGATCATTACCGCCGTGCTGCTCGCCGTGGGAGCGCTGGGCATGACCCAGCTCAAGGCCCATGGAGTGCCGCAAAGCGAGCTGGTGGTTGGCGGTTCCGAGGCGCGCGACGGGCAGATCGCCTTGGGCGAGCATTTCCCTGGTGGTTCGGGATCCCCGGCCACCGTGATCGTCGATGAAGCCCAAGCGAAGGTGGCCTTGGAGAAGGCGCTGGATGTTAGCGGCGTGGATTCGGCCTACCTGCAGGCCGAGGATGGTGGCCCGGCAATGCCCGCCCGTGGTGCTGATCCGATGAACGTCGAAGGCCGGAACCTGATCTCGGTGACCCTGGCTGATGCGGCGGACT
Source organism: Glutamicibacter sp. MCAF14 (assembly GCF_052114325.1). Classification (NCBI taxonomy): domain Bacteria; kingdom Bacillati; phylum Actinomycetota; class Actinomycetes; order Micrococcales; family Micrococcaceae; genus Glutamicibacter; species Glutamicibacter sp. MCAF14. The sequence goes on from NZ_JBFREO010000002.1 coordinate 40,067, forward strand.
CGGATGCCGCCAAGCAAACCGTGCTTGAGCTGCGTGAGCAGATGCATGCGGTGGATTCGGATGCATTGGTCGGCGGCACCACCGCAACGCAGATCGATACCAACGAGACCGCGATTGCGGACCTGTTCAAGATCATCCCGATCACGTTGCTGGCGATCTTGCTGATCCTCATGCTGCTGCTGCGCTCCATCCTGGCCCCGGTGCTGCTGATCCTGAGCACGGTGCTGTCCTATGGCACGGCGATGGGCGTCAGCGCACTGGTCTTCAACAACGTCTTCAACTATGTTGGCGCGGACCCTTCAGTGCCGCTGTTCGGCTTCGTGTTCCTGGTGGCCTTGGGCGTGGACTACAACATCTTCTTGATGACTCGAGTGCGCGAGGAATCCTTGAAGCGTGGAACCCGTGAGGGCATGCGCGTTGGCCTGAAGGTCACCGGCGGGGTGATTACCTCCGCCGGCGTGGTGCTCGCTGCAACCTTCGCCGCCTTGGGCGTAGTGCCAATCATGTTCCTGGGCCAGCTGGGCTTCATCGTGGCATTCGGAGTGCTCTTGGATACCTTTGTGGTCCGCAGCCTGCTGGTTCCCGCGCTGGTTGAGGAAATTGGACCAAAGGTCTGGTGGCCCTCGAAATTGGCGAAGAAGAAGTTCGAATTGAACTAGTAAGAAGTTCGCAGAATCCGGGAGTGCAAGTGGTGAACATCTCCCGGCATAGCAGTGCAAAGCGGGGCCGCTCACAGACGGGCCTCGCTTGAGCACTGTAGTATGGATCTTTGTGCGTCACCGGAAAATTCTGTGGCGTATGCGTCGACAGTTTAGATTTCCCCTCCAGTAGATCGCCCGGACAACCTCCGCCGGTTCACTTTTGGTAGCAGGCCTTGGCCTTGCACGTTGCGGACTTCCTCCTGGCTCGGCGAAACCCAACGCCTGCATCAGGCGTGCGAATCAGAGAGAAAGTTTGAATATGTCCGTAACTTTTAGCGCCCTCAGTGTGCCCGAATACCTTGCCAAGGTCCTTGCCGACAGCGGAATCGAATCCGCCTTCCCGATCCAGGAAGCGACCCTGCCTTCGACTCTCGCCGGCGGCGACGTCCTGGGCCGCGGCCAGACCGGTTCCGGCAAGACCCTGGCTTTCTCGCTTCCACTGGTAGCGCGTTTGGCAGATCGCCCGCAGCGCCGCAAGGCTCGTTTCCCCCGTGCGCTGATCATGGCTCCAACCCGCGAACTGGCAACCCAGATCGCCAAGACCGTTGAGCCCTTGGCGAAGGCTGCCGGCCTGCGCACCACCGTGATCTACGGTGGCGTGGCCCAGAGCCGCCAGGAAAAGGCCATGAACGAGGGCGTTGACATCGTCATCGCCTGCCCAGGCCGCCTCGATGACTTGATCAAGCAGAAGATCGTCGACCTGTCCCAGCTGGAAATCTCTGTGCTGGACGAGGCCGACCACATGGCAGACATGGGCTTCTTGCCTGTAGTACGCCGCATCATGGACCGCATGCCAACCGGCATCCAGCACATGCTGTTCTCCGCCACCTTGGATAACGGCGTGGACAAGGTAGTCAAGCGCTACCTGAGCCACCCGACCATTCACTCGGTGGATGCGCCCAAGGCCGCTGTGAACACCATGGAGCACCACGTCTTCGTCATCAGCAACGATGATAAGAAGGACCTGATCCGCGTCCTGGCTCAGGGCACTGCCCGCCGCATCATGTTCATGCGCACCAAGCACCACGCCAAGAAGATGGCGCTGACCCTGTCCAAGGCTGGCGTTCCAGCAGTGGACCTGCACGGCAACCTGTCGCAGAATGCCCGTGACCGCAACCTTGCTGCTTTCGCTTCAGGCGAGGCGAAGGTGCTTGTCGCTACCGACGTTGCCGCTCGTGGCGTGCACGTTGATGGCGTGGAACTGGTTGTCCACATTGATCCACCAGCAGAGCACAAGGCCTACACCCACCGCTCGGGCCGTACCGCACGTGCAGGTTCGGATGGAACCGTAGTGACCATCTGCACCCCTGATCAGCAGGGCGACGTTTCGACTTTGCTGAAGCAGGCCGGGCTGAAGGTACCTTTCGAAAAGGTCAACCTGAACTCGCCAGTTGTGGCTAAGGTCGTCGGCGAAGTTGCCGAACTCGTTCCTTATGTTGCTCCAGCACAGCAGACCCGCAACCCAGCGAAGAAGAAGCCTGCCGGCGAATCCTCGAACGCCCGTGGCGGACGCGGTGGCGCACGCAATGCACGCGGCGGCAAGCCTGCCGGTGAGGCACAGGGCCGCGGCGGAGACCGTCGCCGTTCAGATCGTTCCGGTGCATCGAACCAGTCGGAGCGTCCAGCACGCGAATCACGCGGCGCTAATGCTGAGCGTCCAAGCCGTTCGGCTCGTGGATCCAATGGCGAGCGTCCGTCGAACTCCTCACGCTCAGCACGATCCGGAGGCCGCAATGCTGCAGGTGCCGCAGGTGGTCGCTCACGTGGACCACGTCGTGCATCAAGCCCTGCTACCGGCGGACGGTAAGAACTAGTACGAAAAAGAACCTCCAGACAGCCAAAAGCTGTCTGGAGGTTCTTTTTGTAGTGGGGTTGCCGACCTGACCGGACAATGGGAATTGGAGACTTTTGTGCCGCATTGTGCAAACGTTTCCTATGTAAAAAGTTGGAAAAATACTGAAAAGTTTGATGTTTTCCCTGCATCCGAGTGTAAATGTTGGAAACGCTTGCACTTGATGGAATTCGCTCAGTAGTGTGGGCTGAATCACTGGCGAGTCAGCTCTTATGGCTTGCCGCTCGCACCTTCGAACTCAATGGAGCATTTCGTGAACAGCAAAAGCGCTGCTTCCTCCGTGCGCAGTCAGCCACTGCCACCATACCTTCATAAACGTAGTTGGCGTCGTTGGGTCACCGCCTTGGCCGCAACCCCGATGCTGGCGCTCGCACCCATGGCACCCCTGGCTAGTATTCCCGCCGTGGCAGATGAAACCTCTGTGACTCTGGCCGGTTCTTTTCAGTCGTTGTTGGGATGTTCCGCTGACTGGATGGCTGACTGTGAAGCTACCAGCCTGCAATCCACGGACCAGGAAGGGCAATACAGCCTGGAAGTGGAAGTTCCGGCGGGGAACTATGAATACAAAGTAGCGTTGAACAAAAGCTTTGACACGTCTTATGGACTCGATGGGGGAGAAGAGAACATTCCCCTAGCCCTGAGTGCGGATAGCCGATTGCGCTTCACCTTTGATACGGCCACTGGGCTGACACAAGTTGTGCCACTGGACCTTCGCGGAGAATATTCAGATACTGATGCCGAATTGGTCGCTGCGCCGGTCAGGCAAGCCGGTTCTGGTGAGCAATTCTATTTCGTCTTGACAGACCGCTTTGCCAATGGCTCAACGGCTAACGACACCGGCGGTTTGGAAGGTGATCGACTAACCACCGGGTTTGATCCGACGGACAAAGGATTCTACGAAGGCGGTGATATCGCAGGCTTACACTCCAAGCTCGACTACATTCAGGGCCTTGGCACCAGCGCCATCTGGCTCACGCCCAGTTTTAAGAACATGCCGGTTCAGGGTAGTGGTGATGATGCCAGCGCCGGATATCACGGCTATTGGGTCACCGATTTCACTCAGATCGACCCACATCTAGGCACCAATGAAGAACTCTCCGAACTGATTGATGACGCCCACAAGCGTGGCATCAAGGTGTATTTCGACATCATCGTGAACCATACCGCGGATCTCATCGACAATAAGGAAAAGAAGTATTCCTACGTTGAGCAGTCTTCCCTTCCCTATAAGGATGCTCAGGGTCAAGCCTTTGACCCGGCGGACTACGCAGGCAGTGATACCTTCCCAGAGCTAGACGCTTCCAGTTCCTTCCCTTATACCCCGGTTGTTTCTGACCAAGTCAAGAAGGTCCCCGACTGGCTCAATGATCCAACGCTCTATCACAACCGCGGGGACTCAACCTGGGAAGGTGAGTCGGTCACCTATGGCGATTTTCAGGGGCTTGATGACCTCATGACCGAAAATCCTAAGGTAGTCAACGGTTTCGCAGAGGTCTACAAGAACTGGGTGGACTTCGGAATTGATGGCTTCCGCATCGACACCGCAAAACATGTGAATTTTGAATTCTGGGAACAATGGACCAAAGAAGTTCAGGACTATGCACGAGCCCAGGGTAAAGACGACTTCTTCATGTTTGGCGAAGTTTATGATGCCGATGCAAAGAAGCTTTCGCCCTACGTGCGTAAGACGGAAATGAATTCCGTCCTTGATTTCACGTTCCAATCTGCTGCTGCCGGTTTCGCGGGAGGAAATTCAGCCAAAACGCTAAGCACGCTGTTCTCGGCGGATGACTACTACACCACGGCAAACACCTCAGCTGATGCTCTACCAACTTTCCTTGGCAATCACGATATGGGGCGCATTGGGTACTTCCTGAACAACAGCAATCAGAAACTCAAACGTGATGAACTGGCCCATGAACTGATGTTCCTGACCCGTGGCCAGCCGGTGGTTTACTACGGTGACGAACAAGGATTTGCAGGCACCGGTGGAGACAAGGATTCTCGCCAATCACTGTTCGCTTCTCAAGTCTCGGAGTATCAGAACCAAGAATTGATTACCGGAGAAAAGCTCGGAACCCAAGATCGTTATGACAGTGATTCTCCGATGTACCAGCACATCGCGGCCCTCTCTAAACTTCGCGAATCAAACAAAGCGCTGAAGGGCGGGGCGCAAGTAGAGCTATACGCCCAAGATTCCAAGGGAGTCTATGCATTCTCGCGTGTGGACCGTGACGAGAAAACCGAATACCTGGTGGCCCTGAACAACTCGGAAGAATCCGCTGATGTTGAGTTGTCGACTCTGACCTCCGACGCAACCTACTCAGCGCTCTATGGCGCCGAAGACAAACTCAGCAGTGCTGCGGACGGGAAACTCAACGTGACGGTGCCAGCGCTATCTGCAGTGGTTTATAAAGCTGACAAGAACGTAGATAGTGCTGCCTTCACACTTGAGATTTCCGCTCCAAAATCTGGGGCCGGACTCAGCGGCGTAACACCCGTATCCGTGGATTTAGGCGAACAGGCGTGGGCTGAAACAAGCATGTCGTGGCGTGAAGTGGGCACCGAGAAGTGGCACCTACTGGGCGTGGCAGAAGACCACACCCCACGAGTCTTCCACGACGTTTCATCGCTACCACAAGGCACCTTGGTGGAATATCGTGCCGTGAGTACCAATGCCGCAGGAGAACACAGCGCCGCTTCCACCTATGCTTCCGTGGGCAACGACGTTTCCGGGTTTGCGAAGGAAAAACCGGCTGAATCGGATATCTCCATGGTCACCGTGCCGGGAAGCCATAACACCGAAATGGGTTGTGTCACCGACTGGGATCCGGCCTGCGAGGCAGCCAAACTCACTGAACAGCCTGGCGGGGTCTATTCTGGTGAATTCGATGTCCCAGCAGGGGACTATGAATACAAGGTAGCCATCAACGGATCATGGGATCTGAACTATGGCGCTGGTGGTATTGCCGGTGGTGACAACCTTAAATATTCTCACGAAGGTGGGACCGTCAAGTTCTTCTTCGATCCCCGCAACAACATCGCACAAAGCGATCAACAGGGTCCGATGATCACCTTACCGGGAAGTTTTCAAGACGAATTGGGTTGTAAATCCGACTGGGATCCAACCTGTCTCGCTACTTTAATGGCGGACGCTGATGCTGACGGTACCTACGAATTCACTACGGAGAAGATCCCGGCTGGTACCTACGAATTTAAGGTGTCACACAACTTCGGGTGGGACGAAAATTATGGCGTTGACGGTGCCGCCGGAGGTGCTAACTACAGTCTTTCGGTAACCGAAGGAAAGCCAGTGAGCTTCAGCTACGACTCGAAGACTCACCTGTTGCAGATTGGTTCTGACACCCAAACAGTCGCCGGCGTTGGTCAAATGAAAGCGCAGTGGATTTCCGCTGACACCCTAGCGATTCCTCGTGATCTAGGCACTGGTGAAAACTATGCCCTCTACGCTTCAAAGGACGCCAGCTTGAAATTGGAGGGAGAAGAGATCTCCGGTGCGAAGCCAATCGAGCTCAAAGAAATTATTGGTGGGTTGAGTGCCGAACAACGCAAGAAGTTCCCACACCTTGCCGACTACCGTGCCTTGCGTGTTGAGCTAGATCGCGAAGACGTAGCCTCTGCATTGCGTTCACAACTGGCATTGGCACGATTTGATGGCGAAGGGGATACCCAGAAACTCACCGCCTTCACCGGAGTTCAGAGTGCTGGTGTCATTGATGATCTCTATGCCAAGGCGCTTGACGATGTAGAACTCGGCGTGAGCTTCACCGGAAAACGCCCTACCTTTAGGCTCTGGGCACCCACGGCCCAAAAAACAACACTGCTGATTACTGACAAGAAGGAGAAGACTGCACGATACGCTGCTAGCTATTCGAAGGACAGCGGTGTGTGGACGGTAAAGGGTAAACCTCAGATGGCTGAGGCGAAGTACCGGTGGGAAGTTCAGGTCTTTGTCCCTGAAACGGGCAAGATCGAAACGAATATTGTTACCGATCCATATTCGGTTGCGTTGACCACTAATTCCACCCACTCGGTCGCGGTGAGCTTGGAAGACCCTCACCACCAGCCAAAACAGTGGCGTAAGGCCAAAGCCAAAAACGTCGAAAAGGACGTGGACCGCAGCATCTATGAACTGCAGATCCGTGACTTCTCGATTTCAGATGCTTCGGTGCCCGAGAATCAGCGGGGCCGCTACGGAGCGTTTGGAGCAAATGGGGCCGGGAGTAAACAGCTCAAACAGCTTTCCGAGGCTGGCCTGACTACCGTTCACCTGCTGCCAAGTTTTGATATCGCCACCATTGAGGAGGAACAGTCACAACGTGTTGAGACGGACTGTGATCTGAAGTCGCTGCCGGCAGCTTCCAGCAAACAACAAGAGTGCGTTACTGCCCACGGTGATGAAGACGGATTCAACTGGGGGTACGACCCCTTCCATTTCATGGCTCCGGAAGGTTCGTACGCCACGAACCCTGAAGGAGCGAACCGTGTCGAAGAATTCCGCTCGATGGTTGGATCCTTGCACAGCATGGGGCTAGAAGTAGTGCTTGATCAGGTGTTCAACCACACCGCAGCCTCGGGTCAAGCCGATCGCAGTGTGCTGGATAAGATCGTGCCTGGCTACTACCACCGGCTTGATGCCACCGGGAAAGTGGAAACCTCGACCTGCTGTCAGAACCTGGCCACGGAACACGCTGCGGCGCAGAAACTGATGGTTGATGCCCTGGTGGTGTGGGCCAAGGACTATAAGGTTGATGGATTCCGTTTTGACCTCATGGGCCACCACTCACGAGAAACCATGGAAGCGGTACGCAGTGCATTAGATGAACTGAAGCCGGGACGTGACGGAGTGGACGGCAAGTCCATTTACCTCTATGGCGAAGGATGGAACTTTGGTGAGGTGGCGGACAATGCTCGCTTCTATCAAGCGACTCAGGGGCAAATGAACGGTACCGGCATCGGGACCTTTAACGACCGACTGCGCGATGCCGTTCATGGTGGCAGTCCTGTTGATTCATCCTCAACATTCCGTCAGGGCTTTGGTACTGGCTTGGGAACGGATCCCAACGGTAATAAGGTCAATGGGAGCACCGAGGAAGCGTTGAAAGATCTCGGCCACGAAACCGACCTAGTGAAGCTCGGCTTGGCTGGCAATCTCGCAGACTTCGAATTCCTCGCTTCGGATGGCAGTGTGCACCGCGGTGATGAATTGGATTACCGCGGAGCGAAAGCAGGCTATGCTTCGCAGCCGGGAGAAGTGATCAACTATGTTGACGCGCACGATAATGAAACGCTCTACGACCTCACTGTGCTCAAGTTGCCACGAGATACTTCCATGGAGGATCGGGTGCGGATGAATACTCTCTCGCAAGCAACCGTGATGTATTCACAAGCTGTTCCGTTCTGGCATGCCGGAACCGAGTTATTGCGTTCAAAGTCTTTGGACCGAAATTCCTATAACTCGGGGGACTGGTTCAACCGCATCGACTTCTCCGGAGTGGAAAATACTTTTGGCTCGGGTCTTCCGCCCGAGGCAGATAACGGGGAGAAGTGGGATCTGATGGCTCCACTATTAGAAGACCCTGCGCTCAAGCCGGATGCCAAGGCCATGGCTGATGCTGAAGGGGCAGCCTTGGACTTGTTGCAGACCCGCAAGGAAGTTGGACTCTTGCGATTGGGCTCAGCTGATCTCATTGGGCAAAAGGTGAGCTTCCCGCTGGGTGGGTCTGAGGCTGAACCGGGAATTATCGTGATGCGCATTGACGACACGGTGGGTAAGGATGTCGATCGCAAGCATGACGGTGCCTTAGTCCTCTTCAATGCCTCGCCGAAGGAGAGCACGCAAAAGCTTGAGGAGCTGGTAGGTCACGACTACTCGCTTGCCAAGTCTCTTGCGAAAGGCAGTGATGACCGGGTGAAGTCAACTTCGTTCGACAGTGCCACCGGTGAACTGACTATTCCGGCGCGCACCGCGGCAGTCCTAGTGGAACCTCAGGGCTCGGCTAAGTAGTAGAACGGAGCATTCCTACTGGACCATCTGTAGGGATTATTCGCAGGACCATTGTTGGTAGATGAACTGATCTAGCCAGTGTGGCAATCGAGTTTTTCATTGCCGAAGCGTCCACGCTGACAGCGAACAACCCGCTCTCGTCATCACGAGAGCGGGTTGTTCCATTGTGTCTGTAAATCAGTTTTGAGGGTCTTTGCGACGCCCAAAGACAAAGTAGGAAATGCTTCCTAGTACGTTGAGGCAACTGACCACGGCCCACAGTGGTTTTGGCCCTCTCGCCAGCTGAACGGGGCGTCGACGAAGATCGCGCAAGGCTGCAAACATCAAAGTCAGCTCGATAATTCCAGCGAGGATGACAGCAACCTGGGTGCGGCGATCCAACTCCCGGAAGGACCGTTTTTTCGGTAGGTTGAGGCGCCGGGAGCGCAGGGTGGATTGTCCTTGAATGCCTTGGGTGTCCTGTGTCTGAAAATTATTTTTCGGCATGGGAATCATTCTTGCCCTTTGTTCGTTGAAGAAGACAGAACGCAAAGTTGAGTGAGGTTGGCTCAAGTTAATTTGACAGTCGAAAGCGGCTGAGTAAACTTGAGTCCAGAACGCTCAATCAGGATAAAAATCCTCAGCGTTAGTACTTTCAACCAAGGCAAAGGAGAGCCATTATGTCGCGTGCCGTAGGTATCGACCTAGGAACCACCAACTCCGTAGTTTCCGTGCTCGAAGGTGGTGAGCCAACCGTTATCGCAAACGCGGAAGGCAACCGCACTACCCCGTCCATCGTTGCTTTCTCGAAGAGCGGCGAAGTCCTGGTTGGCGATATCGCCAAGCGCCAGGCAGTAAACAACATTGACCGCACCATCGCTTCGGTCAAGCGCCACATGGGTACCGACTGGTCCATCGACATCGATGACAAGAAGTACACCGCACAGGAAATCTCGGCTCGTACCCTGATGAAGCTGAAGAACGACGCTGAGTCGTACTTGGGCGAAAAGGTCACCGACGCTGTGATCACCGTTCCTGCTTACTTCAACGACGCTGAGCGCCAGGCTACCAAGGAAGCCGGCGAGATCGCTGGCCTGAACGTGCTGCGCATCGTCAACGAGCCAACCGCAGCTGCACTGGCTTACGGCCTGGAAAAGGGCAACGAAGACGAACTCATCTTGGTCTTCGACCTCGGCGGCGGTACCTTCGACGTTTCCCTGCTGGAAGTTGGCAAGGACGATGACGGCTTCTCCACCATCCAGGTCCGTTCCACCGCAGGCGACAACCGCCTGGGCGGCGACGACTGGGATCAGCGCATCGTAGATTGGCTGCTGGCTCAGGCCAAGGCCAAGGGCGCAGACCTGTCCAAGGACAAGATTGCCCTGCAGCGCCTGAAGGAATCCGCTGAGCAGGCCAAGAAGGAACTGTCCTCGGCTACCAGCACCAACATCTCCCTGCAGTACCTTTCGGTGACCCCGGAAGGCCCAGTGCACCTGGACGAGCACCTCTCGCGTGCCAAGTTCCAGGACCTGACCAAGGACCTGCTGGAGCGCACCCGCAAGCCATTCAACGACGTTATTGCAGAAGCAGGCGTCAAGGTTTCGGACATCGCCCACGTGATCCTCGTTGGTGGTTCCACCCGTATGCCAGCCGTTGCCGAACTGGTCAAGGACCTGGCCGGCAAGGAAGCCAACAAGGGTGTGAACCCTGATGAGGTTGTAGCTGTTGGCGCAGCACTGCAGGCAGGTGTACTGAAGGGCGAGCGCAAGGACGTTCTGCTCATCGACGTCACCCCACTGTCCCTGGGTATTGAAACCAAGGGCGGCGTGATGACCAAGCTGATCGAGCGCAACACCGCGATCCCGACCAAGCGTTCGGAAACCTTCACCACCGCTGAAGACAACCAGCCTTCAGTTTCCATCCAGGTCTTCCAGGGCGAGCGCGAGTTCACCCGTGACAACAAGGCTCTGGGTACCTTCGAGCTGACCGGTATCGCACCGGCTCCTCGCGGCATCCCACAGGTCGAGGTCACCTTCGACATCGACGCCAACGGTATCGTGCACGTATCCGCTAAGGACAAGGGCACCGGCACCGAGCAGTCGATGACCATCACTGGTGGCTCCTCGCTGTCCAAGGAAGACATCGAGCGCATGGTTCAGGAAGCTGAAGCACACGCCGAAGAGGACAAGGCACGCCGCGAAGCTGCTGAGACCCGCAACGCTGCCGAGCAGGCAGCCTACTCGGTGGACAAGCTGATCAAGGACAACGAAGACAAGCTGCCAGAAGAGGTCAAGACCGAGGTTCAGGCCGACGTCGACGCACTGAAGGCTGCCCTTGAGAAGCAGGACAACGACGACGAGGTCAAGGCCGCGTTCGAGAAGCTGCAGGCTTCGCAGACCAAGCTGGGCGAGGCAATCTACGCCAACACCCAGGCTGAGGGCGCTGCTGCACCTGAGGGCGAGCAGGCTCCAAATGCTGATGAAGATATCGTCGACGCCGAGGTAATCGACGAAGACGAAGCTGACAAGAAGTAGGGAGTTAGGGAATATGTCCGAGGCACAGGACCAGCACGAGAACTTCGACGAGCAGTCGGAGAACCAGCCAGAGGCAGCTAACGAGCAGCCAACCGCTGACGCCCTGGGTCAGGCCGAGGCGATCCTGAACGAAGCTGCTGCTGGCGCTGACGCCGAAGCAGAGCAGCCAGTAGAGGCCGGTGCGGTGGAAACCGAACTGCGCAACGACTTGCTGCGTCTGCAGGCCGAATACGTCAACTACCGCAAGCGTGTGGAGCGCGACCGAGCTGTAGCGCGTGAAAACGCCGTGCAGTCCGTGCTCAACACCCTGCTTCCGGTACTTGATGACATCGATGCAGCCCGAGCCCACGGTGACCTCACCGATGGCCCGTTCGCATCGATCGCCAACAAGCTTGACTCCGTGCTGGCTCAGCATGGCTTGGAGCGCATCAACGAGGCCGGCGTCGAATTCGACCCGAACGTCCACGAAGCGCTGCTTCGCCAGGCTGTTCCGGAGATTCCAGCTGACCACGTGGGACAGGTGCTTCGCACCGGTTACCGCAAGGGAACCACCATCCTGCGTGCGGCCCAGGTGCTGGTAGCAACCGGCGAATAGCCACGAATAATCAATTGAAACTGCCCACTGCCGATACTTCGTCAGTGGGCAGTTTCGAATTGGCATTGAAAGGATGGGGCCCTGATGGCAAGTCAGGACTGGATCGAAAAAGACTTTTACGCCATTCTGGGCGTCTCCAAGGACGCCAGTGAGGCGGACATCAAGAAGGCGTACCGCAAGCTTGCGCGCAAGTACCACCCCGACACCAATCAGGGTGATGCGGCCGCTGAAAAGAAATTCAAGGACATCTCGGAAGCCAACTCGGTGCTTTCGGATAAGGAAGAACGCGAGCAGTACGACGCAATCCGCGCCATGGGCGGCGGAGCTCGCTTCTCGGCCGGGGGACCAGGCGGTGCCCCGGGAGGACAGGCCGGTTTCGAGGACATCTTCTCCAACCTCTTCGGAGGCGGGGGAGGCGGCCCGCGGGGCCGCAGCGGACAGCCGGACTTCTCCGACCTGTTCGGCGGGGGCGGCGGCTTTGGCGGTGGCGGCTTCGGACAGAGCGCCCCACCGCGCAAGGGTGCTGACCGCACGGCCAGCACCACGATTTCCTTTGCCGGATCCATCAAGGGCACCACTATCGGCCTGCGCGAGCAGCACGGCGAAGTCATTGACGTGCGCATTCCTGCGGGCATCAAGGACGGCCAGTCGGTGCGCGTGCGCGGCAAGGGCCAGCCCGGGGCTGCCGGCAACGGTGACCTGCTGGTCAAGGTCAAAGTCACTGAGCACCCGTTCTTCAAGCGCGAAGAGAACAACATCCGCATCCACGTGCCGGTGACCTTCGACGAGGCGGTACTCGGAGCGAAGATCCATGTGCCGACCTTGGATGGGGAATCCGTCGCGGTGAAGGTGCCAGCCGGATCCAACTCCGGACGAACCTTGCGCTTGAAAGGCCGCGGAGTGAAAACTTCCAAGGCCGCCGGCGATCTGCTGATCGTCTTGGACGTCGCGATCCCGCAGAACCTGTCGGATGCTGCAAAGAAGGCCGTAGAGGAATTCGCCGCAGCCACCGAGGGCGAGGATCCACGAGTGGACTTGGCCGCCAAGGCCAAGCTCTAGGCTCAATAGGCTGTTTTCCCTGCCTGGCCATCGAATTGGCTGGGCGGGGAAGATGGACTCACAAACAAAAGGGCCCGAACCCGGGCTCCTTGCAGAAAGGTGGTAGAAGCAACGTGAACGGGGAGTACCTGCGACCTGTCTTCGTCATTTCCGTCGCCGCTCAACTTGCAGACATGCATCCGCAGACGCTGCGCCAGTATGACCGCATCGGCTTGGTCTCGCCGAGCCGCCAAAGCGGCAAGCAACGCCGCTACTCGCAGCGCGACGTATCGCTGTTGCGCCAAGTGCAGTCGCTGAGCAAGGAAGGCGTCTCGCTGGAAGGCATCAAGCGGATCCTGGATCTGCAGGACCAAGTTGCGTTCCTGCAATCCGAAGTCAATGGACTGCGCCAGGAACTCAGCGCAGTACGCCAGGGCCAATCGCGCATTTTCGCCGCCGGAACCTCTGGCGGAGACGTGGTTTCGCTGGCTCGGGGCATGAGGCCCGAACGCCGCCAGCAGTCTTACACATTCTTCGCCGCCCGCCGGGCCATCGGACGCTAGATGCGGCCGTGGCGCGCTAGGCGCGCGTTCAACTGGGTGCGCACGGCAGGCCATTCGTGGGGGAGTATCGAGAAGAGCACGGTATCGCGCAAGGTGCCGGTGACCGGATCATATTTGTGATTGCGCAAGACGCCATCCTGCTTGGCACCCAACCGGGTAATTGCCGCCCGTGATGCGGCATTATGCCAATGCGTGCAGAACGCCACCGAATAGCACTCCAGCTGCTCGAAGGCCCGCTGCAGCAGCAGATATTTAGCTGCGGGATTGATCCCGGTGCCCTGGGCGGATATGGCCAGGAACGTTGATCCGATTTCCACGCGGTGATTGGCCGCGTCGATATTCAAATACGTCGTGGCACCTACGGCTCTGCCGGTAGCCAGATCAATAATGGCAAAGGGCGCCATTTTACCGGCCTGCTGCAAAGCCAAACGGTGCTCAATATTTTCTGCCATTGCCTGGGCCGTAGGTGTGCTGGCAAACCACGCGTCATCCAACTGCCCCTGCTCGGCAAGGGCCACCAGATCCGGCGCATGCTCCAAAGAGAGCTGTTCCAAGCGGACCCCGGCATATTCCATCGTCGAGGCTTGGGCATGGGGAAGATTTTGCGCAGCAGAAAGGGCCATGGAATCCATTCTAGAATTCCATGGCCCTGACTAAGGTTTCATTACGGCGGTTAGCCGAGGCGCGTGTAGGCCAGGTCGAAGACCAAGCGGCCGGCCTTCAAGGCCTTGCCCTCGAAGCTGGTGAGAATGCGGCGTTCGAAACGCGGCGCCCAGCCACCTTGCCCATCGACGAATTCCGGCTCCGGGTCGAAGCCTTCCAAGCCATCGCGGCGGACCTTGGTCAGGTTGCTTCCTTCGCCGGCCAGATTCCCTGGATGCTGGTTTTCGAAGTCTGGGTGGGCATTGAGCACTTCACGCATCTGCTCTGCGTAGTTGGACCAGTCCGTGGCCAAACGCAGGGTTCCACCTGGCTTGAGCACGCGCGAGACCTTGTCCAAGAACGAAGCCTTGATCAGACGGCGCTTGTGGTGGCGCGGCTTGTGCCACGGGTCGGAGAAGAAGATCCAGATCTCGTCGGCGCTGTTTTCATCAAGCATGACGTCCAGAACTTCTGGAGCGTTGGCCTGAACGGCGCGGACGTTGCTGATGCCGAAGGACTCGACCTTCAGCATCAGCTGGGCCAGCCCCGGACGGTAGACCTCAACTGCCAGGTAGTTGCGCTCAGGATCATCCTTCGCGGCGTTGGCGATGCACTCGCCCAAACCGGTGCCGATCTCCACGATCAGCGGCGCGGTGCGGCCAAAAGCCTGGGCCGGATCGAGCTGGAAGTCATCAGCTACCGAGGTGTCGGCAATCTTGCGAGGAGGCTCGATGACGTACTGCTCGGCATTGCGCTCCCACGCGCTGGCGCGGCGGCCTTGCAGGCGATTGCCGCGGCGCACGAAAGATACCGGCTCGGCACGGAAAAGGTCTGGATTCCTAGGGGCAGTGCCGTGCTCTGGGCGCTGCTGCTCGCTCGATTCGCTCATGATGATTAATCCTAGCCGAGCAACCAGCCCCGATGCTTGCCGGGCAGTAGGGGATTGGACACCCTAGGGGTGCGAATCGGGGTGATCCCGGATGGAGCAAAGCAGGAAAATCACGGAGAATGGAAACATGACTGATTTAGTGCGCGGTATTCTCAACATTATTTGGCTGGTCTTTGGTGGCCTGTGGCTGGCACTTGGCTACGTATTGGCTGGCATCATCTGCTGCGTGCTGATCGTGACCATTCCCTTCGGCATCGCCTCGTTCCGCATTGCTGGCTATGCACTGTGGCCTTTTGGCCGGACCGTAGTCGACAACGGCCCGGTGGGTGCGTTCTCCACGCTGGGCAATATCATCTGGATCATTTTTGCTGGCATCTGGATTGCCATCGGCCACGTGGTGACCGCGATCCCGATGTTCGTGTCGATCATCGGCATTCCGCTGGGCATCGCAAACCTGAAGATGATCCCGGTATCGCTGATGCCTCTGGGCAAGGTCATCGTGCCTTCGGACTACTTCATCGGAGACGTCCGCCGGTAGCTATTGCGCTGAACGGCTCGTGGACAGCGGCATCAGCGACCAGCCGCGAAAGCCATCTTGTCGGTGTGCATTGAGAACGTATGTGCATGAGCCTGAATACCGTATCTGCCGGTGACTTGCTGAGCCGGACATTGCCTGAATCCACAATTCCGCGTGTGCCCAATGCCGAGATGATCGCGAAGCCCATGCACGCTTCGATTATCACGTGGACGATGCCAGAAATTATTGGCGATGGCTTAATGGTCTACTGGCTAATTGTAGACAGCCGTGATGATGGCACTCTCACCTCGCATGCGAGCGCCTCGGAGGAGCCGAGGCCGCTGCCAATTATGCTTCGCGAATTAGAACAGCTCCTCGGGCAGTACCGTGAAAAGACCTGGATATGCGTTCCTAAACGCAACTGCAACATCGCTCGCCGTTTTGCTGATTCTGGCTATGCCGTGACTCGTGGGCTAAACCAGATCAACAGGGCCGCTCGCGAAATCGAACGGCTAGTCTGCGACGCGAAACTATCGTTGACACAGCGGGCTCGGCAACGCCAACGGCTGCAAGAGGCCCCTGCTCGCAGGGGAGGTGCCCGAAGCCTAGAAGCGGTGAGGCCACGGGTGCTCGCATGTCATCCCGAATATTGGTCCACGAGCTACGGACACCCAAAACGCGTAGTGATCGGTGTCGATGCTTCCTCGGATCCTGCCGGGGTTGGCTCAATAGCGATGGTGGCAGCCGGCGGCGATGTCGTGGTTTTTGCCGGAGAGTTTACTGGTCATATGGGTGCTCTTGAGCTGCGTGCTGTCGTCCTTGCATTGGAATACTTGCAGGGCTCGCAAGCTGCCAGTGCCGTGATCCATACGGATTCGGAAGACGCCTATTGCGTGATCGAGGAGCTGATTACCAGCGGACGAGTCATTGATGGGTATCGCGGCATCGAAGAAGCTTTAAGCTTGGAATTCTTAGCTGCATGGAATGCTTGTTCGGCAAAAGTCTCCATCACCAGGCATCGGGGACACACCGGCCTGATCTATAACGAGGTGGCCGATGAATTGGCTTGGATGGCAAGGGTAGCGGCTAAGCATCCAGGGTAGTCCGCCGAGCCCGAGTTGGTGGAACGAATAAAGCTGCTTCAGATTCAATTGCAGGAATGAAACCAGTTCGCGCAGCAGCCCTGGTCAGGGCAATGACGCCAAAAGCGCTAATGGCTGCCAGCTCTCGAGGGAGTTGGCAGCCATTGGCTGCTAATTCGAAATCGAATCAGCTCTTGAGATACTCGTCGTGCTGGCGGTGGGCTTCCTTGACCTCTTCGCGGATCTTATCCACGTCCTTGGCCTTGTCGCGGTACTTCTTCTCCATGGTTTTCACATACGCCTCTTCCTCCACCAAAGCGCGGTAGATACGTTCGCGTTCGTGCTCATCGGCCGTGTAGGTCAGGTCGGTGTAGCTGCTGGCATGGCGGCGCAAGTTGCCGATGGCCGTTTGCGCCTTGCCGGCCTTGCTGAACAGCGAAGCCAGCACGGTAAACACCAGCACGCCGATAATCACCGTGAGCGAGAGCCCGGTACTGATCTCGATAACCGTTACGTGTTCGCCGTTGTTGACGAATGGCAGGTTGTTCTCGTGCAGCGCGTGCAGGATCAGCTTCACGCCGATGAAGGCCAAAATGGCGGCCAGGCCGTAGGACAGGTAGATCAGTCGATCAAGCAGTCCGTCCAGCAGGAAGTACAGCTGGCGCAGGCCCATCAGTGAGAAGGCCGTTGCAGTGAAGACGATGTAGACGTTCTGTGTCAGGCCGAAGATCGCTGGAATCGAATCCAAGGCGAAGAGGATGTCGGTGCCGCCGATGGCCACCATGACCAGCAGCATCGGGGTCAGTACCTTCTTGCCATCGATCTTGGTGAACAGCTTGTCGCCGTCGTAGTTGTCGGTGGTGTGGAAGAGCTTCTTGGCGATGCGGATGATGAAGTTGTTGGCTTCATCGGATTCGTCATCCTTCTTCAGCAGGTTGCCTGCGGTCAGCAACAAGATCAGGCCGAAGAGGTAGAAGACCCAGGCGAACTGGTTGATCAGTGCCGCGCCGACGAAGATGAAGGCGGTACGGGCGATCAGCGAGAAGACGATGCCGAAGAGCAAGACCTTCTGCTGGTCTTCACGCGGTACCCGGAAGCTGGCAATGATGATCAGGAAGACGAAGAGGTTATCGACCGACAATGCCTTTTCGGTGATGTATCCGGCGAAGTACTCAGCACCCATGTCGAGGCCGCCGAAGAACAGCACCAGGACTCCGAAGACGAGGGCAATGCCGACATAGATGCTGGACCAGATGGCCGCTTCACGCAGCGAGGGAACATGGGCCTTGCGGATATGGAAGAAATAATCGAAGGCTAATAGGGCAAGAATCACAATAATCGTGATGCCCCAAATCAAAGGGGAAACTCCCATAGGGAATCCTGCTTTCGTAAGTTGCGCGCACGCGACCGAGTAAGTCTCTTCACCGGCACTGGGCTGGCCGCAAAACCCGGCAAGACTTTCGAAGTCCTACGTATTGACGGGTTGAGCGCTTATGAATACTCCCTTACGTACCTCCAGTCTAACTTGATCTGCGGTTCCATGGAAAGAACTTGTCTTCAGATGTCATTGTGATCTGTAATGTACTTGGTTGCAGTGCCCGTGGATAGGTATTGACGGCAATTCGACGTATCGAAGTGGCACTAGAGCGTTTTTCGCATTTTGACGCTGGTAGTTTCGTAGCCCAATGATTCGTAGAGTCCGCGCGCGGCCCGGTTGAACCCGAACACGTTCAGCCCTAAGGTTTGCGCACCGTGGGAGCGAGCGTACTTTTCAGCCAAGACCATGGCTTGGCGGCCGAAGCCGTGGCCGCGGTGCCCTGCTTCTATGACGATGTCCCACACCCACCACGAGGTCGGATCCCCTGATGAGTCGCAACCGCTCCATAGATAGCCAACATTGCCCAATGCAGGGCTTTCCAGGGTGAAAACCGCATTCGTTGCACTGGGCAGGCCATAGGGGAAAGCGCGTGTCATCGTGGTGTGCGCATCTTCTCGCGCTTTGCCATCGGGGACCCCGGTAGCGAGAAGGTCTGCAATGTATTCTGCGGTGCTCCTTTTCATCCATGACGAGAATTGTTCTGCGGGCAGTGGAAGAAAGGTGATCGGCATATTCGGAGTCTAGCGAGGCCTAGGCGGGCTGACGTTTTCGTGCAGTCAAGATTTGCTCGCGCAAGATATCTGCATGTCCGCAGTGCTGGGCTAGTTCACGCAGCATGTGCAATTGGATCCACCGCACCGGAAGCGGACCGCGCCGGTTACCACGGAATATGTCGTCGCCGCTCTTGCCCTCAAGGGCTTGGTGGGAAAGCTCTACAGCGTTCCTGTAATCGCGTCGCACCGATGCGATGGTGTCCGAGGCCTTCAGGACGAATGACCTGTCCGGGGTGGCAGCGATTCCCAATTCTGATCGGCTCTTACCTGTGGCTGCTTCGCCGAACCACACGCGTTCAACGAAGGTTGCGTGCTTGACCAGCCCAAGCAGCGTGGTTTTGGATTCGACCAACTTCGCACGAGCTTCCTCCTCGGTGAGCCCGTCAAGGCACGCCATGAGCATTTGGCGGTGCTGATCTATGAATACCTGCGCCATGTTGTGGTAGTCGAGTTGATAGTTGTGATGTGAATCCGGGTTGCTCATAACTCATAGTAGATTGGCGAATTTCAGTGCGACAACGGATTTTGCGTGTGCGACAAGAACTGTGAAGAAATTTTGAAAAATCTTTTGCTGGCTGGAATAAGGATGTACAGAGTAGAGTTGAGTTAAGTACACTCAAGTTTATGAGTTCACCCAATGAGAGAAAGGATGCGCGTGGACACCAAACTCACCACCAAGAGCCAAGAGGCCCTCTCGGCTTCCGGTATGAACGCTTCAACCGCAGGCAATCCGCAGATTGAACCTGCGCACCTGCTTAAGGCATTGCTCGACCAGCGGGAATCAGTAGCCGTGGCCCTCCTGAAGACTGCCGGAATGGATGTCGACGCGCTTTCAGTCAAGGCTAGTGCCGTGATTAACGCGCTGCCTTCGACTTCCGGATCCTCGGTTGCCCAGGCCCAGTTCTCCCGCCAGCTGCTGCAGGTCGTGAACAACGCCCAGGAGACCGCCACCGAAATGGGGGACACCTATGTCTCCACCGAACACCTGCTGATCGCTTTGGCATCGGATCAGACCAAGGCCGGAGAAGCACTGCGCGAATTCGGCGCCACTCGTGAACTGCTGGTTGGCACCTTGCCGACCATCCGCGGGGACCGCAAGGTCAACAGTCCTGATCCGGAAGCGACCTTCCAGTCCCTGGAGAAGTTCGGCACCGACATGACCGCCTTGGCTCGCTCGGGCAAGCTGGATCCGGTCATCGGCCGTGACCGCGAAATCCGCCGTGTGGTCCAGGTGCTTTCCCGCCGTACCAAGAACAACCCGGTACTGATCGGCGAGCCCGGCGTGGGCAAGACCGCTGTGGTTGAGGGCCTGGCCCAGCGCATGATCGCTGGCGACGTGCCAGAATCCCTGCGCGGCAAAACCCTGATTTCCCTTGATCTGGGTGCCATGGTCGCCGGCGCGAAATACCGCGGTGAATTCGAAGAGCGTCTGAAGTCGGTATTGGAAGAGATCAAGGCCTCCGATGGCCAGATCGTCACCTTCATCGATGAGATCCACACCGTCGTCGGTGCCGGTGCCTCCGAAGGTGCCATGGACGCCGGCAACATGCTCAAGCCGATGCTGGCCCGCGGCGAGCTGCGCCTGATCGGTGCCACCACCTTGGATGAGTACCGCGAGAACATCGAGAAGGACCCGGCCCTGGAACGCCGCTTCGCCCAGGTGTATGTCGGCGAGCCGAGCGTGGATGACACCATTGCCATCCTGCGCGGACTGAAGGAACGCTACGAAGCGCACCACAAGGTCTCGATCGCCGACTCGGCCCTGGTGGCTGCCTCCACGCTGTCCAACCGGTACATCTCCGGACGCCAGCTGCCGGACAAGGCCATCGACCTGGTCGATGAGGCCGCCAGCCGGCTGCGCATGGAGATCGACTCTGCTCCCGAGGAAATCGATGAGCTGCGCCGCGAGGTGGACCGGCTGACCATGGAAGAACTGGCGCTGTCCGACGAGACGGATCCAGCTTCGGTGGAACGCTTGGAAGCTTTGCGCAAGGACATGGCCGACAAGAAGGAAAAGCTTGATGCGCTCAATTCCCAGTGGGAAGCGGAGAAGGCTGGACTGAACCGCGTCGGGGACTTGAAGGTCAAGCTCGATGAGCTGCGCAGCCAGGCTGAAAAGGCCCAGCGCGAAGGGGATCTGGAGAAGGCCTCACGCCTGCTCTACGGCGAGATCCCAACGCTGCAGCAGGAACTGGACGCGGCCGCCGCTGCCGAAGCCGACAAGGCTGATGTGCACACCATGGTGGCTGAGGAAGTCACCGCGGACGACATTGCTGAAGTCATCTCGGCCTGGACGGGCATCCCGGCCGGGCGCATGCTGCAGGGCGAAAGCCAGAAGCTGCTGGAGATGGAAGAGGTCATTGGGCAGCGCCTGATGGGCCAGAAGCAGGCAGTCGCCGCGGTTTCCGACGCGGTGCGACGGACTCGGGCAGGCATTGCCGACCCGAACCGCCCAACCGGCTCCTTCCTGTTCCTTGGTCCAACGGGTGTCGGCAAGACCGAGCTCGCCAAGTCCCTGGCGGACTTCCTGTTCGATGACCCGCGTGCCATGGTGCGTATCGACATGTCCGAGTACTCCGAGAAGCACGCGGTCTCGCGTCTGGTCGGTGCTCCTCCGGGCTATGTCGGCTACGAGGAAGGTGGACAGCTCACCGAAGTGGTACGCCGTCGCCCGTACTCGGTGATCCTGCTCGACGAGGTGGAGAAAGCCCATCCAGAGGTCTTCGACATCCTGCTGCAGGTACTCGATGATGGGCGGTTGACCGATGGGCAAGGGCGCACGGTGGACTTCAGGAATACCATCCTGATTCTCACCTCCAACCTCGGTTCCCAGTTCCTGGTGGATCAGTCCTTGGAAGAGGAAGCCAAGAAGTCTGCGGTGATGAACGTGGTCAACGCGTCATTCAAGCCAGAGTTCTTGAACCGCCTCGATGAGGTGATCCTCTTTGATCCATTGAGCATCGAAGAGCTCGGGAACATCGTCAAGCTGCAGATCGACCTGCTGGCCCAGCGCCTGGCTGATCGCCGACTGAGCTTGATAGTGGATCCGGCCGCGAGCGAGTGGCTGGCACTGACCGGATACGACCCGGCCTACGGTGCCCGCCCATTGCGCCGTTTGGTGCAGCGCGAGATCGGTGACCGCTTGGCTAAGGAGATCCTTGCCGGAACGGTCCAAGATGGGGATGCTGTAGTGGTCAGCCTGGATGAGGCTGGTGACAAGCTGCAGGTTGCCAAGCAGGGTTAGGTACCTGGAACGCAACGAGGGCGTGAACAGATGGGAAATCTGCTCACGCCCTAGTTGGCTGTAATCAGTGCAGCCCTAGCTTTCAGTGCTTTCTTCGTCCTTCGGCTTTTCATCCTCGGACTTGGAATCGTTTTTATCGCCCTCGTCGTCGCTATCGCCCTCGGGCAGCAAAGAGCTGCGGACGTTGCCCTCCGACAAGCTCAGGAAGCAGGAAACCGTACGGTCGCCCTGATCCCAGGTGCTCTCCGAAGGACGCGAGAAGTGATAGGTCCAGGTGGAGTCCAACCCGGCGCGTGGATCCAGCGAGACCGACTTGCATAGGTCCTCTGACTGAGTCAGCAGTACGTTGGCTCCGGGATAATCTTCACCGGTGAGCTGGAAAGTGCCGATCAACTGGGCATTATGGGAGGAATCACAGGTGACAACAGTCTGCGGGTCCAACGGGGTGAGGAAGCCGCGCAGGCAATCGCCTTGCTCCAGCTGAGTCGGTGGCATCTGCGTAGCGATGATGCCGTCGAGGCCGGGATTTTCATTGCGTGGCACGTTGTTCGCGATGGGCGAAGCTGGGGGATCCACGAGTCTCAACACGACGAAAACCACTGCAGCGGCCAGTGCAAGCACAGCAACAACCATCAGAGCCCACCTAGCGCCTTGACGTTTGGGCTTCTCCGGTTCTGGCTGCAATGGCGGTAACGCCGCCTGCGGCTCAGGCAGATTGTTTTCCACCACCTGTTGAGCTCCTTCGTGGTTGGGTCGGGCGATCGCTCGCCGGCTCAATACGTAGTCGTTGGACTAATCGATAGTCTAGCGGTTTCGGCGGGTGTTGCATTCAACGCTCGCCGGTGAATCGTGTTAACCTTTAATTACGAAAGAACTGATCACATATTCGGAGGCCTTCATCTTTTTCAAGGTGGACCACCTTCCGACTCTACTGAAAAGAGGGGGTCACGCCATGGGGCGCGGCCGTCAAAAGGCTAAAGCACAGCGTCAGGCGCGAGATATCAAGTACTACTCGCCGTCCACTGACCTTTCGGCACTTGAACGCGAACTGGGCGTTCGGTCCGATCATCACGCTCAGAATACTGAGCGTAATGATTCATCGTATGACGAAGAATATTCGGATTACGACGAGCTGACTAAGAAGTACTCGGGAGATGACGAAGACGAGTAGCCTCGTCTTCTGACGCCGGGAGTCCTTGGCTCAGAGTGCCACACCTTAAGCGTTGAGTGGTACAGCTCTTCAGTACATTTTGCGACATGCCGCAGCGACTAAGCTAGATTAGCTTTAGTCGTTGCGGCCTTTGTCGCGCCCCGCAACTTTAAGGTGGAACGTGAGCACTCCAGAAGAGCTGTCAATCCAGATGGCGCACCACTCGGCCATCCGCTCAATGCAGCGCATCGTCGAGCAGCAGGCGCCGGCATCCCCGGAAACCGAAGCGCGTGCCGGGGTGCAGCAAATGCTTGCAGCCGGACGAGTCCTGGTGGTCACCGGAGCCGGAGTCTCCACGGACTCGGGCATCCCCGACTACCGCGGTCCGCAAGGCTCGCTGCAGCGCCACCGTCCGATGACATTCCAAGAATTCCGCTACCGGCCCGAAGCCCGCCAGCGCTATTGGGCGCGCGGCTACGTCGGCTGGCGGCATATGGATAAAGCAGAGCCCAACCAGATCCACCGGCGCCTGGTGCAATGGGAAGAAACGGGAAAGATCAGCGGGATCGTTACTCAGAACGTTGACGGGCTGCACCAGCAGGCAGGTTCGCGCCGGGTGATTCCGGTGCACGGCGACCTGTCGATTGTGCGCTGCTTGGATTGCGGCAACAGCGAGAACCGCAATGATTTCGACCTGCGCCTGCAAGCGGCCAATGAAGGCTATCTGGAAGCCGTGGAGATCGACCCCGCGGCAGTGAACCCGGACGGCGACGTGGAGCTGCCCCAGTACCTGGTGGAACAGTTCAACATGGTCAGCTGCCTGCGTTGCGGTTCCCTAGCGCTGAAGCCCGACGTGGTCTACTTCGGCGAAAGCGTGCCTGTCGAACGCAAGGAACGCATCGCCGCGCTTGAAGCTGAATCAGATGCGCTGCTGGTGATGGGATCTTCACTGGCTGTGATGAGCGGATACAAGATCCTGCTGAATTTCGTGAAGCGGGAATTGCCAGTGGCCTTGATTACCAACGGCCACGTCCGGGGAGAACAGAAAGCGACGTGGCGCTGGCGCGTTCCGCTGGAACAGGCACTGCGCCAGCTGGACTAGCGATGCACCGGCCGGTGGCTATCGCTTAGAAGAACGACAACGGGTTTAAAAGCAGATGCGCCGTGCTGCATGCAGCACGGCGCATCTGGCGAAGCAATAACGCTTCGAATTCCTACTTGGCGTAGTTGCCGGTCATCAGCACTGCGCCGCCATCAACGCCCTTGGCACCCTGGACATAGTCCAGGCCAGCCTGAGCAGCCGATGGATCGATGTTCTCGACGCCACCCATGATCCAAGCGCCCATGCCGGCCTTGTTCAGCAGGTTCACGGCACGGTCAGCCACGGCTGGATCGACAACGGCAACCATGCCCACGCCCAGGTTCAGGGTGCGCTCAAGGTCAGGCTGCGGCACATTGCCCAGCTGGGCAATGGTGGAGAAGACTGCCGGCAGAGCCCAGCTGGAGCGGTCCACGCGGGCCATCAGGCCTTGTGGCAGTACTCGGGCCAGGTTGGCTGCCAGGCCGCCGCCGGTGACGTGGCTGAAGCCGTGCACGCCGAAGTTCTCGCCGTCGTTCAGCTCGCCCACCAGGTCCAGGCATGCGGTGGTGTAAATGCGGGTTGGAACCAGCAGTTCCTCACCCAGAGTCTTGCCGAATTCGGCGACTTCGCGCTCCAGCTCCCACTTGGCGTGGGCGATGACGCGGCGCACCAGCGAGTAGCCGTTGGAGTGGATGCCCGAGGAAGCCATGCCGATAACTACGTCGCCTGCGCGCACGCGCTCTGGGCCCAGCAGCTGATCAGCTTCGATGACACCGGTCGCGGCACCGGCCACGTCGTATTCGTCCTCGGCCAGCAGGCCTGGGTGCTCGGCGGTTTCGCCACCCACCAGCGCGGTGCCGGCCAGCTTGCAGCCCTCGGCGATGCCGCGCACGATGTCCGCGATGCGCTCGGGGACGACCTTGCCGGTGGCGATGTAGTCGGTCATGAACAGCGGCTTGGCGCCCACCACGACGATGTCATCGACGACCATGCCGACCAGGTCCTGGCCGATGGTGTCGTGGATGTCCAGCTTCTGCGCGATGGCGACCTTGGTGCCCACGCCGTCGGTGGAGGTGGCCAGGTACGGCTTCTTGTAACCGGTCAGGAACGATACATCGAAGAGCCCGGCGAAGCCGCCTACCCCTCCAACAACGCCGGAGGTGTGGGTGGCCTTGATGGCGCCCTTCATCAACTCAACGGCGCGGTCACCGGCCTCAACGTCAACGCCGGCACCGGCATAGGTGATGGAAGTTGGCTGCTGATCATTGCCGCTCATGGCAGTCGGTTCCTTTTCTGTTCTGGATCCCGGATTTCCGGGGTCCTTTGCAACGAGATGGTTGGGGATCATGAAGGGATTAGTTGGTTGCTTCGAATTCAGCATCAGGGCCTGGCTCGCAACCGCCCTGGTTGGCACGCTCAAGCAGGTTCTTGCCGCGGCGTTCCTCATTAGGCAGCGCGATCGGGTATTCGCCGGTGAAGCACGCGGTGCATAGGCGCTCGCGCGGCTGGCGGGTGGCTTCGATCATGCCGTCTTCGGAAATATAAGCCAGCGAGTCCGCGCCGATGGAGGTCGCGATCTCATCCACGGCCGCGCCGTTGGCGATCAGCTCGGCACGCGACGCGAAGTCGATGCCGTAGAAGCAAGGCCACTTCACCGGAGGGGATGAGATCTTCACGTGCACCTCGGCCGCACCGGCTTCGCGCAGCATGCGCACCACGGCGCGCTGGGTGTTGCCGCGGACAATGGAGTCATCCACCACGACTACGCGCTTGCCGCGCAGCACGGTTTCCAGGGCGTTGAGCTTGAGCTTGATGCCCAGCTGGCGCAGGGTCTGCGATGGCTGGATGAAGGTACGGCCCACATAGGCGTTCTTCACGAAGCCGTGGGTGAACGGAATGCCCGATTCCTCGGCGTAGCCGATGGCTGCCGGGGTACCTGATTCCGGAACCGGGATCACGATATCTGCATGCGCGCTGTTCTCGCGGGCCAGCTGGCGGCCCATCTCCACGCGGGATTCGTAGACCGAGCGGCCGGCAATAGCGGCATCGGGGCGCGCCAGGTAGACGTATTCGAATACGCAGCCCTTGGGGGTGGCTTCGGCGAAGCGGGTGGAGCGCACGCCGTTCTCATCGATGGCGATCATTTCGCCTGGTTCGATTTCGCGGATGAACGAGGCACCGACGGTAGCCAGCGCGGGCTGCTCGGAGGCTACAACCCAGCCGCGGTTCAAGCGTCCCAAGACCAGCGGGCGCACGCCGTGCGGGTCGCGCGCTGCATAGAGGGTGTCTTCATTCATGAAGACGAAGCAGAACGCGCCCTCGATCTTCGGCAGCAGTTCCAGTGCGGTTTCTTCCAGCGTCTGGCCTTCGGAACCAGCCAGCAAGGCGGTGACCAAAGCGGTGTCGGTGGTGTTGCCCTGGGCGATTTCTCCGCGGACCTTGCCGCCTTCGGCCTGCTGCTTGGCAGCGACCATGTCGGCCAGATCAGCGGAGTTGGTCAGGTTGCCGTTATGGGCCAGAGCCACGGTGCCGGTCTGGGTAGGACCCAGGGTTGGCTGCGCATTGGCCCAGTGGCTGGCACCGGTAGTGGAGTAGCGGCAATGGCCGATGGCCAGCTGGCCGGTCATGGAATTCAGCGTATTCTCGTCGAATACCTGGGAGACCAGGCCCATGTCCTTGTAGACGTTGATACGCGCACCATCGCTCGTAGCAATGCCCGCGGACTCCTGTCCGCGGTGCTGCAAGGAATACAGGCCGTAATAGGTTAGTTTTGCGACCTCTTCGCCAGGAGCCCAAACGCCAAAAACGCCGCATTCATCCTGCGGGCCTTTTTCGTTCGGAAGCAGATCGTGATTTAGGAATCCATCGCCACGCGCCATGTTGGTTATTCTCTCATGTTCCAGTTGGTCGACACCGACCAAGAATGTGGTGGGTGGCGGCCAGGTGCGCGGCCGCCTGCTCTTCTAATTCAGGAGAAAAGCTGCCTAGCCTTGTAGTCCGCTGGAGTCAGTGTCCTCGGCCAGAGGAACTGCCAGATGCTTGGTGGTTTTGCGTGAAGTCACGCGATCAACAATCACGTATGCCAATGCGCCGATGCCAACGCCCAAACCTGCACCGAATATTGCAAAGAATCCGGACGCTGCGGTGCGGGTGTAATCCTGCGAAGGTTCGCCAAGCAGGCCGATGACCAGACCTACCAGTGCGCCAACGACCGCGAAGGTCAAGATGAACGGCCAGAACTTCGGCGACGAGTGAATTTGCACTTCGACACTCTGATCGGCAGAAGACGGTGTAGCGGGGTGTTGCTCCATACCCTTAAGGGTACTCAATAAGTGGTAGATGCGCTGACAAGTCTGCCCTAAGTCCAGAAGCGTGCAATTGCCCAGTTTGCAAGGCCTCACCCCAACTAATCCGGCCAGTAGCCAAGGAAAGCCAGAGCCCAGCAGGCATTTCGACTACATTCGGCGGTGTTCCGCGGGTATGGCGGGGCCCCGCTATGCACTGAGTCACACCAAAGGGCGGTATGCGGACTTCCACCGAGTTGCCTTCGGCGCGAGAGGCGAGTTCCTCCAGCGAAAAGCGCACTGCAGCGGCCAGCACCGGACGTGCTGTTTTTCCTTGTCCCTGCGCGGTTTGCGCCCATTCGCGCAGGGCTGCCCGGCCAGCGGTTTCATCGATACGCCGCTTGATTGCCATGGTTCAATTCCACTTTCTCTCGATGACGGAGAAACGTCATATTTGTATCTGCTGGGCATCCTCTGTGGATCTGGCAGAACAACAAATTCGCCCATGCCAACTCTAGAACAGGACGACGCCGGCACGCGCTTGCATCCGCGGTGGCCAAGAGCTGACTTGCCTGCGTTCGCCCAGTGCGCCCAGGCATCGCATCCAGGATCGGGCAGGTGCCGGGCACCGGGCCTGGCGGCATGGGAATCTGGGCGGTGCCAGTGCGTCATAGACGCAGTTGGCCCGCTGGATCTCCGGTAAACTCGGGCGGGTGAAGGTACTGGTTATTGGCCCAGGCGGCCGTGAGCATGCAATTGTCCGTGCACTGAGTGCAGACCCCTACGTCAACGAAGTTCATTGCGCCCCCGGCAACGCCGGTATCGCACAGGACGTCACCACCCACGCGATCGACGCGCAGGACCCTGCAGCCGTCGTCGCACTGGCCCAAGAACTGGGCAGCGATCTGGTAGTTGTCGGCCCAGAAGCCCCGCTGGCTTCCGGCGTTGCCGACGCGCTGATCGCCGCGCAGATCCCGGTCTTCGGCCCAACCGAAGCTGCCGCGCAGCTCGAAGCCTCCAAGGCTTTCGCCAAGAACGTGATGGCTGCCGCTGAAGTTCCAACCGCCATGGCCCACGTGGCCACCAACCGCGAAGAAGCAGCCAGCGCGCTGGATGACTTCGGCGCGCCATACGTCGTCAAGGACGACGGCCTGGCCGCAGGCAAGGGCGTCGTGGTCACCACCGACCGCGACGAAGCGCTGGAGCACGCCCAAGCCTGCTTCGATGCCGGTGGCACCGTAGTCATCGAAGAATTCCTTGACGGCCCGGAAGTTTCCCTGTTCGTCATCTGCGATGGCAAGCATGCTGTTCCGCTGGCCCCAGCCCAGGACTTCAAGCGCATCTTCGATAATGATGAAGGCCCGAACACCGGTGGCATGGGTGCCTACTCGCCGCTGGAATGGTTGCCTGAAACCTTTGTGGACGAAGTCATGGACCGCGTCGCCTACCCGACACTGCGCGAAATGGAAAAGCGCGGCACCCCATTCACCGGTGTGCTGTACTGCGGCTTGGCCATCACCAAGCGCGGTATCCGCGTCATTGAATTTAACGCCCGCTTCGGCGATCCGGAAACCCAGGCTGTCCTTGCCCGGCTGAAGACCCCATTGGGCGGCATCCTGCTGGCAGCAGCCAAGGGCCAGCTCGACGATGCCGAACAGCTGACCTGGTCCGAGCAGACCGCGGTCGATGTAGTCATCGCCGCGGCGAACTACCCCGATACCCCGGTCAAGGGTGCGGTGATCTCCGGCCTGGAGGCAGCTAACGCCCTGGATGGCGTGCATGTGATGCATGCCGGCACTTCCAGCGATGCTGACGGGAACATCATTGTTTCCGGCGGCCGCGTACTGGCCGTGGTAGGCCTGGGCGATGACCTCGCCGCAGCCCGCGCCGCAGCTTACGCAGGCGTTGGACAGATCAGCTGGGATGGCGCCCAGTCACGCACCGACATTGCGCTCAAGGCCCAACGCGGCGAAATCATCATCGCCAACGAAAGCAAGTAGAGGACTACAGAACTCATGGCAGGATTCCAGACCGAAGTGCTCGACCTAGAAGGTTGGGACCATTTCTACTCGGGCAAGGTGCGCGACCTGTACGTACCTGCAGGAGTGGCTTTCGACGACACCGACCGTGTCCTGGTCGTGGCCTCCGACCGCATCAGCGCTTATGACTTCGTGCTCTCCAGCGAGATCCCGGACAAGGGCAAGGTCTTGACCCAGCTGAGCCTGTGGTGGTTCGAGCAGCTGGGCGATTTCGCCAACCACGTGATCTCCACCGAGGTTCCTGCCGCGGTGGCTGGACGCGCGATGGTGTGCAAGAAGCTGGACATGTACCCGATCGAGTGCATCGCCCGCGGCTACCTGACCGGTTCGGGACTGGCCGAGTACAACGTTTCGCAGACCGTGTGCGAGCTGCCTTTGCCTGAAGGCCTGGTGGACGGCTCGCGCCTGAGCCCAGCATTGTTCACCCCATCGGCCAAGGCCGAGGTGGGGGAGCACGATGAGAACATCTCCTTCGCCCAGACCGTGGAACGCGTTGGAACCGAAGTGTCCGAGGCACTGCGCGAGAAGACCGTGGCCCTGTACGAGCAGGCCGAGAAGATTGCCCGGACGCGCGGGATCATCCTGGCCGATACCAAGGTGGAGTTCGGTGCCGACCCGGCAACCGGCGAAATCACCCTGGGCGATGAGGTCCTGACCCCGGATTCCTCGCGTTTCTGGGATGCGCAGTCCTACAAGCCAGGCCAGGCGCAGGCCAGCTTCGACAAGCAGTTCGTACGCGATTGGCTGACGTCGGCTGAATCGGGCTGGGATAAGAACTCCGGTGAAGAACCACCGCAGCTGCCAGCTGAGATTATCGAGAAGACCCGAGCCCGCTACATTGAAGCTTTCGAGCGTCTGACCGGATCGGCATTCACGGCCTAATCGGCTGCCGAAGCACCAAGTACGACAATGCCCTGCGCAGATCGAGATGATCTGCGCAGGGCATTGTGCTGTCTTAGGCGGGTTTAGACCAGCGAGTCCTTCCACGCCTTGTGCAGGGCCGCGAAGCGGCCTTCATCGGCAATCAGCTGCGCCGGGGTGCCATCTTCGGTGATCTTGCCGTCATGGACCACCAGGACGCGGTCCGCGATCTGCACGGTGGACAGGCGGTGGGCGATGATCAGTGCGGTGCGGTTTCCTAGCAAAGTTTGCAGTCCGCGCTGCACCGCGCGCTCGGATGGGATATCCAGCGAGCTGGTGGCCTCATCCAGGATCAGTACCGCCGGGTCTGCCAAGAAAGCGCGGGCAAAGGAAATCAACTGCCGCTGCCCGGCCGAGACGCGTCCGCCGCGCTTGTTCACATCTGTGTCGTAGCCCTCGGGAAGATCCATGATGAACTCGTGGGCGCCCACCGCGCGGGCAGCGCTCTGGATATCTTCCAGCGAGGCACCCGGACGGCCCAGGGCGATGTTCTCCGCTACCGAGCCGGAGAAGAGAAACGCCTCCTGGGTTACCATCACCACGTGCCTGCGCAGTTCCTTATTGGACAGCTCGTTGATCGGCACCGAATCCAGTTCCAAGGTCCCAGAACGCAGGTCGTAGAAGCGGGCAATGAGCTTGGCCAGCGTGGATTTGCCGGCGCCGGTCTGCCCGACGACGGCCACCGTCTGCCCGGCCGGGATCTGCAGGTCGAATTGCTCCATGATCACCGGGCCATCACCGTAGCCGAAGACCGCGTCCTTGAACACCAATTCACCAGCTACCTTGCCGATGGTGCGTGGCGCGGCAGGTTCGCGCACCGTTGGTTCTTCTTCCAACAGCCCGGAGACCTTCTCCAAGGCGGCGGTGGCAGACTGCAGCGAAGAGTAGAACATGGCGATCTGCTCGACTGGCTGGAACAGGCGCTTGGAGGCCAAAAGGATGGCCACCATGGCACCGACCTGCATGGTTCCGTCGATGATGCGGAATCCGCCGTAGGCCAGCAGCGCGGCCACGCTCAGGTTGCCGATCAACACCAGCCCTGGCTGCAGGACACCGAAGAGGTTGAAGGAGCGTACCGAGTTCACCCGGTATTTTTCTGCGATCTCCGAGTAGTTCTCATCATTGGCAGTTTCGCGGCGGAAGGCCTTGACCGCACGGATGCCGGTCATGGTTTCCACGAAAGTGGAGATGACCTTGGCCGAGACGACGCGCGATTCACGGTAGAGCACCTCGGAACGGCGCTGGTACCAGACGAAGAGGATGATCACCGGGATGGCGGCCAGGCACAGCAAGAGGCCGCTGCGCCAATCCAGGAAGAAAATCGTGATCAGGGTGAAGATCACGAACACGCAGGAAGAAGCCAGCTCCGAGACGCCTTGATCCAGCAGCTCGCGCAGGGTTTCAAGATCCGAAGTCTGCCTTGAGATGATCCGCCCGGAGGTGTAGCTCTCATGGAATTCCAAGCTCAGCCGCTGGGTGTGGCGGAAGACCTGCTCGCGCAGATCCAAGAGCATGGCTTGGGAAATCTTTGCCGCACTGGTGATGTACCAGGAGAGCAGCAAGCCGCTGAGGATGGCGCACACGATGTATCCGGCGCCGGTCCAGCCCAGCGCGCTCCAATTTCCCTCGCGCACCTGCGGCAACGTCCAGTCGATGGCAAAGGCGATCAGCACCGGAAGCAGCACGCGAGCCGCGTTGGAGAACAGCACCAGCACGACGGTCAGGATGAACAGCTTCTTCTGCGGAACTGCCAGGGCGGCCAACAGCTTGAAGGAACGGCGCCGCACGACCTTTCGTTCAGCAGCAGAGAGCTTGATGGCGTCTTCATTGGCGACGCCTAGGGGCTTGCTCATCGGGAGACCTCCGCGGTGGCTGGCTGTTCTTCGTCATCCAGGCTGGCAATGACGAATCGGTAGTGCTCATTGGTGCTCAGCAGGTGCGTGTGGCTGCCCACCGCATCGATGCGCCCATCGCGCAGCAGCGCCACGCGGTCAGCGAGCATCACGGTCGAGGGACGATGCGCCACGATCAAGGTGGTGGTCCCGGCCAGGACTTCACGCAGCCTTTCGGTGACCAGTTCCTCGGTGCGCACATCCAGGGCCGAGAGCGGGTCGTCGAGCACCAGCACGTTGGGACGTGCCGCGATGGCGCGGGCCAATGCGATGCGCTGGCGCTGCCCGCCGGAGAGCGACAGGCCTTCCTCGCCGATCAGCGTATCCACCCCTTCAGGCAGGGAGTAGGCGAATTGGGCTTGGGCTACGTCCAGGGCTTCGGCCAGCAGCGCTTCGCGCTGGCGTTCATCGAGGTTCCCCGGGGCGCCGAGCAAGACGTTGCCGCGGATGGTGGTGGAGAACAGCGTGGTGTCTTCGAAGGCCACGGCGACCTCGGAACGCAGTTCCTGCAGATCCCAGTGCTTGACGTCCTGTCCGTGGACGAGCACCTGGCCGGCTGTTGCTTCATGCAGGCGCGGAATCAGGTTCAGCAAGGTGGACTTGCCTGAACCGGTGATGCCCACCAGAGCCATGGTTTCCCCGGGGCGGATCTGGAGATTGATATCCGCAAGGATCGGGCGGTGGGTTCCGGCGGTGTCGGGGAAAGCGAATCGCACATGGTCCAAGGTGACGCTGCCATCACGTTGTGCAGGGGTGCGCGGCTGGGCGGGGGAATCGATGTCGTTGATGGAGTCCATGACTTCGAAGTGGCGGTCCAGCGCGGTCTTGGTACTCAATGTCATGCCCAGCAACATGCCCATGCCCTCGACAGGGCCGGCGATCACCGCCGCGATGGCGAAGTAGGCCACCAGCGAGCCGACGCTCAGCGAGCCGTATGCTACCTGGGTGATGCCGATGAATAATCCGATGCCCAAGATGGTTTCGGGGATGGCCACGACGGTCAGCAGGAAGCTGGCCAGGGTCTTGGCCTTGGTGATTTCTGTTTCCTGCAGGGTCTTGGCTTGGGCACTGAAGCCTTCGTAGACGTGCGGTCCACGGCCGAAGGCCTTGATGACGCGGATACCGTGCACTGATTCCTCGACTGCGGTGGCCAGGTCACCGGCTTGGTCTTGGCTGCGGCGGCTGGCGGCCCGGTAGTCATTGCGGAAGCGGTAGGCCTTGATGGAAATCGGGATGGACCCCAGCAGGTAGAGCAGGCCCAGGATCCACGAATGGGTGAACATCAATACCAGGCCGGTGATGACAGTGACGGTTTCCACCACCAGCATCATGGCCCCGAATGCGAGCCAGCGGCGTAAGAGGCTCAAATCCGACATGGAACGCGAGAGCAGCTGTCCGGAACCCCAGCGTTCATGGAATGCCACGGGCAGACGCTGCAGGTGCTTATAGAAGCGGATGCGCATCTGCGCTTCAAGGCCTGCTGCCGGGTTCAGCACGAACTGGCGGCGCAAGAAGATCAGCAAGGCTTCGACCAAGCCCAAGGCCGCAACGATGCCAACTGAAAGCCATACTTCGGAGGCAGCGCCATCTCGGTGCAGGACGACATTCACCAGCCAGGCGAGGACCTGGGGGATGGCTAGCGCGACAATGCCGGCGCCTAGTGCGCAGAGGAAACCGCAAAAGAGCCGGGGGAGGATCGGCTTGACGAATGGGGCCAGTCGTTTCAGCGTTGCGGAGAGCGGAATCGGATCATTTGAGCCGTCCTGTTGAGCTTGAGCCACGGTACCCCGTATTCATCCAGAAGGTTGACAGAGTTACAGACTACCGGCAGTAGTTGGGATAATTCAATCAATGCGCCACTTTGCGAAAGAAGTACTTCGGGATGGATGCAAAAATCCCCGATTGAGCAACAGCATGGTGCTCAATCGGGGATTAAGGATAGAAAGCGGCGTTCTAGTCGCGGGCCGTCAAAGTAACCAGCACTGCTTCTGGAGGGCAAGCAAAGCGAATCGGTGCGAAGCGCGAAGTGCCCAGGCCGGCCGAGACATTCAGCGGGACAGTGTTGCCGTTGTAGTCCCAATCGGTCAGTCCGCGCGCACGCCATGTTGGCAGATCGCAGTTGGAGACCAAGGCGCCGTAGCCTGGGATGCAGACCTGGCCGCCATGGGTATGACCGGCGAAAATGACATCCGCATTCGCCTCGGTGAACTGGTCCAGGACCCGCTGGTAGGGTGCGTGGGTCAGCGCAATGCGCACATGGGGTGCCTCGTTGCTGGAAGAAGAGCCGCGCGGCCAGCCTGCGAAGTGGTCGCGTTCCAGGTGCGGATCATCGACGCCGGTTAGATCCAGGCGCAAGCCGTTGAGCACCGTGGAATGCGCACGGTTGGACATGTTGATCCAGCCAGCGCTGCCAAAGGCGCGGTGCATTTCTTCGAAGGGCAGCCGGTCCCTTGTTGCAGGCTTGGGGGTGCCGTTGGAAGGAGCCAGGTACCTGAACGGGTTCTTCAGCTTCGGTGCGTAATAGCAGTTCGAGCCGGGTACGAATGCGCCAGGGAAAGCCATCAGTGGTTCGAGTGCCTTGATCAACGCTGGCACGCCTTTGCGGTGGCTGAGGTTGTCACCGGTGTTGATGACGAAGTCAGGTTCCAGATCTGCCAAACCGCGCAGCCATTTGGTTTTGGCTTCTTGCCCCGGCACCATGTGGATGTCTGAAAGATGCAGGACCTTGATGTCGCGGTATCCGCGCGGCAGGACCTTCAGGCTCTCGTGGCGCAGCCCGAACTTCTGGGTTTCGAGCATGCCGTAGCCCACCAGCGCGCCGCCCAGTGCCAAAGCACCGGTGGTCGCAAGGGCAGCGGTACCAGCGGCATGACGTAGCGCCGAAGCGAAATTATTCTGTTCAACCATGACTTATGTGCCATTGACCTTTCGAAACCTGGAAGCAGCTTCTGGTGAAGTTCTCCTATGCCAATCTAAACCGAAAGGCCGCGTCCAACCAAAGTTGGACGCGGCCTTTCAAGTGTTCAGCTAGTCATCGGACTTCTTGCCATTTCCGTTGCCGCGATTGCCGCTATCGGAGTCGGGCGTGGAGGAGGATTCTTCCTTGGGCTTGGAATCTTCCTTCTTCTCTTCCTTGTCCTCGCTGTTGGAATCCGACTTGGAATCGTCTTCCTCTGGCTTCGGCTTCGGCGGAGGTGGCTGGCGACGAGCGGAACCGAAGTTGTTGCGTTCGTATTCGTGCACGGCCTCTTCCATGAAGTCCACCCAGAGCGGAGCAGCGTAGGTCGAGGAGTCGACCATCCAAGGGGCCTTCTTGTCGTTGACCATTGCGGCGTGCAGCTCGTTCTCTTTCTTAGCTGCCTTGCCATCGAGTCGGCCTACCCAAGCAGCGGTAGAGATTCCGGTGGTGTAACCGACGAACCAGGTTGAAGTCGCATAGTTGTTGGTACCGGTCTTGCCTGCGATTGGGCCCGAAACCCGGCCCTTGGAGACGCGGTTGGTAGCGATCTTCTTCAACGTGCCGTTCAGGTCAGCGACGTAGGTTGGGTCGACCTGCTGGGAGCAGGATTCTCCCGGAACCTTGTACTTGTTATCGTCCTTGTCCGTCACGCTGGTGATGGCACGGGGTTCGCAGTACTCGCCCTTATTGGCGAAGGCTGCAAACGCGGCTGCCTGTGACAGTGGAGTAATTTCCGCTGAACCGAGGATGAACGAAGGGTTGGCAGGGCTGATCGGTGCTGGACCGCCCTTGGCGCCGTGATCGAGCAGGCCAAGCTTCTTGGTGTAGTCGGCGATGGTGCACAGGTCGGTCCTGAAGGCTTCCTGGACGGTCGCGGTGTTAATGGACCAGTACAAGCCAGTATCAACGGTCATCTTGCGGAAGAAGCCAGGCGAAGCGTTGGTAGGAGTCCAGTCCGCGGTCACGGTCGTACCGCCGGGCATGCAAGAAGCCTTCCACTTGTCGCCAGCATCGAAATGCTGCTTCTTGGCGTTGATCTTGTCGTACATGCGGTTGCCTTCGCTCAGCCAGCCCAGGGTGGTGTAAGGCTTCATCGTCGAACCGCCCTGGAAACCACCAGCGCCACCGAGTGAACGCTCAACTGCGAAGTTGTAGTAGGTGTTCTCGCCGGAGTTCTTGATTTCCGGGCCGTAGGTGGTGTTCTGCGCCATGGTCAGGATCTTGCCGGTGCCAGGCTCAACCGAAACGATCGAGGAGAAGATATCGGAGTTCGACTTTGCCTTTGGATCGATAGCCTTCGCTGCGTCCTTGGCGGCCTTCTTGTTCAGCTTGCTGTTCAGCGTGGTCTTGATCTCCAAGCCACCGCGGTACAGCAGGTTCTCGCGGTCTTCCTTGGTCTTGCCATAGGCGTCATCGGTGAGGATGAGGTTGGTGACGTAATCGCAGAAGTAGGCGTTTTCGTCAGCCGCCGTGCAGCCCGATGGGGAAGAGCTCGGCTTCAATTCCAGATCGGACTTGACGGCCTTGTCGTATTCCTTCTTGGTGATCGCACCGGCGCGGTACATGTTGCCCAGCACCTTATTGCGGCGATCCATGGAACGTTCAGGGTTGTTCAGCGGATTGTAGACATTTGGCAGCTGGACCATGCCCGCGAGCATGGCCGACTGCTGAACGTTCAGGTCCTTGGCGTCGATGGAGTAGAAGCGCTGGGCGGCAGCCTGCACGCCGTACTCGCGACCCGAGAAGAGCACGAGGTTCAGGTAGCCTTCCAGGATCTCGTCCTTGGACATTTCCTTCTCGATCGCTACCGCGTACTTCAATTCGCGGATCTTGTCGGCGTAGTCCTTGTTGCCCGACACGGTGGTCTCATCGGCACCGGTAAGGATCTGGTTGTTCACCAGCAAGTTATTGACGTACTGCTGGGTCAAGGTGGACGCGCCGGAGCGGCTTGAGGAGGTGAGGTTGCTGACGACAGCACGGGCGATGCCCTTAGGATCGATGCCGCTGTGCTCGTAGAAACGCTCGTCTTCCACCGAGATGATCGCCTTGCGCATGTTTGGCGAGATGTCATCTAGCTTCACAGGCTGGCGGTTTTGCTGGTAGAAAGTCGCGATGGTTTTACCATCGGCATCCAGGATCTTGGAAGGCTCCGGGATCGGGAGCTTTTCAAACGAGCTCGGAAGCGCGGTGACAATGTTATTACCGGTGGTCAAACCGGTTTTAGCGATTGCCGCAATGGGCACGAGCATGCCTGCTGCGAGCACACCACACAGGGCGCTGATTCCGAAGAATGCAACGACTTTTCCCAGAGTGGTAGCGGTATCAAAAAAGGGGGACTTCTTGGCTGCCATACCCACTAGTTTACAAGGACGCGCTAACGTATCGAGTATGACTAAATGGGAATACGCAACTTTGCCACTTTTGATTCACGCTACGAAGCAGATTCTGGACCAGTGGGGAGACGACGGTTGGGAGCTGGTAACCGTGGTTCCAGGCCCTAACGGCTCGTCTCCAGTGGCCTACATGAAGCGTCCAAAAGCATAACTAGAAACAACATTCACTAAAGGAGAAATCCCATGCAAGAAGCTACTTCTTCGCGTGTCGAAGCTCGTCTTGCCGAGCTCGGTCATGCCTTGCCAGCCGTAGCCAAGCCGGTAGCTGCCTACCTGCCTGCCATCACCACCGGCAACTACGTCTACACCTCCGGCCAGCTACCGTTGATTAATGGTGAACTCACAGCGGTTGGAAAGGTTGGCGCAGAGGTTTCGGCTGGAGAAGCCAAGGCCCAGGCACAGACCGCAGCGCTGAACGCGCTGGCCGCCATCAAGGCTGAAATTGGTGACCTAGATCGCATTAAGCGCATCGTGAAGGTTGTCGGTTTCGTGTCATCTGCACCGGAGTTCACCGGACAGCCAGGAGTGATCAACGGGGCATCGGAATTCTTCGGTGAAGTCCTCGGCGACGCAGGCCTGCACGCGCGATCAGCAGTCGGCGTTGCCGTTCTGCCACTGAATGCTCCGGTCGAGGTCGAGGTCATCGCCGAATTTGAGTAATTCAAGCCAGTTTCCTGCTGCGCGGCCCCGACGGGCCTTCCGGTCGGGGCCGCGCAGCGGTATGGTGCGCCGGCTCTTTGATTTGCCGCCACATCAAATTGCTACCGCCGAGAACTGGTTCTCTTTTGGCTCACGCACTCCGCGTACCCCGCGGCGCGCGTCGGCTGTTTGCCTTGTGCGGGACTCTTCTCACGGCGTGGAGACTTACTTGACCTATCGCCCTGGCGGATCGCCTATGGGCAACGTAGCCTTTCCTGGCGGTAGCCGTGAGGCTAGCGACTGGGCGAACTACCAATGGTTCGGCCCGAGCCTGTCCCAATGGTCCAAGCGCATGGACATGCTGGACCAGCAGCTGGTCCAGTCCTATATCGTGTGCGCCATCCGCGAGCTCTTCGAAGAGACCGGAATCCTGCTTGCGGGAACCGACGAGCAGTCCGTGGTCGAAATGACCGACGCCGATGACTGGATGACCGCCCGCGAGTCGATCGCTGGACAGGATCTTGGATTCGACGAATTCCTGCGTCGGCGCGGGCTTGGCTTGCGCACCGACCTCTTGCGCCCGGTATCGCACTGGCTGAACCCGAACTTCGCCCTGCGCCGCTTCGACACCTGGTACTTCACCGCTACTGTGCCCAACCGCCAAGAGGCAACCTTGCTGCGCGGCAAGGGTAAATGGGGGCGTTGGCTTTCTGCTGGTGAAGTGCTGGCCAAGCGCAATACCAGCGAGCTGGGCGATATCGTGGGACAGCCCAATACCGTGAACCTGATTCTCTCGGAGATCACCTACCCGGCGGTGGAAATGATCTTGGAAGCCATGGCGGAAGCCAACGGAGTGGTCGCCTATCTTTCACGAGCCCGCTCCTTGAACCTGAAGCATCCGGACCTGCTGGTGCGTGATGGCATCTACTATTTGGAAGTCCTAGGCTCCATCAGCGCTGAATCCACTCGTCCATGGCAGGCCTCTGCCGGGCACTGAAGCTCGAACTGCGAGCACGCTTAAACGACTCAGGCCGAAAATCCGCGAGGATTTTCGGCCTGAGTTGAATAACTTCGATTTAGCGCGAGCGCTGGCGCAAACGCTGGATGTCCAGAATCACGACGGCGCGTGCTTCCAGACGCAGCCAACCGCGCTGCACGAACTCGGCCAGGGCCTTGTTCACGGTTTCGCGGGAAGCACCAACCAGCTGAGCCAATTCTTCCTGGGTCAGCTCGTGAGCAACCAGGATGCCATCGGTAGCCGGGCGGCCGAAGCGGTCAGCCAGATCCAACAGTGCCTTGGCAACACGGCCAGGAACGTCGGAGAAAACCAAGTCGGCCAAGGACTCGTTGGTTCGACGCAGACGTGCAGCCAGAGCCTGCAACAGCTGGATCGAGACCTCAGGGGAGTTCAAGATAGCCTTGCGCATGTTGTCGTGGCTCAGACCCGCCAAACGGGTTTCAGACACGGCAGTAGCAGTTGCGTTACGTGGGTGTGGATCGAACAGTGCCATCTCGCCAAACAGTTCGCCTGGGCCAAGAACAGCAATCAGGTTTTCTCGGCCATCCGAAGAGGTGCGACCCAGCTTGATCTTGCCAGAAACGATGAAGTACAAACGGTCACCCTGATCGCCTTCACGGAACACCGACGCACCGCGGGACAGATCAACCTCGGTCAATTCTTCGGTTAGCGCGGCGAAAACTTCATCACCAAGCGACGCAAACAGTGGCGCGCGACGCAGTACCTCGATATCCATTAAAACTCCTGTCAACAGTAGTAGGCGCTTACTTCATTGTGCCGTATTCGGTAACAATGTGACAGTTTCCACACGTGGTTTAACCAAGAAAATGTTGAAAATCACGCACATTCGGCCAAAACTCGCGAATCTGCTCGCAGAAATCCATCAGCTTCTAAGGGTACCTTGGGTTTATACGAACTTTATGAATGAACTGGGGTCTTGGTGCTCGGAATTTTCAGCTGGCTCGACGTAGTCATCTGCGCTGTTTTGCTGATGTTTTTCATCATTGGAGTGCGTCGAGGCTTCCTGCTGACCATCGGCGACATGCTCGGCTTGATCGTTGGCGGTGTCGCCGCGTTCTTTGCCATCCCGCTGGTCTCCACCTTCGCCACGAACCCCTGGTGGCGTGTGGGCCTGATGGTCGCCACAGCCTCGGTGCTGATCATTCTCGGC
The DNA here is from genome assembly GCF_052114325.1 of Glutamicibacter sp. MCAF14. NCBI lineage: Bacteria > Bacillati > Actinomycetota > Actinomycetes > Micrococcales > Micrococcaceae > Glutamicibacter > Glutamicibacter sp. MCAF14. The sequence continues at coordinate 80,429 of NZ_JBFREO010000002.1, forward strand.
CAAGCGTTGGGACGGGTGATCGCCACCCGGATCAGGCACTGGATGAACGTCGATTTCCTGCGCGCCGCGGACCGGTTGGCCGGCGGCGTGCTTTCGGTGTTCATTACCGCCACAATCATCGGTGGCTTGGCCTTTTCCACTTCCAGCATGGGTATTCCAAGGCTCTCGCTGGAGATCAGCAAGTCAAAGATGATCGACTCAATTCGTGGTCTGACACCGGAGTTTGTCGATGCCGCAATTTCCACGGCTCGCTCCAAGGTCATCGCCGAAACGCTTCCCGCATTCCTGGAGCCTTTCGCGCCTCCTGTCCAAGCCCCGGAGAATACGGAATGGGCCGCCACCGACCTGCAGCTGGCAGCAGCACAATCGGCTGCCAAGGTCTCGGGCACCGCGGTGCAATGCGGTGTGAACCTCACCGGTTCTGGCTTCGTTGTGGACCACGAGCTGGTCATGACCAATGCACATGTGGTTGCCGGATTGAGCGCCGCTACCGTGGAGGTTGGCGGTGACGAAGTTCACCGCGGAAAAGTTGTTTACTTCGATCCGCAGGCCGACATCGCGCTGCTTTATGTCGAAGGACTGCAAAGCGAACCGATCCCGCTGGCTGACGAAGAGCTCATGCGTGGAGACGCAGCAACATTTGTCGGGCACCCTGCTGGCGGCCCGCAACAGATCCGTGGGGCCATGGTTGCTTCCCGCGCCTTTGTCTCCATTGCCGATATCTATGGTGACGATCCTTCACGGATCTCCGTGTACCAGCTCACCGCAGAAGTTGCCCAGGGCAATTCCGGCGGGCCGCTGCTTGATGATTCAGGCGACGCCGTGGGAATGATCTTCGCCAAGTCGCGCAGCGACGACGAGGTGGGCTTCGCGCTGAGCCTGGAAGAAATCGAAAAGGCCCTGGAAATCGGCGCAGATCGACGCTCCAGCATCAAGACCGGGGACTGCATCTCCGGCTAAGGGCGTGGGACTACCGGCCCAGCAAATGGGCCAGCTGCTGGACTGCCAGCTTGTAGCCGTTTACGCCCGCACCGACAATAATCGAGCTGGCAACCGGTGAGATGAAGGAATGGTGGCGGAAGGCCTCGCGCTGGTGCACATTGGAAATGTGCACCTCGATGGTGGGCAGCTGAACCCCGCTGATCGCATCGGCCAGAGCCACCGAGGTGTGGGTGAAGGCCCCCGGGTTCATGACGATTCCAGCCGCGGTAGTGCGGGCCTCATGAATCGCATCAATCAGCACGCCCTCGTGGTTGGACTGCACGGCACGCAATTCAAAGCCCAGCGAAGCTGCGGTTTCGCGGCAGAGCTGTTCTACATCGGCCAGCGTGTCGTGGCCGTAGATCTCCGGCTCGCGGGTGCCCAGCAGATTCAGGTTGGGGCCATTGAGCAACAAGATGGTGTGCGATGCATTCTCAGTCATGGACTCAAATCTATTACACAACCAGCCCAATCCCGGTCAATTTCCCCGCGCCTGTAATACAACCAAGCCGCCGTCCTATCACTTGCAAAGTAGTGAAAGGACGGCGGCTTGCGGTGTCAGTGCGTATTGTGGCTACTTGCCCATGGACTGCGCGATCTGGCTCATCACCGTCGAGTCCGAGAGCGTGGTGGCATCGCCGACCTCGCGGCCTTCAGCCACATCCTTGAGTAGGCGGCGCATGATCTTGCCCGAACGGGTCTTAGGCAGCTCTGGGACCACCAGCACGTGCTTCGGCTTGGCGATAGGGCCAATATCCTTGCCTACGTGGTTGCGCAGGGTAGCCACAACGTCTTCGCCCTCGGCTGGCTCGGTCTGCAGGATCACGAACGCTACGACGGCTTCGCCGGTCGTGTCGTCCTTGGCACCAACCACTGCGGCTTCCGCCACGTACGGGTGGGCTACCAGCGAGGATTCGATTTCGGTGGTGGACAGGCGGTGCCCGGATACGTTCATCACGTCATCCACGCGGCCCAGCAGCCAGATGTCGCCGTCAGCATCCTTCTTGGCGCCGTCGCCAGCGAAGTACATGTTTTCGTAGCGGGACCAGTAAGTCTCCTTGTAGCGGTCCATGTCGCCCCAGATGCCACGCAGCATTGCTGGCCATGGCTCGCGGATGACCAGGAAGCCGCCTTGGCCGTTGGCCACGGACTCGCCGGCTTCATCCACCACGTCGATGGCGATGCCCGGAACTGCTACCTGGGCCGAACCCGGCTTGGTGGCGGTGACTCCTGGAAGCGGTGCGATCATGTGCGCGCCGGTTTCGGTCTGCCACCAGGTGTCCACGATCGGGGTCGGGTGTTCCTTGCGTTCGCCGTTCTTGCCGTTGTTGGTGCCGATGACATCGCGGTACCACATCCACGCTTCAGGGTTGATCGGTTCGCCTACCGAGCCGAGCACGCGCAGCGAGGAGAGGTCATAGCCATCCGGGATCTCCCGTCCCCACTTCATGAAGGTGCGGATCGCGGTGGGTGCGGTGTACAAGATGGTCACGCCGTACTTCTCCACCAGTTCCCACCAGCGGCCCTGGTGCGGGGTGTCCGGGGTGCCTTCATAGATCACCTGGGTAGCGCCGTTGATCAGCGGGGCGTAGGTGACATAGGAGTGGCCGGTGACCCAGCCGATGTCCGCGGTGCACCAGAAGACATCGGTTTCCGGGTGCAGGTCGAAGGTGTCGCGGTGGGTGACTGCGCCCTGGGTCAGGAAGCCGCCGGTGGTGTGCACGATGCCCTTTGGCTTGCCGGTGGTGCCCGAGGTGTAGAGCACGAACAACGGGTGCTCGGAGTCGTGGGCGACTGCGGTGTGCTCGGTGGAGGCCGCGCCCACCACGTCATCCCACCACTTATCGAGCGATCCGAATTCGGTTGGTTCGCCATTGCGCTTGACCACCAGCACGTTCTGCACGGTGTGTCCCGGTGCGGACAGGGCCTCGTCGACCGCTGGCTTCAGCGGCGATGGTTTGCCACGGCGCCAGGTGCCATCGGCGGTGACCACGAGCTTGGCATCCGCGTCATCGATGCGGCTGCGCAGTGCGTCGGCGGAGAAGCCGCCGAAGACTACCGAGTGGATGGCGCCGATGCGGGCGCAGGCCAGCATGGTAATGACCGCCTCGGGGATCATCGGCAGGTAGACAGCCACGCGGTCGCCCTTGGCTACGCCCAGGGACTCGAAAGCGTTGGCGGCCTTCTTGACCTCTTCGGTCAGCTGCGCATAGGTGTAGGTGCGGGTATCGCCCGGCTCGCCCTCGAAGTAGATGGCAACCCGGTCGCCCAGGCCATTTTCCACGTGGCGGTCCAGCGCGTTGTAAGCCGCGTTGAGCTTTCCGCCGACAAACCACTTGGCTACCGGTGCTTGCGACCAGTCCAAGGTTTCGGTGAAGTCGGTGTCCCAAGTCAGTACCTGGCGTGCTTGGTCCGCCCAGTAGCCCAAGCGATCGGCATTGGCCGCGTCGTAGCGAGCCTGGGTGGCGATGGCTTGGTCGCTGAAGTTCTTGCTTGGAGCAAATGAACGGGTTTCGGTCGACAGGTTGTCCAGGGTTTTCGAATCACTCACTGTGTTCGCGTCCTTCCGCATGACGGCAAATAGTTTCTCTGTGATCAAAGTTACATCCTGTGCCGGGTGCCAACGTGGTTTGTGTCACGATGAAAGGGGAAATGGGGCAAATTGTGCGCCAAGCGGTCAACGGGGTGCGATGAACTGCACGCGCGAATGGTGTCCATGGGTGAAAAGTTCGCGACCTCATGACACGATCTATTGCGTGGCGAAGAAATTGAAAAACGAAACTGAACTGGGACTGAAGCGCCGAGCACGCAAAATCAACCGGGAATTGGCCCAGACCTATCCCTACGCGGTGCCCGAACTGGACTTTGGGAATCCATTTGAACTGCTGGTGGCTACCGTGCTCTCTGCGCAGACTACCGATGTGCGGGTCAACGCCATCACCCCAGCGCTTTTCGCCCGCTTCCCTGATGCCCTGGCCATGAGCCAGGCTGAGCGCAGCGAACTAGAAGAGCTGATCCGCCCAACCGGTTTCTTCCGCGCCAAAACCGAGTCCCTGCTCGGGCTTTCCGCCGCCCTGGTTGACCGCTTCGACGGGCAGGTGCCCAACAAGCTCGAAGAGCTGGTGAAACTTCCCGGGGTAGGGCGCAAGACCGCCAATGTGGTTCTGGGCAATGCCTTTGGGGTTCCGGGGATCACCGTTGATACGCACTTCGGGCGTCTGGCCAATCGCTTCGGATGGACCGATGAAACCGATCCGGTCAAGGTCGAGCTCGCGGTGGGCGAACTTTTTGAAAAGCGCGACTGGACGATGCTCAGCCACCGGGTGGTATTCCATGGACGGCGCGTATGCCACTCGCGCAAACCAGCCTGCGGGGCCTGCGTGATTGCCAAGCTCTGCCCGTCTTACGGCATCGGCGAGGAAATACCAGCCAAGGCCAAAGCGTTGCTCAAGTATGAGCTCGCACCAGGGCGGGAGGAACTGCTGGCGAAAATGATCGCCGGTGCCACCCGCCGCGAGCTGCGAGCCGAAGGATATGGACTAGACGCATGAGCGCACGCTTGGAATTGGAAAAAGTCATTGCCCGCCATGAATCGCAGGTGGGGGCCAGCCAGAAGCTGCCCAATGAATGGGTTATGAGCCAGATGGAGCTCAGCGCCGCACGGCGTGCCGCGGTGCTGATCCTCTTCGGCGGTGCCGGGCAGAGAATGTTGCAACCGGACTCAGGGGTTGAAGACCTGGACCTGTTGTTCGTGGAACGCGCCGCCACGCTGCGCAAGCACGCCGGACAGGTTGCCTTCCCCGGCGGGGGAATCGACCAAGAAGATTCCAGCGTCGCGGATGCGGCCTTGCGCGAAGCGTGGGAGGAAACCGGGGTCCAGACCTCGGGTATCGAGGTCTTGGGCAACCTAGGCGAAACCGAATTGCCGGTCTCGAACTTCCTGGTCACCCCGGTGCTGGGCTGGTGGCACACCGAATCCGAAGTGTATCCGGCAGACCCTGCCGAAAGCGCCGGGGTGTTCCGCGCCCCGGTAGCCCACCTGCTGGACCCGAAAAATCGGCTGACCGCTGTGGTGCACCGGTCGAACCAGAAGTTCAAATCCCCTGCCTTTGAATTCGAAGACCGGATCATCTGGGGTTTCACCGCCATCGTGCTGGAGCGTTTGTTCAACGAGCTGGGTTGGACCCGGCCGTGGAGCAGCCGGCGCGAACTGCGCATGGCCTGATATCGCTTATTTGGCCTCTGCATAGTTGTCGCTAATGGCCACGCTGACCGGGAAGCGCGGAGAATCCTGTCCAAAGAGGGTGCGCCCGGCGAGCATGGCCGCGTGCCGGATCACTTCCTGCAACTGCGGGGCAAGTTCGGTAGGGCATTCGAAAACAATCTCGTCATGGACAAAGAACACCTGCTTGCAGATGCGGCTCCACCCGGCTTGGTGGATCAGATGCCGCGCGTGGCCCATCCATACCAGCGCCCACTCTGCTGCAGTCGCTTGAACTACGAAGTTCCTGGTGAACCGGCCACGGGCCCTGGCCGCACTGTCAGCAGCACGCTGCGAGGCTTCATCGCTGGTAGCTTTCTGCCCCGCCAGCCACTGCTCATCGGCTGGCGGGCAGCCGCGGCCCAGGAAGCTGCGCACGCCCCCGCCCTGTTGTCCGGTAGCAGCGGCCTGCTCCACGAAACGCATTGCGGTGGGAAAACTGCGGGTGAGCGCCGCGCCTACGGCGCCACTGGCACCGCCCCCGCCGCCATAAATCACCGATAGCATCCCCAGCTTTGCATCATTACGGGTCGCTACGAGCTTGGCATCCAGCAGCCACTGGTACAGGTCATCTTGCTGGCCCGCCTTTTGCAGCTGCTGGTCATTGGAGATGGCGGCCAGGATACGCGGTTCAAGCTGCCGTCCATCGGCCACCACGAAAGTGGAACCTTCGCGGGTACGCACAACTTGGCGGATGGAATGGGGCAGTTGCAACGCCCCGCCACCGGAAGCGGCCCAACGTCCCGAAGTAACAGTTCCCAGAACATAATGCGGATGGAACCGCCCATTTTTCACCCACTGGTCCAGCCACGCATCACCGTGGGTGCTGGCCAGACGCGAAAGCTTCTTATATTCGAGAACCTCAGCAATCAATGGGTGGTTGAGCTGTTCCAATTCCCACGCACGCACCGAGCTGACGGCGAAACCAGCTTTATGCAGGGCGCGCAGCAGCTCTTGCGGAGAATCCGGGTTGAGTCCCGGAGTGCCTAATGCCGTTGCCAGTTGCTGGGCTTTGGCCGCCAGCGTGGGTGGCCGCCCGTAATCGGAGACGCGGGGGCCCAATTGTTCGCGCAGCAAGGCCCGATGCCCGGCCTCATCCCAAGACAGGCCGGCCGCTTCCATCTCGCAAGCGATCAAGGCACCCACCGACTCAGCATGGATCAGCAGCTCAAGACGCTGGCCGGGGCCGGGATCCTGCGGCAAGGCCTCACGCTGGGACAAGTACACGGCGATGATCTCGGAAAGCGATTCGCCGGAACTCGGGGCTGCGAAGAGCGCATCTTGATTAGCCGGTTCAAAGGATTGAACTGGGCGTTCAAGGTCGAAATCCTCAAGCTCCTTGGAAGCCAATGGGCTGCGATGCAAGATGCGTTGGGCTAGGCAGAGAATATGGGCCTTGGCCAGATGCACTCCAGCGGCTATGAGCGGGCGCATCCACGGGTCGGTACGGAGCATCACCCAGCGCGGGCTGTGCTGTGTTTCCAAGCCGGCAACAACGCTGGGGAAAGCCTCGGCATCCACCGGGGTGACCGGCTGCAATAAGCTGCCTGACTGCTGGTCCCGAAGATCAATCAGGGCGTAGCCATCGGGATCGGCAGCGAGGAAAGCGATGGCACTCATGGGTCTATTGTGCCGTGCCAAGTGCTGATATCCCCAGTTGGTCCGCCAGCTGCCCGCAATTACCCGGACACGGGCCACGCTCGTTACATGAAATGGCTATCAGAATCTCCCGTTGCCCAACGGCCCTGCAGCACACAACGTTTTGTGCTCACCGAGCTGGAATACGGGCAAGCAGCGCAAAATAGGTCCGGCCGGCTGGCTGCCGGAGACCGGCCGGAGCAAAATGAGCCACGCTGCACCATCGTGAGCAACGATCCGCAGATTATTGAGCGGTGCGCAGCGATCGCGGTGGGCGCGGCCGTACGGATCAAGCACTGCGCCGATGTGCAGCAGGTACTGGCAGATGGTTCGGGACCGGTGCTGTGGGGCAGCGATATGGCTGCACTTGCCGAACATGCCAGCGTTGCTGCCGATGTGCTGGTCGGCCTGGAACAGGATGCAGCCAGCTTGTGGTCCTTAGCCAGCAGGATCCCCAAGGCTCGGGTTGCGCTATTGCCCGCTGCGAGCCAGTGGCTCGGAGAATATCTGGGTTTGTGGGCCATGAGGGCCGGGCACGGGCATACATTGGCTCTGAATGCCTCCGCTGGCGGGCTTGGCAACACCACGCTGGCGGCACTGCTGGCCCATGCCGGAACGCTCAGTGGATTGCGCAGCATCATGATTGATTTGGATCAGCATTCCCAAGGTGCGTGGCCGCTGATTTGCGCTACACCGCCCACCGGCGTCGGTTGGGAAGAACTGCAGCAATCCGGCGGCACACTTGCTGCCCACCAGCTTGCCGAGACGTTGCCGCAGCTACGCGAGACTTCGATCTTGACCTGGTCGCAAGCAACAGGAGCACATAAGCTGGAGGACCAGCTGGTGATCCGTTTGCTGGCAGCGGTCCGCCAAGGCTTTGACCTGGTCGTGCTGGATACCGGACGGGCTCCGCATCCGCAACGCCAGGCACTGAGCCAGTTCATCGACCGAAATGTCGCCACAGCCAGTTCGCTGACCATCCCGTCCAGCGGAGAAGTAGTGCTGTGCGGAGAGCAGAAACTGCGAAACGCTCCGGCAGGCTTCCCAGAAATTCTCGGAGTCTTCCCGGAGCATGCCCGGATCATTAAGTGCGCAGAACGCGGCGTGCTCTTCGACAGCTTCAAATCACGGGCCTTGCGCCAGCATCTTTCCAACCTCTGCCTGATACCGCAAGTGCAGGAGCAGCGCTGATGAATCCGGGCCGGCATAGCCACAACACCAATCCAAGCCCCGATGGGCCGATGCTGGATGCAAAGATTCTTGAATCCGTGCGCGAACGCGCCTTGCTCACCGGAGGCCAGCTCGATGCGATCGCATTGGCAGGCGCGGTGCACGACTCCGGTGCGGCATTGGGATCCCAGGGTGCGGCCCAATCCTTGGAGTCGTTGCAACATGAAGTGGCAGGACTATCCATCCTAGAACCCTTTGCGCAGCGCCCGGAGGTGACAGATGTCCTGGTGGACGGGCAAGGATTGGTCTGGACAGATTCTCCGGCAGGGCTGGAACCGACCGATTTCCGGTTTTCTTCGGCCGAACAGGTCCGGGCGCTCGCCGTGCACTTGGCGACCCTGGCCGGCAGGCGGTTGGATTCAGCGAGTCCATTCATGGATATGAGTTTGAAGAATTATCGGGTCCACGCCGTACTGCCGCCCATTGCCACTGCAGGGCCGTTGATCTCCATCCGCGTCAAGCGAAGCTCACAGCTTGAATTGGGCACCGTGTTGGAGAACTCCCGGCCGTTCTGGCTGCCCTTGCTTCGGGCCATCGTGCAACGGCGGATGAACTTCCTCGTTACTGGTGGAACCGGCAGCGGAAAGACCACCGTCTTGCAAGCCATGCTGGCCGAAGCAGACCCGCAACACCGTTTGGTTATCGTCGAGGATTCGCAAGAATTGCAAGTACCGCACCCGCATGTCGTGTCTATGCAAACCCGTACAGCCAACGTCGAATCAGCTGGCCGGATAGATCTCAAGGACTTGGTGGTCCAGGCCCTGCGCATGCGTCCGGACCGCTTGGTTGTTGGCGAGTGCCGCGGCGAAGAAATACGTGACTTCCTGGCAGCTATGAACACAGGCCACCAAGGCGCCGCAGGCACTATGCACGCCAACAGCCCCGAATCCGTTCCTGCCCGTTTGGCAGCGCTGGGCGCATTAGCAGGGTGGAGCGTGCAGGCAACCTCATTGCAGGCAGCCAGCGCACTGGATCTGGTCATTCACATGAGCAGGTCAGAGCACGGGCAGTGCGGACCGGTGTCGCTTGGCTACCTGAGCACCAGCGGCGATGGACAGATGAGCATGCGAAGCCTGATTGATCTGCAAGCCCCAGAACCATTAACCAAGACCGGCCAACGCATTTTGGAACGCCGATTCGGCTCGGAGCTGACCGGCGCTATTGCGCGGGACGTGGCTGCCGGAAACTCACCGGAGCAATGAATCATGCTGATCCTCATTTGCGCTGCCTTCGCGTTATGGCTCTGGATCCCGCCACATGCTGCCGCCGCGAACCCTGGAGCGCTGCGCAGAATCTGGACCCATGGGGCAACAAAACGAAAAGACGGGCACTCGGTGTTGAATGCCGATGCCCGCGTGATCCGAGAGCTCTCAGCATTGCTGCGAAGCGGCCTGAGTTTCTACCCTGCTATCGACGCGTTGCTTGATGCCGAGGAAGAGCACGGAAAAATCGTCGGGGCACTCAAAGAGCTCCAGGCAACCCATCGGCTGAATAACAGCGCGCCTCGTGGCGATGCGCTGGATGGGAACCAAAGCCCTGCGGTGCAACGGCTGCACTGGTGCTTGGAACTATCCGCGCGCTCCGGAGCCAGTCTTGCCGACGTGTTGGAACGGCTGGCTGAGGACCTGGAAAATGCCCTCGTGGCGCAGCAAGCATTCGACGCGGCGATGGCCGGGCCCAAAGCTACGACCAAGTTGCTGACGTGGCTGCCGTTGGTTGGTTTTGGATTCGGGATGTTGCTGGGCATTGACGTCTTGGGAACCATCGCCAGCTCCTGGGCAGCTCAACTGAGCGTGCTCATCGGGGCAGTGCTGTGGATCGCCAATCGAATCTGGTGCCAGCGGCTGATGCTCACAACCTCAAGTCAGGCATTCTCATGATCATTCTGATTCTCCTATGCGGTGCACTGGCCATAGCGCTGGCAATGGACCCAGCCAACTGGAAAAACCAGGCAGCCAGAGCACGGCACCGGGTCATCGGCACAGGACAAGCGCAGGAAAAACCCATCGAACTGATCCTTGATCTCAGCGCGAGTTTGCTGGATTCAGGAATGCCCATTACCCAGATCCTCGATTTGCTGGGCAACAGCATTGAACAGTGCGCGGTACTGCGCAGCGTCGCCCGATGCTTGGAGATGAACATGGCATGGGACAAAGCTTGGGAAGCTGTTCCTAGGTGGCTGATGCCGTTGCGCAAAGCACTGCACTTTGCTCACGCGACCGGCGCGCCCGCAGCAAGCCTGCTGCGCAATACCGCGATAGTGCAACGGCGGGAACATACGCAGAAAGTCGCGCGCCTCGGAGCCCAATTCGGCACTCGGCTGGTCTTGCCTCTGGGTGCCTGTGCGTTGCCGGCCTTCATCGCTTTGGGCGTGGTGCCGCTGATCATCGCACTTTTCCCCAGCTTTCAGTAGGTAACGGCAATGGTTATACCCAGCTCGCAAGTATCCGGCGCTTACTCGTGCTGCATCCACCGAAGGTAGAAGGACAACATCCCTGGCATCGAGGTTGGGGATGGCATTTTGGAAAGGAACACACAATGAATCGAAGGCTCCAGGAAATCATGGATCAGCTTCAAGACGAGCAAGGGTCCACCACTGCCGAATTCGCTATGGTCACCCTGGCTGCCGTGGCTTTCGCTGGCTTGCTGATCAGCATCTTGTCCAGTGGCGATGTCCGTGGCATGCTGATGGGTTTGATCACCAAAGCCCTGTCGCTGTAGGCCATGAGCTTCAACGACGAAAGGGGCAGCAGCACCGCAGAATTTGCGGTGCTGCTGCCCGCGGTTGCCGTCATGTTGTCTTTGGTTCTGGGCTTCGGTGTCCTTGGAATCCAGCAGATCCAAGTTCAGCAAGCCGCCGGGGCCATGGCCAGGGAATTGGCCCGCGGTGAAGATAGTGCGACGGCTCGGGCCAGTGGAGTGAAGCTGGCCGGAAACGAAGCCCGCTTCTGGCAATCAACTGCATCGGGCTACGCGCAGGTGCACGTGAGCAAGTCGGTACGCCTGCCGATAGTTGGAAGTATCCAAGTCCACGGACAAGCCAGCGTGGCAGTTGAATGAAAAAGCTACGAAGCCTGAAATCCGAACAAGGCAGCGGAACGGTCATGGCAACGGCACTGGTGATCGCAGCCTTGCTCATTATCAGTGCGGTCTTGGCCTGGGTCGGCGCAACCCGGGCCGCGATGCAGGCAGCCAGTGCTGCTGACTTGTCGGCCTTGGCTGCCGCAGATACGGCCCGCGGCCTGCGTCCAGGTGATCCGTGCAGCGTGGCAGCGTTGATAGCAGAATCAAACGGTGCGCAACTCTCGGCGTGCACGGTGGAAGCCGATGGGCAATCGGTGCGCATAGCCACGAGTGTCCCAGTGGGAGTTCGGGCGATGGGAATCGAACTCTATCTGGCACAAGCCCAAGCCAGGGCAGGCGCACCACCTTTGGGCGCACCGGCTCCCTGAACCTGCCCGCTGCCTTTAGCGGTGGTGGGCCGGTTCCACGTCGACGAGTACCGCGGTCAACAACAAGATTGCGCCGGCCTTATCCAGCGGATTGTTCCGGTTGCCGCATTTGGGGGACTGCACACAGCTAGGGCAACCATGCTGGCACTCGCACGCCTGGATAGCATCGCGGGTAGCGCGAACCCAATCGACGAAGCGCTCGAACCCGCGTTCTGCAAATCCGGCACCGCCAGGTTGCGCGTCATAGACAAAAATCGTCGGATGCCCGGTATCCATATGCAGGGCCGTGGACACCCCTCCGATATCCCAACGGTCGCTGGTGGCAACCAAGGGAAGCAGGCCAATCATGGCGTGCTCGGCCGCATGCAGCGCTCCGGGGAACTGGTCGATCTGCAAACCAGCACGCAGCAGGCGCTCTTCGGTCATCGTGAACCAGACCGACTTGGTGTTCAGATCCCTCGCTTCCAAATCCAGCGGATCTTCGGAAAGCACTTCGTTGGATGCAACAGATTTCCGTTGGAACGAGACGACCTGGGTCGTCACTGTGACTTCACCAAAATGGATCGTCAGCTCCCGGTGCTTACTGCTGCGTTCCTCGGAATCAATGGCTACCGTGGTTAGGTCGCGAGCGGTGGTGTAGTAGTCGGGATTCACCCGGGTCACAACCACCACATGGTTCTGCTCGTCGAGTTCCTCCACATGGTAGCTGGCCCCTTGATGCACGTAGATCGCTCCGGGGTGCGCCTGATAATGGGTCTGGGGCGAGTCCATGGTGCCTAGCAAAGCACCGGTTTCCGCATCGATGATGTCCACCGGCCCACCGCCATCGGCACGGATAGAGAACATCGAAGCGGCGTGTTGCGGGTGCGTCCAGAACCATCCGGTCGGGCGCCGGCGCAAGTAGCCGCGCTGAACCAGCGAATCCAGCAGCTCCTCAGTCTGCGGTCCGAAAAGTCCTAGTTCGTCGGGGCGTAAGGGGGACTCTTGCGCAGCGGCGCAGAGGTGACCGCTGAGCACGTATTTGTTCTGCGGATCAAAGACCGTCGCTTCAACTCCCAGCTCAAAGATCGCCTCGGGATGATGGGCTAGATAGGTGTCCAAGGGATCTTCTGCCGCTACAAAAATTGCCAATGCATCCTGTCCCGAACGACCGGCGCGGCCGATCTGCTGGAAGAATGATGCGCGGGTGCCGGGCCAGCCGGCAACCACAACTGCATCGAGTCCAGCGATATCTATGCCCAGCTCCAATGCGGAGGTCGACGTGACACCCAGCAGCTCGCCGCTGCGTAACTGCCTTTCCACTTCGCGGCGCTCCGTGGGCAGGTATCCAGAGCGATAGGCGGCAAGCCGAACGGATAATTCAGGAGCAAATTTCTCCAGATGCTTGCGGGTCAAGGTCGCAATGGTTTCGGCCCCACGACGGGATTTGATGAAAACAATGCTCCGAACATGATCAGCCATCAGATCGGTGAGGATCGAGGCGCTCTCAGCGATGGCCGTCCGACGGATCGGTGCACCATTTTCACCGCGGTGATCACTCAACGGCGGTTCCCACAAAGCCATGACCAGCTCACCGCTGGCGGAGAAGTCATGGGTCACCGCCTGAGCAGGTGCTCCGATCAGACGGCCGAAGGATTCTTCAGGATCCGAGCTGGTCGCCGAAGCACCGATGAAGATGGGGTTGCTTGAGTAGTGCGCGCAGATGCGCCGCAGCCGGCGGATCAGGTTGGCTACGTGGGCGCCGAAAACTCCGCGGTAGGAATGGGCTTCATCAATCACCACGTAACGCAGGCGTTTGAAGAACTTGGACCAGGCAGGGTGGTTCGGCAGGATGCCGCGGTGCAGCATATCAGGGTTTGTGAAGATGAAGTTTCCGTGCTGGCGCACCCACGCTCGGGTGGCTTGGTCGGTGTCGCCATCGTAGGCGGCAGCTCTGACTCCGGGAACTTCAAGGGCTTGGACCGCTGAAAGCTGGTCTGCTGCCAGTGCTTTGGTAGGGCAGATGTAAAGGATAGAGGCGCCGGCATCGGCATCGTTGAAGCCGCTATCCTTGGCTCGATACAACAGGTCCAGGCTGGGCATGAGGTAAGCCATGGATTTTCCCGAGGCGGTACCGGTGGAAACAATCGTGTGGTGGCCCTCATGGATGAGGTCTGCTGCTTGGGTCTGATGCAGCCAGGGCTGTTGAATTCCAAGGCCTTGGAAAATCCCAATAAGTTCGGTGTTCAACCATGCTGGCCACGGGCTGGTGATCTCGTCCTTGGCAGCGCGTGTGCGACGGTGCACCACCGCATCGGGGTCATTGCTCCGGTCATAGGGATCTAAGAGAGAACGCACTGACTTCACGAGGACGCCTTTCCGGACCATGAATTGCTGAAGTTAAAGACTATCGCCGTGCCTGACGCAGAAGCGTCAAGCACGGCGATAAGAGTAATCTTTGGAAGGGTTTAGGCCTTGAACATGACAACCTTGCCCAGCGAGGTCCAACCCAGGGATTCGTAAAGCTGCTGGCCATCTACCGAAGCGATCAGCAGGCCCTCATCAACGTCGTGCTCCTGTGCCAGCGAAGCCAATGCCCGCATGATCAAGGTGCCTAGGCCCTTGCGGCGGAAGTCGGCTCCGGTGATGATGCGGTCGAAGATTGCGTATCCATCTACTGCCGAAACGTGGCCAGACGCGGCAACAACTTCCTGGTTGTCTTCAGGGTGCAGCGAAACGTAGGCGTGAGTGCCATCGCGTTCAATCTGGAAGACGAAACCGTCAGCGGGCAGCGGGACTTCGACATCGTGAACAGCCAATTCGGTGACCATCAAAGCTTCATCGTCGGCAGTGACCTGCAGGCCAACTTCCACAGCGTTGGCAACCAGGCTCTCAGCGGAATCGTCGAAGGCCGTCAGACGACGGTTTGGGTGCTTGACCAAGGTCTCAGCTACTGCTGCGAGCTCTTCCTTGGACGGACCGTAAATGACGTATTCCCAGTCTTCAGTGGTGTCGTGGCGCAGCGCAGCGTGGACTCGTCCTTCGTTGCGGGTTTCGTAACCACGAGCTCCGGCCCAGCCTGCTACCCAGGTGCCGATCAGTTCATCGCTTGCGTTTGATGCCATAATTTGACCCTACCTTGTCTTTCCTAGGAATTAGCTGACATTGAACTAATCGTTGTCTAGTTGAAACTTTTGCACCGGCCGAGAGACCGATAATTTCGGGAAAGATCAATGTGACATTGCTCTTTTCCTCGGCGTTTCGCAGCTAAAAGCTACTAACATTGTAGGGTGGCCATTCATCGCATTGTTCTGTATTACGCTTTTACTCCGCTCCCAGACCCGGAGGCAATCCGCCTTTGGCAGCGCTCGCTGCTTGAACGCTGGGGCTTGCGCGGACGCATCATAATTTCTAAAGACGGCATCAACGGCACCGTTGGTGGCGAGCTGTCAGCAGTCAAGGCTTATGTAAAAGCCACTCGCGAACTGCCTGCCTTCAAGAAGATGGATATTAAGTGGTCTGAAGGCTCTGCCGAAGACTTCCCGCGCATTTCTGTGAAGGTCCGCGACGAAATCGTCACCTTCGGTGCGCCGGGTGAACTTGAAGTGGACGAGAACGGTGTCGTCGGCGGCGGCACCCACTTGCGCCCCGAAGAGCTGCACGAGCTGGTTGATACCAAGGAGAAGTCCGGCGAGAAGGTCCACTTCTTCGACGGCCGCAACGCCTTCGAAGCACAGATCGGCAAGTTCAAAGACGCGATTGTCCCGGATGTGGATACCACCCGCGACTTCGTAGCCGAGCTGGACTCGGGCAAGTACGACCACCTGAAGGACCAGCCGGTAGTTACCTACTGCACCGGCGGCATCCGCTGTGAAGTTCTCTCCGCCCTGATGGTCAAGCGAGGCTTCCAAGAGGTCTACCAGATGCAGGGCGGCATCGTGCGCTACGGCGAGAAGTACGGTGACGAAGGGTTGTGGGAAGGCTCGCTTTACGTCTTCGACAAGCGCATGCATACCGAGTTCTCCGAAGACGCAGTCACGATTGGCGAATGCGTGGGCTGCCAGGGCCCGACCAACAAATTCGAGAATTGCTCAAATCCAGAATGCCGAAACCTGCGCCTGTTCTGTGAAGACTGCGCCACGGATGAAACCTTGCGACGCTGCCCTGAGTGCAGCACCGTGGATGCCTAATTCAGATTTGAAATAGCTATAGCCCAGACTTTGAACGAGTCTGGGCTATACCTTTATCCGGCCGCGGCCGGCCACAATCCGATCGAGGCGTCTTTGACCTCGGTCTGCTCGAGCTCGGAACGGTAAATTTTCAAACCTCGCGCCTCATAGTTCGGCAACGCCGCCGGTCCATCCAGTGAGCAGGTATGCAGCCACACCCGGTTGACCTTGGGCAACTGCTGCCAGCGGGAATCGATGCTCCAAGCTTGCTGCAGTGCTTCGGTGAGCAGCACGCCGCCCAGCCCTCGTCCGGTAGCCTCTGGGAAGAGGCCGAAATAGAAGATTTCTACTTCGCTTCCGTTCTCGGTCACTTCGGTCACCAACTCCACATATCCTTGGGGAGCGCCGTGCTGGTAGAGCACCCACGTTTCGGAACCGGCACGTCGCAGGACGTCGTTCCATTGCTCCCGGGTCAAACCCAAACGGTCAGCCCAGTTCAACTCGCTGCCCACGCTCTGATAAAGGAAGCGTGAATACTCCGGAGTGATCTGTTGAACCAGTTCAATCCGGGCGTCCTCGGGAAGGGACTTGGCCGAAGCAATGACTTCAGAAGAATTGAGCTGTTGGAGATAGGTCACAGTTACTTGGGGCATGCCCACATCATAAGTCCAGTACGTTACCCGTCCTAGCTGTGCCCGGTTGCGTTACTCGGTAGACTTGAAATTGTGAACTCTGCTGAATTTTCTTCCATTGATGACGCTCCACAGAGCTGCAATCAACTGCTTATCGACTCGCTGGCCAAAGACCTGACCGATGTCGGGTACAACTATGAAAATGTTGCGGTGCTGCTGGGTGAGGAAGCTGCAGCAGCGTTTGCCCGCGACCAGCTGCATCCTGCGCTGCGCAATCTCGATCGAAACAAGCCCGATACGGCTCTTGCCTGCGTGGTGCGCCTCTTCCAACTGGGACAGACCCAAGAGGACACGGCGATCAATACCGCTTTCCCATCGCTGAAAACCGAGGGCTTGCTCAAGCTGGGCCTGATTGAATCCTGGGCTTCGGGCTACCGGGCCAAGATTGCCTTGGCGCTGCACTCTTCTGATACTGACGGTGAATTGTGGGTGGCTCACGACCTGGGCGCCCACCAGCGTCCGGGCGTGCTGCGCACCGACCACGTTCTGGGCATCGGGCAGGCTTCGCTGACCTTGGCGCAAATAACGATCCGCGAGAAAGTCGAGCGCGCACTGGATTTGGGCACCGGCTGCGGCATCCAGCTCTTCCACCTGCTGGCACACGCGCAGCACGTGACTGCCACTGACGTGTCAGCACGCGCCTTGGGCTTCACCCGTTTCAACCTGCTGCTCAATGCCCGGACCTTGAATTTGGATCCGAAGAATCTCGAATCGCGGGTCACCTTGCTGCAGGGCAGCTTGTTTGAACCGGTGGCCGGCTCCACCTTCAACCTGATCGCTAGCAATCCACCATTTGTGATCACCCCGCGCAGCAGCCACGAACGTGCCAAGGATCGGTTCACCTACCGTGATGGAGGAATGGCTGGAGACACCTTGGTCAGCACCCTGATCGAGCAGGCGCCTGTTTTCTTGGCTCCGGGCGGTTCGATGCAAATGCTTTCGAATTGGGAGATTCCTCGCCTAGATGACGAATCTAATCAGCCGTGGGATGAGCGAGTTCGCCAATGGTTCGGCGACAAGCTGGATGTGTGGGTCATCGAGCGCGAGCAAACCAGCCCGAGCGGCTATGCCGAAACTTGGTTGCGTGACTCGTCCCAGACCGAAGACAGTACCTCGTACATCTCGGCATACAACGCCTACCTCGATGACTTTGAATCGCGGGGGATCGGGGCTATTGGATTTGGCCTGGTGTACTTCCGACGCCCGGAAGCAGGCCAGCCAGTACTCCAGCGCTATGAGCAGATCACGCACCAGGTGGAGCAACCACTGGCCCCAACCCTGCAACGCGATATTGCAATGGCCGACCAGCTGGCCTCAGCCGGTGAAGAGTTCAAGGAGTGGCACCTGCTCGTAGCCGAGGACGTCACCGAAGAACGACACCAGCGTCCCGGGGCTGAACACCCTGGGGTCATCCTGCTGCGCCAAGGAGCAGGCCTGCGCCGAACCGAACTGCTTGATACTGCACAGGCTGGATTTGTGTCGGCTTGCGATGGGGATTTGTCCGTATCGCAGCTGGTTAACGCGCTTGAATCGCTGATCGGCGAAGGCCAGGAAGACTTCGCGGACCAGTTATATGAAGCTATTAAACGCCTCATGCGTCACGGCCTGCTTCAAAAAATGTGAAACAAGCGCTAAAGTTTTTCCCTATGACACGGAACACTATTGAGGAACAAGGTGGGGAGCCTTCGCCCGGCGAAGCAGATATCCCACAAGTTGTCTCGATCACTGACCCTCAGGCGATTCGAGCGTTGGCGCATGACGCTCGATTGATCGTCCTGGATGAGCTCTTTGCTTCACAGACCACCCGCACCGCTACAGAACTTGCCTCGTTGTGCGCGCTAACACCGAGCGCCATGAGCTATCACCTGCGGGCTCTGGAGAAGTACGGGTATGTGATCCGTGCAGCTAGTGAGGGCGACGCGCGCGAACGCCGCTGGCGTGCGGCCGGTGAACGCCTTGAGCTGAACACGCAGATCGATTCGGCGAATGCCAAGACTGCGTACCTGAACGTGCAATTGAACGCATTCCGCACCCGCCTGAACGCTGAAGTGCAGCGTCGCGAGTCGGAGGCGAAGGCTGGAATCGCTCCAGACCCGGATCGTCCGCCGATGCTGACTAGTGGTTTGGTCTTCCTTTCCGAGGCCAAGCAACTGGAATTCAACCGGAGAATGCACGAGCTTGTCTGGGAATATGAAGCACAGGCAACGGCCGAGGAACGCAGTATTGACTCGCGTCGTATGTTCTACTTAATCTCGTTGCTTCCCGAATACCAGAAAACGGGGGAGGCAACATCATAAAGATGCTTTGCTCAAAGCGCACAAATCCTTCGGTGTAAGATCATCGAGAAATGTGGCTATAGAGTAGGCACAAAGAACGAAGCTGCGATGACGGAACAAGTATGGGCCTGAAAATGGTTTGGAAAGTCCGTGTTGTCTAAAGGAGTGCTGTGCCCCCCAAGGCCAAGGAAAAGACTGGTAAGAAACTCGTAATCGTGGAGTCTCCTGCCAAGGTGAAGTCGATCGCCAAATATTTGGGCGAAGGCTTTGACGTGGATGCCTCGGTGGGCCATATCCGCGACCTTCCGCAGCCCTCAGAATTGCCAACCGAGTTGAAAAAGACCTCGGTAGGCAAGTTCGCTGTCGATCTGGACAATGACTTTGAGCCTTACTACATGGTCTACCCGGACAAGAAGAAGCGCGTTTCCGAACTGAAGGCGAAGCTCAAAGAAGCTGACGAACTTTATCTCGCAACAGATGCGGACCGCGAAGGCGAAGCCATCGCGTGGCACCTCTTGCAGGTCCTGAAGCCAAAGGTTCCGGTACGCCGTCTGGCCTTTACCGAAATCACCAAGGAAGGCATCGCCCGCGCACTGGAGAACATGCGCGAGCTGGATACCGACCTTGTCGATGCCCAGGAAACCCGCCGTGTCCTGGACCGCCTCTACGGCTATGAGATTTCCCCTGTGCTCTGGCGCAAGGTGGCCCGCGGCCTGTCCGCTGGCCGCGTGCAGTCCGTGGCCACCCGTCTGGTCGTTGAACGTGAGCGCGAACGCATGGCCTTCATCCCAGCCGGATACTGGGATGTGAAGGGCAACTTCGCCACCGGCGAAGGCGAAGGATTCGCAGCAAAGCTTTCGGCAGTGGACGGCGCCCGTGTCGCCTCCGGCCGTGACTTCGATGACCGCGGTCAGCTGAAGACTACCCGCAGCAAGCTGGCTCACCTGGACCAGGATTCGGCCCAGTCGCTGGTTGCCAACCTGTCGGACACCGATTTCGCGGTGACCTCTGTCGAGGACAAGCCCTACACCCGTCGCCCAGCAGCCCCGTTCACCACCTCCACGCTGCAGCAGGAAGCCTCGCGCAAGCTGCGCTGGAGCTCCAAGATCACCATGCAGATCGCCCAGCGCCTGTATGAAAACGGCTACATCACCTACATGCGTACCGACTCGGTATTCCTCTCGGGTGAAGCAGTGAACGCTGCCCGCAAGCAGGCCACCGAGCTCTACGGCGCTGATTCGGTTCCAGCCAAGCCACGCGTTTACAAGGCGAAGAACGACGCGGCACAGGAAGCCCACGAAGCGATCCGCCCAGCCGGTGACATGTTCCGCCGTCCCAAGGATGTGCGCTCCTCGCTGTCCAAGGACGAATACGCACTGTACGAGCTGATCTGGAAGCGCACCGTCGCCTCGCAGATGGCCGATGCCAAGGGCTTCACCGCTACGATCAAGCTGCAGGGCACTGCCAGCGATAATCGTGTTGCAGAGTTCTCCGCATCCGGTACCGTGATCACCTTCCGCGGCTTCCTCTCCGCCTACGAAGAGGGCAAGGACGAGCAGGCTCTGGAAGCTGCTGCAGAGAACGCTGAAGCGCGCCTGCCACAGCTGCGTGTCGGCCAGCACCTGGCCGGCGACGAGCTGATCGCGCTGGGCCACGAAACCACCCCTCCAGCCCGCTACACCGAAGCCTCGATTGTCGCCGAGCTGGAAAAGCGCGAGATCGGCCGTCCGTCGACCTACGCGCCAACCATCTCAACGATCATGGACCGCGGCTACGTCACCAAGCGCGGCGGCGCACTGGTGCCAAGCTGGATTGCTTTCTCGGTAATCCGTCTGCTCGAAGAGCACTTTGCCAAGTACGTCGACTACGACTTCACCGCCCGCCTGGAAGACGACCTGGATGAAATTGCCAAGGGCCAGCGCGCCCGCACCGACTGGCTGAACCTTTTCTACTTCGGCAAGGGCGCAGAGGCCCAGGGCGAAGGCCTGAAGCATGTGGTCGATAACCTGGGCGACATCGACGCCCGGGCGATCAACTCCATCAAGATCACCGATGACATCACCTTGCGTGTAGGCAAGTTCGGTCCGTACCTGGAACGCGCCATCCCGGAAGGCGCCGAGGAAGGCACCGACCCGCAGCGCGCCAACGTGCCTGAGGATTTGGCGCCGGATGAACTGACCGCTGAAAAGGCCGAGGATCTCTTTGCTAACTCGCAGGTCTCCGAAATGGACTTGGGCACCGACCCGGAAACTGGTCGGAAGATCGTGGCCAAGGATGGCCGTTACGGCGCCTATGTCACCGAGATCATCCCTGAGCCAACCGCTGAAGAACTCGCCGCACAGCCGGTCGAGTACTACAAGAACGGCAAGCCGAAGCCACCAAAGAAGCCAACCAAGGTCAAGCCGCGCACTGCATCGCTGTTCAAGTCGATGACCGTGGAATCGGTGACCTTGGAAGAGGCGCTGAAGCTGATGAGCTTGCCGCGTGTGCTGGGCGCTGACGCCGAGGGCGAAGAGATCACTGTGCAGAACGGCCGTTTCGGTCCGTACCTGAAGAAGGGCAGCGATTCGCGCTCCATCGAGAGCGAAGAGCAGATCTTCACTATCACCTTGGATGAAGCGCTGGCCATTTACGCCCAGCCTAAGCAGCGTGGCCGTCGTGCCGCGGTGCCGCCATTGGCTGAGTTCGGGGTTGACCCGACCAGTGAGAAGAACATTGTGGTCAAGGACGGTCGTTTCGGTCCGTACATCACCGACGGCATCACCAACATCACTGTTCCACGCACCACGTCCTTGGAAGAACTGACTCGTGAGCAGGCTATCGAGCTGCTGGCTGACAAGCGCGCCCGCGGACCGGTGAAGCGCACGGCCAAGAAGGCTCCGGCTAAGAAGCCAGCTGCAATGAAAGCCCCAGCGAAGAAGACTACGGCCAAGAAGACCACCGCAAAAAAGACTGACTAGTCTTTCTTGCCAGGCCTAACGAGGAGCGCACCATGAGACTCGGTGTATTGGATATCGGTTCGAATACCGTCCACTTGTTGCTCGTCGATGCATATCCAGGCGCACGCCCGGTTCCCTATGCGTCGCACAAGCGACCCCTGTCCTTGGTGCGCTACCTCAACGAGTACGGCGCCATCACCGAAGAAGGCCAAATTGAGCTGATCTCCTTCATCAAGGAAGCGGCCAAGTTCGCCCAAGGCCACCAGGTCGAGGACTTCATGGCCTTCTGCACCTCGGCGATCCGCGAGTCTTCCAACGGTGCTGCCGTACTTGAACGCGTCGAAGTTGAAACCGGCGTGAGCTTGATGGAACTGACCGGTGAAGAAGAAGCGGGCATGACCTTCTACTCGGTACGCCGCTGGTTCGGTTGGTCCTCGGAATCCATCTTGAATTTGGATATGGGGGGCGGTTCGCTGGAGTTGGCCTTAGGCGTTGACGAATTCCCGCAGACCGCTTTCTCCGTGCCGCTGGGCGCGGGACGGCTGACTCGGGAATGGCTGCCCAATGACCTGCCTTCCATGAAGGAAGTCAAGGAGCTTCGCACCTACGTCCGGGACGTGCTTTCCGACCCAACCACCGAACTGCGGCAGTACGGCAAGCCCACGCTGGCCACCGCGACCTCCAAGACTTTCCGTTCACTGGCTCGCATTACCGGAGCCGCGCCCAGCGCTGAAGGCCCGTATGTAAAACGCACGCTGCATCGAGACTCGTTGAAATTGTGGACCAACCGCTTGACAGCGATGAGCTGGGCAGAGCGTGCCGAACTGCCAGGTGTTTCAGAGATCCGGGCACCGCAATTGCTTGCTGGTGCCATCGTTGCTCACGAAGCGATGAGTGCTTTGAAGGTGAAATCGGTGAGGATTTGCCCTTGGGCTATCCGTGAGGGCCTGATGTTGCGTCGTTTTGATCACGTGATGTTTGACTCGGCGACACCGCTCAGTAGTAGCGTTGGAGTTGGGGAAGTAGCTCTGGATAGCGAGAAGTATAAATTTCTCGCCAAACCCAGCAGCTAACCTTCTTGGCTAGACGGTGTCCGCACCAAGGGCACGGTAACAGGAGGCAAGAGCATGGAAGACCAGAAGAGCACCATGAGGGTACCAATTACCCTCTCTAGCGCGTCAGTTTATCCACTGACCGTCCATGATGCCTTTGCGATGGCCAAGGACGTGGGGTACGACGGCTTGGAAGTGCTCATCACCGGCAACGCGGCCAGCCAGTCCGCTACCGCGCTCAAAGCCTTGATGGACAAGTACCAGTTGCCTATTATGGCCATCCACGCGCCGACCCTGCTGCTGACCCAGCAGGTTTGGGGTTCTGCATGGGCCAAAATCGAGCGTTCGGTGATCCTTGCCCAGGCAGTCGGGGCAAGCGTCGTGGTCGCGCATCCGCCTTTCAGATGGCAGGGATCCTATGCCGAAGAATTCGGTGAAGGGGTCCAAAGGCTCCTTGACTCCACTGGAATGAAAATTGCCGTGGAGAACATGTACCCTTGGCGAGCCCGCGGCCGCGAAGCGAAGATGTACCTTCCGCACTGGAATCCAGTGCCGCAAAATTACCAGTATGTGACTTGGGATTTCTCCCACGCAGCCATTGCCAATATGGATTCGCGCCAAGCTGTCGAAGACCTCGGCCAGCGCCTTGCCCACGTACACCTGTGCGATGGGCTGGATAACGGCAAGGATGAACACTTGGTGCCAGGGTTAGGCACGCAACCGGTGGCGGAAACACTGGAATATTTGCGTGACACCAACTGGACGGGAACGGTCGCGGTCGAGGTCTCCACCCGCAAGGCCCGCAACGCAGGACAAAAAGAAGAATGGTTGGGAAAAACCCTAGAATTCGCCCGCAAGCACTTAACAGTCGGTAGTGACCCTGCGTCAATGACACAATAGCCATATGAGTGAAGCAACAAAGAATCTGTCCCTGTCCTTCCTCGGCGCCGGATCCATGAATGGCGCCATCCTGCGTGGCATCATCGCATCGGGCCACGATCCACAGCTCATTACCGCTACCGTGCGCAGCGATAACCGCGCCTCTGAGTTGCGCGAATTGGGCATCAACGTCTTGGTCAACGAGCAAGACTCTGAAGCTAACAAGAAGGCTGCCGCCAGCGCGGACATCATCTTCCTGGGCGTGAAGCCAGTGGGAATCACCCAGATGTGTGAAGAGATTTCTCCGTCGCTGGATGCCAGCAAGGTTGTTGTTTCCGTGGCAGCAGCAATCACTCTGAGCAGCATGCAGGCTCACCTGCCAGCAGACCAGCCAGTGATCCGTTCCATGCCGAACACGCCCTTGATGGTTGGGGCCGGAGTCGTTGGCATCAGCCCGGCGGCCAGTGTGAGCGAAGTTCAGACCAAGCTGGTCATCGAATTGCTCTCCGGATCCGGCGACGTGCACGTCATCGATGAAGAACAGCAAAATGCGCTGTCGGCCATTTCCGGTTCTGGCCCGGCCTACGCCTTCTACCTGGCTGAAGCCATGGCTAACGCCGGTGTGGCCATGGGCTTGGATGAAAAGCTTTCTATTGCCTTGGCACGGGCCACCGTGGCCGGGGCCGGCAAGATGCTTGCTGATCCAGAAGCGAACCCGGCAGCGCTGCGCAAAGCCGTGACCAGCCCGAAGGGCACCACCGAGCAGGCCATTGCCACCTTCGATGAGCAGGGCATTCCCAAGATCATCGCTGCTGGCACCCAAGCAGCAGCAGCTCGGGCTGCACAACTCAGCGCGGAACTCGGCTAGGCACCAAGAGAACAAACGGCGGTGGSCGGCAACCAAATGAGGTTGCCGGCCACCGCCGTTCTTGGTGCTTCTGGACCTAGGGGCGTGCTGCGAATCGTTCGAGCAAGTCCACATGCCCGGAGACGATCAATACGTCTCGACGCGTCACCATGGTGTCAGGCATCGCGTAGGTGAAATCTTCGCCGGGGGACTTCACTCCGACGATGGTCACGCCGTATTTCGAGCGAACCTGGGATTGGGCCAAAGTGAAGCCCTGGGTTTCCTTCGGCGGATACATTTTCACGATGGCGAAGCCATCATCGAATTCGATGAAGTCCAGCATGCGGCCCCCGACCAAGTGCGCGGCACGAACGCCAGCATCAGCCTCGGGGTAGATGACGTGGTTAGCGCCGATACGGGTCAGGATCTTTCCGTGTGAAGGCGTAATGGCCTTGACCCACAAGTGCTCGATTCCCAGATCCACCAGATTCACGGTGATCAGCACCGAGGACTCGATCGAGGTACCTACGCCCACCACAGCAGAAGAGAACTCCTGGGCACCAAGCTGGCGCAACGCATCGATGTTAGTAGCATCGGCGGCAACCACGTGGGTCAGGGTGCTGGCCCACTGCTGCACAAGCTCCGGGCTGCGCTCAATGGCCAACACTTCGCGCCCCTGCTTGACCAGCGTCTCGGCGACCGAAGCACCGAAGCGGCCCAACCCAATGACCAATACCGGGGCATTGTGTTCTATGTTCTTGTCAGCCAATGAGCGGCCTTTCTTCTGGAAGTCTGAACAGTGTATTGCGGTGGCGCATGGTCAATGCACTGGCAAGGGTAATACTGCCGATACGTCCGGCAAACATCAACGCGCTCAAGACATACTTGCCGGCAGGAGGCAGTTCCTGCGAAACCCCACTGCTCAGGCCAACGGTAGCAAACGCCGAGATGGACTCGAACAGGGCACGCGAGAAGCCTATCTCCTCATCGATGGTGACCAGTGCGCCGGTAGCGAGCATCACCAGCGAAGCGCCCATGGCGACCACGGAGATTGCCACGCGCATGGTTCCCTGCGGGATCCGGCGTCCGAAGGCGCGTGCGTCGACGTCACCACGCACTTCAGCCAAAATCGCTAGGAACATCACGGCTATGGTGGTGACCTTGATACCGCCAGCGGTGGAGGCCGAACCGCCACCGGCGAACATCAGAGCATCGGTGAGCAAGACGGTGACCTGGTGGATGTCATTTTGATCTACCAAGTTGAAGCCACCAGAACGGGTCATGGTGGACGCGAAGAGTCCATGGATGACCTTGTCTCCGAAGGACAACCCGCCGATGGTCTTGGGATTGGCCCATTCGAAAATCATCCACAGCAAGGATCCGGCAAAGAGCAAGATCGTGGTGGTAAGCACTGTCAGCTTGGTGTGCAGGTTCCATTTCTTCACATTGAACTTATGCGCCAGCAGCACCATGATCACTGGGAAGCCCAATGAACCGGTAAAGACCGCGGCCATCAGCGGTCCCAAGATCCACAGGTCGGTCTCATAAGGCACCAGACCATCGGAGTGCGGGGTAAATCCTGCGTTGTTGAAAGACGACACGGCATAGAAGAGTCCATGCCAAATGGAAGACAGGACGCTTTCACCCAGGATGTAAAAGCGGGGAATCAGAAATAGTGCGATCACTGCCTGCAGGCTGACTGCAGTGAGGATCACGATGCGCAGCAATGAACTGATTTCGCCAAGCGCCGAGGCCCCGGAACTGTTCATCGAGTTCTGAGCCATCAGCTTGGCGCGCACACCCAGCTTGCGGGATACCGCCAGGGACATGATCGAGGCCAAGGTCAAAATGCCCAGACCACCCATGAACGTTGCGACCAACATGATCAGCTGACCCACAAATGACCAGTGCACAGCGGTGGAAACGGTAGTCAAACCGGTTACGCAGACCGCGGATACCGCAGTGAACAATGCGTCATGCAGTGCAGTGGCCTCGCCGGTGGCCGAAGAGAACGGAGCCGCGAGCAAGGAGGTGAAGATGGTGATGGCCAAGAGGAATGCGCCCAAGGTCAAACGTGCGGGGGAGCGCACGGTGAAGTCGGCAACTGCGATGCGAACTGCCAGCCACTTCTTGCGACGCTGTTCACGCATTTCAGCTGCCCGAGCGCTGGGGCTCGATGCGCTGGCTGTGCTCATGTAGTACTCGCCGTTTCCTTGGGAACAGTTCTTTACGAAGACGGACAGGTAGTCCTTCTAGTAATTTACGCGTTTCCACCGCTAAACGCTTGCGTTGCCCGCCTGAAGAGCCGACAAGCCGTGCAAACTGCCATAAATTCATGAGTTGGATCACCATCGGGTAGCCTGAAATCGTGTTAGATCCAGAGCATGCCCCACGGCCAACCATGGTGATGTGGGATGAACAGTTCCTGAAGTACAAATTCAGTGACTGGCATCCGATGCACCCTTCACGGCTTGAACTGACTTATCGACTCAGCGACGAGCTGAAAGTTCTTGATGAGCAAAATGTCAAGATCCAGGCTCCTGAAATCGCTGAGGACGCGGTCATCGGCACGGTCCACGATCAAAGCTACATCAATCAGGTGCGCCGCGTTAGCGAAGACCCGACGCTGGTAGCTGAGGAATTCGGCCTGGGCACCGAAGATGACCCGGTATTCGCCGGAATGCATGAAGCCGCCGGACGGATAGTCGGTGGCTCGGTCATAGCTGCCGAAGCCATCATGGATCTGGACGTGGTCCGCGCGGTCAACTTCGCCGGAGGCATGCACCATGCGGCCAAGAGCAAAGCCAGCGGTTTCTGCATCTATAACGATGCAGCAGCGGCAATCCACCGGATGCTGGAAAAGGGCGCCAAGCGCGTGGTCTACATCGATGTGGATGCGCACCATGGCGATGGCACGGAGTCGATCTTCTGGGATGACGAACGGGTACTTACCATCTCACTGCATGAGTCCGGGCTGTCGCTATTTCCCGGTACGGGATTCGCCAATGAAATTGGTGGCAAGAACGCCGAAGGCAGCGCCGTGAATGTTGCGCTGCCGGCCATGACCGGGGACTCGGGGTGGATGCGTGCGTTCCATGCAATCGTTCCGCAGCTGGTGCGGGCCTTCAAACCCGAAATCATCGTCTCCCAGCACGGCTGCGATGCGCACCGTGATGATGACATGAGCAACTTGAAACTCTCAGTTGATGCCCAGCGCCAAGCAGCCCTGGACATCTCCCAGCTAGCAGATGAGCACTGCGAGGGCCGGTGGCTGGCTACCGGAGGCGGCGGATATAACGCCACCGCAGTCGTACCGCGCACGTGGACGCACCTGACCGCAATTGTTGCGGGTAAGCCGATGCCGCTGCGTACCTATGTTCCAGAAACTTTCCGTCGATATGTATTGGAACGGTATGGACGGGCCATGCCATACCTCATGGGCGATGACGCGCAATTATGGTGGCGCAATTGGGAAGTTGGATATGATCCTGCCGATCCGGTGGACCGGACCATTATTGCTACGCGCAAAGAAGTCTTTCCGTTCTTCGGCCTGGATCCCTGGTTCGACTAGGACCGTATCCGTGCGACCACAGGGCGCAACAACATGGCTTCCCAGCCATTTGGGCGCGCAAATTGATTGCCATTTGGTCATATGCCGTTAGGGTTATGTGTGTGGCAATTGACGAAGTATTTTCGGCGTTGGCTGAGCCAACCCGACGAAAGATTATCGAGGCGCTTAAAAACGAGCCGAAGGCCGTGGGCACTCTGGTTACCGAACTGGAGATCTCACAACCGACCGTTTCTAAGCACCTGAAGGTTTTGCGCGAGGCTGAGCTGGTGAGCATGACCGCTGCTGGGCAGCGCCGTATCTACAGCATTGATACCTCTGCATTGGAAGACCTGGTGCACTGGTGCGCGGATCTGGTACCGGTTCAAGCCCCGAGCCAGGAGCTTGCAACCACAGAGGCTGAAGCCGACGGGCAGCTGGCTGCAGCGGCTAATCCGACCGCTGGTCAGATCGGTCGCCGCGTTGGCCAAGGTTTGGAACAAGTCACTGGACGTGCGCAGGAATTCTTTGAGAAACTTCCACGATTTGGCCGTCGACGCTAGCTGTTGACCAGTGTTCGGCGCTGCAACCATGCAAAATGGTCAATCATTTAAGTTACGCGCGCAATCCTGTTTTATAACATGAAAATTTTGTTCAGAATGCTCAGCATGGCATTCTCGTGTGCGGGGCAGTGACGCCGGCTATGAGGCCCCTTGTGCGCCCGTGCCTGCCCCAAGTGATGAGGAGAAAAACTTGGATAAGCACTTAGCGACGATTCGCGACGAAGTCTTCCGCCGCAATCCCGGCGAAGCAGAATTCCATCAGGCCGTCACAGAAGTATTCGATAGCCTTGAAGCAGTATCGATCAAGCATCCTGAATACGCTGAGGCCGCGATCCTGCAGCGTTTGTGCGAACCTGAACGCCAGATCATCTTCCGCGTGCCATGGGTTGACGATGAAAATCGTGTACAGATCAACCGTGGCTTCCGCGTCGAATTCAACTCGGCTCTGGGTCCATACAAGGGCGGTCTGCGTTTCCACCCATCGGTATACCTGGGCATCGTCAAGTTCCTGGGCTTCGAGCAGATCTTCAAGAACTCGCTGACCGGCATGCCTATCGGCGGCGGCAAGGGCGGCTCGGACTTCGACCCACGCGGCAAGTCTGATGGCGAAGTCATGCGCTTCTGCCAGTCCTTCATGACCGAGCTTTACCGCCATATCGGCGAGTACACCGACGTGCCAGCAGGCGACATCGGCGTGGGCGGCCGCGAAATCGGCTACCTCTTCGGCCAATACAAGCGCATCACCAACCGCTACGAGTCCGGAGTGTTGACCGGCAAGGGCCTGAGCTGGGGCGGTTCTCTGGTTCGCCCAGAAGCCACCGGCTACGGCGCAGTGATCTTCACCGAAGAAATGCTCAAGACCCGCGGTCAGAGCTTTGATGGCCAGCGCGTGATCATCTCCGGTTCGGGCAATGTGGCAATCCACGCCATCGAGAAGGCCCAGTCACTGGGTGCGAAGGTTGTCACCGCTTCCGACTCGGCTGGTTACATCGTTGATGAAGGCGGCATCGACCTTGAGTTGCTGCGCCAGATCAAGGAAGTCGAGCGCGGACGCATCTCTGAGTACGCCGAGCGTCGTGGCAGCAAGAAGGTCAAGTACGTTTCCGGAGGAAGCGTCTGGGACGTTGCCGGTACCGTGGCTTTGCCATGTGCAACCCAGAACGAGCTGGGCGCCGCGGCTGCCAAGAAGATGGTCGCTGCCGGCACCATCGCCGTGGCCGAAGGCGCCAACATGCCTACTACCGCTGAAGCGACTTCCATCTTCCAAGACGCAGGGGTGCTCTTTGGCCCGGGCAAGGCAGCTAACGCCGGTGGCGTTGCTACCTCGGCTCTGGAGATGCAGCAGAACGCCAGCCGCGACTCGTGGACCTTCGAGCACACTGAGCGTCGTCTGAGCGAGATCATGGTCGGCATCCACGCAAGCTGTGCAGCCACCGCAGAAGAATACGGCATGCCAGGCAACTATGTTGCCGGTGCAAACATTGCTGGCTTCGTGAAGGTGGCTGATGCAATGCTGGCTCAGGGCGTCATCTAGTAAGTGAATTTGATCCAATCCGTGGGTTTTCACTGGGGATTCTCAGGGAAAACCCACGGATTGTTTCGTTTAAGCATCAAAAAATGTGATTCAAAAGGCTACAGGTGTGTTTCGTGATGCAAAAGTTACAAAAGTGCGATTAGACTAGTGCAAAGCGAATGTGAACCTGAACCGTCGATGTTGATCCAAAGCCGTGTAAGTTCATCTTCGCTATTATTTACGCGACGAATTAGAGATCAGCGTCAGGAGATTATCCCGCATGACGGATAAACAGAATTTTGCCGGAGCCCGTTTCATGACTGTGGCCGAAGTGGCCGACATGATGCGTGTTTCCAAAATGACCGTTTATCGGCTGATCCACGCAGGCGACTTGCCTGCTGTTCAGTTCGGTCGCTCCTATCGCGTTCCGGAAAACGCCGTGGAATCTTACTTGAATGCTGCGGCCATTGATCCGCAGCACGGTACCGGTTCTTACGGTCGATAGTCCGCGCGATGGTCAGAGCATGGCCGAAAAGCGGGTAATCTGTTAAGGAACGTTTAACGTCGGGTCAACCTTGTCCTTGTGCACGCGCGCAAGCAGGCGTTTGGGGTTGACGCATTTATTTAGTTTGTGAGGAACCATTATGGGCTCTGTTATCAAGAAGCGCCGCAAGCGTATGTCGAAGAAGAAGCACCGCAAATTGCTTCGCAAGACCCGCCACCAGCGTCGCAATAAGAAGTAAATCTACTTCTGAGCGTTTGCCGCTAGGCAATCATCGCCACCGCTTCACAGTGAAACTGTTGAACGGTGGCGATTGCTTTATCTAAAGCCGCTCAGTGCCCTTCTAAGAGCCGGAACGGCGCAGGATTGAACGTCGAGCCGCCCAGAGCGCCCCAAGCACCCCAGCGGTCTTCAGGCCGAGTTTGGCGGCACGCTGACCGGTCCGGAAGTCATAGACCTGCCATCCGCGGCGCTTGGCATAGGCACGGAGCCGCGCATCGGGGTTGATGCACACCGGATGGCCCACAGCTTCAAGCAGCGGAACATCATTGTAGGAATCTGAGTAGGCCCAGGACTTGGATAGCGAGATGCCGCGAGCCTTGGCCAGGGTGCGTACCGCCTGAGCCTTTTCCGCCGCATGCAGGATCGGGCTGGACAGCGATCCGGTGTAAAAACCGTCCTCGCTGGCCACTACCGTGCCCAAAGCACCGGTAAGTTCCAAACGATCTGAGATGACATTCGCCACTTCCAGGGGAGTGGCCGTGACCAGCCAGACCTCGCGTCCCACCGTGCGATGCTGGCGCGCAATAGCCACCGAACCGGCCCACAGCTTCGGCTCGATGTATTCGTCGTAGATCTCGTTTCCAATCTTCTCGATCTCGGACACCGGGATGCCCCGCACCATCATCAGCGCACGGTCGCGAATCTGATGGATATCGCCTAGATGTTCGCCGCGTGCAGCAAAACGCAATTGCTTCAGGGCGAACCAGAGGATTTCACGGAACTGGAAGAAACGGCGCTCATGGAGCTTGCGGGCCAGCAGATACAGCGACGCACCACGCACCAGGGTGTTATCGACGTCGAAGAAAGCGGCAACCGTATCCGGAGCTACGGAAGAATTCGGGTTCAGGTGAGGATCGATGGAAGGCATTTGATCCAGTTTATTTCATCGCCAAGTTTAAGCGTGGTTACGGCTCGTGAGATTATGGACAGGTGAGTACTTTGCATCAGATTCAGCTGTTGGTCCGAGAAGGCTGCCACCTGTGCCAGGCCGCACGCGAAACCGTGGCTGAGGTGACGGGCCGCTTGCATATGGAATTCTCTGAACTCGATATTGACCAGGATCCGCAGTTGCTTGCCAAGCACCATGAGGAAGTTCCAGTCTTGCTGATCGACGGCGAAGTTCGGGACTTCTGGCACATCGATGCCCAACGCCTGGAACGGCTGCTGAGCAGCTAGCTGCTACCGAATAAATGATTTTGCGTTGTGCTCGAAGAGAGCACCGAAAAGTGCGGGAGAACGAAAATGTCGGAGCTTGAAGCCCGGGTGTTGCCTGAGGCCACGCTGGCTCGACTGACCCAGTACCTGCGCGCGCTAAATGCCTTGGACGCCCAAGGACTAGAACGCACCAGTTCCGGGGTGCTGGCCAAAGAAGCTGGCGTGAACCCCTCGATCCTGCGCAAGGACCTTTCCTGGCTGGGTTCTTATGGAACCCGCGGGGTCGGCTACGTGGTCCGTGAACTTGCCGAACATATCAGCCGCACGCTGGGCTTGAACCAGGACTGGCGCGTAGCCATCCTTGGTGCAGGTAACCTCGGCCGCGCGCTGAGCGGCTATGCAGGTTTCAAATCCCGCGGCTTCAACGTCAAGGCCATCTTGGATATCGACCCTGCGCTGGAGGGCAAAGCAGTTGGCGAGCTGCACGTGGAAGCCATCGCAGACCTGGCAAACGTTGTCCAGCGCGAAGAAATCAACATTGCCGTGCTGGCAATCCCTGGCGATGCCGCCCAGGACCTGGTTTACGAACTAGCTGAGCTCTCTGTCCGCTCGGTCCTGTCCTTCGCACCTAAGCCGCTGCGCGTTCCAGAGGGAATGAATCTGCGCCGCGTGGATCTGTCCACCGAACTGCAGATCCTGGCTTACCTCGCGGTCCAAGGCTGAGCGCAAGACTAGACCTGCGCTAACGACGAAAGGCGTAGCTGCCTCATCCTTATTGCGGATGAGGCAGCTACGCCTTTTCGTGCTTCTGGGCTTAGAAGGCAAACCCCAGCGCGCGTTTAGCGGTAGCCAGCCCGGCGGGCCATGCGGCGCTGGGCAATGTACTCCGAGGATGGACGCAGCCAGGCAAAGACTACGCCGGCAACGCCCAGCAAGATTCCCACTACGTACACCGCGTTGATCAGGCCTGCTTGGGTATCAGCGAACATGCTGACCATTGGAACCGTGGTGACCAGATTCAGCAGTGAAAGCGCTGCAAGGATCGTGGCGAGAATGCGCATGCCACCTACGCCGCGGCCAACGAAGAAGCCCACCAGGAAGTACAGGCCCAAGGTAATGATCATGCCGACAATCACGAAGCTGGAGATCATCGAATTGACCTGGGCCATGAAAGCTTCAGGACTTTGCATCATCTGTTCAACGAGCGGATCCTTGTTCATCCCCGGGGTGCTTTGCATCTGGTTCTGGAATTCTTCCTGAACCAGCGACCACTGCTGGCCGATCATGTTGGCCATCATGTTGGAGGTGGCCATCAGCCAGCTGCTGAGGGCA
The DNA here is from genome assembly GCF_052114325.1 of Glutamicibacter sp. MCAF14. NCBI lineage: Bacteria > Bacillati > Actinomycetota > Actinomycetes > Micrococcales > Micrococcaceae > Glutamicibacter > Glutamicibacter sp. MCAF14. The sequence goes on from NZ_JBFREO010000002.1 coordinate 113,718, forward strand.
CTGAAAATACCTGCAAGCATGATCAGCCCGAAAGCAATAGCCAAGGTCCGAGGACGCTCGACCGGTGGTTGCACCGCGGCATAGCCGCCCTGGGCAGCGTACTGGTCGTAGCCCGGTGCCTGCGGCTGCCCATAAGGATTGGGATTCTGTCCGTACGGGTTCTGCCCGGCAGCCGAGGGCTGCTGGCCGTAAGGGTTTTCGCCGTACGGGTTCTGCTGCGAACCCTGGCCCGCGGAATCCGGGTTGTATGGCTGTCCCGGCTGGTTAGGATCGTTATTGCTCATGGTGCATCCTTCTGGGTCGAACTGTCTTATTACCAAGCGTAGTGGCAGAGGATTGTGAGCAAGCCCTCCGAAAGGATGGTTTTTCCATATGGGATTCCAATGCGTGTCCTGTGAATAGTTGACGGTGGCCACATATTGCCTCTTTTGCATCGAATATTTGAGACACTGGGAGCATGCCTTTATCGACTGTCCATTTGTTGCGCCATGGGGAAGTTTTCAACCCTGACCGTATGCTCTACGGCCGGATCCCCGGCTTCGGGCTCTCGGAACTCGGGTTCCAGATGGCTGACGGGGCAGGCGAATATTTTGCCAAGCGCCAAGCCGAAGGCGGCAACGTCGTTCGGTTGGTCGCCTCGCCGCTGGTCCGTGCCCAGCAGACCGCTGCTCCGGCATCCAAGGCCTTGGGCTTGGAGATTCACACCGATGAGCGCGTGGTTGAAGCTGGCAACAAGCTCCAGGGGCTGTCCAAAGTCGCCGAGCATCTGCGCAAGCCAAAATACTGGCCGCTGCTGGTCAATCCGTTAAAGCCCTCGTGGGGCGAACCATATGCCGAGCAGGTAGCGCGCATGCGCACCGCCATGGCGGAGCACCGCAAAGCCGCGGTGGCTGAACATGGCGAAGGGGCGGAAGTCATCATCGTCAGCCACCAGCTGCCGATTTGGGTCACCCGCCGCGACGCCGAGAAGAAGCCGCTGTGGCATGATCCGCGCCAGCGCGAGTGCACACTGGCTTCGATCACCAGCTTTGATTTCGAAGGAGACGAATTGGTCTCCGTGCGTTACACCGAACCGTGCCCCGAGCTGCTAGCCGGCGCGGCGAATATTCCGGGAGCCTAAAGCAAAATGACAGATCCTGTGCCCAATCCTGGCCCGTTCAGCCGCCGCACCATGCTGCGTACGCTCCTGGTTGCCGCGGCCGTAGTGCCGCTGGCTGCCTGCAGCGGCAAGGAAGATGCGCTGACCGCACAAGCCAACAGCGGCGACGGCAAGAACTACATTGCCGGCGATGGCGCCGTTGAAGAATACGAAGTTGCCAAGCGCAGCGAACCGGTCACCATCAAGGCGTCCACCTACCACGGCACCGACATCGATTTCACGCAGTGGCAGGGCAAGCCGGTCGTGATGAACTTCTGGTATGCCGCCTGCGCACCGTGCCGTATCGAGGCACCGGATTTGAAGAAAATCGCTGAAGAGTTTGGCGAGAAGGTCGAATTCATCGGCGTCAACGTGCGCGATGAAGCCGAAGCTGCCAAGGCCTTTGAACGCACCTTCGAGATTCCTTATGAGTCGATTCAGGATACCGATGGGAACATCCAGCTCGCGATGACCAAATACGTTCCGCTGCAAGCTGTTCCATCCACCCTGGTGCTGGACCGCCAAGGCCGGGTCCGCGCCCGCGTCATCGGTGCCGTGGAGCCGAGCACGCTCAAGTCATTGATCAACACCGCTCTGACCGAAGAGTTGTGAGCTGATCAGTGACCACTAATCCATTCGCCGACATCGTCCTGGACGGGTCGTTGCTCCTTGCCGCCCCGGTGGCATTGCTGGCCGGATTGGTCTCCTTCCTTTCGCCCTGCGTGCTACCGCTGGTGCCGGGCTATCTCGGCTATGTCACCGGGCTGACCGGCGCGGATCTGAAGGAACACCGCCGTGGCCGCGTGGTTCTGGGCGTATTGCTGTTCGTCTTGGGATTCTCCGTGGTGTTCATCGCCGCCGGAGTGCTCTTCAGCCAGGCCACCTCATGGCTGAAATTCAACGGCTCCTGGGTCACTCAGGCATTGGGCCTGGTGGTGGTCTTCATGGGCATCGTGTTCATGGGCGGCTTCTCCTGGATGCAGCGCGATCGCAAGATCCACAAGCGCCCACCAGCAGGACTGTGGGGAGCCCCGGTACTGGGCTTGACCTTCGGGCTGGGCTGGGCACCGTGCATCGGACCGACCTTGAGCGCGGTATTGATCATGTCCACTGGCGTGGATGCCAACGTTGGACGCGGAACCCTGCTGACGGTGTTCTACTGCCTGGGCCTGGGATTGCCCTTCATCCTGATCGGGATGGGAATGCAACGCGGCATGCAGGCACTGGGATTCTTCCGCAAGCATCAACTTTTCATTATGCGTTTGGGCGGGGCGCTACTCATTGCCCTGGGCGTGGTCATGATGACCGGCCTGTGGGGTACGTGGGTCGCAGAACTGCAAAACTGGTTTGCCAATGAAGTGAGGTTGCCAATTTAATGGCGAAACAACAACGGAAGTCCAAGGGGAGCGGTGACGCGCCTGCCTTGGGATTCGTCGGCTCCCTGCGCTGGATCTGGACCCAGCTGACATCGATGCCAACAGCATTGTTCTTGCTGTTGCTGCTCGCGGTCGCTGCGGTACCCGGCTCCATTTTCCCGCAGCGCGATGCAAACCCTGAATCTGTCGCCCAGTACCTGGAACAGCACACCGTCGCTGGCCCATGGCTGGATCGATTCCAGATGTTCGAGGTGTACTCCTCGGTGTGGTTCTCCGCGATCTACATCCTGCTGTTCATCTCGCTCATTGGCTGCATCGTCCCGCGTGTGAAGAAGCATGCCAAGGCACTGCGCACGCCGCCGCCACGCACCCCTGCTCGGCTTGAACGCCTGCCGCAGTACGAATCGCACGAAATTCTTGAAGGCGAAGCGGACACCCCAACCGATGCGCAGGTCATCGAGGATTCCTTCAAGATCCTGAAGAAGCGCGGCTACCGCGTGGAACGACGCAGTGATGCAACCGGTGAATCGGTTGCCGCCGAACGCGGCTACACCCGGGAAATCGGTAACCTTGTCTTCCACATTTCCCTGATGGGAGTGCTCGCTTCGGCCGCCATCGGCGGAGCCTATGGCTACACCGGCCAGCGCGTGGTGGTCGAGGGAGAAACCTTCGTCAACTCGCTGGTCAGCTACGACTCCTTCACCCCAGGCACCGGATTCAACGCCGATAACCTGCCGCCTTTCGCGGTGACCCTGGATAAATTCGACATCATCTTCGACCGCGAATCCGAAAGCCACTTCGGCCAGCCGCTGGACTTCACCGCCCACGTCACCGTGCGCGACTCCGCTGATGCTCAGCCTGAAGAGGACGACCTGAAGGTCAACCACCCGCTGCGTATCAGCGGTGGCGATGTGTACCTGGTCGGCAATGGCTACGCACCGGTGATCACCGTCAAGGACGGCAAAGGAAATGTTTCCTATTCCGGTCCAGCGGTCTCGATTCCCCAGGATTCGGTCTATACCTCGATGTTCGTCTTGAAAGTGCCAGATGCTGAACCTTCGCAGCTGGGCTTCCAAGGCTTCCTGCTTCCCACCGCGCTGGTGGATGAAAACGGATTCGGCATCTCTGGGGATCCCAATGCCATCAACCCGCAGCTTCACCTGAACTCCTACTTCGGAGACCTCGGCTTGGACGATGGAAATCCGCAGAACGTGTTCGTACTGGACACCGACAAGATGGATCCGCTCAACAGCCGTGATCTGGATGCCGGCGGCATCATCCTCGAAGCCGGGCAGACCTACGAACTGCCAAACGGCAAGGGATCGATTACCTTTGACGACCTGAAGCGCTACGTTGCGCTGGACATCAACTACGACCCGGGAAAGCTGCCAATCGGCATTTTCTCAGGTCTGGCACTGATTGGCTTGGCAGTCTCGCTGTTCACCCCGCGTCGCCGCGTTTGGGTAAAGCTGAAGCATGAAAACGGCAAGCGTACTATCGAATATGCAATGCTGGCACGTGGTGAAGATCCACGCCTGGAACGCGAAGCTGCAGAACTACAAAAGATCTTCGATAAGGCTTGGCCACTGGCCAGCCAGGATCAGAACCAAGGAGCAGTAAATGGGTAACGCCGGGGCCTTAGCGCCCATCAATGAAACGCTGGGTGAATACAGTCAGCTGTTCATGCTGCTGGCCGCCATGGTCTATGGCGTAGTCTTCATCATTTTCGCTTTGGACCTGGCCAAGACCAACAAGTCCATCAGCGAAATGGATTCCGAAGCGCTCAAGCGTGATGAGGAACTGCTGGTCAGCGTGGGCAGCAGCGCAGTGGGTGGCAAGGGCCGTTCACGTCGCACCGCTGTGCAGCGTGCAGATAACGTCGGTGAGCACATCGTGACCGACAAGATGGAATACACGCAGTTCTCGGCCAAGCGCCCCACCGCGCGCATCGCCGTGGTGCTGATGTGGCTGGCAGCGGTCCTGCACGGCGGGGCCGTCATTGCCCGTGCGGTGGCCGCAAACCGTGTGCCATGGGGCAACATGTACGAGTTCCTTTCCACCGGTGCTTTCGTGGTGGCCTTCGTCTTCCTGATTGTGCTGTTCTTCAAGGATCTGCGCTTCCTGGGCTCGTTCATCTCCGGCCTGGTGACCTTGATGCTGTGCGGTGCGACCATCGGCTTCCCAACTCCAGTTGGCCACCTGGTTCCAGCCCTGCAGTCACCATGGATCGTCATCCACGTATCCATCGCAGTGCTGGCCTCGGCACTGTTTGCCATCAGCTTCGCCATGAATGTGCTGCAGCTGGTGCAGCACGCCCGCATGAACCGCCTGGCTGCCGGCCAGAGCGACAAGCTGCCATTCATGCGCGTGGTGCCAGGTGCCGGTGCACTGGAGAACTTCGCCTACCGCATCAACACCATCGGCTTCGTGATGTGGACCTTCACCGTGATTGCCGGCGCCATCTGGGCTGAAGCCGCGTGGAGCCGCTACTGGGGCTGGGATCCGAAAGAAGTCTGGTCCTTCGTGATCTGGGTGGTCTACGCAGGCTACCTGCACGCCCGCGCCACCGGTGGATGGACCGGCCCGCGTTCGGCCTGGTTGTCGATCATAGGCTTCCTGTGCGTGATCTTCAACTTCACCATCGTGAACATTTTCTTCGACGGCCTGCACTCCTACGCCGGCGTCTAAGCCAGTTCAACCCCGCACGCAGCGAGCGTTTCCCCTTCCTTGGGGAAACGCTCGCTGCGTTCGTTAACGGCCCTTGTGCACCGCCTGGAGCGCTGCGCAGCGCTGACGGCTGCACCCGGGGTACAGCAAAGCCCAGCAGGCGCTGGGCTGCGCTGCTGGGCTTCAGGCTGGATGCTTAGAAGAAGCTAGGGTGTCTCGGTGTCCGCGGGGCCGTTCTCGGTGCCCTCGGACTTGTTCTTGCGTTCAGGGTCTGCAGTGGGCTCAGTGGCCTCAGGCTTGGCTGGACGCTTCGTTTCAGGCTTCGGCTTCTGCTCGCCATCTTTGAGTTCTTGCTCACGTGCAGCCGCCTCGGCTTCACGTTGCTGCTGTCGACGCCAGACCTCAAGCTGGCGAAGGAAATCCTCGTCATCATCTGGAGCCATGGACTTGGTCGCCGTGGCAGCTTGGGCGGCAACCGGACGGCCCAAAATGAACCACAATCCGGCTCCGATCAGCGGAAGGAGAATGATGACCGCGAACCACGCAGGCTTAGGCAGCGAACGAACGCTGCGGTTATCAGCGCGTGCGCATTCGATCAAGGTGTAGATCGTCAAAGCAACCGAAACCACTGCGGCGAAAATTAAGAAGCGGACCATGCCTCCATTCTAGTGATATTCCTGTTCACAGGTTCATCGGTAGACTTGAGACTATGCAGTTTGTGAAATATACCGTTATCCGTTTGGGCATTTTCCTCGCCGTTTTCGCCGGCCTCTGGATGGGTCTGAAGTGGCCAATCTTCGTTTCCGGAATTATCGGCCTGATCGTGGCCTTCGCGGTGGCCTATCTTTTCTTCAATAAACTTCGTCTACAAGCGAACGAAGACGTCCGCAAGGCCTTCAATAAGACCTCGGCGAACAAGACCAAGATGCAGCTGGCTGATGAAGCAGTTGAAGATGAATTCGACGAATCCCAGCGCAAGCACGGTCCGCAGGCCAACTAACTTGCCGTGCGCGGATTTGCCACGAACTGTACCCACGCCAGCAGCTCTGGCGGGATGAACTTTTAAAGGCCTTGGGCTGGCCGGATCAGATGATCCGGCCAGCCCAAGGCCTTTTTGCGCAGTGTTCGACGGCGGCTAAGCGAAAACCTCGATGACGATAGCCAAGGCGAAGAGCAGGGCGTACACCATGTTCACGATGCCGGTCTGCTTGAGCACCAGCACCAGGTTGGACAGCTTCTGCTCACGCAACATCAGCAGCGACGGAGCCACCGCAGGGATGAAGGTGATCAGGATCAGCCACATCCATGGGAAATTGCCGGTGGCCAGCAAGGGCAGCAAGATGGCCAGGGCCAGCATCAGCACGTAGCTCAGGCGGGCATTGTGTTCACCCAGGCGGACCGCCAGGGTGATCTTCCCGACCTCTTTATCGGTGGGGATGTCCCGGACGTTGTTGGCCATCAGCAGTGCGCAGCCAATCAGGCCGGTGCCGATAGCTCCCCACAGGGACGGGAGGGTCAGCTGGTTGATCTGGGTGTAAGTGGTGCCCAAGGTGGCAACCAAGCCGAAGAAGATGAAGACGTAGATATCGCCCAGGCCACGGTAGCCGTAAGGGTTCTTGCCGCCGGTGTAGCCCCAGGCGGCGAAGATCGCGGCAACTCCAACCAGCAGCAGCGGCCACGCCGAGGAGAGCACAACCAGAACCAGCCCGCAGATCGCGGCCAGGCCGAAGCAGCCGAAGGCGGCGTTGCGTACGTTCTTCGGTGCGGTGAGCTTGGAACCGGTCAGACGCAGCGGGCCCACGCGTTCATCATCGGTGCCGCGGATGCCATCGGAGTAGTCGTTGGAATAGTTCACCCCTACCTGCAGCAGCAGGCCCACCAGCAGGGCCAAGACGAAACGGAACCAATGAACGGTTTCTGCTTCACCGAGCGCAGCCGCGGTGCCAATGACAACCGGGGCAATGACGATAGGCAAGGTGCGCAAGCGCGCTCCAGAAACCCACTGGGAAAGTGTGGCCACTTTCTGTCCTTTCAAGGGCAAATAAAAACTCGTACCCTCTAGTTTCCCGCGATTAGGCGTGCAAGGCGAATCGAGGCTAGCCGCGGATGCCTAGTTCCTCGATGACTTGTTGCCGGTTGAACTTGCCATTAGGCAGCTGCGGCAAGCCCTGGGGGTAGTGCCGCACGTGCTTGGGGACCGCTTCCTTGCCCAAGGTCCGGCGCACCGCATCGAAGGCCTCGGTGGTGCTTGTCGGCCCCGAATAAGCCAAGCCGACGCTTTGGCCCCATTGCGTATCGGGCACCGGAACCACCAGAGTTTGGGAGAAGAATTCTTCGAGCAGCCCTTCAATTTTCGATGCTGAGAGCTTGACGCCTCCGGAATTGATCACATCGTCGATGCGTCCAATGATTTTCAGCCGCGCACCGTCAACGGTGCCCAAATCATCGGTGAGGTACCAGCGGGTCCCATCGCGTTCGACGAAATGCTCGGCCGTAGCCTCGGGCGCATTAGCATAGCCATCGGCCAGCATCGGCCCGGCGACCCAGATGCGTCCATCATGTTCTGCCAGGGTGACCCCGGGCAGGGCCGCGCCGTTGTAGACCAATCCGCCGGAGGTTTCCGACGAACCGTAGGTCTGGAAAATCTTCAGCCCATGATGGCGGGCTGAGACCAGCAGATCCTTGCTGGCCCGCGCACCGCCAAGCAGGATCGCGTCAAAACGCTTCAGCGCCTGCAAGGTCTGTGCGCTGGGCTGATCCAGCAGCCGGGCAAGCTGGGTGGGCACCAACGAGGTGATCCGGCGTGTGTCGATCATTTCATTGGCTGCCGCGGTGAAGGCGGTGGCCGAGAAGCTGCCGGTCGTGTCCATCACCACCGGCTTGGTGCCAGCGAACAGGGAACGGGTCAGCACGCTCAAGCCGGCGACATAGTGCACCGGCAAGGCCAGCAGCCACTGGCCTTCAAAGCCGAGGAACTCGGCCGTGGCCTGCGCACTGGATGCCAGAGCCGAGACGCTGAGCACCGTGCGCTTGGCCCGGCCGGTGGAACCGGAGGTGCGCACCACTGCCATGGGCTGCTCGAAGCCCGGCAGGTCCGAGGCCGAAAGGTACTGGATGCGCCAGCCGCGGGGGCTGGACTCATCGGCCAATACCTCAACGGCCGGGCCCTCGTCGTTGGCCGCGTCGGCCAAGGCTGCCAGCAGTTCTGCTAGTTGTGCGTCCATATCCGGTTCTCGTTCCTTCGCCGACGATTTAGAAGTAGTAAGGGTAGTTGGACCAGTCAGGGTCGCGCTTGCCCAAGAACGCGTCGCGTCCTTCCACTGCTTCATCGGTCATGTAGGCCATGCGGGTGGCTTCACCGGCGAAGACCTGCTGCCCGGCCAAGCCGTCATCGGCCAGGTTGAAGGCGAACTTCAGCATGCGGATGGCCTGTGGCGATTGGCGGGCAATATCTGCCGCGTATTCCAATGCCACTTCTTCCAGGCGCCCGTGCTCCACCGATTCGTTGACCGCACCCATGCGGACCATGTCGTCGGCCGAGTATTCGCGGGCCAGGAAGAAGATCTCGCGAGCGGTCTTCTGCCCTACCTGGCGGGCCAGCAAGGCTGAACCGTAGCCGGCGTCGAAGGAGCCGACGGTTGCGTCGGTCTGCTTGAACTTGCCGTTCTGCTTCGAGGCGATGGTCAGGTCTGAGACCACGTGCAGCGAATGCCCGCCGCCGGCGGCCCAGCCGTTGACCACGCACAGCACCACCTTGGGCATGGTGCGCATCAGGCGCTGGACTTCCAAGATGTGCAGGCGTCCGGCACGGGCCGGGTCGATGGACTCGCGGGTCTCACCCTCGGCATAGCGGTAGCCGTCGCGGCCGCGAATGCGCTGGTCCCCGCCGGAGCAGAAGGCATGTCCGCCGTCTTTTTCCGACGGACCGTTGCCGGTCAAGATCACGGTAGCGACATCGCTGGTCATCCGTGCATGGTCCATGGCCCGGTAGAGCTCATCTACGGTGTGCGGGCGGAAGGCATTGCGCACCTCTGGGCGGTCGAAAGCGATGCGCACGGTAGGCAGGTCTCGCACGATGTTTCCCTGGGCGTCACGCTCCACCTGGCGATGGTAGGTAATGTCGGTGAAGTCGAAGCCTTCAACCAAGCGCCAGCGCTGTGGATCGAAGACATCAGAGACCTTCTTGGGCAAAACGGAATTATTCAGGCTACTCACCCTATGCATGCTAGTCGGTTTCGTGCCGAACTCTAAGAAAGCAGGCGTAGACTTTTCACGGCTTAAGACGCAAATGGGCGCGATATTTCCGCCGCCACGCTTCAGCCCGCCTTTTGGATCACGGGATTCATTTCACGATTTTTGTACCGGTTCAGCCTCTGGACCAGTGAGTCAGGAGTTCATCTATGCCATCTGGAGTGCATCACCGGGAAGATGCAGAAATCAGCGCAGAGGGTTATAAGAAATCCCTGAGCCGTCGCCACGTCCAGATGATCGCCATTGGCGGAGCCATTGGTGTGGGATTGTTCATGGGCTCCGGTGGCCGGTTGGCATCCACCGGTCCGGCCCTGGTGCTGTCCTATCTGGTAGCCGGTGCGCTGGCCTACCTGCTGATGCGGGCGTTGGGAGAGCTGATCATGTATCGGCAGACCTCCGGATCCTTTGTCTCCTACGCGGCTGAGCTCTTCGGTCCCAAGGGCGCTTTCGTTTCCGGCTGGATGTACGTGCTGAATTGGATCATGACCGGCATTGCGGAGCTGATAGCGATTGGCTTGTACTTCCAATACTTCTTCCCGAATATCCCGGTCACCGTTTCGGCGTTCTGCGCGTTGCTGCTGCTGGTGTCAATTAACCTGTTCAGCGCCAAGGCCTTTGCCGAATTTGAATTCTGGGCAGCGTGCATCAAGGTCACCGCGATTATCTTGTTCCTGGCGGTGGGCATCTACATGGTGGTGACCAATGCGCAGGTAGGGGAGCACACAGCATCGGTTTCCAATCTCTTTATCGGAGACGAGAATGGCCAAGGTGGCTTGTTCCCTCGCGGCTTCTTTGTCAGCATCCTGGTGCTGAACGCGGTGATCTTCGCCTACAACGCCATTGAACTGGTGGGTATTGCCGCCGGTGAGATGGAGAACCCAGAAAAGGAAGTTCCCTCTGCGATCCGCGCCGTAGTAGTCCGCATCCTGGTCTTCTACGTAGGCAGTGTTTCGCTGTTGGCCATGGTGCTGCCCTGGCATGAATACGAATCCGGGGTGAGCCCGTTTGTGACTGTCTTCGAGAAGATGGGGCTGGGCTGGGTTGGCAGTGCGATGAACTTGGTGGTCATCACCGCCGCGCTGTCTTCATGCAATTCCGGGTTGTACTCCATTGGACGCATTCTGCGCACCATGAGCGGGAACGGGCATGCTCCGCAGTGGCTGTCGAAAATGAACAAGCATTTTGTTCCTTCCGCCGGCATCATTACCGTGGGCGTGGTTTACCTGGCCGGGGTCATCTTGAACATCTGGCTTGGTGAATCCTTCGCCTTCGACCTTGCGTTGAACACCGCCTCCATCGGCGTGCTGTTCACCTGGGCTTCGATCTTCGGCTGCCAGCTGATGCTGCGCCGCAAGAAGGGCGCGGTGTCGTCACTGCCCATGCCAGGCTCTCCGGTTACTGGTTGGGTTGGCCTGGTCAGCTTGCTGATCATCACCGTGCTGATTTCCTTCGATACCCTGACCGGAGAAAATGGTGAGGTCTTCCCGGTAGGGCTCTACACCATCGCCACGATTCCGCTGTTTGCCGTGGTGCTGTGGATCGGCTGGCGTTTCGCCCGCAAGCATGCCAAATCGAGCACCAATTTCTAAGCGGGGAACCAACTCGCCTGAAACAGCCAAGGGGCGCATCTGCATAATGCAGATGCGCCCCTTGGCTGTTGTGTTCGAGTGCTTAGGAGGTTCGGGTTTCATCCTGCTTCACTGCAGCGAGGATGCCGGTGTCCAATGCATCGGGGATCTCGGTGCCGCGCAGCGAAGCACCTGCGGTTTCCGGCATGAACTTGATGGCGATCGCACCAATGACACATGCTGCCATCATGTAGATGGCTGGGAAGAGCAGGAAGCCGGTGGCATTGATCGCTGCCTCGTTGACCATGGCTGCGGTGCCACCGAAGATCGCTGTAGCGATGTTGTAGGTGATGGCAAAGCCTGCGAAACGCACATGGGAAGGGAACATGGCCGGGAAGGTTGCGGTAATCGTGGCTAGCTGTGGAATATAGAGCAGGCCCAGTACTGCGAAGCCGACAATGGCCAAGGCGAAGGACTGGCCCATCAGCCAGAACATTGGCAGCGCCAGCACGAACAAGCCGATCACCGAGGCGTACCACATTGGTTTTCGCCCGACCCGGTCAGAGAGCGAGCCGGCAAATGGAATGACCGCCATCATCGCTACCTCACCAATCAAGATGGTGGCCAGCGAAGCGTTGGGATCCAATCCCAGCTGGGTTTCCAGATAGGTAGGCATGTAGCTGAGCAGCGTGTAGTTCACGACGTTCAGTGCGATGACCAGACCGGTCATGGTCAGCATCGGGCGCCAGTAGGTCATTACCAGTTCCTTGAGCGAACCGCCCTGCTGGGCTTCGCCGGCTGCTTCGATCTCCTGGAAGACCGGGGTGTCCTCCAGCTTGCTACGCAGGTAGAGGCCGATCAGGCCCATTGGCAATGCGAGGAAGAATGGAATACGCCAGCCATAAGCCATCATGGCTTCTTCGCTGAGCATCACCTGCAGGCCAAGCATCACGGCCGTACCCAAGGCGAAACCGCCCAAGGTGCCGAATTCCAAGAATGAGCCGAAGAATCCGCGCTTGCGGTCCGGCGCATATTCTGCCATGAACGTGGCCGCGCCGCCGTATTCGCCGCCGGTGGAGAAGCCCTGGACCATGCGCAGCAGCACCAGCAGAATTGGTGCGGCGATGCCAATGGTTTCAAAGGTCGGCAGTACGCCGATGAGGAAGGTGGCCAGGGACATCAAGATAATGGTCAACGCCAAAATCTTCTTGCGTCCCAGCTTGTCGCCCAGTGGGCCCCAGACCAGGCCGCCAATCGGGCGGACCAGGAAGGAGAGGGCGAAGGTGGCCAGAGCCATGAAGGTGCCGCCCTCGGTGGGGAAGAAGTGGGCGGTGATATAGGTGACGGCTACGGCGTAGACACCGTAGTCGAACCATTCTGTCATATTACCCATGGCCGAAGCGGCGGTGGCCTTGCGTACTTCTTGCCGGCCTTCTTGGGTGTTCATGTCCGGACCAATGTCATGGTCAAGGTCTGGAGTGAAATTATGGGTATTCGTGTAGTCGTTTGGCTGGCTATTTTCCGGTTGCATCGCTGCTCCGTCGTTTTCAGCTTTCCGTCGACCGATCGTCCAAAGGCCAGGAAGTAATTCGTCGCCTTGGCCGCGGTCCACGATCTGGGATTTTCCCAGAGTCGGTTAAGTACCAGAGGGTATTCGAATCAATTTCTAATATCAACCACTGACATGGAATCGATTGGACACCGCGTGGGATAAAAGGCAATTAGAACAGCCAGGAGCAGCCCGGATGGCCAAGGGTTGAAAAAGTGCAATTGTGAAAATTTGCTGACCCGCGACTTTATTATTGAACGAATGGTCGGTAAGTTTAGGTGTTGAGAGTCACTTACCACTTTGGCATAAGGAGCACAGATGACCGAGGCATTTCTCGTTGGTGGAGCACGTACGCCGGTAGGCCGTTACGGCGGAGCGCTCAGTGCTGTGCGCCCCGACGACCTGGCCGCAGTGACCATCCGCCGTGTCATTGAAGACGCAGGGATCGATCCGGCACACGTGGATGAAGTGATCTACGGAAACGCCAACGGCGCCGGCGAAGAGAACCGCAACGTGGCACGCATGGCAGCCTTGCTTGCAGGCCTTCCGGTGACAGTCCCCGGGATAACCGTTAATCGCCTATGCGCCTCGGGCATGAGCGCCATTACGATGGCCAGCCATATGATCAAGGCAGGAGCTGCGGACATCGTGATCGCCGGCGGCACCGAATCCATGTCGCGCGCCCCCTGGGTGATGGAAAAGCCATCCAAGGCCTTCGCCAAGCCAGGAGCAACCTTCGACACCTCCATCGGCTGGCGCTTCACCAACCCGCAGTTCCTCTCCGGCGAATACTCGCGTGATGGCAAGGCCACCTTCTCCATGCCGGAGACCGCTGAGGAAGTCGCCCGCGTCTACAACATCTCCCGCGAGGACTGCGACCAGTTCGCCGTGCAGTCCCACGAAAAGGCCATCGCCGCCATTGAAGCTGGTCGCTTCGTCGATGAAATCGTCCCGGTGACCGTCAAGCACCGCAAGGGCGAGAGCATCGTGGACACCGATGAAGGCCCGCGCCCCGGCACCACCATGGACGTGCTGTCCGGACTGCGCCCGGTCGTCAAGGGCGGCAGCGTAGTTACCGCCGGCAACGCCTCCACGCTGAACGACGGCGCCTCGGCCATCCTGGTGGTTTCCGAACGCGCCCTGAAGAAGTACGGGCTGACCCCGCGCGCCCGCATCGTCGATGGCCAGGCCACCGGCCTGGAGCCGGAAATCATGGGCATGGGCCCAGTTCCAGCCACCCGCAAGGTGCTGGAACGTGCCGGGCTGGGCATCGAGCAGATCGGCGCCATGGAGATCAATGAAGCCTTCGCCAGCCAGTCGCTGGCCAGCATGCGCGAGCTCGGCGTGGATCCGCAGATCGTGAACCGCGACGGGGGAGCCATCGCATTGGGCCATCCGCTGGGATCCAGCGGTTCACGCATTGTGATCACCCTGCTGGGCCGCATGGAACGCGAACTGGTCTCAGCGCAGCGCAAGCTGGCGGTCGCCACCATGTGCGTCGGCGTGGGTCAAGGCTCGGCCATCTTGCTGGAAGGAGCCTAGAGTGGAAAGCCTCGATAGCGAATTCCAGACCCTCAAGGTCAGCGAAACCGATGATCGACTATGGGTCCGGCTCCACCGGCCCGAGGTGCGCAATGCGATCGACCAGGCGATGGTCGACGAACTGCATGCCGTCTGCGATTACCTGGAAAGGAATCCCAAAATCCTGATCTTGGCCGGCACTGCCAGCCAAGCGCCCAGCGCCGCGAATCCCAAGGGGAGCAAGGGGATCTTTGCTTCCGGTGCCGACATTTCGCAGCTGCGAGAACGCCGCCGCGATGATGCACTCGCCGGGATCAACTCTGGGATCTTCGATCGCGTCGCCAAGCTGCCGATGCCCGTGATCGCCGCCCTTGACGGATTTGCTTTGGGCGGGGGAGCAGAACTGGCCTACGCCGCGGACTTCCGCATCGGCACCGAAGAGCTGCGCATGGGCAATCCCGAAACCAACCTCGGCATCATCGCCGCGGCCGGCGCGACCTGGAGGCTCAAGGAGCTGGTGGGTGAACCGATGGCCAAGGAGATCCTCCTGGCTGGCAAGGTGCTCACCGGCCGGCAGTGCCTGGAAACAGGACTGATCACGGAAATGCATCCGGCCAACGAACTGGATGCGGCGGCTGAGGCGCTGGCTGATCGCATTGCGGCCCAGGATCCCTTGGCTGTGCGGATCACCAAGTCGGTATTCCACGCTCCGCGTGAAGCCCATCCGGTCATCGACACTTTGGCCCAGGGGATGCTGTTCGAATCCCAAGCCAAGTTTGAACGCATGCAGGCATTCCTTGATCGAAAGAAGAAGTAACCATGAGTGCAACCAATGAAATTGTGATGGGCCAGCTGCCTAAGTACAGCGGAGTACTCGGCGGCGGCCGCATGGGCGCGGGAATCGCCCACGCCCTGCTGACCAGCGGTAGCACGGTGGTCGTCGTTGAGCGCGATGAGGCCTCTGCGCAGGCTGCCTATGAGAGGGTCGCCGAGTCCGTCGACAAGTCCATCGCGCGCGGCGTCGTGTGCGAATCCAAAGATGAGCTCATGCAGCGTTTCTCGGTGAGCACGGACTACGAGCAATTCGCCACCGCTCAATTGGTGATCGAGGCAGTTCCGGAAATCTGGGATTTGAAGGTCTCCTCGCTGCAGGCTGTGGAGCAGGTGCTGGACGCCGAGGCCGTGCTGGCCTCGAATACGTCCTCCCTGTCGGTCAGCGGGCTGGCTAAGGAACTGGCTCGGCCCGGCAAGTTCCTCGGGCTTCATTTCTTCAACCCGGTGCCCGCCTCGACGCTCATCGAGGTGGTCATCGGCGAGCAGACTGATAAGAACCTGGTTGATGCATCGCGCAGCTGGGTACAGGCGCTGGGGAAGACCGCCGTGGTGGTCAATGACGCTCCGGGCTTCGCTTCTTCGCGCCTGGGCGTGGCAATCGCCCTGGAAGCCATGCGCATGGTGGAAGAAGGCGTAGCCAGCGCCGAAGACATCGATAATGCCATGGTCCTGGGTTACAAGCACCCGACCGGACCGCTGAAAACCACCGACATTGTCGGCTTGGATGTGCGCCTGGGAATCGCAGAATACCTCCATGAGACCTTGGGTGACCGGTTTGCTCCACCGCAGATCCTCAGGGATATGGTGGCCGAGGGCAAGCTGGGGCGCAAGAGCGGCCAAGGCTTCTACAGCTGGTAGGAAACCCGCCATATAACCTTCAGCGACAATGGCCTCCGCCGGTCAGGAATGACTGGCGGAGGCCATTGTCCCTCTGGATCCTAGAAGAGATGTCCTAGCAGTGAAGCAAAGAGCTCATCTGGATCATGTGACAGTCCCTTGGAATCAAACCACTCGCACAAATTGACGCAGTCGCGGTGCAAGAAGTCCATGCCTTGCGGATTGCCCGCCAAATCCACGCACTGCGGAACATCGATGACCACTAGGCGCTCGCCGGAAACCAGGAGGTTGTAGGCGGACAGGTCGCCATGGGCAATGCCCAATCCAGCGAACTTCTCAAGGGCGTCAGTGAGTTGATCCCATAGTGCGGGAAGCCGTGGATCAAAGCGCGCAAGCTGTTGCAGGCGGGGTGCTGCCGCCAGCGAATTGTCCGGGTCGGCAATGAATTCCATGAGGATTTCGGTGCCGTCAATCTGTACCGGATACGGCACAGAAATGCCGGCTTCGTAACAGCGCAAGAGGTAGGTCCATTCCGCGTTGGCCCACTGCAAAGCGGCGATGTCCCGGCCGTAGGCGGAATTGTTGCTGATGGCTCGATTATCGCGCGAGCGCCGGGCAGACCTGCCATCGCTATAAGCTTGCGAACGGCTGAATTGAAGGTGGTCGCGGGAGCGATAGCGTTTGGCGGCCAGTAAGCTTGAGCGCTCCTGTGTTGCTCGTTCCAACAGGAAGACGTCGCCTTCTTTGCCGGTTTTGAGGATGCCTAATTCGGTGTCTACGGCACCGGCGTCCTCAATCAGCCATAGCGGGTATGGTTGTGGCCCGCGCATGCCCTTTTCGATAAACGGCCAGGTGGAGTAGCGCTGGCCAGCCGGTGGCTCATCCGAGGATGATTCGTTCCATACAGGCTTGTGCCTGCGGAATTTGAGTTTGGTATCTGCGTCAGCGAAGTTGGACGAGGTTACCTGTGAGCTGGTGGTTGGTTCTCCAGCAGGAAAATGCATGGGGATAAGTCCTTAGAAAAAGAGATCAATGACCGGGAACTGCGGTAAGCAATCATCGTTACCCCTCCTTCAATAGACTGATTGGCAGTTGCCAATGAGTAGAACTCTACAACAGAGAATCAATATGTTGCAATGGGTAAATGAGCCAGGGCCTGAACTATCAAAAGCAAAGCGGAGATCTGGAATGGGAAGGATCCGTGAATGCGCGGCATATTTGCGGAGCCTTTTATCGAATGGGTCGCCACGAGTGGCTTAGTGCCCGGGGCTGGCAGCAAATGCACGAGGGCGGAGTCAGCAAGGTCGTGGACCTGCGCAACCCCAACGAGATCCGCCGGCGGGAGCATGACCCCGCCGTACCCCAGGCAGCGTTCTCCGGCATTGAACTGGTGAACCTGCCGCTGGAGACGCCCGGCAATCCGAGGTTCGAATCGATTGACGTGCCATATATGAATCACACCGCCATGTACAGGTTGGTGTGCGAAGAATTCGGCGACCAACTGCGTGCAGTCTTCGAGAATTTGGCGAACTCCCAAGGGTCAACCGTGATCCACTGTTCGGCAGGCCGCGACCGCTCCGGCTTGATTGCCGCCATGCTGCTGGATCTCGCAGGTTCCCGGGATCAGATTCTCGTCCATGATGAGCTGGCGGTGCGGGGTATCAATGAATGGCATCGTGTCTCGCCGCGAAAGCATCCCTACGAGAGCTATCGGGGTGAAGAAGAGCTGCGGGAAATCATTCAAGAAAGAGCCACGGCCCTGTCGGAATTCTGTGCATGGCTTGGTACGGCCCGCTCCTATCTGCTGTCCCAGGGCATGAGCGAGGAGGGTCTCGATCACCTGAGTGATCTCGCACGGAATTCCTGAGTAGCGGGCGGGGTGAGAATTCTCGCGAACAACAATTTGAGGTGTTCCCGGTCACGCTCTTGCTGATAAGGTTAAGGTTAATACTGACCGACCGTTCAGGAAGGAATTATGTCGATGTCGACAAAACAGATCAGAGTGGTACCCAGCTTTATCGCCGGAGAATGGCGGACCCCGCAGTCCGAGGGCGGAACAGAAGTCCGCGACGCCAACACCGGAGAACTTCTAGCCACTGTCACCAATGACAAGCTGGATGTTGCAGCGGCGGTGGACTATGGCCGTGGCACCGGGCATCAGGAGCTGGCCAAGCTCTCCTTGCATGAGCGCGCACTCAAGCTCAAGGAACTCGCGCTGTATCTGAACGAGCGACGCAAAGACCTTTACGAGATTTCCTTCAAGACCGGGGCCACCAAAATCGATTCCATGGTGGATATCGATGGCGGAATCGGTGTTCTGTTCACATTCTCATCCAAGGGCCGCCGTGAACTTCCCAATAGCAATGTCATCCTGGACGGGCCAACGGAACCGCTGAGCAAGGACGGCTCTTTTATCGGCACGCATATCTACACCGCAATGAGTGGTGTCGTGGTGCAGGTCAACGCGTTCAACTTCCCGGTATGGGGCATGCTCGAAAAGTTTGCCCCGGCGTTTATCGCTGGTGTTCCCACCATCGTCAAGCCAGCGACTCCAACGGGGTACCTCACCGAGGCAGCCGTGAGGATGATGCTGGAATCAGGCATCCTTCCCGAAGGGTCCCTGCAGCTTCTCTCGGGATCAGCCCGCGACCTGATGGACCACCTCGACTACCGTGACATGTTCGCCTTCACCGGCTCGGCTGCCACGGCCAGCAAGCTGAAGTCCCATCCAAATGTCATCGACGGGGGAGTGCGCTTCGCAGCAGAAACCGACTCCCTGAACGCGGCCATCCTCGGCCCTGATGCAGAGGAGGGAACAGCGGAGTTCGAGGCCTTCGTCAAGGTCGTCGTCACCGAGATGACCTCCAAGGCCGGCCAGAAATGCACCGCGATCCGCCGCAATATCGTGCCTTCCCATCTGGTAGAACCGGTCATTGCCGCCATCGGCCAGCGAATCGAGCAGCGGGTTGTCATTGGCGACCCCCGCGTCGAGGGCGTGACCATGGGTGCCTTGGCTTCCCTGGAACAGCTGGCTGATGTGCGTGCTGCAGTGCAGGACATGATTGACGCTGGTGGCGAGCTGGCCTTTGGCCGCCTGGATGCCCCAGCCGTACGCGTGGCGCCAGAACGCGACGCCGTGGCCGAATTCGGTGCCTTCATGTCTCCGGTGGTTCTGCGATGGGCCGATGCCCGCAACCCGCTTGTGCACTCCCGCGAGGCGTTCGGACCGGTCAGCTCCGTCATCGGCTACGACAATCTTGACGAAGCCGTGCGGCTGGCCGCCATGGGTGCAGGGTCGCTGGTAGCCACCGTGTGCAGCAATGACACCGACACCGTGCGTTCACTGGCCCTGGGAATCGCCGCCCACCATGGCCGCGTGCACATCCTGAACCGGGAAACCGCGCGATCAACGACCGGTCACGGTTCACCAGTGCCACACCTGGTCCATGGTGGCCCAGGGCGCGCCGGCGGCGGCGAGGAGCTGGGCGGAATCCGATCAGTGAAGCACCATATGCAGCGCACTGCCGTTCAGGGCTCGCCGAATATGCTCACTGCGCTCAGCGGCGTGTGGCATGCCGGTGCTGAACAGCGCCTGGCCGGATGCGAAAAGTTCGGCGGCCAGGAGCAATACACGCACCCGTTCCGCAAGTCGCTGGCCGAGCTGCAAGTAGGCGATGGCTTCGCCTCTGATCTGCGCGTAGTGAACCTTGAAGAGATCAGCGAATTCGCCAAGAAAACTGGCGACACCTTCTACGCCCACACCGATGCAAAGGCAGCCGAAGCGAACCCGTTCTTCCCGGGAATCGTCGCCCACGGGTACCTGCTCGTGTCGTGGGCTGCCGGCCTCTTCGTAGAGCCAGCGCCGGGGCCAGTGTTAGCCAACTACGGATTGGAATCCCTGCGCTTCATCACCCCGGTGGCTGCCGGAGATTCAATCCGCGTGACCCTGACGGCCAAGAAAATCACGCCGCGAGTCACCGATGAATATGGCGAGGTCGCATGGGATGCGATCTTGCACAACCAGAATGATGAGATTGTCGCGACCTACGATGTCTTGACCTTGGTGGAGAAAGAAAACCTCACCTACGCCAACTTCGAAGGCTAAAACGCAACTTCAGCAAGGGTGGATGCCGTCAACCACGGCATCCACCCTTTTGCGTGCTCGGAGCCAGGACAGCTTTGCCGGATATCTATGAAAGCGTTTCCAATTTTGGCAAGATTTGACGCGGAGTGAAAAAATTTTAGGGCAATTTACGCGGACAGTTTCGCGGGTTTAATGTATTTACAGAAATTTACTTATTGGAGAGAGCTAAGAAAACGCTTACAGTTGTGTCGCAGGTCATGCGTTGATGGGGAACGTGTGGTTGAGCGATCCCGACGCTGTCGCGTCGAGCTATCGCAGCCCGATCATCACAACATAAGGAGTTTTTCTGTGGAACTTTTGCCACCACGCGCCAAATCAACACAACGCCGGCACGGAGCCAGGACGGTGAAGCCGGTGGCAGCACTCGGCGCCTCGCTCGCCCTGCTCGCCGCACCGTTGTTCGCAGCACCCGCCCAAGCCGCCACCCCATCCAACGACGGCAAGGATGTCATCCTCAACCTGTTCCAATGGAACTGGAATTCGGTAGCCCAGGAATGCGAGTCCAGCATCGCCCCAGCAGGATATGGCTACGTCCAGGTCTCGCCTCCAGCTGAGCACCTGCGCGGCACTGCATGGTGGACCTCGTACCAGCCGGTGAGCTACAAGGTGGACTCGAAACTGGGCAACCGCGAGGAATTCTCCGCCATGGTCAAAAGCTGCAACGACGCAGGCGTGAAAGTGATCGCAGACGCCGTGGTCAATCACATGACCGGAGCCGGGCAGACCGGTACTGGAACCGCAGGCTCGGCTTTCTCCGATGACAACTTCCCCGAGTATTCGGCCCAGGACTTCAACGATTGCCGCACCAACATCACCAACTATGCCGACCGCTGGCAAGTGCAGCACTGCCGCCTCGTGGGCTTGCAGGATCTGAAAACCTCCAGCAGCTACGTCCAGCAAAACATCGCCGACTATCTCGATGACCTCGTCTCGCTTGGGGTATCCGGATTCCGCATCGATGCCTCGAAGCACATGCCCGCAACGGACCTCGAAGGCATCAAATCCAAGATGAAGAACCCCGGCGTGTACTGGGTGCACGAGGTGATCGGGGCGTCGGGTGAACCGATCCAGGAAAGCGAGTACCTCGGCAGCGGCGACTCGCACGAATTCGACTACTCGCGACAGCTCAAGCATGATTTCGACGCGCAAATCGCCAACTTGCGTTTCATCGGCGACGGCAAGCTCACCAGTGACCGGGCCGGGGTTTTTGTCACCAACCACGACACCGAACGCAACGGCGAATCCATGAACTACAAGTGGGGCGCCAAGTACCTGCTGGGCAATGTTTTCATGCTGTCCTGGCCCTACGGGTCACCCACCGTGTATTCCGGATTCGCGTTCACCGACAAGGATGCAGGCGCTCCGGGCGCCAGTGACGCATCGGTACCCAATGCCGACTGCGACTCCTCCGCCTGGACCTGCGAACAGCGGCAAGATGAAATCACCGGAATGGTGGGCTTCAACAACGCCGTCGGCGACGCGGCTGTCAGCAATTGGTGGGACGATGGCGGCAACCAGATCGCATACGGCCGCGGCAATAAGGGCTTCGTAGCCATCAACAACACCTCGGCGGCAACCACCCGCGAATACACCAGCTCGCTGGCCGGTGGCACCTATTGTGATGTGGTGTCCGGAGGCGATTGCTCGAAGACCATCACTGTGGGCGCCGACGGCAAGTTCACCGCGACACTGCCTGCCTACGGTGCCATGGCCCTGCACATCGGTGCCGTATCCGATGGCGGATCAGGAACGCCGGATCCGGTCGAGGACACCGCTGATGTCAGCGTCGCGGTCACCGCCCAAACCGTCATGGGGCAGAACATCCGCATCGTCGGCAACCAGCCGGAACTAGGCAGCTGGGATCCGGCCAAGGCGCCACAGCTATCAGCTGCCAGCTACCCGAGCTGGAGCGGAACGGTGGACCTTCCGGCAGGAACGCAGTTCGAATACAAGTACGTCAAGTACGACCAGAGCGGCAATGCCACGTGGGAATCAGGGGCCAACCGCATCGCGACCGTGAATGCGGACGGTTCCCTGAACCTGAATGACAGCTGGCGCAATTAGCCACAAAAAAATGATCCCGCCCCAGTTCACACTGGGGCGGGATCATTCTAGGTTCAGCTACTTTTCGGTTTTGGCATTCAGCTTGTCCAAGGTTGCCTGCTTGGCTTTTTGCAAGGCCAGCTCTTCCTCGTCCAGCTCGACCTGCACCGGCTCGGCAGCCTGGGCAGGAAGGCCGCGCCACAGGAAGAAGCCATACACAGCTCCCAGAGCGATGAATACGAACAGGCCCATCATGCCCAGCATTGGGGAGATCAGGAAGTAGATCACCAGATCGGCAATGGCGGCCAGAGCCAAGACCAGCCAGCCGGTGCGCACGCCGCGAGCGATCATCACGAAAGAGGCGAAGATGGCTGCATCAGCGAAGTAGAGGACCCAGATTTCAGGGGTTGCGCTCATGAAGCCGCCGTTGAAGAGGAACGGGCCGAAGCGCAGGGCAACGAGCAGGATCAAGCCCATGAGCAGGCCGACCGCTGACCAAATGGTTACCGGGGTGCTGGTGACTATGCGGGTGAATTTGCCGTTGAGCTTGAACAGCGAGAAGCGCCACAGGCCGAAGACAGCGATCAACAGCAGCGGCACGGCGTAGAGCAGGCCCATCAGGTCGTACTGCAGCGAGGTGATGACGGGGCCGGTGAAGGCGCCCAGGATCAAGGTCCACCAGCCCAGGTCATTGCGGTGCGCCAGCAGTACTGCAGAAATGAAAACTAGCAGCATGCTTGCCGCAGAGAGCAAGATCTGGACATAGGAACTACTGCTTTCGGCGGTAGCCATGAAAAGGGTTTCTAAGAGGGAATCCACAGCGCTCTTCACTTGGTTGATCGAGAATGACTGGTGCTAAAGCACCCCTTCGATGCTAACGGCGATTTCTGTGAGGAAGACAAGATTACAAGGAGGCATACGCCACATTGCCGCTTGCCCTGTGGCACGCTTAAACGACGCTGGCTCCCACCGATCAGGTGGGAGCCAGCGCAAGATGCAATCCAGCGATTAAGCCGCTGTGGTGTGCAATCCGTTGAAGAGCAATGAAATGGCTTGGTCTTCCAATTCTGGTCCGTTGATCGGACCGTCAGCGCGGTACCAATCCACTACAGAGTTGATCAGGCCGAACAGCAACCTGGCCGTGGCCCGCGGTTCCAAGTCCGCGCGCAGCTTGCCGTCGGATTGGGCTGCGGTGACCAGCTCAGCGAGCTGGCGGTCCATCGCCCGTCGGCGCTGAAGAGCTTGGCGTTCCAGTTCGGTGTTGCCGCGCAAGCGCAGCAGCAGTGTCACGTAGGAACGCTTGGCCAACAGGATCCGGAAGGTAGCGCGCAAGAAGAATTCCAAACGCTCATCGGCGCTGCCCTCATGGGAGCGGACCTCGGCGATCACCGCTTCCAGGGGAATGAGCGCTTCATCCAACGCCAGACGCAGCAGGTCCTCTTTGGAAGGGACGTGGTGGTAAATCGCGGACTTGCTGATACCCAGCCGGTCAGCGAGCTTGCCCATGGAGGTCGCGTCGTAGCCGTATTCGTTGAATGCCTCTACGGCAATACGCAATACGGTTTCCTGGTCGTACCCGGGGCGGCCACGCTTGGCCGGACGGTTCACAATATCGGTAGTTTCCATGATTTATCGATTATCCCATGTGCTCACTGGGTTAGCTGTTGCGCAGATCAAAGATGCGCTTGAGCTTGCCCATGGAACGCTCCAAGGATTCTGGCTCGACCACGTCGATGGCGCAGGAAGAACCGACGTGGATCTTGATCAGCTTGGCCAGCTCCTTGGCCCCGTTGGCGGCGTCCCCGGATGAGGCATCCATGCGGCGCTCCACCTTCACTGCCAGCTGGTCCATGCGGTCTGGACGGGAAAGGATGAGCTGGAAGTGCGGCGAAAGCGATGGCACCTTCAGGATCAATTCCTCGATCTGGCTTGGGAACAGGTTCACCCCGCGCAGGATGATCATGTCATCGCTGCGTCCGGTGATCCGGCCCATGCGACGGTGACCTGGGCGGGAGGTACCTGGCATCAGGCGGGTCAGATCATGGGTGCGGTAGCGGATGATTGGCAGTGCCTGCTTGGTCAGCGAGGTGAAGACCAGCTCGCCGTGTTCGCCGTCCGGCAGCACCTTGGTCTCGTCGAAGGCGTCAATGATTTCTGGGCGGAAGTGGTCTTCCCAGATGTGGCTGCCGTCCTTGCGTTCGCCGTTCTCGCCAGCCACGCCAGGGCCCATGACTTCGGACAGGCCGTAGATGTCGCAAGCGGTGATGTTGAACATCTCTTCCAGCTCGTGGCGCATTTCCTCGGTCCACGGTTCCGCGCCGAGCACGGCAACCTTCAGCGAGGTGGCACGAGGGTCCAGGCCCTTGCGCTGCATGGCATCGCCAATGGTCAGCAGGTAGGTCGGGGTGCACAAGATAGCATCCGGCTCGAAGTCCTGGATCAGGGAAATCTGCTTATCGGTCTGTCCGCCGGACATCGGAATGACGGTGGCACCGAGGTATTCAGCTGCCGCGTGGGCACCGAGGCCGCCGGTGAACAGGCCGTAGCCGTAGGCGTTGTGCACCTTCCAGCCTGGCTTCACGCCGGCCATGCGCAGGCAGCGGGCACCGAGCTTGGCCCAGTCTTCCAAGTCCTGCTTGGTGTAGCCGACCACGGTCGGCTGCCCGGTGGTGCCAGAGGAGGCATGGATGCGGGCGATCTCATGCTGCGGTACCGCGAACATGCCGAAGGGGTAGTTCTTGCGCAGGTCTTCTTTGTCGGTGAACGGGAACTTGGCCAGATCGGCCAGTTCTTTCAGATCATCCGGGTGCACCCCAGCGGCATCGTACTTCGCCTTGTAGTACGGAACGTTGTTATAAGCATGGTGCAGCGTTTCCTTCAGACGGGTCAGCTGGATCGCTTCGATCTGCTCGCGGCTCATGGTCTCTTCTGGATCAAGCGGATTCGGAAGGCTGTCGCGGTCGGTGTTCTGAGACATGCTGAAACTTTCGTGTGGAGTGGGCTGGGTGCTTAGCGGCTTTGAGGCTTTGGGACCGTGCGCGAACGTCCGCGGAACTGCGCCACGGTTTCAATTGAGCCGTCGGCCGCTGGCTGGGTCACCGTGATGTCATAGATCCCGCTGCGTCCTTGCTGCGAGACTCGGTTGCCGGTGGCGGTCAGCACTCGTCCGGGTATTGCTGGCTTGAGGAAGTTGACGTCAGCGCCCGAAGCGACCGTGATGGTCTCATCGGAGCCCTCCTGCGGATTGCAGGTCAACGCAAATGCCGTGTCTGCTAAAGCGAAGATCATGCCACCGTGGCCAATACCAAAGCCGTTGAGCATTTCCTGGCGCAGCGTCATCGTGATGACTGCGTGCCCATCGGAGACCTCGACGACTTCGATTCCCATCCACTGGGTCGCGTAGTCATTGTGGAGAATGGCGTGTGGGACCGTATTCCCTACTTGCGTTTCGCTCATCGTCTTCCTTCGCCGAATTATTTACCGAACGATCATTAGGTAATAACATTATGTGAGCTAAGTCAAGTTGCACCAGTGGATTCGCGGTACTGTTTCAGCCAGCGAAAATCCGGTCGTGAACCGAGCGGATGAAAGGCTCTTTGATCCGGTTATAGTCCATGACCAGACCATTTGCTCCGTCAGCAGCAGCCAGTGCGCATGCAGCTTCCCGTTTAATTGCGGCGTATGCCGTCCTGTCCGCTTCGTTTTGTTTCAGGTGCTCGCGAAACATCAGGTGCCGCAGATACTCGGGGCTTCCCGCGCTGAAGACATGGATATTGGCATCGGCCAATCCCGAATTTGCTGCAGGCTTGAGCATGCGGTGGCCGTACCATCCAGGTTCCCTGTGCCAGAGGACCAGGCCGGCAGACTCCAGCGCCGGAACATAGGCGTTCTCTTGGTTCGCATCGGGAACCAGCAAAATCACATCGATGATGGGTTTGGCAGGCAAGCCGGGAACTGACGTTGAACCGGTGTGCTCAATAGCCAGCGCAGTTGAGCCCAGCGCTTGGGCGAGGCACGCGTGCAGGGCGAGGAAATCCGGGACCCAGTGCGGCGATGGTTCAGCAATCTCGATCAGGCCGCGCAACAGTTCGCCGCCCACCGCCTCATATTCGGGGTCTTCCTCGGGCTGGCTGTTGAGCAGCGGGAAATAGGGCAGGGTGCACAAGAAGCGTGCAGCATCCGGCCATCTCGGATCGGTGGAGGATGCGGAAACGACGCAGCCGATGGCACGGTAGAAATCAACCGCATCAGCTGCGGTGGTGGCCCAAAGAATTTTCTTCTGGCTGTCGCAAAGCTCGAAGAGCAGCGCCCGGCCCAGGCCCTGGTGCTCGTGGGAGCCGTCAACTGCCAGATATTCAACGCATAGCGCGTATTCGTCGCTGTGCCGATAGGCGACCAGCGCCACGATCTGGCCAGTGGCAGCGGCCTGGACAAGAACCTGCAGGTTCTCGCATTCATCGAGCAGTGCTTCAAGCTCCTGCTCGTTGGCAGGTTCGGCGGCCAGCACCAGCAGCTGGCGTACCGCCGGATCGTTGCGGTAGTCGCTGATGTTGATATGGTGCATGGCCGCCGTTTCCTTAGCTAGCTAGATTTCTTCGGTGCATCCCAAGGCGTCCAGGGCGAAGGCGTAGTCCCAGGCACGAGCCTTCCAGGACTCGTAGCGTCCCGACGCGCCGCCATGGCCGCCATCCATTTCGGTCTTCAGCACGATCGGGGCATCCCCGGTGCCGATTTCACGCAACTTGGCCACCCACTTGGCCGGTTCCACATACAGTACACGGGTGTCATTGAGCGAGGTGACCGCAGCGATCTTCGGGTAGTCCTGCGCGGTGACGTTTTCGTAGGGGGAGTAGGACTTCATGTAGTCATACACCTGTTTGCTCTCAATCGGGTTGCCCCATTCTTCCCATTCAAGGGCCGAGAGCGGAAGCTCTGGATCCAAGATGGAGGTCAGGGCATCGACGAATGGCACCTGCGCGATGATCGCGGTGTACAGCTGCGGCGCCAGGTTCGCGATGGCACCCATCAGCAAGCCACCGGCTGAACCGCCCAAGGCGACAATGCGCTGCGGATCGGCGACGCCGGAATCGATCAGGTGCTGGGTGGAGTCGATGAAGTCGGTGAAGGTGTTCTTCTTATTCAGCTTCTTGCCCTGCAGGTACCAGTCGCGGCCCAGCTCGCCGCCACCGCGTACGTGGGCAATGACAAAGACCACGCCGCGATCAAGCACGCTCAGCCGCGGGATGCCGAACCCGGGGTCCATCGAAGCCTCGTAGGAACCGTACCCGTAGATCAGCACCGGTTGCGGAACCGAGATATCCAGATCTGCCCGGCGCATGATGGTCAGCGGAATCTTGGTGCCATCAGCGGCCGTGGCCCAATCGCGGGTGGACAGGTACTTGGCTGGATCAAAGTCATTGACCGGGGTCTGCTTGCGCAGCACCAGCGACTGGTCCGCCAGCCACAGGTCGTAGACGCGTGCCGGGGTGAAGTCCGCGGTATAGCCGATTCGGATCAGTGGAGCATCGAGTTCGGCGAAGGTGGCCGAGGCGGTGAACAGCTCATCGTCGAAATCCGGTTCAATCGCTGGCTGCTGAGCCTTAGTGCCCAATCCGTCCAAGGCGATGAGCTGTACGCGCTCGCAGGTATCGCGGCGAACCGAAAGCACCACGTGGGTTGCGGTCAGTGCGGTGCCCTCGACCTTGACAGTATCTTCGTGGGCCACCACGGTCTGCCACGTGGCTGGGTCGGTGTCCGCGCCCAGCTCATCCAGGCTCGCCAGCGACACCATGTTGTTCGGTGCCTGATGGTCATGGGTGATCAATGCCTGATTGGTTCCAGGCATCAGATCCACTCCGTGCAAGATGCGCAAGGTGCGTGGCACCAGCAGGGTTACCTCTGCTGCAGGAGCGGTCAGATCCAGGATGCTGGTCTCGGCGTATTCGGAGTTGCCGCTGGAAATCATCAGGGTCTTGCGATCCGGGCTCAAGTCGAAGCCCAGCCACATGCCCGGGTCATTTTCTTCGAAGACGATCTTGTCTTCGGCCGGGCTGGTGCCCAACCGGTGCGCACGGATCTGGTGCGGACGCCAGGTCTGGTCAACCACGGTGTAGAAGACGGTTGAGGAATCAGGGGAGAAAGCAATCCCGTAGAACACGCCTTCAATGGTGTCAGCCAGCAGCTGGCCTGTTTCCAGGTCCTTGATGTACAAGGTGAACCGCTCATCGCCGGCGTTGTCCACGCAGTAGGCGAGCAGGTTGCCTTCCTCATTCAGGGCCATCCCGCCCAGGGAGAAGAACGGCTGGCCTTCGGCTAGCGCATTGCCATCAAGCAGCACCTCTTCTGCGGGCAATGCGTTCTGGGCATCGATGACCGGGGGAGTCCAGTTGGCTACCTGGTCCTCGGTGTCCACGGCCTTGACGCGGCATTGGACGGTGTACGGCTTGCCTTCGGCTGAACGGGTGAAGTACCACCAGCCGCGTCGACGTACGGGAACCGACAAATCGGTTTCCACGGTGCGCGCTTTGATCTCGTTGAACAGCGAGTCCCGCAGCGGCTGCTGATGCGCTGCGACGGCATCGGTGTATTCATTTTCTGCGGCCAGATGCGCAAGTACCTCTGGGCTGCTCTTCTCGCGCAACCACTCGTAGTTGTCAACGAAGTCATCGCCGTGGAAGCTGCGGGTGGTGGGCAGCTTCGCGGCACGCGGAGGTTTGGCAGTCAACGATTCAGGAGTCATACCCCTATTCAATCCCACAGTTGGCCTTGTTGAGGACAAGCTATGCTCAGCGCGGACAGATCAGCGGTTTCAAACGAATAACGATGCAAGTCCACGCGGGGTGTGGGCTACCGGCTGGGCTTTAATAGTCCTAGGCTTGCAGGCAGAACGTATCATCTGCACCTTGGGCCTAGCGCCCTTCAGCACGAGAAAGCGATACATCAGTGGAAAAGAAGAAGAGAATAGTTGCCCGCACCGGGCACCTGAGAAGGTGGATAGCCGCCGCTGCCATCGGTTTGATGGCAGTGGTCGTTGGAGCACCTTCAGCACTGGCTCAAAGCAGTGAAAACGTCGAGGACCAGACTTACGTCATCGGCACCGATACGACTTTCGCACCGTTTGAGTTCCGCCAGGACGGTGAACTGACCGGTATCGATATGGATCTTTTGCGCGCGATCGCCGAAGATCAGGGATTTGAAGTTGAAATCCGGTCACTGGGCTTCAACGCCGCCTTGGCCGCACTGTCCTCCAACCAGGTTGATGGCGTCATTGCCGGCATGTCGATTACCGATGAGCGCAAGGAGATCTATGACTTCTCCGAGCCTTACTTCGAGTCCGGCGTGCAGATGGCTGTTGCCGCGAACAACGAAGACATCACCAGCTACGAGGATTTGAAGGGCAAGACGGTTGTCGCCAAAACTGGTGCCGAGGGTGAGAGTTACGCCAAGTCCATCGCGAAAGAATACGGTTTCAAGGTCAAGTCCTTGGACCAGTCGGCGACCATGTATGAATCGGTCAAGGCCGGTTCAGCCGTTGCCGTCTTCGATGACTACCCGGTGCTGGCCTACGGCATTGCCCAGGGCAATGGCCTGAAGACCGTCACCGATAAGGTGCCAGGCGGTTCCTATGGCTTCGCAGTGAACAAGGGCGAGAACACCGCCTTGCTGGCTGCCTTCAACGACGGCCTGGCCGAGCTGAAGGCCAGCGGCGAATACGACCAGATCTTGGATTCCTACCTGGCAGATCCCACCGCGAGCACCCCGGGCAACTTCTTTGACCTGCTGGTCAAATCCATGCCGGCATTGATGACCGGTCTGTGGCACACCCTGCTGGTCACGGCGATCTCCTTCGCGATTGCCATGGCCTTGGGCCTGGTCTTCGGCTTCATGAAGATCTCGGGCAACATCGTGTTGCGCGGTATCGCTACGACCTTCGTGAATATTTTCCGCGGCACCCCGTTGCTGCTGTGGGCGTTCATGTTCTACTTCGGCCTGCCGCAGCTCACCGGATGGGAGATCAGCGTCTGGACTGCAGGTGTGCTGACCCTGTCGCTGAACGCTGGCGCTTATGTCGCTGAAATTGTCCGTGGTGGTATCCAGTCGGTGGATCCAGGCCAGCTGGAAGCATCCAGGTCGCTGGGTCTGGGCTACGGCAAGTCGATGCAAAAGGTCGTGATCCCGCAGGCTTTCAAGATGATGACCCCGTCATTGATCAACCAGTTGATCATCAGCCTGAAGGACTCCTCACTGCTGCTGGCTATCGGATTTACCGAGCTGCTCTACCAGGGCCAGCAGATCTACGCAGCGAACTTCCGAGTTACTGAGACGCTGTTGATCGTGGGCATCATCTACTTCATCGCCATCATGGCCCTGACCAAGTTGGCTAATTATGCCGATCGGAGGTTCAACAAGTGAGCACCGTAACTGAGCAAAGCTCCAACGTGAAGATCCAGGTTAAGGACCTGCATAAGTCCTTTGGCTCCAATAATGTCCTCAAGGGCATCGACATGGATGTGCGTGAAGGCGAAGTGGTGTGCGTGATCGGTCCTTCGGGCTCCGGCAAGTCAACCTTGCTTCGCTGCCTGAACAAGCTCGAGGACATCACCTCGGGCCAGGTGATTGTCGATGGCTTTGATGTCACCGACCCGAAAGTGGATATCAATGAGGTGCGCCGGCATGTGGGCATGGTGTTCCAGCACTTCAACCTGTTCCCGCATATGACGGTTGCAGAGAACATCATGCTGGCCCCGGTTGAGCTCAAGAAGATGAGCAAGTCCCAGGCCCGCGAACGTGCGCTGGAGTTGCTGGAGCGTGTGGGTCTGCGCGATAAGGCTAATGCCCGCCCGGCTTCGCTCTCCGGTGGACAGAAGCAGCGTGTGGCCATTGCCCGCGCTCTGGCCATGGCTCCGGGGATCATGCTCTTCGATGAAGCCACCAGTGCGCTGGACCCGGAAATGGTCGGAGAAGTTCTCCAGGTCATCAAGGAGCTTGCTGATTCGGGCATGACCATGGTGCTGGTAACCCACGAGATGGGCTTTGCCCGCGAAGTCGGTGACCGTGTCATCTTCATGGCTGACGGTGTGGTGTGCGAGCAGGGAGATCCCGAGCAGCTGTTCGGTAACCCGCAGCAGGAACGTACCCAGGACTTCTTGTCCAAGGTGCTCTAGCGACCCAAGGGCTTGTGCCCAGCATTGGTCCGTGCGGCCGGTCCCAGCTCACTGCTGGGGCCGGCCGCACGGCTTTTTCTTGGGATGAAGGTTACTGCGTCAAGAATATTCATATGGTTGAAGCTTCAAGCTATCCTCGATAAGGTTGAAGCAAAGCAAAACGGGGATATCCCGCTGTCGTAAATACTTAGGAGCTTGACCATGAATACCCTTGCTAACAACCCACGCCTGCAGGTCGCGGCACGAATCTTGCTGCGCCTGGCTTTCGGATTCCTCTTCCTGGCACATGGGTGGCAGAAGTTCTTCCAGTACACCATCGAAGGAACCACCGCGACCTTCGGCCAGATGGGCGTTCCAGCTGCCGGACTTATCGCGCCAGTAGCTGCGACTCTTGAAATCGTCGGCGGCGCGGCCATCATCCTCGGCCTGCTAACCCGCGTCTTCGCCGGCCTGCTGGGACTGCAGATGGTTGCTGCGCTGTTCATGGTTCATGCGCCAGCCGGTGTCTTCGTTGAGAATGGCGGCTTCGAGCTGGTTCTGGCCTTGGCTGCCGGCGCGTTGGCCCTGTTCCTGGTTGGTCCAGGCCGCATCTCGCTTGACGCCTTGATCTTCAAGAACCAGCAGTCCAACAAGGTGCTCGTCAACGCCTAGCCATTGCTTTCAACAAGCCTTCGGGGGTCCACTCTCGGAGGCTTGTTGCGTTTAACTGGCGGTGTCATGTTGACGTGATCGAGCGCACTCTGACATACTGAACGAACGGTCAGTATGTAATTTGTTTTCGATGAGGTGAACCCATGGCCCCGACCACACCGCAGGAGCCGGGACTAAGTGCCGTCCCGAGCTACGAAGAAGAGCAGTCCCTAGCGCGTTTCGACGCGTTGATTGATCAGGATTCACGCGTCGAACCACGCGACTGGATGCCTGAGAAGTACCGCAAGACCCTCAGCCGCCAGATCTCCCAGCACGCGCACTCCGAAATCATCGGCATGCAGCCTGAGGCCAACTGGATCACCCGTGCTCCATCGCTGAAGCGCAAGTCCATCTTGATGGCCAAGGTGCAGGACGAAGCCGGTCACGGACTCTACCTCTACTCGGCTGCCGAGACCCTGGGCACCACCCGCGATGAGTACAACGAGCAACTGCTGTCAGGCAAGGCCAAGTACTCCTCGATCTTCAACTACCCGGCACGCACCTGGGCAGATATGGGTGCTATCGGCTGGCTGGTCGATGGTGCAGCCATCGCCAACCAGGTTCCGCTGTGCCGCGCCTCCTACGGCCCCTACGGCCGCGCCATGGTCCGCGTGTGCAAGGAAGAATCCTTCCACCAGCGCCAGGGCTTCGAAATCCTGCTCTCGCTCTCCCGCGGAACCGACGCGCAGAAGAAGATGGCACAGGATGCCATCAACCGCTTCTACGAGCCCTCCCTGATGATGTTCGGTCCGCCAGATGACCAGTCGCCAAACTCCCAGCAGTCCATGGCCTGGAAGATCAAGCGTTTCTCCAATGACGAATTGCGCCAGCGCTTCGTTGGCATGATCGCCGAACAGGTCAAGGTCCTGGGCCTGACCCTGCCAGACCCCGAGCTGCACTTTGATGAAGAAAAGAAGCAGTGGATCCACAAGGATCTGAACTGGGATGAATTCATGGCAGTGATCAAGGGCAACGGCCCGGCCAACGCACAGCGCCTGGAGCGCCGCCGTGAAGCGCACCGCGAAGGTGCCTGGGTCCGTGAAGCAGCCGCAGCATACGCAGCAAAACAAGCACAAAGTGAGGTCGCCTAGCATGAGCCAACAGAGCAATTGGCCCCTGTGGGAAGTATTTGTCCGTTCCTCCCGTGGACTCTCGCACGTCCACGCAGGGTCCCTGCACGCACCGGATGCCCAGATGGCAGTGCGCAACGCACGCGATCTGTACACCCGCCGCAATGAAGGCGTCTCCCTGTGGGTTGTGAAGTCCACCGACATCATCAGCTCCGACCCGGATGAGAAGGATTCGTTCTTCGAATCCCCCCAGGGCAAGGACTACCGCCACGCGACCTATTACAAGGCCAGCGAGGGAGTGAAGCACCTGTGAAGCACGAAGAACTCGACGCCCAGCTCGACAGCTTCGGCGATGCGCTGGCTTCTGCCACCCGCGTCACCCCGGGCAACGCACTGCGCCCGGAAGACATTGCAGTCGGTGGGGTCAAGCCCAGTGGCGAAGTGGCGCAGTATGCGCTGACCTTGGGCGATGACGCCCTGATCCTGGCGCAGCGTATGTCGCACTGGATCTCGCGTGCTCCAGAACTGGAAGAAGATGTTGCCCTGGGCAATATCGCCTTGGACGTCCTGGGCCACGCCCGCTCGTTCCTGACCTACGCCGGACTGGCATGGGACAAGACCGAAGATGACTTGGCCTACTGGCGCGAGGAAGAAGAATTCACGTCGCTGTGGATCGTGGAACAGCCAAACGGGCACTTCGGCGTGACCATCATCCGCCAGCTGATCGTTTCGATCTTCCAGAACCTGCTGTACAAGCAGCTGACGCAGTCCAAGGATGAAACGCTGGCCGCCATCTCGGCCAAGGCCGTCAAGGAAGTCGACTACCACCGCGACCACGCGATCCAGTGGACCATCCGCCTGGGCCAGGGCACCGAGGAATCGGCAGCCAAGATGCGCCACGCGCTGGAAATTCTCTGGCCATACGTCGATGAGATGTTCCGCGATGAAGCGGTGCACCAGAATCTTCAGGACATCGCCGTGCTGCCATCGACCCTGCGCGCAGCATGGGAAGAAGAAATCACCGCGGTACTGGCCGATGCCGGCTTGGAAATCCCGGCAACCGGACAAGCCATGGCCTATGGCCGCCGCGGCGAGCACTCCGAGCACCTGGGCTACCTGCTGGCAGAGATGCAAGTTCTCGCCCGCAAGCATCCCGGTGCCAGCTGGTAACCACGCAACTTCTGCCCGAAAAGGGGGACGCAGTCTTGAGCAATACGATCGCTGACGCCAAGGATCTGTTCGCCATCGCCTCCAAAGTGACCGACCCGGAAATCCCGGTGCTGTCCATTGCGGACCTGGGAATCCTGCGCGAGGTGGACCTCGATGAGGACGGAACAGTGCAGGTAGTCATCACCCCGACCTATTCAGGTTGCCCGGCGATGGATGTCATCAATGAAGATCTGTACGCCGCTTTCAAGGATGCCGGATACGAAAAGGTCAACGTCAAGCTGGTACTGACCCCAGCTTGGTCAACGGACTGGATGACCGAGGAAGGCAAGACCAAACTCGAAGAGTATGGGATTGCCCCACCTACCGGAAAGGGCCACGCCGGACGGGTCACCCTGGGCATGAGCGTGAAATGCCCGCGCTGCCACTCGCTGAACACCCGCGAGCTGGCCCGTTTCGCCTCGACCTCCTGCAAGGCGCTGTACACCTGCAAAGACTGCTTGGAACCCTTCGACTACTTCAAGGTGCTCTCATGACCGAACAAACTGCTCCAACCCGCCGCCGGGCTTCCTTCCACCGGCTCACCGTCTCGAACGTACGCCGGCTGACCAAGGACTCCATCGAAGTCAGCTTCGCCATTCCAGCGGAACTGAGCGAAGAATACGACTACGTCGCCGGCCAGTATGTGGCCTTGCGCAAGGAAATCCCCAACGCTGAGGGCGATCTCGTAGAGCTGCGCCGCTCCTACTCGATCTGCGCCGCTCCAACCGGAGACGAGATCAAGGTAGCGATCAAGCGCGACCTCGGCGGCTTGTTCTCCACCTGGGCCAACGAATCGCTGGCAGCCGGAGACCAGATTGATGTGATGAGTCCTGCCGGTGCCTTCATCTCCAAGCACAAGCTCACCCAGATCAATGACCCGTCCAGCATCGACACTTCCGCGCAGGACCGCTTTGTGGCCGTCGCCGCCGGCTCGGGCATCACCCCGGTACTGGCCATTGCCCGTACGATCCTTGAAGCCAACGAACAGACCCGCTTCGACTTGATCTATGCGAACAAGGCCGCCATGGACGTCATGTTCCTTGAAGAACTCGCTGACCTGAAAGACCGCTACCCTTCGCGACTGGCATTGCACCACGTGCTCAGCCGCGAACAGCGCATCTCGCCGCTGCTCTCGGGCCGCATCGACGCAGAAAAGTTGACCACCTTGCTGACCCATGTGGTGCAGGCGCCGAACGTGGATGAATGGTTCCTTTGCGGTCCATTCGAACTGGTGCAGCTGGTCCGCGACCAGCTGAGCAGCCTGGAAGTTCCCGCCGAGAAGGTGCGTTTCGAGCTGTTCACCACCGGCGAGCCATCCAAGCCGCAGGGGCATATCGGACGCCCGGTTCAGGTAGACGAGAATGAGGAAAGCTACGAGATCAGCTTCAACCTCGATGGGCTCAAGGGCGAAGTGAAGTCCCCGGTCCGCGCCAACGAAACCGTGCTGAACGCTGCCTTGCGCGTGCGCCCAGACGTGCCATTCGCCTGTGCCGGCGGAGTATGCGGCACCTGCCGTGCCAAGGTCACCTGCGGTACGGTCACCATGGCCGAGAACTACGCGTTGGAACCTGAGGAAGTTGAAGCCGGATACGTGCTCACCTGCCAGTCCCACCCAACTAGCGACAAGCTCAGCGTCGACTTCGACGCCTAGGAAGGCCAGGAAGCACTCATGATCGAACTGACGATAAGCGATTCCATTGCCAAGGTAGTGCTCAACGCACCGCAGAAGATGAACTCGCTGAACGAAGAAGCCTTGGCGCAGCTCTCCGAGGCCTACGACCAGGCGGCAGCCGGCGTTGCGCGGGGAACGGTGCGAGCCTTGGTGCTTTCCGGCGAAGGACGCGGGTTCTGCGCAGGACGCGACATTTCCGGTGTGAACCCTGCCGATGATGATGTCATTGGCTATCTGGATGGCAAGGTCCAGCCGCTGCTGGAAAAGATGTCCAATTTCCCGGCACCCACCTTCGGACTGGTGCAGGGCGCATGCCTCGGTGTTGGACTGGGCCTGGCGATCGCCACGGACGTGGTGTACGTGGCTGAAAATGCCAAGATCGGCTCGCCCTTTGCCAACCTCGGCGCGACCTTGGACTCCGGGGGACACTGGCTGTTCACCGAACGCCTGGGCGCGCACCGCACCTTGGACATGATCTACACCGCGGAATTGATCTCCGGGGCAGAAGCGGTTCGTTCTGGTCTGTTCTCGCGGGCATTCCCCGCTGAGCAGCTGGCGGAGCGCGGCGAGGAAATCATCGCCAAGGTAGCCCAAGGAGCCACCCAGGCATTCGTTGCTTCCAAGCAGCTGGTCAAGGAAATCCGCGACCAGCGCGTGGGACTGTGGGACTCCATGCACACTGAAAATCGTGCCCAGGCAGCCCTGTGCGACACCGCTGACTATGCCGAAGGATTCAAATCCTTCCAAGAGAAGCGCAAGCCGGTCTTCACCGGTAAGAAGTAACCGCTCAAAACACATCAAAGGAGCACCCGGATCCATGATCCGGGTGCTCCTTTGGCGTTAATGCGAAAAAACTGATCAGCGGGTATCGGTGTCTTCGAAGATCAGCAGGGTCTGGGTATCTAGGACCGTAGGCAAAGACTGCAGTTGTTCAAAAACTACGCGGCGCAGATCCAAATTGTCTTTGGCACGGACCAGCAAGATCACATCGAAATTGCCGCCCACCAGTCCCACATGGTGAACCTCGGGAATCGACGCAAGGTGGTCGCGCAGCTCGCGCCAAGAATGCTGGCGGAGTTTCAGCGTCACGTAAGCGCTGGCCTTAAGACCAGCCTTGACCGGATCAATCACCGCCGTATACCGGGTGATCACCCCGGCATCTTGGAGCTTGGCGATACGGGAATAGGCGTGTGCACGCGATACATGCACCTTTTGTGCCACGGTGGTGACCGACTGGCGTCCATCGCTGGTGAGTTCAGCGAGGATCGCATGGTCGACATCATCGAGTTTTAGCTCCGCTTCCGCGGCCATGGATACTCCTTGGTGACGTGTCGGACGTCTCTTATCCAAACACAATCTAATGAAACTTTTCGTCTACGAGTATACGGATACCAAACGCAACTTTCCACGATTCCACGCCGGACTGGATACAGAATGCCACTCATACCCATAATTGATAGCAAATGATGTTTAGGTGAAATGAGTCACAAGCGGTTGTGCTCATGGACCGAGCCAGAACCACGAAAGGTGGGAGAACATGAGCACTGACGCACACGCAGATCGCATCTCTGATGTCAGCAAGAAATTCGGGATTACCCCTGAAGATTACATGCTGCCAGCACGCCACATGATCAACCTGTTGAACCCGGACGGCACCTTGCGCCCAGAAGATCAGCAGGGCACTGAGCCAGGCCACGAATATCCGTTGCCTAGCCCTGCCCGGCTGCTGGAAGCCTACTCGGCTCTGGTGACCGGTCGCCGGGTCAACGACCAGAACTCCGCACTGGTTCGCCAGGGCCGCATGGCCGTGTACCCATCCAGCCATGGACAGGAAGCCTGCCAGGTGGCAGCCTCCCTGTGCCTGGGCGAAGGCGACTGGCTTTTCCCCACCTACCGCGACACCGTAGCGGTACTGGCCAAGGGCGTTGCCCCGATGGAAGTCATGACCAGCTTCCGCGGCGAATGGCACTGCGGCTACGATCCGAAGGCCTATAACTGCGCACCGATGTCGACCCCGCTGACCACCCAGCTGCTACACGCAGTAGGCGTGGCCCATGCAGCCAAGCTGCGCGGTGAAGACACCGTGGTCGTGGCCATGTGCGGCGACGGCGCCACCAGCGAGGGCGACTTCCACGAAGCACTGAACTTCGCTGCAGTCTTCAACCTGCCCGTGATCTTCTTCGTGCAGAACAACAAGTACGCCATCTCCGTTCCGCTCTCCCAGCAGAGCGCCGCCCCATCGCTTGCCCACAAGGCTGTTGGCTACGGCATGGCCGGCGAGCGCGTAGACGGCAACGATTTGATGGCATTGATGGCCATCATGACCCGTGCGGTGCGCATGGCCCGCGAAGGCAACGGTCCGCTGCTGATCGAGGCGCACACCTACCGCATGCAGGCGCACACCAACGCCGATGACGACAAGCGCTACCGCGAGGACTCGGAGGTCCAGGAATGGATCGCCAAGGACCCGGTAACCCGCATGAAGGCGTACCTGGATGATGCTGGACTCTTGAGCGATGAAACCGTCACCAAGATCACCGCAGATGCCGAAGCGGTCGCCAAGACCCTGCGCGATGGCATGAACCAAGAAGCAAACACCGACCCGCGTGAGCTCTTCGAGCATGTCTACTCCACCAAGAGCCCGCAGCTGAGCGAGCAGCAAGCCATGCTCGTCGACGAACTAGACCGTGAGGAGGCCTAAGATGACTGCCACGACTTCGCGCCTGAACCCGAACGTCAGCGCTGCCACCGCGCGTGCCGCAGCCAAGGCTGCAAATGAACACCAGCCGGTGACCTTCGGCAAGGCGCTGAATACCGCCTTGGCTGATGCCCTGGTTGCCGATAACTCGGTAGTGATCTTTGGTGAGGATGTGGGCACCCTCGGTGGTGTTTTCCGCATCACCGACGGGCTGACCGCACGGTTCGGTTCCGAACGCTGCTTTGACACCCCGCTGGCTGAATCCGGTATTGTCGGCATGGCCGTAGGCATGGCCATTAACGGCATGCGCCCGGTCATCGAGATGCAGTTCGACGCGTTCGCCTACCCGGCCTTCGAGCAAATCGCCTCGCATGTGGCCAAGATGCGCAACCGTACCCAGGGCAAGCTGAACCTGCCGATGGTCATCCGCATTCCCTACGCCGGTGGCGTGGGCGGCGTGGAACACCACTGCGATTCCTCGGAAGCATACTATGCGCACACTCCGGGCCTGAAGGTCTTCACCCCTTCATGCGTTGAAGATGCCTACCTGATGCTGCGCGAAGCTATTGACTCCGAGGATCCGGTGGTCTTCTTCGAACCGAAGAAGCTGTACTGGTCCAAGGAACAGGTCGACCTGCAGCAGCTGGCTGATCAGTATGAAGCCAAGAAGTCCGCGAAGACCGAAGGCCAGGTACGCATTGCCCGTCCGGGCAGCGACGCCACGCTGATTACCTACGGTCCTAGCGTCTCGACCGCACTGGAAGCTGCCAAGCTGGCTGCCGAAGACGGCATCAGCTTGGAAGTCATCGATATCCGCAGCATTGTGCCTTTTGATGATCAGGCCGTATGCGCTTCGGTACGCAAGACCGGCCGGGCCATCGTCGTTGCTGAAGCCCAGGGCTTCGCCTCGGTTGCCAGTGAAATCGTCGCTCGTGTCCAGGAGCGTTGCTTCCACTCGTTGGCAGCCCCAGTGCTGCGCGTGACCGGATTCGATATTCCTTATCCTGCACCGACCTTGGAGAAGTTCCACTTGCCAAGCGCCGAACGTATTCTCGACGCGGTTGAACAGCTTCAGTGGGAGGCGTAAATGAGTATCAAGACTTTCCTTTTGCCAGACCTTGGAGAAGGGCTGACCGAAGCCGAACTGGTGCGCTGGATGGTTGCTGCCGGTGATGAAGTTGCGGTGGACCAGCCTATTGCCGAGGTGGAAACGGCCAAGTCCCTGGTGGAGATCCCTTGCCCCTTCGAAGGTGTAGTTTCTACGCTTCATGGGGAAGCTGGCCAGATGATGCTGGTGGATGAACCATTCATTTCGGTGAACACCGGTGGTGAAGAAGCTCCGGAGCCGGCAGCTCAAGAAGCTGAACGCGCGCAGTCCTACCGTGAAGAAGAGCGGGCTGGTACTCAGGTACCTGCGGACGAGGAAGCTGCAGAGGATGAGGGCAGCGGCAACGTGCTCATTGGCTACGGAACCTCCAATGCGAAGCGCAAATCCAGCCGTCGGCGCAAGCCTCGCGGTGGCGTAGCAGCCAGCGCGGCGCACGCGCCAAGCGAGGCGGTTCGCGTGATCAACCCGCTGGTGCGCAAGCTGGCGCGGGATAACGCTTTGGATATCAACGCTGTTCAAGGAACTGGTCCGGATGGGTTGGTGCTGCGCACTGATGTGGAGGCTGCGTTGGCGGCTCCTGCACAGCAGCCGGCAACCGGTGCCAAGGATGCTGTTGCGGCACCAGCGGCAATCGCTGCCGTGGCACCGTTGCCTAAAGCAGGCGCGGCAGATTCGAAGACCGGACTGCCCGTTGCTTCGTCCCAGGTGCTTTCCGGTGTGCGCAAGACCATTGCCAATGCGATGAGCACTTCCCGCCGTGAGATTCCTGAAGCGACCGTGTGGGTGGATGTGGATGTCACGAAGCTGCTGAAGCTGCGCAAGAAGATCAAGGAAGCCCAAGGCCAAGCCCCAAGCGTCATGGCCTTGATTTCCCGTTTTGCCGTGGCTGGTTTGCAGCGTTTCCCTGAGCTGAACAGCCGTATTGAGGTTGAAGCCGATGGGGGATTGCGTCATACCGTCTTCCAGGGTGTAAACCTCGGATTCGCGGCCCAGACCGACCGCGGCCTGGTGGTTCCGAATGTGCGCGATGCCCACAAGCTGAACGCCAATGAGCTGTCAGCCGAGTTCGCACGCCTGGCCTCGGTGGCACGCGAAGGCAAGGCTGGCGTAGCCGACCTGTCTGGCAGCACCTTCACCATCAACAACTACGGTGTGTTCAATGTCGATGGCTCCGCGGCTATCATCAACTACCCGGAAGCAGCCATTCTGGGCCTGGGGCGCATCATCGAAAAGCCGTGGGTGGTCAATGGGAAGATCAAGGTCCGTTCCATCTGCGAAATGACCTTGAGCTTCGATCACCGGGTCTGCGATGGCGGAACTGCCGCAGGCTTCATGCGCTATGTTGCTGATGCCATGACCGATCCAAAGAGTGCTTTGGCGTCGCTCTAGCGCCAGCATCGTTCAGTTCTCGCTCTTAGGAGTGATATTGATGCCCGTCGAACCGGAAATGGTTTGTCGGGCATCACCCTTTGTGCTGATATTTAACTAATGCTCGATCATTTATTCCCTTGTCAAATACGGATCGTTAGGATGGTATGAACAAGAATTTAGAGCTTTGAAGCATCTGAGTTGTGTGCTGGTCTGCTCAAAAAGCGTATGAGGGCAACGGGAACAGGGGACTGGAATGGCAACGCCAAACATGGAAATCAAGAACAAGACGGTGGTTATCCTGCTGGTTATTCTTCCCGCGGCTATCGTGGCGATCTGCTACGCCCTGCTTTCCGGCAAACTTCCAGAGATGACCGCCACGCACTGGGGCTCAACCTCAACCTACCCGGACGGGTTTACCCGTACTGCGGTCTTCGTCCCGGTGTGCATCGGGCTGAGCATCCTCGGCGCCGCCGTGGGCTTGGTCTCGCTGCGCCTGCGCAACAACCTGGGCCTGCTCGTCGGGCTGCTCTTTGCCGGCGGAGTGCTCTCCTGGACCACGGCCGGTGTCTTCGTCGGTTCGGCTGTGCCTACCGCGCTCGCCGAGTCAGCTGAAACTGCGGTGATCGGCGGCATGATGATCGTGATGATTATGTGTTCGCTGATGGGCCTGGTCCCGCTGTGGATCAGCGGCATCTATCAGCAGTACGCCAAGGACTTCAACGCGCAGCGTCAGGCACGAATTGATCAGGCCCAAGGGATCTCGCGGCAACCCGTGGTGCAGGAGGAAGCCAT
This sequence comes from Glutamicibacter sp. MCAF14, assembly GCF_052114325.1. Taxonomy (NCBI): domain Bacteria; kingdom Bacillati; phylum Actinomycetota; class Actinomycetes; order Micrococcales; family Micrococcaceae; genus Glutamicibacter; species Glutamicibacter sp. MCAF14. The sequence continues at coordinate 155,420 of NZ_JBFREO010000002.1, forward strand.
GGTTCAGCAAGAATTCAAGCAGAGCATGGCAGCACCGTGGTGGATGTGGCTGCTTTGCCTTGTGGTGCCCGGGGTGCTTGTCGTTGCGGTGCTCTTGCCGATGGTGACCGGTGAAAGCCAGGACAGCGGCATCGCAAGTCAGATCTTTACCGGTGTACTCTGCCTGCTGGTCTGCGTGCTGATGCTGAGCCTGGTCTGGATCCGTGTATCCATCAAGAAAGACCGGTTCCGTGTTTCCTCCGCGGTACTGGGCTTCCCGATGCGGACCATCGATGCGGCAGACATTGAATCTGTCACCAGCGAAAAGATCGTTCCCATGATGTGGGGAGGCTGGGGCTGGCGAATTATTCCTGGTGGATCGGCCATCGTGATGAAAGAACACGAAGGCCTTGTCTTCGAGCTGAAGAACAGGAAGCGTTTCGCCGTGACCATCCCAGAATCTCAGCAGGCCGCCCAACTGCTTAACGCACGCTTAGCTCGCACAGCACACTAGGACACAAGACCTTGGATGGATCGTGCGTTAGCGGTTGAACGTTCGCATGGGACCAATAACCACCGAACGCAACAGCAAACCGGATATCAGTGATGCCGCCACGACATGGATGATCCCCAAGATTGCGTAGATCAATTGCAAGGACTCCGGAATCTTCTGGATATGTGGATGCGGCAAGACAAAGAACAGCCCGAGCACCACAGCCCAGATGATCAAGCTGCCAGCCCCGACCTTTCTGGACCAACCGCTCTTGGGCACTTCGTGGCTCAGCGGCTGGATCCGCTGGAGTACCACCGAGGCAATGACCAACCAGAACGCTGCCACCATGAAACCGGCTGCAATGTCACTGGGGCGGTGCCAGCCGCACACCAAGGTGGCCACACCGGTAACCGTGGCAAACAGCCAAGCGATTGGCTGCACCACCGGACGCAGCTTCGGCGGCGAGACCAGGTACATCAAGCCCATCGCGGCCGCCGCTGCGGTGGTATGTCCTGAGGGGAAAGAATTCCCTGTTGTCCCGAAGTTGAAATCCGGACGGGCCAGAATCTCGTGCTTGAGCAGCTGCGTGCTGCCGGCCGCGGCTCCCGCGGCGAGAATTGCGACGATTGCACGCAGGAAACGGCGGTCGCGGATGACACGATAAAGCAAGAATACGGCCGCGATAGCCGCACAGATTACCGGCAGCAGATCCAGGAATTCACGGACTGGGTTGAGCAGATCGGTGCGTGGCCACCAATGGGACCATGCAATGAACCCTGCCTGGTCAGCCCATTGCCCGACACGCTGTTGAACGAAAAATACGTATTCGATGCAGAAGAGCGAAATCAGCAGAAGCAGGGCCCACCACCACCTGATGTGGTGTGGGCGTGGAGATGCTGATCGGCGAGCCATACTTCTAGGGTGTCATATCAGGCACGGTGGACGGCATAGTTCAGGCGTGTAACCATGCCCACGATCGCTAGGCTTAGTACATGAGCTTTGAACTTCCGCCGCTTGAAGAACTGCTGGCCAATTCGCACGTTGTCCGCCTGCCGATGCGGGTGAGATTCCGTGGAGTCACCCAGCGCGAAGCACTGTTGATCAAGGGGCCGGCCGGGTGGGGCGAGTTTTCTGCCTTTACCGAATATAAACCGGCAGAAGCCGCACGCTGGCTGGCAGCCGGCATCGAAGCAGCTTATCAGCCGTTCCCGGAACCGCTGCGCACCAGCATCCCGGTCAACGCCACCTTGCCTGCAGTCGACGCGAAAGATGTCGGCGCTGTGCTGGAACGCTACGACGCGCCGCACACTATCAAGATCAAGGTGGCCGAAAAAGGCCAGGACCTAGCCCAGGACCTGGCCCGGGTGGCAGAAACCCGGCGGCTCTACCCCCAAGCAGCCCTGCGGGTCGACGCAAATATGGGCTGGGATATCAACCAAGCGGTCCCGGCGTTGAAAGCACTGAGCCAATACCAATTGCAGTACGCCGAACAGCCAGTTCCGGGCATTACCGGACTGGCCGAAGTCCGTGAGCAGCTGCGCAATGCCGGCAACCCGTTGAAGATCGCTGCGGATGAGGCAGTGCGCAAGCATACCGACCCCTTGGAAGTCTCGCGATTGGGCGCAGCTGATCTGATGATCATCAAAGCCCAGCCCTTGGGCGGCATCGACGCGGTGCTGGAGATCGCCAAGCAGGCGGAACTCGATGTTGTCGTCTCCAGTGCCTTGGATACCTCGGTAGGACTGGCTCAGGCTGCCGCCTTGGCCAGCGCGCTGCCCCAGCTGCCCTACGCCTGCGGACTGTCCACCGCCACCTTGTTCGCTAATGACATTTGTGCCCAGCCTTTGCTGGCCACCGCGGGATACTTGCCTGTACGGCGAGTTGAGCCAGATCACCAGAAATTGGAGACGCTTCGTCCACGAGAAGACCGAGTGCAGTGGTGGATGAAGCGTTTGGAAAACTGCTATGCGGAGCTGACTAGGGGATAGTCCTTTGTAGCAAGCTGTTTCCCCTGCGTTAACCTTTGCGTTGCATTTAGAACACTTCCAAGTGAAAACCTCAGTTCGAGTCATTCCCCTGACGAGAAGCCAAATACTGAGGAAGTGAGTGGATCATGAATCCAACCCGTACCCTTTTGCCAATGCTGGGCCACACCCGTGGCGGTCGTTCTGCTGCAACTTGCCACTTCAAGTGCGCCGACGCTTGCACCAAGCCAGATTGCAATACCTCATCCAACGGCTATTTCAAGGACATCGCCGATAAGTCGCTCTCCCGCCGCAGCATGCTGGGACTGAGCGCAGTCGGCGCCTCGGCACTGGTGATCGGCCCGCAGCTCTTCGGCGCCGCAGACGCCACTGCCGCACCACTGGTGCCGATGGCGCCGGGCAAGGGCGGCCAGCTGCCATTCGATGCCATTGAGCCGGTATCGCGTTCGGTGGATACCGTCACTGTTCCTGAAGGATATGACTGGAACACGATCATTCGCTGGGGCGATCCGATTTTCAAGAACACCCCCGAATTCGATGCTTCCAAGCAGAGTGCGCGCAAGCAGGCCGAACAGTTCGGCTACAACTGCGACTACCTGGACATCATCGTGGACAAGTACTCGGGCCGCACCGGCGTGCTGGTGGCCAATCACGAGTACACCAACGAAGACATGATGTTTGATGCAGCCTGGTTCGAAGCGAACAAGGAAGAAGCGCGCAAGATTGCGATGAACGCTCACGGCTTCTCCGTGGTTGAGGTCAAGCGGAAGAAGAATGACAAGAAGTGGAGCTACGTGCAGGGTGGCGAGCGCAACCGCCGCATCACCGCCAGCACCGAATTCCTGGTTGACGGCCCGGCCGCAGGCAGCGACCTGCTCAAGACCGTCGCAGACCCAAGCGGCTCCAAGGTCCTGGGTACTTTGAATAACTGCGCCGGCGGCACCACTCCATGGGGCACCGTCCTGTCCGGTGAAGAGAACTTCGACCAGTACTTCCGCGGCAAGGGCACCGCAGAGGAATCCCGCTACGGCATCGGCACCGCGGCAACCGGCCGTGGCTGGGAAGAAAGCGACCCGCGCTTCGGCCTGAACAACGCCGGCTATGAGAATGAAGCCAACCGCTTCGGCTGGGTGGTCGAAATTGATCCGCAGGATCCAAAGTCCACCCCGGTCAAGCACACCAGCCTGGGCCGCTTCAAGCACGAAGGCGCCAACGTGCGCATCGCCAAGAACGGCAAGGCCGTTGCCTACTCCGGTGATGACTCGCGCTTCGAGTACCTGTACAAGTTCGTCTCGAAGAACACCTACTCCAAGCACGATCGCAAGCAGAACATGACCCTGCTCTCCGAGGGTGACCTATACGTTGCCAAGTTCACCGGCAACTCGCCGGCAAGCGAATTCGATGGCAGCGGCGCGGTCCCATCCGATGGGGCTTTTGACGGCATGGGCAGCTGGCTGCCACTGGTGAAGAACGGCGAATCCAAGGTCGAAGGCATGAGCGTGGCCGAAGTACTGGTTTACACCCGCCTGGCAGCTGACAAGGCCGGGGCCACCAAGCTGGACCGCCCTGAAGATGTCGAGCCAAGCCCGGTATCGGGCAGGGTCTACGTGGCATTGACCAATAACAGTGACCGCGGTAAGGATGGCAAGGAAGGGGCAACCGAGGTCAGCCCTCGGGTACGCAACCGCGATGGCCACGTCCTGGAAATCACCGAGGCCGGCAACGATGCCACCGCAGCGAAGTTCACCTGGAACATCCTGCTGGTTGCCGGCGACCCAGCGGTCAACGGCTCCACCTACTTCTCGGGCTACCCAGCTGAGAAGGTCTCGCCGATCTCCTGCCCGGATAACCTGGCCTTTGACTCCAAGGGCAACCTGTGGATCTCCACCGACGGCGCCCCAGGCACCATCGGCTACTCCGACGCGCTGCACAAGGTCACCCTGACCGGCAAGAACCGTGGCCGTGTCGAGCAGTTCCTGGCCGTGCCAACCGGTGCGGAGACCTGTGGCCCGCTGATCCACGACAAGGACAACTCGGTCTTCGTCTCGGTGCAGCACCCGGGTGAGGGTGGCAGCTTCGCAGCCCCGAGCTCGCTGTTCCCGGACTTCGTGAAGAATGCCGCAGATGCCGGTAAGGGCGAGTTCTACGGCCCACGCCCATCGGTAGTCCAGGTCTTCAAAGAAGAATCCAAGCCAGGCAAGGGCAAGGGCAAAGGCAAGGGACACAATAAGTAGGCAGTCCTAGTCCAAAGCCCAGGGGCGCAGCCAGAATCCCAGAAGGGATCCTGGCTGCGCCCATTGCTGTTCCTTCGTCGGTGCTCAGGCGGTCCACGGCATAGACTTGGATCATTGCCTTCAGCTTTGAAATCTAAGGAGTCGCACCGCGTGGGAATGCAGCAACCTGACGAGCAGCGCGCCATCACTACAGCTCGCCACGTGCTCTCCGGGCTGATCCGGGCAGGGATCCGGGATCTGGTGATTTCACCAGGTTCGCGCAGTGCCCCTCTGGCCTACGCGGCAGCCGAGGCGGAAGCTGCCGGGATCTTGGACATCCATGTACGCATCGATGAACGCTCGGCAGCCTTCATGGCCCTGGGCCTCTCCCAAAGCACCGGCAGGCCGGTAGCGTTGGCAGCGACCAGCGGCTCAGCCATCGGACAGATGCTGCCAGCGGTGATGGAAGCCAATCACACCGCCACCCCGTTGCTGGTGCTCTCTGCAGACCGCCCAGATGAATTGCACGGCACCGGCGCGAGCCAAAGCACGAGGCAGAAAAACCTCTTTGGCGAACACGTCCGCCTCGCTGCCAACGTTGCCGCCGGGGCTGATCCCGGAGACCAAGTGCAGCAGGCATTGGCTGCGTTGGCTGGAGACCAGCACAGCGCGGCTGGACCAGTCCAGCTGAACCTGCAATTCCGCGACCCGCTGGTCCCCGCCCCGCAGGAGCGGATCATTGGGCAAGCATGGACGGCAATCGAGCCTGGAGTATGGCAAGGATCTGCGCCCGCGCAGCAGCTGGGAATGCCAGCCCAAGACCTGGTCCCTCGACGGACCGTAGTCATTGCCGGACATGGCGCCGGGGCAGAAGCACAACGGTTCGCCCAAGAACTGGGACTGCCATTATTTGCCGAGCCATCGTCAAATGCACGCTTCTCGGCTAATGCCATTGGCCATTACCGCCCGCTGATTGCGGTGGGCATGGACCACATTGAACGCGTAGTGCTCTTTGGCCGTCCAACGTTGAGCCGTCCGGTGGGCAAGCTGCTGGCCAACCCGGTGATCGACTCGGTGATTTGGCAGCCTGCACCGGTGGCCTGGTACGAGGCGGGAAGGCGCCGCGAAACCCCGGTTAGCTCGTGGGGCCAATTACAGGAGTTTGCCGGTACCGGAGCGGAGAACTGGCTGGCATCGTGGCAGCAGTTAGACGCCCAGGCGCTGCAAGTGCGCCAGGGCCTGAAGCATGAGTCAGCCATTACCGGGGTGGATGTCGCCGAAGCTATCTGGGAGCATTCCCCGGAGGTACTGCTGCTTGGCTCCTCGAACATCGTGCGCGACTTCGATTTGGCTGCCCGCCCGGCAGCCAAACGAAGCATGGCCGCCTATGCAAACCGTGGCTTGGCCGGGATTGATGGAACCATCGCGACGGCTTTGGGCCTGGCTCAAGGCAGCAAGCAACGCACCCTTGCAGTGATGGGGGATATTACTTTCGCCCATGATGCCAGTTCGCTGTCCTGGACTCCCGGCGAAGAACAGCCCCGGGTGGACCTCGTGGTCTACAACGATGGGGGAGGAGCAATCTTCTCCACCTTGGAGCACGGTGAGGTGGATGCTTCGGGCCAGTACGCCAACGCCGTGGAGCGGCTCTTCGCCACTGCACAACAGCTGAGCCTGCCTGCGCTCGCCGAGGCCTACGGCTGGCAGTATGCCAAGGCTTCCAGCAAGGCCCAGCTGAGCGCGGTATTGGCGGCACCTAAGCCGCAGAACTTGCGCTTGATTGAAGTGCTCGCATCGAGAAGTAGCCTGCGGGCAGAGAATCTTGAATTGAATCAAAAGATCGGCCAACTTTCCTGGCCTCGGGTTTAGGGCAAAAGAAATTCCCCTATGTTCTCCGTCGGCAAGATGGAGAGCGCAGGGGAATTTTCTTGGCTATGGCCTAGATGTCCACGTGGGTTGGATCCAGCACGCGGCGCAGGAAGTCCTGGGTACGCGGCTGCTGCGGGTTGCCGATGACATCCACAGCCTTGCCCTCTTCAACCACGACGCCGCCGTCCATGAAGAACACCCGGTCAGCAACTTCCTTGGCGAAAGCCATCTCGTGGGTGACCACCAGCATGGTCATGCCGGCCTGGGCCAGGTTCTTCATGATGGAGAGCACTTCACCGACGGTTTCCGGGTCCAACGCACTGGTTGGCTCATCGAAGAGCATCAGGGTTGGTTCCATGGACAGCGCACGGGCGATGGCCACGCGCTGCTGCTGGCCGCCAGAGAGCTGATCAGGGTAGCGGTCACCGAAGTCGCCCAGGCCTACGCGTTCTAGGTGCCTGAGTGCGACCTTTTCAGCTTCAGCCTTCTTGCGCTTGAGCACCTTGATGGGGGAGATGGTGCAGTTCTCCAGCACGGTCAGGTGCGGGAAGAGGTTGAACTGCTGGAAGACCATGCCCACCTGCTGGCGCATCTTATCCAGGTTCACCTCGGGGTCGGTGGCATTGAAGCCACCGACCATGATGGTGCCGCCATTAGGCTGCTCCAGCAGATTCACGCAACGCAGCAGGGTGGACTTGCCAGAACCGGACGGGCCGATCAGGCAGACTACCTCGCCGGGAGCAACGTTGAGGTCAATGCCCTTGAGCACCTCGTTGCTGCCGTACGACTTGCGCAGTCCGGTGATTTCCACGCCCGAAGCATGGACTGAAAGATCATTAGTGTCAGTCGACATTTTCAAGTCCTATCTATCGCTTGGTCTTTGCGGCGCGGGATTCAAATTTGCGGGCTACCAAGCTCAGCGGGATGGTGATGACCAGGTAGAACAGGCCGGCGACAACCAGCGGGGTAATGCCGGCATCAATCTGCGAAATACCATCACGGCCGAACTTGGTCATTTCGTACTGCGCCATCGAGGCACCGAGGATGAACGCCAAGGAGGTGTCCTTGGTCAGCAAGATGATCTCATTGGTCATCGGTGGAAGCACGATCTTGAATGCCTGGGGGATCACGATGGTGACCATGGCACGCCATGCTGGCATGCCCAGCGAACGTGCGGCTTCGGTCTGGCCCTTGGGCACTGCCTGCAGGCCTGCGCGCAGGGTTTCAGCGATGTAGGCAGCCGAGACCAGACCTAGGGCGGACATGACGTTTACTGGCTGTGGCCACTGGGTTCCGAAGGCCTGAGGCAAGCCGAAACCGAAGGCCAAGAGGACCAGGATGGCTGGAATGCCTCGGAAGAATTCAATGAATGCGGTTGCGAACCAGCGGTAGGGCGCGAAGGACGCCATTTTCATCAGGGCAAGGAGCAGGCCCAGAATGAGGCCAAAGGCGAAGGAGATGATGGTGTAGAAGATGGTGTTCTTCAAACCGACCAGGATCATGCCCGGGAACATCGGCCCCAATTTGTCGAACGAGAAGAAGGCGTAAGCGGCCTTATCCCAGTCAACTGCAAAGAGCAGGGCGATGATCGCAATAACGAAGATGGCGAGTTGGATGGTCTTGCTCATGCGGGCGCGCTGACTTGTAGTCATAGCCATGGATGATTACCTCTCATAAAGGAAGCGGGACAAGGACTGTGGACCTGTGGGTGCAGTCCTTGCCCCGCTTACTTTGAAAACAAATGATGCGTGAGAATTACTTCTCGCCGAACCACTTCACGGTCAGTTCTTCCATGGTTCCCGCATCGGTCAGACGCTTGAGCGTGCCATTGACCAGTTCCATGGTCTTTGGCTGCTCCTGCGGGACTGCAATTCCGAGCTGTTCGCCGGTCTTGAAGTCGGCGACAACGCTGAAGCCTTCCTTGTCCTTGATGGAGTAGCCCAGTACCGACTGGTTGCCCAGCAATGCATCGACCTGGCCGGCAAGCAGAGCCTGGGTCTGCAGGCCTGCATCCTCGAAGCCAACGATGTTGGTCAGGCCCTGTTCCTTGGCGTACTTCTCGCCAGTGGTGGCCTGCTGAACGCCGACCTTCTTGTCCTTGGCGGATTCCAGATCCTTGATGCCAGAATCATCGGCTGAAATCAGCACCAGGTCATCATCCATGTACGGGGTGGAGAAATCCATCTTTGCGGCACGCTCGTCGGTGATCGAAACCGAAGAGATCGCGATATCGCACTGGGTGCTGAATAGTCCTGATTCGATGGAGTCGAAGCTGGCATCGATGACGTTCAGTTCCAGCTCTGCGTCCTTGGCAATCTCGGCTGCGATATCCATATCGAAGCCAACATTCTTTCCATCCTTGACGAATTCAAATGGTTCGTAAGGAATATCCGAGCAAATGGTGAGCTTGCCTTCGTTCAGTGGGAACGAACCAGCTTCTGCATCTGCATCTGAGCCGGAGTCGGAACCGCAGGCAGTCAGTGCCAGCAGTGCAACGGAGGTGACGGCAACAGCGGAGGCGAACTTCTTCTTGAGACTACGCATAGGATCAGAACCTACTTTCGGGTAATGCGAGTGGATCAGTGCGTAGCCACAATCATAACCGGGGTAGCACTAGGCTGAGATACACCTCACACATGTCGCGCCGAGAGTAAGCATTAGTTGTGCTCAGCTGGTCGCGGATGGCCGCCATGCACTGCACGGCCTGTGCCTACTCGGCTCCGAGGGCCTGGCGCATTGGACGCATCTTCGCCCATGACTCGGCCAACTCATCCTCGGGCACCGAACCGGGCACGATGCCGCAGCCCGCGTACAGGCGCATGAGCTTTTCATCTTCAAGGATTCCACCGCGCAAGGCGATGCCGAACTCGCCATCTCCACGGCTGTCAACCCAACCCACCGGACCGGCGTATGGTCCGCGGTCCAGGCCCTCGAGCTCGCGCAGGAGAACCCCGGCCTTCTTGGTCGGGGTGCCGCAAACCGCAGCCGTCGGGTGGAAGATCTCGGCGACATCCAGCGCCGTAGGCAGTACGCCAGCGGTATCGGCGCGCAACTGCGCCCGCACATCGCTGGCCAGGTGCCACACATTGGGAAGTTCCAGAATGAACGGTTCTTCCGGCGCATTCATGCCGTGGGAAATTGGATTCAAGGAATCGGTGAGCGAATCGATCGCCAGCTGATGCTCATTGCGCTGCTTCGGGTCTTCAAAAAGATTGCGCTGGGCAAAGCCAGGTTCTTGCGCGCCCGCAGCGGCACGGTCCAAGGTACCTGCTAATACCCGGGCCTCGGCCAAGCCATCGGTCACGCGCACCAGCATCTCCGGGGTGGCTCCAACCAAGCCGTCAACCGAATAGGTCCAGCAATTCCCGTAGCGTTCGGTCAATGCGGCCATGACGCCAGCCAAGTCGATAGGGGTGGAACTATGGGCCAAGACATCGCGAGCCAGTACCAACTTGGAAATGCCGCGTTCCTCGAAACGGCTCAAGGCCTGGTCAACGGCTTGCAGATAAGAGCCGGCAGTCAGCTGTCCGCTGGTCAACTCGATCCGGCCAGGTGCGGACTTTGGTGCCGAGGCATCAGCCATGGCCGCTTCAGCGCGAGCCAAGGCCTGCTGATAGGTCAGGCCTTCTAGTTCCTTGGAGCTGCCGGTGACGGTGATCCATGACTTTTCCTCATCACGGCCAATCACCAGCTGGGGGATCACCATGCGTGATTCGAAGACGGAGGTAAAGGAGAATGCGAAAGAGCCGAAAGAGACCAGTCCGCTGCCGGGGCGGGAAATCGGGTCAACGATCTGCGCCTGTTCAACTACCTGTGCAAACCATGCGCGGGCACGCGCAAAGCGCTCTTCACCATGAGTGTGCAAGCGGGCGGCGGTACCAAAACCGACCAAGCCGTGGCCGTTGCGGGTCCAAACCATGCTCCGGTGACGCAATGAGTCGGCAACTAGCGTTTCGGGAGCATCAAGATATTCAAAGGTGATGCTGGTGAGAACAGGAGCCAACGGCTGATGAGCGCTGGCGCTGAGAACAGGCGAATCTGCAGACATGATAAGGCTAAGCCTACCGCGCAACGCCGGGGAAAAAGGGTTGCGGGTGTCCGTGGTCACCCCTGTGAGATCGGCCGGGTCTGGTTCGAAGTGCTGGGTGAACCCGGTAAACTCTAAATCGACCTCTTAGGTCGTTGGCATCAGGCCGGTTGACCCGGTCTGGCCGTGCCAGCAACGTGCAGTGGAAAGCATCGGCTAGAGTGAAGAGATGTTTGCGTGCATCTTGCAGGCAAGAAAGTCTTCGCATACCGCGATGGCCAACCCGATGAAAGATAAGTAAGCCGTAGAACAGTGACTGATTCGAAGAGCAACTGGACCGCAGCCGGACACGACGTGTCGGACTCGATTGAGCTGAATCCTGAAACCGCTGCATTAGCTGCGGCCATCAATCTTCCCTCGGGCTTCGCTTTGCTGGCCGAGGACCCGGACTTCGGTCCTGCTATTTCCATCGGCATGGCAAAGGTGGAGAAGCTGCTGCGCGATGCGCTGGCAAACTCTGATCCGTTGATTGACGCCTCCAGCCGCCACTTGGTTGAAGCCGGCGGCAAGCGCGTGCGCCCGCTGCTGGTGCTGCTGACCTCCCTGCTGGGCGAAGGCGTGAATGACGATGTCATCAAGGCCGCGGCCGTCGTGGAGCTCACCCACCTGGCTACCCTGTACCACGATGACGTTATGGACTCCGCTCCAATGCGCCGTGGTGCACCGACCGCCCACGAAGTCTGGGGCAATTCCGTAGCCATCTTGGCCGGAGACCTGATCTTCGCCCGTGCTTCGGTCTTCGGCTCCGAGCTGGGCCCGGAAGCGGTCATGTGGCAGTCGCGCACCTTCGAACGACTGTGCCTTGGACAGCTGCATGAATCCATCGGCCCGCGCGAAGGCGATGACGTCATTGAGCACCACATCCAGGTGATCAGTGACAAGACCGCTTCGCTCCTTTCGACCTCGGGCGCCTTCGGTGCTCGTTTCGGCGGCGCCTCGGAATTCATCGACGTGCTGCGCGAATACGGCGAAAAGGTGGGCGTGGCCTTCCAGGTTGCCGATGACGTAATTGACTTGGCCTCCAAGGAAGCTGACTCGGGCAAGACCCCGGGCACCGACCTGCGCGAGGGCGTACCAACCCTGCCGATCCTGTTGCTGCGCCAGGCCGCTGCCAACGGGGATGTGCAGGCACAGCAGGCTATCGAGCTGGTTGACGCTGATCTGACCAGCGACGAAGCCTTGGCTGCCGCCGTAGAAGCTGTCACCGCGCACCAGGCCATCCATGATGCATGGAAGGCCGCACGCCAGTGGGCCGATGACGCGATTGCCGTCTTGGCGCCACTGCCAGAAGGAACCGTGAAGCAGGCACTGATTTCCTTTGCTGATGCGGTAGTCACCCGCGAAGCCTAAAGAAGCTTGAAACAACGAATCCCCGAAAGACTGTAAAAGTCTTCCGGGGATTTCGTGCTTAATCAGCGAAGCGGCTTATCTGATGATGCCTTCCGGGGATAGCGGCATCGGATGCTCACCCGAGAATAGCGCTTGGCGCAGCTCGCGGGATTTGGCAGCCCGGTCCTCGATGGATACCCGGTGGCGCAATTGCCGATACAGCTCATCATCGGCATAGCGGGGGAAAACATGCTGGTGGTAATGCCACACATGCTGGTTTCCCGCTGGTTCATTATGCTGCCGGGTGCTCGTTCCTTCTGGATTCCACGCAAGTTTCATCGCTAAGGCCACGCGCTTGGTCTCGCGCATAATCGCCGCACCGGTGGCCTCATCCAGATCGTAGAGCGCTTCCAAATGCGCGGTGGGAATGATCATTACATGCCCGCCGTAGTTCCCGAACCCGTCACAAGCCATGATGGCCGCCACCAGATCTGTCTGATAGATCAGATCCGTGGGCGCGCACAAGTTGTCCTGGCTGAAAGGCAGGTCATTGACCAGCTCGCAGAAAGGACATTGGTAGTTGGCTGGTTCATGGGAACGGTGGAGCACTAGTCCTCCAATTCGGCGGCCAGCTCTTCAAATACCCAGGTGAACATGTCCAGGGTGAATTCGCTGAACGTGCCTTCTTCACTGGTCCACTTGCCCTTGGCATTGCTGCGGCGGTACACAATCGGATCCGGAACATCGAGCTGGGAAGCCTTGAAGCCCCAAACGAACTTCTCTTCCTCATCCTCTAGGAAGAGCAGGTAGCCGTCTTCAATTTCCAGTTCTTCTGGGTCGAAGAAGTAGTGGTAGGCCTCCATGAAGTCTTCATTGTTGCCCAGAGCGCGATAGAACTCTTCAAGGACAAAAGGAATGGAAACTTCGGACTGCGCCAGTCCTTCACGCAATTCTTCAGCGCTCAAGCCGTCGGCTTCGTTCCACTGGTCTTCCAAGTACTTGGGAACCAGGGAACAGAACTTCTCTAGAAACATGTCTGCCATGTCTTTATCCTATCGAGATTAGCCAAGCTCAAGCGCGCTCAACGCGATCCAGAGCTGGACTCGGTCGCTAGTCACATTTGGGTCGTAGCCCGAGAGCTCTGAAATCTGCTGGATCCGGTAGCGCACCGTATTGCGATGCAGGCTCATGGACTCCGCCACTGCACCCACCGATCCGTCGCGGTTCAGGTATTCGCGCAAGGTCAGCAGAAGATCAGAATCGTGGGATGCATCGAATTCCTGCAAAGGCCCCAGCGCTTCGATGGCCAAATCCTGCAGCGGCACATCCCGGGCCGCAAGCAGCAACGAGGTCAGCGAAAGCTTAGTAGGTTCATTGATCCGTTCGCCATGGCGCAATGACTCCAAGGCCTCGAAATAGCTCCAGCGGATGCCGGTGGTATTTGCATAGCGGCCTCCATAACCCACGCGGGCTGGAACGCCGGCGGTGAGCAGGTACTCATCCAGATGCTTGATTGAAAGCTGCAGCTTGCTGTGCGCAACCACGATCACCAAGCGGTCATCGACCATGGCCGAGACCTGGGAAGAAAGGTCGGCAGGCAAAGGCAGGGTCTGCAGCCGTTCGATATGGGATGGAGCCTGAACCAGGATGACCGAATGCTCACGTTGGAGATTCAAACCCAGTGCCCCCAAGCGTCCCGCAGCATCAGCGCCGACCAAGGTGCCGGCGGCAAGATCTTCAAGCACCTGGCCGTTGGCTTGGCGCTGGGAGGCACGTAGTCGCGCCTTATTAGCCAATTCCAGTCCAATCAGCGACTGCGCGTAATCGACCACGGGCTGGTGCACATATGGCTCTGCAATATGCAGGGTGCACTTATCGCGCAGTCCGGTGGCTACCGGGCGGGAATGCCACGAGCGGGCCGGGTCAAAGTCGCCGCTGATCACTTCACCGTGCAGGGTCAGCGCCACTTGGGTGCCGAGCATGCGTTCGAGATCTTCAAGCATGCTGTCCAAGTCCGAAGACAGGAGCGTCTGGGCCAGCTTCTGATGGGACTTCAGCAGGTTTTCCACACGCTTGAGGTGATCAGAATTCAAGGCTTCGGCGATCAGCCGGGTGATCGCGGCGAAAGGAATCTGATAGGGGACTTCAAAGACCGGCAGCCCGACTTCGCGGGCGGCTTCAACGGTGGCTTGCGGTACCGAATTGTGCTCCAGCCCTGTACCAAAGCCCAAAGCCACGGCATCATTGGCTGCAAGGACTTTGACGAACTGCCGCTGGGCGGCTTTGGTCTTCTGGCGCACCCCGGTGGTCAAGACGATTTCCCGGCCGGTGAGGAACTGCGAAGGGTCCAGCAGTTCGGTCACGGCTCCCCATGTGATAACCATGTCGCCGCGGTGCTTGTGTTCGGTCAGCGGTCTGAGATCGAGCTCGTCATGTTCCAGGAGACCGCGTAAGCTAATTGCCATACAGCCATTCTAGGCTGATGGCGAAAAGTTCCCAGTTTAGCAAAATGCTCAAAACGTGGACACGCGGACCCAAAAAATGACCATAATGTGAAACTTTGCAGTAGCTTAGACACATGAGCACTCCATCTTCATCACAGGGCGCTCCACTCGCAACCGAAAAGCGTGAAACTTTCAGCTCCCGAAAGTTGTTCATCCTTTCAGCGATTGGTTCGGCCGTTGGTCTGGGAAACATCTGGCGTTTCCCTTACGTCGCCTACGAAAACGGCGGCGGCGTATTCCTGATTCCATACCTGGTCGCAATCCTCTGCGCTGGTATCCCATTGCTGTTCCTCGACTATTCCATCGGCCATCGCTACCGCGGCTCGGCTCCGCTGGCGTACCGCCGCGCCAACCGCAAGGCTGAGGTCCTGGGCTGGTGGCAGGTACTGATCTGCTTCGTCATCGCCATCTACTACGCAGCCATTATTGCGTGGGCCGCGATGTACTGCTGGTTCTCCATCACCAAGTCGTGGGAGAAGAACGCGGACGGCGCGGGCGGATTCTTCATGGGCGACTTCTTGCAGGTCCAGGATGAAGTTACCGTTGGCTTCGATTTCGTTGGCAGCGTCTTCTTCCCAATGCTGTGCGTATGGTTGTTGGCCATCGTGATCATGGTTGCCGGTGTCAACAAGGGCATCTCGCGAGCCAACGCGATCTTCATGCCGCTGCTGATCATCATGTTCCTGGTTCTGGTAGTGCAGTCGGTCTTCCTGCCAGGTGCAGTCGATGGCCTGAACACCTTCTTCACCCCGAACTTCGAGGCCTTGTCCAACCCATCGGTATGGGCGGCAGCCTTCGGCCACATCTTCTTCTCGCTATCCGTAGCCTTCGGCATCATGGTGACCTACTCGTCGTACATGAAGCGCAAGAGCGATCTGACCGGTTCGGGCTACGTCGTAGCCTTCGCCAACTCCAGCTTCGAGCTGCTGGCCGGCATCGGCGTCTTCGCGGCCCTGGGCTTCATGGCCTACAACGCGGGCAGCTCCGTCGACGAGGTCGCAACCTCGGGGATTGGTCTGGCATTCATCGCGTTCCCGACCATCGTGTCCCAAGCTCCGCTGGGCAGCGTCATCGGCGTGCTCTTCTTCGGTTCATTGGTGTTCGCGGGCATGACCTCGCTGATTTCCATCCTTGAAGTCATCGTTGCCGCGTTCCAGGACAAGCTGGGCTGGAAGCGCCAGTCCGCGACCCTGGTCGTGGTCCTCCCAGTGGCATTGATTTCCATGCTGCTGTTCCCAACCACCACCGGGTTGTACCTGCTCGATACCATGGACGCCTTCGTGAACCAGTTCGGCATCCTTGCCTGTGCATTGGTGATCGTGATTGTCTTCGGCGCTGGCCTGGGCATGCTGCCTAAGCTTGCCAAGCACCTGAACCGCCACAGCTCCATCAAGCTGGGTACCGGTTGGATGGTCCTGGTTGGCGGCATCGGCCCGGCAGCCTTGGGCTACATGCTGATCAATGAAGTCCAGAGCAAGATGGCCGAGTCCTACAGCGGTTACCCGGTCTGGTTCAACGGAGTCTTCGGCTGGGGCATGGCCGGCTTGCTGATTGTCGGCGCGGTTCTGCTCTCACTGGTTCCATGGAGCCGGAATTCGAAGATCAATGATCCTGAATTCGATCAGCATCGGGCAAATGTCGAAGCTGAAGAAGTTCCTGAAGTCACCGGAAAGGAATACTAGCCATGAGCGCTATTGCGATTGTCTTCATGATCATTTCCATGCTGACCATTTGGGGCGGCCTGGCCGTCGCGTTGATCAGCCTGAATCGACACCCTGAAAAGCACGACGATGATGTAATCGAGCCAGCTGGCTCGGCAGGCAACTGATACCTGCAGGCATCAGCTGAATTGAAGACCTCTGCGTAGCAAGCACAGCTTGAAACGCAGAGGTCTTTTTCTGTGCAAATGCACTACGCGACACGGAGGTCGTTGTGCCGATCCTCGTAGTCGCATGGTCATGAGAAGAATACTCTCTAGGTAGAGAGAAATCAGAGCGACCAAGCTCGTGAACAAGTTCTGGAAGGACAACACATGGACGTTACCTACCGCATTGATCAGCAGCGCAAGATCAACGGCCCATTCCCCGGCCCGAAGTCGCAGGAACTGGCTGCACGCCGTGCCAAGGCAGTTGCCGCTGGCGTCGCTTCCAGCCTGCCGGTCTACGCAGCGGATGTTGATGGTGGCATCATTGTTGATGTCGACGGCAACCAGCTGATCGACCTGGGCTCGGGCATCGCTGTGACGACTGTCGGCGCCTCGAACCAGGCTGTTGCCAAGGCTGTGGCCGAACAGGCCGCCCGCTTCACCCACACCTGCTTCATGGTTGCTCCGTACGAGAACTACATCGAACTGGCAGAGAAGCTGGCCACCATCACCCCGGGCAACTTCGAGAAGCGCGCAGTCTTCTTCAACTCCGGCGCCGAAGCGGTAGAGAACGCCATCAAGGTAGCCCGCATTGCCACCGGCCGCCAGGCCGTAGTGGCCTTCGACCACGCCTACCACGGCCGCACCAACCTCACCATGGGCCTGACCGCCAAGGCAGCCCCGTACAAGCGCGGCTTCGGCCCACTGGCACCGGAAATCTACCGCATGCCAATGAGCTACCCATACCGTGAAGAGAACCCGAACATCTCCGGCAAGGAAGCAGCAGAGCGCGCCATCCTGGCCATGGAGAAGCAGATCGGCGGCGACCAGATCGCTGCGATCATCATCGAACCAATCCAGGGCGAGGGCGGTTTCATCGTCCCAGCCACCGGCTTCCTGCCACGCATCGCCGAATGGGCCAAGGAAAACGGCATCGTCTTCGTTGCCGATGAAGTCCAGGCCGGCTTCGCACGCTCCGGCGCCTGGTTCGCCTCGGACATCGAAGGCATCGAACCTGACATCATCACCCTGGCCAAGGGCATCGCCGGCGGCATGCCGCTGTCGGGCATCATCGGCCGCGCCGAACTGCTTGACTCGGTGCACGGCGGCGGCTTGGGCGGCACCTACGGCGGCAACCCGGTAGCCGTGGCCGCAGCCCTGGAGTCCATCAAGTTCATGGAAGAGCAGGATCTGGCAGGCCGTGCCCGCGAGATCGAAGAGAAGTTCTTCACCCGCTTTGGCGCACTGCAGAAGGACATCAAGGAACTCGGTGACATCCGTGGCCGCGGCGGCATGGTGGCCATGGAATTCGTCAAGGCCGGCGGCCAGGAGCCAGACGCAGAGCTGACCAAGGCCATCGCCACCGAATGCCTGGCCCAGGGCGTACTGATCCTCACCTGCGGTACCTACGGCAACGTGGTCCGCCTCTTGCCTCCACTGGTAATCGGCGACGAACTGCTCGAAGATGCGTTCAACGTGCTCGAAGCAGCTATCCGCAAGGCCGTCGCGTAAGCAGCCTGGCTTCGGCTTGAAAACGACGAATGCCTCGAATCTCCCAACAGGGGATTCGAGGCATTCGCTGTATTAAGCGCTGCAGACCGCCCGGTTATCAGGCCAGTTTTTTCGGTTCGGGCATGGGCCCAACCCGTGGAGTGCGCAGCATGTCCACGAGGACAAAAATCACCGCGACCCACACCAAGCCAAAGCCGACCCAGCGTTCAAAAGGCATATGCTCGCCGAAGACCACCAAGCCCAAGATGAACTGCAATAGCGGGGCGAGGAACTGCAAGGATCCCACCGTGCTCAACGGCAGTCGGCGTGCCGCCCCGCCGAAGAGCAGCAGTGGAACAGCGGTGATGATGCCGCTGGCGGCCAAGAGCAGATGCCCGGGGACATCTGCGGAGAATAATGCTGACTGCCCGTTAACGGCCAGCCAGATCAGATAGGCAATGGCCAATGGAGTCAGCCACAGGGTTTCAATGGTCAACGAGCCCAGCGCAGTGCCGCTTTGCCCCACTTTGTTCTTCACCAAGCCGTAGAACCCGAAGGAGAAAGCCAAGCCGAGGGAAATCCACGGCACCCGGCCTAGGCCAACGGTCAGGACGATGACCGCAACGGTGGCTACGGCGACAGCAACCCACTGCAACGAGCGCAACTTTTCCTTCAGGACAATCACCCCCAGAAGGATCGCCACAATGGGATTGATGAAGTAGCCCAGTGACGCTTCCAAGACATGGCCGGTCAGCACAGCCAACGCGTAGAGTACCCAGTTCGCGGCAATCAGCACGCTGGCCAGCCCCAGCTGCCACATGGTCTTGGAATCCTTGAACATCTTCGCGAACTGCTTGAACTGTCCGGTGAACGCCAACAGCAACAGGCAGAATATCAGCGAGTAAATCACTCGCACGCCAACGAACTCGAAAGCCGAGATTGCGGGCAGCAGCAGGAAATAAGCTGGGAGCATGCCCCAAATCAGGTACGCGGCGGTGCCTTGGATCAGCCCGTAACTGTGTTCGGAGCGGATCGGTTTAGCGGTACTTAAGGACATGCAGAGCGCACACTTTCAGACACGATGTGGATCGGGGTCGTGGCCCGGACGGAAAATAAAATGCGGGACCACAGCTTAAAAGTACAACGTCAACGCGGTTGGAATATTCCCCTAGGCTCTCGATGCCGGCAACGCCACACCTTCATGTGATCTTTTCACCGGAACACAACCGGAATTCCAGACGTTGACTAGACTAGAGAACACCAACTTGGCTTGCTTCATTAAGGGAGTACCTCACCGTGCATGGACATAACAACGGACTGAAAACCGCCTTCTTGATGGGCGGAATGATCGCCTTGCTGCTGGCTATCGGATCGCTGATCGCCGCCGGTACCGGACGGTCGATGTTCATCTGGATTTTCGCGCTGATTGGCCTTGCAAGCACCGCATACAGCTATTGGAACAGCGACAAGCTGGCCCTGCGCTCGATGCATGCCTACCCGGTCACCGAACAGCAGCAGCCCGGCATGTACCGCATCGTGCGCGAGCTGTCGATGAACGCGCAGCAGCCGATGCCGCGCCTGTATGTCTCGCCCACTGCTTCGCCAAATGCATTCGCTACGGGCCGCAATCCACAGAACTCGGCAGTGTGCTGCACCGAAGGCATCTTGCAGCTTCTGGATGAGCGCGAGCTGCGCGGAGTGCTGGGCCACGAGCTGATGCACGTGTACAACCGCGATATCCTGACCTCCTCCGTTGCTGCGGCAATCGCCGGTGTGATCACCTCCGTTGCCCAGTTCCTGATGTTCTTCGGCGGCGGAGGCAATAACCGCGGTGTGAATCCAATTGCCTTGATTGCACTTTCGCTGCTGGCGCCACTGGCAGCTTCCATCATCCAGATGGCCGTAAGCCGCACCCGTGAATACGATGCGGATGAAGATGGTGCCAAGCTGACCAATGATCCGCTGGCGCTGGCCAGTGCGCTGCGCAAACTGGAATCCGGAATCAGCCAGGCTCCGCTGGCTTCTAATGACCAGAAGCTGGTAAACAGCTCGCACCTGATGATCGCCAACCCGTTCGGTTCGCGTCTCAAGCGCATGTTCTCCACCCACCCTCCGATGGAAGATCGCATCGCACGTCTTGAGGCGATGGCTGGCGGACGCCAGTACTGAGCCAAACATCGTCTTGATGCTGAAGGCCGCATCCTGCTTGCAACGCAGGGTTCGGCCTTCCTCCGTTTTAATGCGCTCTTCCTGAATAAGGAAGGACTTCTGGCTTCGAGCGTCACAACGATTTGCGGCTCGCCTACTTACCTAGCCATGCACGGGTGATGTGATGTGATTCGATGGTCAGAGAAAAGCACAACGAGCACGTACAGGTGTTGAAGAAGGAGCAGTATGCCAGGTCCTGAACAAGCACGTTTGCCGAGTCTGGCATGGGCCATCACCGGCCAACTGACAACAGGTGCCATCAAGTGCCTGATCGCCTTGGTTCTGGCATGGATTTGCTCGTGGTGGATCACCCTGGACACCGATTTCGGCAGGATCGCTCTTTGCTTGGTGATTTCCTACATCGTCTCGGAAATCGTTGGTGCCATCATCGCCAGGCCAATGGTCCTGAAAGAAGGCCGGTCGAACCCTGGGGGAGTGCCCTTTGCTGTTCTTCCGTTTACTGCGGGGCTGGTGATCAGTTTCGTGGCGTCCTACGCACTCACCGGCTCGATGCACGACAGCCTTTTGGCGGCAAGCCTGATTGCGGTTTGCAATGCGGCAGAGATTTTCTGGCTCAAGCTGTGGGAAAAGGGGCCGACACCTGAAGAAGAACAAGCCCGGTTCAGTGAATTCAAGGCAATGACGAAAGAATATTTCGCCGACGACGTTGCGCAGATCAAATCTCGTGCCCGCGACAAGACTCGCGAAAAATACTTTAGGAAGAAAGCCCGCCAAGAAGCGAAATCGAATCAGCGGAACTACCAGAGCGACGAGAACTCCTGAACGAGGCGCTCAGGCGCCACCTAAAAAGAACAGCGAGGACTGTTTCCCAATTGCCGTGGGAAACAGCCCTCGCTGTGCGATGCGCTTAATGGCGCACGGTGAGTCTTAGCGGAAATTCACGAACTGCAGGTCGGCTTCCTCGAAGTCACGCAGCAGAGCCATGGTGGCCTGCAGATCATCGCGGGACTTCGAAGATACTCGCAGCTCGTCACCCTGGATGGTGGACTTGACGCCCTTAGGAGCCTCATCGCGAATCAACTTGTTGATCTTCTTGGCAACATCCTGGGCGATGCCCTCCTTGATACTTGCCTCAATGCGGTATTCCTTGCCCGAGGCGAATGGCTCGCCGGCATCCAGGGATTTCAAGGAAATGCCGCGCTTGACCAGCTTGGACTGGAAGACATCGAGCACTGCGTTCACGCGCTCTTCCGAGTTGGCCTTCATCAGGATCTTCTCGCCGCTGAAATCAACTTCAGCGCCAATGCCCTTGAAATCGTAGCGCTGTACGATTTCCTTCTGAGCCTGGTTCATCGCGTTGGCGACTTCCTGGCTATCAACCTTGCTTACGACGTCGAATGTGGAATCACTAGCCATGTGAATACTCCTAGTTGAAACGGGTCTGATTCGATTCATAGCCTACCGGTTTTACCCTCTGAATTTGGGGTGTGATCAGGCTTACAGCAAAAACACCCTTCTCGATTTCACAACATCGAAAATCTCCTGTAGAGTTATTTCTCGTTCCGACAAGAGCAAATGTTCTTGAAGCGAACGTACTCGGCAGATTACCCGAGTGGCCAAAGGGGGCTGACTGTAAATCAGCTGGCAACGCCTTCACTGGTTCGAATCCAGTATCTGCCACAAAATAACTCCCGGATCTTAGGATCCGGGAGTTTTTTGCATACGGAAGGTATGCATGGCTACCGGCATTGTTTTTATTCCCGGGTCCAACCAAGATCACCTTTCTACATATTTCAAATAAGGATCGGCTACCGTATAACCATGGCAACGAAAAATGTGAGCGAAGACGAATTCGCGCAGCTGATTGATGAGAACGACATCGTCCTGGTGGACTTCTGGGCAGCTTGGTGCGGACCATGCCGTAATTTTGCGCCGGTTTACGAGCAGACTTCCGAGAAGTTCAGCGATGTAGTTTTTGCCAAGGTGGATACCGAAGCAGAGCAGGGCTTGGCCCGCGCCGCGAATGTCACCTCGATTCCAACCATCATGGCTTTCCGCGAAAACGTCCTCGTGTTCTCGCAGGCTGGTGCGCTGAACCAGACCCAGCTCGAAGACCTTGTCACCGCAGTCAAGGGCATCGACATGAGCGAAGTGCATAAGCAGATTGCTGAAGAAGCCGCACAGGCTGATTCCTAAGTATCCTTTCTAGCTTCGGACTCCTTAGCGCCGCCGGTGATCCAACGGCGCGTAGCGGGGTCCGAAGCTTTGTTTTTTCTGCCCCGAAAGCATCAGCATCCGCACGACGCGTTGACGATGCGGGGCGTAGGGTGCCAATAATTCCAGCATTTGCGAATCACTGATTCGTTTTCCGGTCAGCACCTGGCCAACAAAATCGGCAAGATGGTAATCACCCACCGAAATAAAGTCACCGGCTCCATGGGAGCGTTGCAAAGTTTCGGCAATGGTCCATGGCCCAATACCGGGCACCGAAGCCAAAGCGGCCGCCAACGTTCCCGGAGGCATTGCCGCAGGTTTGACCTGGTCAATTGGTTGGCCAGCCCACCACTGCAAACTATGCGCCACCTGCACCAGGCGTCCCATGGTGTTGGCTCGTTGGGCTTCCACCCTCGCCTTTTGCCAGTCCCATCGCTTCATGGATGCCAACCGGTGCGGTTCGGGAAAAATCATCAGCCCTTCGGGTACCGGACCGGGAGCGCGGTGTCCTAGATGGCGGATTATCCAACGCCACGCATGATTAGCTTCAATTCCGGTTACCCGTTGTTCCAAGATCGCACCTGCCGCGTGCTCGAAGATCCGCCCGGTAGTGGGCAATACCGCATCGGGATGTTCCAGTCGGGTACGCGCAACGATCTGCGGGAATCTTCCTTCTTTGATTCCCTGGTCAAAATCGCTCCAGTCATCCAAAGCGCCCAGCAAATTCGGCGCAGACTCCAAAGCCCACTGTGCTCCCGGGCCCCACGCCTGCAATGCCGCAGGCGAGCTGGTTGAAGGCTTGTGCAAATGCAATGAGGCATCTCCCAAGGGTGTGGCAAAAGCTAGCCACGCCTCGGTGGCCGATAAGCGGATGGTCGGATCACCCAGGCCACGGCGCAGGATTCCCAAAGTCTTGAGCAGCGATACCGGGCGCTTCGGGTCGTACTGGACGCTCAACGACTTCTCCATAATTCGCATCTTATAGCGTCCGCCCCACAGAAACGCGGGCCCGCTGCCGCTAGCACTGGAGAAAACTCTTCGTCCACTGCGTGACGTTTCGCTACGTACCGGAACGACATGTATGACGTACGCCGGTAAAGTTCTTGACATGAAGTATGCGTCCACAGTTCTAGATCTGATCGGCAATACCCCGCTGGTGAAGCTCAATCGAGTCACCGACGGAATCAAAGCCACCGTGTTGGTGAAACTTGAGTACTTGAATCCGGGCGGTTCCATCAAGGACCGCATCGCATTGAAGATGGTCGAGCGCGCCGAAGAATCCGGCCAGCTCAAGCCCGGCGGAACCATCGTGGAACCAACCAGCGGCAACACCGGTGTTGGTTTGGCCATGGTCGGCCAGCTCAAGGGCTACGACACCATTTTCGTCACCCCGGATAAGGTGGGCGAAGAAAAGCGCGACGTATTGCGTGCCTACGGTGCCAAGGTCGTTGTCACCCCAACCGCAGTCGCCCCGGATTCGCCCCAGTCCTACTACGGAGTTTCGGACCGTCTGGTCACCGAGATTGACGGCGCCTACAAGCCGGACCAGTTCTCCAATCCCGGCGCACCCGATAGCCACTTCGAAACCACCGGCCCGGAAATCTGGAATGACACCGAAGGCAAGCTGACCCACGCAGTAATCAGCGCCGGCACCGGCGGCACCATCACCGGCACCGGACGTTATCTCAAGCAGATCTCCGCCGACCGCGCCTCGGGCCCGGTCAAGATCATCGCCGCGGACCCCGATGGCTCGGTCTACTCCGGTGGCACCGGCCGCCCGTACTTCGTTGAAGGCGTGGGCGAAGACATGTGGCCGGGGAACTACGACCCATCCGTCCCGGATGTTGTCGAACCAGTCACCGACGCGGAATCATTTGAAATGACCCGCCGTCTGGCCAAGGAAGAAGGCCTGCTGCTGGGCGGTTCCTCGGGCATGGCCGTGGTTGCCGCATTGCGCGTGGCCAAGGACCTGGGCGAAGATGACGTCGTCGTGGTGATCGCTCCGGATGGCGGCCGCGGCTACCTGGCTAAGATCTTCAACGACCAGTGGATGCTGGACCAGGGCTTCACTACCGATGAATACTCCGCACTGGACTTCATCGGCGCCGCTCTGGCCAAGCAGGGCACTGGCACCGTAACCTTGGAAACCACCCTGGCTGAGGCTGCCAAGGCACTGCGCGAACAGGGCGATGACGCACTGGTGGTTTCTGCTGCACCGCTTCCGGCCCGTATCGGAGAAATCCGTGGGGTCATCGGGGCAGGGGACATCACCGATGCACTGCTCTCCGGCGCAGAACCAACCAGCACCCTGGCGGACCTAGGTGATCTGCCGATGCCGCTGATCGGCACTGCAGACACCGCCGAACATGCCCAAGAACTGCTCAAGAGCCATCCCGCGGTCTTGCTGACCAAGGGCGGCGAAGTGATCGCCGCAGCTACCGCAGCTGATCTATTGGCCTACTCCACCCGCTAGAGACAACACCTCAAAGGATTGATATCGATGACTGAAAACCATCAGGGAGCAAACACCCGCTTTGTCCATGCGGGCCAGGAATTCGAGCCGGTCACCGGTGCTGTAGTTCCACCGCTGCACTTCTCCTCGACCTACGCCCAGGACGGCATCGGCGGCCTGCGCAACGGCTACGAGTATGGCCGCGGCACCAACCCGACCCGCGACGCGTTGCAGGCACAGCTTGCTGGCGCCGAGTTCGGCAACCACGCTTTCTCCTTCAGCTCCGGCCTGGCCGCCGAGGACTCGCTGATCCGTGCGATTCTGCGTCCCGGTGACCACATCGTGCTGGGCAACGACGCCTACGGCGGAACCTTCCGCCTGATCGACCGCGTGCTGGGCGACTGGGGCATCGGCAACACCCCAGTGAACATGGCTGATGAAGCAGCGCTGGCTGCCGCCATCGAAAAGAACAAGGCCAAGCTGGTCTGGGTTGAAACCCCATCGAACCCGATGATGACCATCACCGACATCGCCAAGGTCGCTGAAATCGCCCACGCCGGCGGCGCGCTGCTGGTCGTGGACAACACCTTCGCCAGCCCATTCCTGCAGCAGCCGCTGACCTTGGGCGCTGACATCGTGGTCCACTCGACCACCAAGTACATTGGCGGCCACTCCGATGTGGTCGGCGGTGCAGTGATCGTCAAGGATGCGGCGCTGGCAGAAAAGATCGGCTTCATCCAGTTCGCCGTCGGTGCGGTCTCGGGCCCAATGGACGCCTTCTTGACTACCCGCGGGCTGAAGACCCTGGGCGTGCGCATGCGTGCCCACTCGGAGAACGCCGCACAGGTTGCCGGGTGGTTGCGCGATCGCAGCGAAGTGGAGCGCGTGCTCTACCCGGGCTTCGAAGACCACCCCGGCCACGAGATCGCCAAGAAGCAGATGTCCGGCTTCGGCGGCATGGTCTCGGTGCAGTTCAACGGCGGCGAAGCAGCAGCTCGCAAGATTGCCGAGAGCACCAAGCTGTTCACCCTGGCTGAATCCCTAGGTGGCATCGAATCGCTGATGAACTACCCATCGGAGATGACCCACGCTTCGGTGAAGGGCACCGAGCTGGCAGTTCCAGTGAACCTGCTGCGCCTCTCGGTTGGCATTGAAGACCCGGCCGATCTGATTGAGGATCTGGAAAAGGCCTTCACCAACCTCTAAGGCCAAAGCCAAAGGACCTGAGTTCCGCTGCCTAACGGGCAAGCGGACCTCAGGTCCTTTGTTCTTTCAGTTGTGCAGCCTGCTTGCTGGTGGCCTGCCTACCGGCGGGGCTTGGCGGGCTTGGGATCTACGATCTTGAAGTACTTGTTGCTTGCAGGCATCCACATCAGCACCACGCTGAACATGATGATGGCCGCCAGGATCGAATAACGGCCGAATCGCAGCAGCAACGGCAGTGCGGTGATCAGTCCGACCCAGGACAATTGGGTGCGTGCTGCCCGGTCTCCGGTGAATAAGCGGTAACCCAGCACACAGCAGGCCAGGCCGGCGGCGGCAAAAAGGATGATCAGTGCAATGACCGCGAAGCCCATGGTGGACTGCTGGGTATGCTCATGAACCAGGAAGCCGCCGAAGCCGAGAAAAAGCACTCCGGCTAGGAGCCATAGCATTTGGGCGATGAATAATCCGCCGGGGGTTGGCTCGTTGGGACGTCGTGGAAAAAGTGGTTTCTTCACATGTACAACCCTACGTGTTCCAGCGCGGTGCCCGATCTCACACGCTCTGGACACTGACAATAGTGGTGGGTTCAAGCTAGCATTAAGTGTTCGCGAACATCAGGGTATCCCTCTCGCATCCAGCCCAATTTTTGAGGCCGGAGCCTTCTCGTGTTGTATTTTCCGCAAAGTGTGTGCGGGTCTTTATGTCATAGGGGAGCGCTTGATGAGCGTGACTTGTATCTGACTGTGCAGCCTATACGTCGTTTCTTTTGGGACGGCCAAGGCCTATCCCCAAACGAATGAGGTAATTCTTCGTGTCTTCTGACATGCCCGTAAACACCGACGACAACCAGACCCCAGAAGAGCCAACTGTGCTCTTCTCCGAACTTGGTCTGGATGCCCGCGTGCTTGCATCGCTTGCCGACCTTGGCTACGAAAAGCCATCGCCAATCCAGGCAGCAACCATCCCACTGCTTCTCGAAGGCCGCGACGTTGTCGGTCTGGCTCAGACCGGTACCGGTAAGACCGCTGCTTTCGCACTTCCTGCCCTGTCCCGCATGGCAGAACTGGCTGACACCAATGGTCCAGCCAAGACCCCTCAGATCCTGGTTCTGGCTCCAACCCGCGAGTTGGCCCTCCAGGTAGCCGAGGCTTTCACTTCCTACGCCAAGTACCTGCCGAACTTCACCGTTCTGCCAGTGTACGGTGGCTCGCCATACGGCCCGCAGCTCAACGGCCTGCGCCGTGGCGCCCAGGTAGTCGTTGGTACCCCAGGTCGCGTAATCGACCACATCAACAAGGGTTCCTTGGACCTGTCCAACCTGCAGTACGTTGTCCTTGATGAGGCCGACGAAATGCTGCGCATGGGCTTCGCCGAAGAGGTCGACAAGATCTTGGAAGCCACCCCAGAGGACAAGCAGGTTGCCCTGTTCTCGGCCACCATGCCACGCACCATCCGCCGCATCGCGTCGGAATACCTGCGCAACCCGCAGGAAGTTGCCGTGAAGTCCAAGCAGTCCACCGGCACCAACATCACCCAGCGCTACCTGCAGGTGATGGGCGCCCACAAGCTTGACGCCATGACCCGCATCCTGGAATCCGAGACCTTCGAAGGCGTTATCGCCTTCGTACGTACCAAGATGGCTACCGAGGACCTGGCTGACAAGTTGAAGGCTCGTGGCTTCACCGCTGCCGCCATCAACGGCGACATCCCGCAGCAGCAGCGCGAGCGCACCATCGAGAACTTGCGCTCGGGCAAGATCGACATCCTGGTTGCAACCGACGTGGCCGCTCGCGGACTTGACGTAGAGCGCATTTCCCACGTTGTGAACTTCGACATCCCGCATGACACCGAGTCGTACGTGCACCGCATCGGCCGTACCGGCCGTGCCGGCCGCAAGGGCGACGCGATCTTGTTCATGACCCCACGCGAGAAGTACTTGCTGCGTGCCATCGAGAAGGCTACCCGCCAGCCGGTGACCCAGATGCAGCTGCCTTCGCTGGATTCGGTCAACGACCGCCGTATCCAGAAGTTCACCGATCGCATCGACAAGACCATCAGCGGCCAGGACCTGACTACCTTCCGCGAAATCGTGGAGAAGTTCGCTTCCGAGCACGAAGACCTGGATCAGCTGGAAATCGCAGCTGCGCTGGCTCTGATGGCTCAGGGCGGTCGCCCGCTGCTGATGACCGAACCAGTCATGTCGCCTTCGAAGAAGGCCCGCATGGATCGCCCAGAGCGAGGCGGCGAACGCGGTGAGCGTGGCGATCGTGGTCCACGTGCCCGCAAGACCGCTGCTGAAGGCAACGCCATGTACCGTCTGGCCGTTGGCCGCCGCAACCGCGTGCAGCCAGGCTCGATCGTTGGCGCACTGGCTAACGAAGGTGGCTTCGATTCTTCGGAAATCGGCGGCATCGAGATCCGTTCGGACCACACCCTGGTCGAGCTGCCAGCCGAGCTGACCAAGGACCAGTGGCGTGCACTGTCCAAGACCCGCATCGGCGGCGAAGCCATTGAGCTCGAGCTCGACAATGGCCGCAGCCCACGTCGTGAAGACGACGGCGACCGCGGTGGCTTCCGCGGCGGCCGTGGCGGCGGCTTCGGTGGCGGTCGCAGTGGCGGCGGACGTGGCGGCTTCGGCGGTGGCCGTGGTGGCGGACGTGGCGGCTTCGGCGGCGGCGGACGCGGCGGCAAGGATCGCTACAGCGATTCGGGCCGTAGCGGTGGACGTCGCGACTACTAAGCCTGTCGCACACTAGCTGAACAGCATTAGATAACGCCCTCGGGGCAAGCATGAAGCTTGCTCCGAGGGCGTTTTCCGTTAACCGGAGCCCGCTTACGGGGCCGGGCTTCCCAACGGGATCTGGTCCCCGAGGTAGACCGTGCCGCCGCTTTCCAAGAACTGCCTGCTCTTCTGCGCCATCCCGGCCAGCGCGGCTTGGGCCTCGGCGGATCCGTACTCGTCACGGATATCCTGGGAAATGCGCATGGAACAGAACTTCGGCCCGCACATGGAGCAGAAATGCGCGGTCTTGGCTGGTTCGGCCGGCAGCGTCTCGTCATGGAATTCCTGGGCTGTGACCGGGTCCAGGGACAGCGCGAACTGGTCATGCCAGCGGAACTCGAAGCGCGCCTTGCTCAACGCATCATCGCGAGCCGTGGCCCCAGGGTGGCCCTTGGCCAGATCTGCGGCGTGCGCGGCGATCTTGTAGGTGATGACGCCGGTTTTCACATCATCCCGGTTAGGCAGTCCCAGATGCTCCTTGGGAGTGACGTAGCAGAGCATCGCGGTGCCGTAGCGGGCGATCTCGGTGGCGCCGATGGCGCTGGTGATGTGGTCGTAGCCCGGAGCGATATCGGTGACCAGCGGGCCCAGCGTGTAGAACGGAGCCCCATCGCACAGTTCCTGCTGGCGCTCCACATTCTCGCGCACCAGGTGGAACGGGATATGCCCCGGTCCTTCCACCATCACCTGAACGTCGTACTTCCAGGCGCGCTTGGTCAGCTCTGCCAAGGTGTCCAGCTCGGCGAACTGGGCGGCGTCATTGGCATCCGCAATGGAACCAGGGCGCAGCCCGTCGCCCAGCGAGAACGCCACATCGTACTGCGCGAAGATCTCGCACAGCTCATCGAAGTGGGTGTAGAGGAAATTCTCCTGATGGTGCGCCAAGCACCAGCCTGCCATGATGGACCCGCCGCGCGAGACCATGCCGGTGACGCGGTTGGCGGTCAGCGGGATGTAGCGCAGCAGCACTCCGGCGTGGATGGTCATGTAGTCCACGCCCTGCTCGCACTGCTCAATGACGGTGTCCCGGAAGATCTCCCACGTCAGTTCATTAGCTTCGCCATTGACCTTCTCCAGAGCCTGGTAGATCGGCACGGTGCCGATGGGCACCGGCGAATTGCGGATGATCCACTCGCGGGTGGTGTGGATGTCATCTCCGGTGGACAGATCCATGACCGTGTCCGCACCCCACTTGGCTGCCCACTGCAGCTTGGAGACTTCCTCGGCGATGGAGCTGGTCACCGCCGAATTGCCGATATTCGCATTGATTTTCACCAAGAAGGCCTTGCCGATGATCATCGGCTCGGATTCCGGGTGGTTTATGTTCGCCGGGATGATGGCCCGGCCGGCCGCAAGCTCGCTGCGCACCAGTTCGACATCGCATTCTTCGCGTATGGCAACATAGCGCATTTCCGGGGTGATGATCCCGGCCCGGGCATAGTGCATCTGGGTCACACGGGCTGCGCTGACGGCCCTTCGCGGAGGCGCCGAGCGTCCGGCCCACTCTGCGCTGGCGGTGCCTCTGCGAACCGCAGAGCGTCCGTCATCGTGCAGATTGCGTTCTCGACCCTCATAGGTTTCCACATCCCCGCGTTCCAGGATCCACGGTTCGCGGAAAGGCTGCAATCCTTGGGTGGGTTCGCTTCCCGGTCCGCTGGTGCGATACACCTGCAACGGTTCATTTAGCTCGCCATTGGGGGAGCCAGCCAATTGGATCTGGGTGACGGGAACGGAAATTCCCTCAGACACGCGGTAGGCAAGGGTGTGGGCAAGGTGCTGTTCAAATTGTTCCACTGGGGAAACTCACTTCCTTCGCCGGCATTACCCGGACAGGTTCAACGGTCGCGGACGGCGATAGTCCGATCTCAGCCCTTGCCAGGGCACCCGTGTGGTCGCGATCAACTTAGCACGATTTCTGCCAGAAAAGACAGCAGCGCTGCACAAATTATGGATGTGAAGAAGCAGCGGTCCAGAAGATGGGAAGTGGTTTCACTCTCGCTGGCAGCTGGGAAACAGGCTGCTGTGGGGCGTAGTGGGAGAAACTTTTGGGGAAACGAAAAGAGAGACAATCTGCAATCAGATTGTCTCTCTTATTTCGAGCCCCCTGCCGGAATCGATCCGGCGACCTCGTTCTTACCAAGAACGCGCTCTACCACTGAGCTAAGGGGGCAACAGGTAAATACTTTACACAGGTTTTTAAGGTTTGCAAAATCCGCTGAGAATTTGTTGCTGACGTCACAACATCACTACTCAGGTTGCGTTTGGTGCATAGATACCCGAGTGTGAAATTAGCTGGGTAGTGAAAGGAATTTGAGGCATTCAGCATCTTAGAAAAGATCTTTTTCTTGCTTTGATGCTCCGGGCGCCCACCGCGGCTTCGTGCAGGGGTTTGCTGCCGATGGGAACGGGTTTCCCGTCGGGCGTCAGGACGGTTGCTGGGCAAAGTCACCTGATCATCGTTCGAGGCATGCGGTCTAGTGCAAAAGCGCTAGTGAGCCCAGGGAATTACCAAAGTGAGCATCGTCACCCAAGCCCTTTTTGTGCCACTCATAGTTCTACGTCGCATGGGCCCTGCATGTAAATTAGCACTGACTAGGCCTTATTCGTTTTGGATGGGCCATTCCTATGGGCGAGTTGGCCGATTTTTCTTTGCTGGGAAATCCGTGTAGAGTATTTACTCGTTGCCCCCTTAGCTCAGTGGTAGAGCGCGTTCTTGGTAAGAACGAGGTCGCCGGATCGATTCCGGCAGGGGGCTCTGAGTGAGAAGCTTTCTTGGCTTCTACTGGATTGCTTCTCACTTGTGGCGGCGTAGCTCAGCTGGTTAGAGCGCACGACTCATAATCGTGAGGTCCCGGGATCGAGTCCCGGCGCCGCTACCAAATGAAGACCCGCAGCTTTTGCTGTGGGTCTTTTTTGGATTTCAGGCACTCAGGACAAATCGGGCCCCTAAGTAAGGTCTGGAGAATTCTTGAATTTTTCGCCTGCTTGCTTGCCTGCCAAGTGATTCGTTTGTGAATCACCTGGCAGGTGAAGATCGCTTCTTATGGCTTTGGCTTGCCCAGTGCGTTGACTGCATCGCTTATCGTCGCGCCGCGGTGCTGCTGCCGGTAGGCTTTGACATCTTTCGGGTCAAGATCACTGGCATCCACAGTGACTTTTTGCTGTTTGTCGCGGAACCAGAACCACCCCATCAAAGCCCAGCTGCCAAGCAAGAGGCCATAGATTGGTTCATCGGATACCACGATGAGAAGTGCTGCCAGGAGAGCCAACGTCAAGATTGCCATTTCGCGTGCTGCTTTGCTCATCGAATGCCCCTAACTAATGCCTGCCGCCTCGAATCGAAAAACTATACTGCGCGGTCGTGGTCCCAAGGGTTCATGAATGTTCCAAGTTGCTTGAGGGGGTGATGTCCAGCCTCATGCCCGGATATTCCCACTCTATGAATTAATATGCGTCTTGTAAATCCTACTTTTGTGGGAGGAAACTTCTGGATTCGAGCAGTGGTTCTGCTTGGGCAAACCGCGGTAACCGAACACAAGAAATTACCGGGAGCACCGTATGGGCGGGAACTAGCTTTTTGACCCGGTGGACTTGCGCTTCTCCGCGCTTGATTCCCTGGCCAACGACAAGAGATTGTCGATTGCCGTGTTGTCGAAATCAGTGTGGCTGGCACCGTCGTGGTCGGCATCGTGGCCATGGACTTCGGTATGCAGCCGTTGCATTCGCATGTCCAAGGTCGTGGCGATTGCGGCCGCTTCAGCAAGCTCGTCCGCAAGACGGGCTGGAACGTCCCCTTCATACTTATAGAAAATCTTATGTTCCAAGCTGGCCCAGAAATCTTGGGCAATTGTGCGGATCTGCACTTCAACGACAACATTGACCGGCCCGTCGGACAAGAACACCGGAATCTCGATAATCGCGTGCACGCTCTTGTAACCGTTGGATTTTGGATTCTTGATGTAATCCTTGATCTGGATGACCTTCAGATCACTTTGAGAAGTTAGCGTGTTCAAGACCTTGTAGATGTCCTTCACGAAGCTGCAGGTGATGCGCACTCCAGCAATATCACTAATATTTTCCCGAATGATCGGCAAGGACGGAGCGATATTCCGCTTGCTCACCTTGCGCATGATGCTTTCAGGAGTTTTCACCCGTGAAGAAACATGCTCGATCGGGTTGTATTTATGCAGATACAAGAACTCTTCACGCAGAATTGAAACTTTAGTCAGCATTTCATCGACGGCGAATTGGTACTCCATCATGAAACGCTGGAAATCGTGATGGAACGCTTGTGCCATTTCCTGGAGCTCGGCAGGTGTTGCTTGCTTTGCAAGGGGAGCCGCAAGCGCTGCGTGAGACTCCTGATCGTGTTCGGCTGAAATTCTCAATCACCTCTGCGAATAGTTTTCATCCCAGCAAAGTAGAACTCACTGGGACTTCAGCCTAGTGCGCCCTCCTAAGAATTAGGCAAGAACAAGTAGAGAATTTGGCCAACTGGATTCTTGGGGCGCTTCGCAGGCACTTTAGAGTTCAGCGCAGCGGTGCTCTATCGTTGACTGGGTAACTGTGCGGAAAGGTATTGATGGAACTCGCTAGCGACTTTCGGCAGCTTTGCCACGGAATCAGCTTTTCCGAGCATGAGCCAGCGCCGATGCTTCGACTGCGGCAAGCAGCAAACTGGCGCACCGATTATCTGGAACCCAATCGTGTGCTGAGCCTGGAAATTGGCGACCTCAAATTCTGCCTGGGCTACGTCACGATGAACAAGGACGGTTCACGCAACACCTTGCCGTGCCCTAAGACCAAGGCCTTGCGCACCGGTACCCAATGCGATCGCTGCCGCCGGATGGACCAGACGAAGTTCATGCACCATTTCCACAAGACCGGTGAAGCTCCCGAGGGACTGCGCAAATATCTGGAGCAGCCGCATTTCTTGTATATCGCCAGCTTCGCCCATGGCGTGACCAAGGTCGGAACGACCTCTACGAAGAGCAAATGGAGCCGACTGGCCCAGCAGGGTGCGGTCATTGCCCGCTATGTTGCGCGTGCCTCAGATGGTGCGGCAATTCGAATTCTTGAAGATTTGGTGACTAAGCATGTGGGTCTGAGCCAGCAGGTTCGGCAGAAATCAAAGATCAAGGGGTTGAGCAGCTGGGAGCTGGACTACGCGCAGCTTGACGCCATCAATTCTGAAGCTGCCGAACGTGCACGGGAGTTCCTCGGATCCCAGCGCGGACTGGACACCTATGGCGTTGAATTACGCGACGAACTTTGGCAGCAGCCCTCCTTCGCCAAGCCGGTCATTGAAGCCTGGGATTCCCGTTCGTTGCATGCGTGGAGCAGCGTGCTGCCGGGCAGCACGGTGAATCTGCGTATCCGCGGGGTGCTGGGGCAAAGCATCCTTGCCGACAGCGGCGAGAACACCACGCTGCGCTTGCTTGATGCCGCAGAGCTGAAAACCCGCGCCGTGGCAGTCATAGAACAGCATGGTGACTTCAAAGAAGAGCAATCCGCATTGTTCTAAGCGTGCCACGCACCGAGCAGATGGTTTGTCGGGGGAGTCACGCGGAAATACCGCGCCCGCAATGAGAGCTGGCGCTGGGTGCTGAACTAGACTTGACCCATGACCAACACTCCTTGGGAATCAGCTTCCTCGCTCTATAAGAAGCTCGTCTTTATTGCGGTAAGCGTGATGGGCGCAGGCATCATCCTAGCTATCGTCGGCGCAAACATTCCTTCACTGCCCCTGGTGTATATCGCTATCGGGATCATGGTCCTCGGGATGCTCTGCCACATCGCTGGATTGGTAGTGCGTTCCAAGGACGCCCGTGCATGGCGCATCGCCAACGGGCTGGACAAGCCGCGCACCAAAAAGCGTTCTACCGAGACCGGGAAGTAGCTCCGGCAAGATTTGCACATCGTGGCCAGCTGGCTGGACCTGGAGCAGAATCCAGACCGGTGCACTGCGCTCACCAAGAACAACGTTCAGGAGAATCCATGGGCATCAACCCTGACCTGGTAGGGCGCATTTACCCTGCCGGCCAGTCCTACCAAGTAGGACGCGAAAAAATCCGCGAATTCGCCACCGCGGTGAAAGCCACTAGTCCGGCGCACTTCGATGTAGAAGCCGCCCGCAAGCTGGGCTTCAATGACGTCGTTGCCCCGCCAACTTTTGCGATCATCATCGCCCAGCGTGCCGACGCTCAGCTGATCGCCGACCCCGCCAGCGGCATTGACTTCTCCCGCGTGGTGCATGCTGACCAGCGCTTCACCCACCACCGCCCTATCGTTGCCGGTGATGAACTGCTCGCCGAGCTGTACGTGGACCAAGTCCGCGAAATGGGTGCCGGTGCCATGATTACCACTCGTGCAGAAATCACCACCGTGTCTGGCGATAAGATCGCCACCACCACTTCATCGCTACTGGTACGAGCAGAGGACTGATCATGATTGAATTCGAAAGCCTCGAAAAGGGCCAGATCATTGGTTCGCACACCGTGCAGGTCAACCGCGCCGACCTCGTGCGCTACGCAGGTGCCTCGGGGGACTTCAACCCGATTCACTGGAATGAGCGCTTCGCCAAGGAAGTTGAACTGCCCTCGGTCATTGCCCACGGCATGTTCACCATGGGCTCGGTCATCGAACTGGTCTCCACTTGGGTAGGCAACCCTGCAGCTGTCATCGACTACCAGACCCGCTTCACCAAGCCAGTGGTCGTCGAAGATCCTGAAGGCTCGAACCCAACGGATCACGAAGGCACCACCATCTCGGTAGAAGGCAAGGTCGGAGCACTGGATGCCGAAGCCCGTACCGCCCGCATCGACTTGGCCGTCTCGGCCAACGACAGCAAGGTACTGCTCAAGTGCCAGGCCGTGGTACAGCTCTAAGCATGCAACTCTCCGGTGATGCGCAGAAGCCAGTAACGCTCTGGCGCAACGCGCTGATGGCAGCCTACCTGGCCAGCGGTCTGCTGATCTCGGCCCTGGTTTCGCGGCTGCCCGCGGTGCGTGACGCCCTGCAACTGGACCACGCCAGTGTTGGCTTGCTGCTTCTGTGCATGAGCGCCGGATCCTTCCTATCGGTCGCCGTCTCCGGACAGCTGGTTCTGCGTCTTGGCGCCACCCTCGTCATGCGCATCGCCGCGACCCTGGCCGGAAGCTCACTGATCCTCGTGGGCGTCGGCGCCGGAGTCTTTGGAAGCGCCATCATGTGCGGCATCTTCCTCTTTACCCAAGGGCTGGGAACCGCTTCATGGAATGTGGCTTCCAACGTCCAGGGAGCCGCGATGGAACGCGCGCTAGGCAAGAGCATCATGCCTGCCCTGCACGGATTCTTCTCCATCGGCACCGTGATTGGTGCTGGCGCCGGGGCCCTTGGAGCCCGCCTACAGTTGCCGCTGCAGTACCACTACGGCTTCATGGGCCTGGTCATTGTCTTCACCGTCCTCTACAGCACCCGGTTCTATGGCGAAGACTTCAGCCGGGTGCCGCGCACCAGTGGTGGTACATCACTGAAAAAGGCGTGGACCGAACCACAAACGGTGCTGCTTGGCGTTCTGGTGTTGGGCATGGCCCTGGCCGAGGGTGCAGCCGGAGACTGGGTCGCCATGGCACTGGTAGATGGCTATGGGACCAAAGAAGGCGTGGGAGCTATTGGCTACGGCGTCTTCGTGACCGCCATGACCCTCACCCGGCTGCTCTCCGGGGACTTGATCCTGCGGCTGGGGCGGGTGGTGATGATCCGTGCCAGCGCCATCAGCGCACTGGTGGGCGTACTGCTCTTCGCCTTTGGCAATAGCCTGCCGCTGGCCTTCGTCGCCTTGGGGATCTGGGGCATGGGCGTGGCCCTGACTTTCCCGCTGGCCATGAGCGCGGCGTCGGATGATCCAATCCATGCCGCAACACGCGTATCGGTAGTCTCCACCATCGGCTACGGCGCCTTCCTGGGCGGTCCACCGCTCTTGGGCTTGCTTGCCGAACTGATCGGCTTGCTGCCGGCCCTGGGCTCCATTTCGATCTTGATAGTCCTGGCTTTCTGCCTGTCTTCAAATACCGCCGGATACCGCACCGGCGATCAAGACAAGGCATGAATCGCACGCCTGAGTGCACCCATTCGTCTTTTTATGGAAAGTAAACTGAAGCAATGCTGAAGAATCTGACCACGACCCGCGTTGGCGGGCCAGCCCAGCAATTGGTGACCGCAACCAGCGAAGCTGAATTGGCGCACGCCGTGGGGGCAGCAGATGACGCAGGAAATGATGTCCTGCTCATTGGCGGTGGCTCTAACCTGGTGATCTGCGATGAAGGATACCCAGGTGTGGGCGTGCAGATTGCCACCCGCGGACTGCACCTGGACGAACAGCCCAACGGCAAAGTCCTGCTGCGTGCGGCAGCCGGCGAGAACTGGGACGTCACCGTTGAATACAGCCTCACCGAAGGCCTGAGCGGCTTGGAAGCACTCTCGGGCATCCCGGGGTGCACCGGTGCCACCCCGGTGCAGAACGTCGGAGCCTATGGTGCTGACGTCTCGCAGACCTTGGCTTGGATCCGCGCCTATGACCGGCACAATGGGCAGGTCATCAAGCTTCAAAATGCTGATCTGGAATTTGCCTACCGCGATTCACTGATCAAGCGCACCAGCACCAACGGCTCCCCACGCTACGTCGTGCTGGAAGTGGCCTTCTTACTGGAACGCTCCAACGACTCAGCACCAATCCGCTACGCCGAACTCGCCCGCCGCCTGGGCGTGGAAGCCGGCGAACGCGCCGACGCGCACCAAGTGCGCCAGACAGTTCTGGAACTGCGCCGTTCCAAGGGCATGGTCTATGACCGGCAGGATGCTGATTCGCACTCCACCGGCTCCTTTTTCACCAACCCGATTGTGCCCAGAGAAATACTGGAGAACTTGCCGGACAACGCACCGAACTACCCGGTGGCGCAAGAAGGCTTCGTCAAGCTCTCGGCAGCCTGGTTGATCGACCAGGCGGGGTTCTCCAAGGGCTACGGGCTGGAAGGCACCGAGGGCTTCGCCCTGGCCCAGGGCCGTGCCTCGCTGTCCACCAAGCACACCTTGGCGATCACCAACCGCGGCGAAGCAACCGCACAGGACATTCTGGCTATTGCGCGAGCCGTCCGTGCAGGCGTGGCTGAGCGTTTCGGCATTGAACTGGTCAATGAGCCATTACTGATTGGCCTGTCCCTCTAAACTTCACAAAGGAGCGGTCATGGCCGAACTTTCCCTGCGCAAACTCAGCCAGATGGACATCGACCTGCTGGAAGCGAATTTCCAGTCGCTTCATGGAGCAGGCGCTTCGCAGTGGTTCGGTTTCTGGGACACTAACAAGCTGCGCCGCCGGATAGCCGAGGACCAGCTGATTGGCAGTGCTGACGGGGCGCTGGCCATCAGCTTGGGGGAGCAGATGATCGGCAAGGCCGATTGGTTCACCAGTACAGCCTGGGGCAGGGCCAACACCTCGGCCTGCTGGGAAATCGCGATTGGCCTGTTCCCGGAATACCGGGGCAAGTCCCTTGGCACCCAAGCCCAGCGCCAGCTTGTCGATTACCTGTTCACGCACTATCCGCGCCATCGCATCCAGGCCACTACGGCCGCCGAGAACACGGCTGAACAACGCTGCCTGGAAAAGCTCGGCTTCACCCGCGAAGGAGTGATCCGCCAAGCCCAGTGGCGCGACGGTGGATGGCATGACCAGATCATCTACTCGGTATTGCGCGATGAATGGGCTGGCTGATCCTTAAAGGCAAGGCCCTAGACCAAAAGGCACGGTCCGGAACAGAAAAACTGTTCCGGACCGTGCCTTTTAATTCTTGGATGCGTGAGGAGTCTAGAGACGACCCTGCGCGATAGCCAGCATGCGGCGCAGCGGTTCGGCCGCACCCCACAGCAGCTGGTCGCCTACGGTGAAGGCCGAGATGTACTCCGGGCCCATTTCCAGTTTGCGGATGCGGCCTACCGGGATGTCCAAGGTGCCAGAAGCGGCAACTGGGGTCAGCGCATCTACGGTGGCTTCCTTGGTATTAGGAACTACCTTGGCCCATTCGTTGTCAGCTGCCAGCAGCGACTCGATTTCCGAAACCGGGAGGTCTTCGGTCAGCTTCAGGGTCAGGGCCTGCGAGTGCGAGCGCATCGCACCAATGCGGACGCACAGTCCGTCCACCACGACTTTGTTCTCTGCGGAATTGCCCAGGATCTTGTTGGTCTCGACCCCGGCCTTCCACTCTTCCTTGGACTGGCCGTTGCCCAGATCTGCGTCGATCCACGGGATCAGCGAGCCGGCCAGCGGCACGCCGAACTGGGTGGCGTCCAAGCCGCCGCGCTGTGTTGCCAGGACCTTGCGGTCGATCTCCAGGATCGCTGAAGCCGGGTCATCAAGTTCGGAGGCGACGTGGGAGTTGATGTCGCCGAACTGGGTGAGCAGTTCGCGCATGTGGCGGGCACCGCCACCGGAGGCTGCCTGGTAGGTCATGGCGGTGCTCCATTCGACCAGACCGTTCTTGAACAGTCCGCCCAAGCCCATCAGCATGCACGAGACGGTGCAGTTGCCGCCGATGAAGTCCTTGGTGCCCGAGGCCAGCGACTGGTCAATGACATTGCGGTTGATCGGATCCAGCACGATCACCGAATCATCATTCATGCGCAGCGTGGAAGCCGCATCGATCCACAGGCCATCCCAGCCGGAATTGCGCAGCTGAGCATGGACCTTGGTGGTGTAGTCCCCGCCCTGGGCCGTGACGATAATGGGCAGCTTGGCCAGCGTCTGGATGTCATATGCATCCTGCAGCGGCGCAGCGCCTTCGGCGAATGCCGGGGCCTGGCCGCCAGCATTGGACGTGGAGAAAAATACCGGGTCGATCTGCGCGAAGTCGCCCTCATCGAGCATGCGCTGCATCAGCACGGAGCCAACCATGCCTCGGTAACCTACAAAACCAACAGATGAAGTCATACATCAATGGTAGAGGCGTTTAGCTGCCAGCACCCGGTTCGTTACAGCAGTTAAAGCAGAACCACACCCGAGGGCCAGCAGGCTTCGGGTGTGGTTCGGTGCAGGATAAGTATTACTTCTTCTCAATGAGCAGCTTGCGGTTCTTGATCGCCCACATGGCTGCAAAGATGAAGATCTGTGTCGGTACCAGCAGCAGGATCAGGCCAAAGAGCTTGTATCCACCGAGCACCATGAAGAAGCCGAGAACGGCCACGACCAGTGCCAACAGCGGGAAAAGCATGTATCCGAGAATGAAGAGTGCTTCGGGGTGCTGCTTTAGCTCTCCGATGTATTTTTTCATGGTCGTTCTAGTCCTTTTGGCGAAGCCAGGTTTCAAAGCGGTAGCGGGTACCGGTGGAGGAAGTGTGCCAGCGGGCAGCTTCCGAATCTAGCGAGGGATCGCTGGTGCCCAAGGCGAAGTCGGCAGTCAGCTGGGGTGCGGAAGTATCTCCCTGGGCCGCTACCTCAAGCTTGGTGATCACCGCGAGGTCCAGCAGTTCCAAGGCCTGGGCATAGACCTGGCCTCCGCCGATAATCCAGATCTCTTCACCGCCGGTGCTTGCCTTGGCCAGCGCAATGGCCTCTTCCAAGGTGGATACCGGTTCAGCCCCATCTTGGCGCAGCTGTTCGTGGGCTGAGACATCGCGGGTGAGCACGAGATTAGTGCGTCCGGGCAACGGGCGGAACTTCGCCGGAAAAGAATTCCAGGTGGCACGGCCCATGATGACCGGGTGTCCGGCAGTGGTGCGCTTGAAGTGGGCCAAGTCCTCAGGAACATGCCAGGGCATGGTGCCATTGGCGCCGATGATGCCGTTTTCAGCTTGGGCCCAGATGGCGCCAATCAGGGGTTCGAGAGCGCGTGCGTGGCGAGGCGCGGGGGTCATACGGCGACGGTTCCCTTAATGGTCGGGTGGTGCTGGTAATCGTTGATGGAGAAGTCCTCCAGCGTGTAGTTGAAGATCGAGGCCGGCTTGGAATTGAAGCTCAGGGTCGGGTACGGGTAAGGATCGCGTGAGAGCTGTTCCTTGACCTGTTCCACGTGGTTGGTATAGATGTGCACGTCGCCGCCGGTCCAAATGAACTCGCCTGGCTCCAAATCCAGCTGGTGAGCCAGCATGGCAGTGAGCAGGGCGTATGAAGCGATGTTGAAAGGCACGCCCAGGAACATGTCTGCACTGCGCTGGTAGAGCTGGCAGGAGAGTTTTCCGTCGGCTACGTAGAACTGGAAGAACACGTGGCATGGAGGCAGCGCCATATTCTGGATCTCTGCGACATTCCATGCCGAGACGATGTGGCGGCGGGAGTCTGGATTGTTGCGCAGCGAGTCCACCAGCTGGGAGATCTGGTCGATGTAGCCACCTTCTGGGGTGGGCCAGCTGCGCCACTGGACACCGTAAACCGGGCCGAGTTCGCCATCTTCATCGGCCCATTCGTTCCAGATGCGAACGCCCTGGTCCTGCAGCCACTTCACATTTGATTCACCGCGCAGGAACCACAGCAGTTCGGCTGCCACGGACTTGAAATGCACGCGCTTGGTAGTGATCAGCGGGAAAGA
Organism: Glutamicibacter sp. MCAF14; assembly: GCF_052114325.1. Lineage (NCBI taxonomy): Bacteria > Bacillati > Actinomycetota > Actinomycetes > Micrococcales > Micrococcaceae > Glutamicibacter > Glutamicibacter sp. MCAF14. The sequence goes on from NZ_JBFREO010000002.1 coordinate 196,611, forward strand.
ATCCTGCAGATCGAAACGGATCTGGCGTCCAAAGACCGACAGGGTTCCAGTCCCGGTGCGGTCTTCTTTGGCAGTGCCGTTTTCCAGCACGTCGCGCAGCAGGGTCTCGTATGGGGTCGCGATGTTCACGCACCCCAGTTTAGTTCAGATCATCCTTGCAGGACTAAAAACGTGTGAAAACCTACGCGGGTCGTGGACACGTACTAGCCAGCGTCAACGACCATGTCGTTGTACTCCGGATAACGGCGCAGGTAATCCTGGACATAGCTGCACTCGGGGATGATCTTCAATCCTTCATTGCGGAAGCGGTCCAGCACCAAGGTCACCAAGGCGCGGGCATAACCGCGGCGGCCAAATTCCTCATTGACGATGGTGTGCTGGATAGTGGCCACACCATCTTCCAAGCGGTAGCCCAAGAAGCCAACGAATGTGGATCCGTGCCACAGCGAATAGCGGCCGCGGTCAGCATCCTGATCCAGGCGCAGTCCATGGTGCACGATCTTGTCCACTGGATTGTGCGGCTGCTGGGCAGTCATGGCGATACCTCGTTCGTAGATGTGACTGATGTCCTATTTACAGTCTTATCCCTAATCGGAGCCAGATGCAACGACTTTTGCCAAGTCCTGCGAGAACACTGATGCCCGGCATGCAATGCCGGGCATCAGTTGCTCAACGCTAATCGTGATAGGGCGTATGAATTTCAAAGGAGACGATGCGCGGGGTGCCGCCGTGGACCTGCTGGGCCACGATCAACGACCCGGGGTCCAGATAGGGATCCTGATCTGGCAGTGCCTTGGCAAGCTCCGGGGTCGAATTGCGCGCCAGCACTTCGAGCACGAAGGGCAGGACCGGCCGGTGCGTGCATATGATCTGCGAGCGGTACTTGTCAAAAAGCTTCTGCACCGCCTTGCGGGCGCGTTCTGGCTTGCGCGTTGCCCCGTGCTCGGTCAGCGCCTTGATGGTCTTGAGCTTCATCGCGTGCAGGGCCGCATAGGGCGTGATCGTTTGAACGCAACGCATCCACGGCGATGAAGCCACATGCATTGGCTGCCACGCTTCGAGCATCCGGGATACTGCCTGGGCTTGGCGCCTCCCGGTAGCTGCGAGCGGACGTTCGCCTTCGGCACGGGTCCACTTGCCTCGCGGTTTGGCCTTGGCATGGCGCACAATGAGCACCGGGTGCGTGTTCAGCACCCCAGCATCATGGGCCTTGACCAGATCATCCAGCGGCTGGGCGTCGGTTGGATTGGACAGCATCTGCGCGGCCTTAGTGGGGCTGACCCACATGGTTTCATCGCATTCTTCGCCATCGGGCTCAACCACCGTATGCACATCGGTTTTTGCCGCCCAGTAATAGACAACCTTGGTTTTCTGCTTCACCGAGTACGCCGTGGCTGACAGCGGGATGCCCAAGGTGATGCGCAACCCGATTTCCTCACGGACCTCGCGCAAGGCGCATTCAGCGATGGATTCGCCCTGATCCAGTTTGCCCTTGGGCCATGACCAGTCGTCATACTTGGGACGGTGGATTACCAGAACTTGAAGTTTGCCGTTCTTCAACCGCCAAGGGATCGCCCCAGCAGCCACAATGTCGTATTCTCCGAGGCGGATTTCCTCGGCATCCACTGAACGAATGATCTCACGCGCCCTAATGCGGGTATCGCGCAGCTCTGATTCGGCCACTAGCTATTACGTCCGCTGTTTCGTCGTCGGGCATGCTCTTCGACCAGCCAGAACTGGACATCGGTCAGCGGGTTGCCATCCTCATCCTGGTAATGGCGGATCCAGTCGCCATCGGAGTTCAGATGCCATGAGGCGGTCTTGTCATCCATGTAGCGTGAGAGCAGGGTGATCATCCGGTCGATGTCTTCTTGGTTGCGCAGCGAAACCAAAGCTTCAACGCGGCGATCCAAGTTGCGGTGCATCATATCGGCCGAGCCGATGTACACCAGCGGGTCGCCACCGTTTTCAAACATGAAGACGCGGCTGTGCTCAAGGAAGCGGCCAAGGATGGAACGCACCTCGATGTTCTCGCTCAGTCCCGGAACACCTGGACGCAGGGCGCAAATGCCGCGAACAATGACTTCGACCTTGACTCCAGCCTGGCTGGCCCGGTACAACGCATCGATGATTGCTTCATCCACGATGGAGTTGACCTTGATGACCACCTTGGCCGGCTTGCCGGCGGCAGCGTTGGCGATTTCCTTTTCGATATGCGCCAGCAGTCCGGTGCGTACCGAGCGCGGAGCAACAAGCAGGCGTTTGTATGTCGAGCGCGGCGCGTAGCCCGAGAGCTGGTTGAACAGCTTCGAGATGTCCTCGCCCACCTCGTCATCGCAGGTAAGCAGGCCGAAATCCTCGTAGTAGCGTGCGGTGCGCGGGTGGTAGTTACCGGTGCCGATATGGCAGTAGCGGCGCAGCTTGTCACCTTCACGGCGAACCACCAAAGAGAGCTTGGAGTGGGTCTTGAGGCCAACGATGCCGTAGACCACGTGCACGCCGGCCTGTTCCAACTTGCGCGCCCAGGAGATGTTGGCCTGCTCATCGAAGCGAGCCTTGATTTCCACCAGGGCCAAAACCTGCTTGCCGGCTTCCGCAGCGTCGATCAGCGCATCGACAATGGGGGAGTCGCCGCTGGTGCGGTACAGGGTCTGCTTGATGGCCATGACCTTTGGGTCAGCTGCGGCCTGTTCCAAGAAGGCCTGCACACTGGTGGAGAAGGAATCGTAGGGGTGGTGCAGCAGGATGTCTCGGCGGCGAACCGCAGCGAAGACGTTGGCAGCCTTGGCGGTTTCCGATTCGTTGAGGTAGTTCGAGGTGTGGCCTACATGCTTGGTGTAGTGCAGCTCGGAACGGTCAAGCGAGGCGATGACGCCCAGTCCGCGCAGATCCAATGGGGTAGGAAGCTTGAAGACTTCATCCTCTTCAATACCGAGCTCGCGGGTGAGCAGTTCCATGATTTCAGGGTTGATGTCATCGGCAACTTCCAAGCGAACCGGAGGGCCGAAGCGGCGGCGCAGCAGTTCCTTCTCCAGTGCCTGCAACAAGTTCTCTGCGTCGTCTTCTTCTACTTCCAAATCTTCATTGCGCGTGACGCGGAAGTAATGGTGCTCAACGATTTCCATGCCCGGGAACAAGAGTTCCAGGTGTACGGCAATCAGCGCTTCGAGCGGGATGAAGCGTGCGGTGCGCAGCGAAGAGTGCGCTGCACGGGTGCCATCGATGCTGATCAAGCGCGCGATGGTGTCCGGCACCTTCAGGCGGGCAAAGAGTTCCTTGCCGGTCAGCGGGTTGCGCACCACCACTGCCAGGTTCAATGACAACCCAGAGATGTATGGGAAAGGGTGGGCCGGGTCAACGGCCAGCGGAGTGAGCACCGGGAAGACCTGGGAAACAAACCACTTAGAGAGTACCTCGCGCTCTGAAGCTGAAAGTTCATCCCAGGTGGTGATCCGGATGCCCTGTTCGTTCAAGTCCGGGTATACCGAGTCGGCGAAGACCTTCGCATGGCGGGTTTGCAGCGCGTGGGCCGAGGAGAGCAGCAATTCCAGCTGGTCTACCGGGTTCATGCCGTTGGCCGCAGGCACCGCCAATCCGGCGTGGATGCGGCGCTTGAGGCCAGCGACACGGACCATGAAGAACTCATCGAGGTTCGAAGCGAAGATCGATAAGAAGTTCACCCGTTCAAGCAACGGCAATTTGGTGTCTTCAGCCAGTTCCAGAACACGGGCGTTGAAGTGCAGCCAGCTAAGTTCGCGGTCAAGGAAACGCTCATTGGCGAATTCGCCCTCAGGATGCAGATCCGGTAGGGAATCCGCAGGCTCTATACGATCTTCGTTGACCTTCGATGAAGGGACATCTCGTAGTTGAGTGCTGGTTTCCTTGGGGTAGCTATTCATCTGCTGAACTCACTTCTTTCCTGCAAGTGGACGCTAAAGACACCGCTAGTTGAGGACCCGAAAGATCGGGACGGCCTGCTTACTAGTCTAGCTTCTGCGGACCGTACATGATGTCGGCATCCCAAAGTGTGAAGCCCAGCGAACGGTAAAGCTTCACCGCTGGCTCGTTGTCGGCATCGACATACAAAATCACCGAGTCGACGCCCAGCTCCAGCAGGTAATTAACGCCGGTATTGGTCAAGGATCGGCCTAGGCCCATGCCTTGCGCTTCGGGAACCACACCGACCACATAAACCTCACCGGTGGGGCGAATTTGGTCCCCGGTGGCAGGATGGATTTTGGTCCAGTGATACGCAAGCAAATTCTGATCAGAGTCGAAGGCCAGGAAGAAGCCGGTTGGATCAAACCAGTCCTCGGACATGCGCGCTTCAAGATCATTGAGCGTGAGTGAACCCTGCTCGGGGTGGTGTGCAAATGACTTGGCGTTGGCTTCCAGCCACACCGGCTCGTCCTCGCCGACCCGGAAGGTGCGTACGTTAAAGCGGCGATCAAGCGGAGCTTCTTCAAGGTAATCGGTGCCTTCGCGGCGCATGCGGTACAGCTCGCGTACCCGGTCCAGTCCGGCACCGGTGGCCAGCTTCTTGGCAGCCTCATGATCACCGTGCGCCCAAGCCTGGATCTGCGACAGGTCCACCAGCTCACCGAGCTTGCCCAGCAGCGCCCGGCCGATGCCGGCACGGCGCTGCTCAGGGTGGACTACCAATTCCAGAACCCATGGGTGATCCGGGGATTCCCGGACCGCGATGGCCACGCCAGCCAATTTCGCGTCGACACCTTCGCCGACCTCAGCAAGCAGGGCCAGCAAATTATCGTTTGGCTCGTCGGCTGCCAAGGCCACCAGAGTCTGGTCGCTTAGCGGCGGGTTGCCGTCGGCTGCCTGCGCGTCGAGGGCTAAGTCACGCACGTCGGATAAGGCCCGTTCATCAAGCTCACCGGGGACGTGCTGGATGGATACAGTGTTCTGTGGCAGTTCGCTCATGCATTTCACGATAGTCGCAAAATGTTCGAAGTGGCTAGGAGTTATCTGAACGTTATGATTCGGTGTAGAAGCGGTAGCCCACGTTGCGTACCGTTCCGATCAGCTGCTCATGATCGGTGCCGAGTTTCGCGCGCAAGCGACGCACATGCACGTCCACGGTGCGAGTGCCACCGTAGTAGTCATAGCCCCAGACTTCATGCAATAGCTGCTCGCGGGTGAAGACCCGGCCCGGGAACTGGGACAGGTACTTGAGCAGTTCGAATTCTTTGTAGGTCAGATCCAGCATGCGGTTATCGATGCGGGCGGTGTAGCTCAGCTCATCGATGCGCAGCCCCGAGGTGCTTTCGGCAGCCACTGGCGCAGGCGCTGGAACACTCGCGCCAGAGAGCATCAGGCGGATGCGTGCATCGAGTTCGGCGGGGATGGCCGAAGGCAGCAGAAAATCTGCTGCGTGCCAGTCCGAGTTCAAGATGCCAAGTGCGCCTTCGCTGACAACCAGCAGCAACGGGACATTCAAATTCGTGTGCAGCAACTGTGCCAAGGAGCGGGCTGGAACCAGATCGGTCCGAGCATCCAGGATGACTGCGTCGCACTCCGGCAGCTGGGCCAAGGACTCGGTGGTTGCCGGGAAGAAAGTTATCTCGTGCAATAGCAATTCGAGTGCCGGAAGAACTTCAGCGGCATTTTCGGCATGATTACTAAGTAGCAACAGGTGAGCCAATCGGTCTTCCTCCTGCCAGATAGTTGCGAAAAAATCACTTTTACGTGTCACAGTATAAGGAATGATTCAGTTGAAGCACGCATGTGAACACGCAAGTGCGGACACATTACCGTCAGGAAAAAGAATTTGAGAATCAAGGTTTTATTCAGTGGACTCGTCGCCGCGGCACTGCTTGTCGTAGCAGCCAGCCTCGATTCGATGAGCTGGCTGATGGGTGTTCTCACCGCCGTTTTACAGCTGATTTTCGCCTACACCTGGCCGCGCATGGTGCGCTCTGACGCGCCGTGGCCGATCAGCATCATCGTTGCGTTGTGCTCCTTGGCAGCCACTGCCGCCACTATGTTCATGCCCGGCGGGTCGGTGATGTCACATAGCGTCGAAGCAATCGCCGTGGGTGTGCTTCTGGTATTTATCAGCCAGGTGCTGCGCGGCGCGGAAGCCGAAGGCCGTTTGGCTGGTGTGGTTTCCGGCGTAAGTGGTGTGGTGCTGGGCGTACTTGGTTCAGCCTGGGCTGCAAGCGCACTGGTGCCATATGGCTTTGGGATGACAGTCAGTAGCGTCATAGCCCTGCTTGGTGCTGGTGCCGTTGCCGTAACCCGGCTGCCCAACCGGATCACCATGGCACTGGCCCCGGTGGTTGCCGCCGCTTTAGGGGCAGCCTCCACAGCGCTTCCCATGGATATGCTCTGGTACCAGGGCGCCATCCTGGGCTTGCTGATCGGCTTGTTGGTAGGTTCATTACGCGCCTTGGCCTTGGTCAGCCGCAGCGTGCGCAACCTGAGCGGAATTCTTGGCCTTTCCTGCGCAATCCTGCTGATGAGCGGTGCTGTCAGCTGGTACGCAATGGAAGTTCTGGCCTTCATTTAACGCTAAGCGGTTCAAATATGATGCAAGCTGCGTCACGAGTGTCGAAGTTCTCTTACCGCGCGCGCTAAGATGAAGCCATGAATGAAAATTACCTTGCAATCGAAATTTTCTTCCAGGCACTTGTAGTGATCGCCGGTATCGGAATGGCCGGGTTCGCAGGCTTGGTAGTGAAGCGTCTCTTCCAGGGCCAGAAGTAAAAACAGCGCACACAATAACGTGTGCGCTGTTTTCATTTCATCACTGACTAAATTTAGGAGCGAGTAGTCCATGGCTTTTGACCTCCCTACGGACCTCACCCCGGAACTTGTACCTTTCGCTTGGCTTATCGGCACCTGGGAAGGTGCTGGACGTCTTGGCGAGGGTGAAGCCGAGGACGAATTCTTCTGGCAGCAAGTCACCTTCCGTGACGTTGGTGGCCCATACCTCGAATACCGAAGCGAAGCTTGGCTCACCGAAGCCGATGGCACGAAGCTGCGCATCCTGGCTGTTGAAAACGGATTCTGGTCTTTGGACCGTGAACAGCAAGAAGCCGATGCAGGACCTGGCATGAAGCCCGGGGACATTTTCCCAGTGCTGCGTTCAGCCGATGATGTGCAGAAGCTGCACACCAAGGACGGGTTCAAGATCCAGGCGCATATTGTCCGCCCGGACGGCATCTCTGAACTGTATTACGGACTGATCGACGGACCGCGCATTCAGCTGGCGACCGAGAGCCTCTTGCGCAGCAAGAACGCTCAAGCATATGGCTCTTCCACCCGTATCTACGGATTGGTCAACGGCGAACTGTTCTGGCGTTGGGATGTTTCCAAGGGCAACATGGATCTGCAAGCTCACGCCTCGGCAGCGCTCAAGCGCGTCGCGGCAGAAGGTGCGGCGAAATAGCCATGACTGCTGGATACCGTTCGGTCCTGCTCGAACGCGCTGGTGCTGTGGAAGCTGGCGGTGTTGACGCTGGTGTTGCAGCTCATTATGGTGCTCCAACCCGCGAAGCCCGCAAGCTTGCTGAAGGCAAGGCCATCGCTGACCTGAGCCACTTCGACGTCGTTGAAATCCGTGGTGAAGACCGCCAGAGCTGGCTCGATACGCTCAGCAGCCAGCGCATTTCCACCTTGAAGCCGGGGCAGAGCACCCAGACGCTTCTGCTCTCGGTCCAGGGACGCATTGAGCATGAAATGAAGGTGCTGGCCACCGAGGACCGCCTGCTGCTGATTGCTGAACCCGGTGCCGGGGCGGGCCTGGCGCAGTTCTTGAACAGCATGCGCTTCATGCTGCGTGTTGAGGTTAATGACCTGAGTGCAACCCATGGCGTGCTGGCGGCAACCCGCACCATCGATACTGCCGGCTCCCTGATTTGGCAGAATCCTTGGCCGGGAATCAGCGAGGGCGGTTGGGCATACTCGCGTGAAGACCACCCGGGCAAGGAACGCGCATGGTTCATGCACATCATTGAGCTGGACAAGCTGTGCGAGGCTGTGGCCGAGGAAGAGCTGGCCGGCATGATGGCCGTCGAGGCTTTGCGCATCGCCGCGTGGGAACCACGCTTCGGTGCCGAGATCGATGACAAGACCATTCCTCATGAGCTGGACTGGCTGCGTACCGCCGTGCACATGGATAAGGGCTGCTACAAGGGCCAGGAAACTGTTGCCCGCGTGCACAATATCGGCCACCCGCCGCGCCGCATGGTGTTCTTGGATCTGGACGGTTCCATGCACACGCTGCCGGCAACCGGTGCTGAAGTGAAGCTGGGGGAGCGTACCGTTGGACGGATTACCTCCGCGACCTTGCACTACGAAGCCGGACCCATCGCGCTGGCAGTTATCAAGCGCAACGTCGACCCGGAAGCGGTCTTGACCATCGTGGATGGCGAAACCAACTACCCGGCCTCGCAAGAAGTCATTGTGGCTACCGACGCAGGACAGGTTGCCGGACGCTTTACCGGGTTCCTGAGAACCCCTCCACAGGGCTAAGAGGCAAAACCAAGGGCGTGGGTGCAACTGCTGATTACAGTATGTGCACCCACGCCCTTGGCATTCGCTTTGGCTTAGCCGAAGAGTACGGCAGCTTCCTCATAGCGTTCCATCGGGACACGCTTGAGGTTGTTCAGGGCCGCGCGCAGTGGCACGCGCAGCACCTTGGTGCCGTGCAATGCGACCATGGTGCCCCATGCCTGTTCGTTGACCGAATCAACGGCAGCCATGCCCAAGCGCGTGGCCAGCACGCGGTCGAACGCGGTAGGTACGCCACCGCGCTGGATGTGGCCCAGCACCGTCGCACGCGTTTCAATGCCGGTACGTTCTTCAATGATCGGGGCGAGCATTTCACCGATGCCGCCCAGGCGGGCACGCCCGAAAGTATCAACGCCACGAACGGAGAAGGCTTCTTCCATGCCTTCAGGCACAAAGCCTTCAGCAACAACTACCAATGGCGCACGTCCGCGCTCATGGGCTTCGTTGACCCACTGGCAGATCTGCTCCATGCTGGTGGAGACTTCTGGGATGAGCACCGCGTGGGCACCGGAAGCCATGCCCGCATGCAGGGCAATCCAGCCAACGTGGCGGCCCATTACCTCGGCCACCATGCAGCGGTGGTGCGAGTCGCCAGTGGTGCGCAGACGGTCAATGGCTTCTACGGCGATCTGGTTAGCGGTATCGAAACCGAACGTGTAATCGGTGGCGTCCAAGTCATTATCGATGGTCTTGGGAACGCCAACAATTGGCAGGCCGGCTTCGCACAAGCGCTGAGCTCCAGCCAAGGTGCCTTCGCCGCCGATGGCAATCAGCGCGTCGATGCTGTTGGTCTTCAAGATATTGGCGATGTTCTCGGGCCCGCCAAGTTCCCCTTCAAAAGCGTTGGTGCGCGAGGTGCCCAGAATGGTGCCGCCCTGCTTGGCAATGCCCCGCACAGCGGTTCGGGGAAGGTCGAAGAAGTCGCCTTCCTTGACACCGCGCCAGCCATCGCGAAAACCGACGAATTCGTAGTCGTAGCTTTTGATGCCGTTCAGTACCGCACCGCGGATAACAGCGTTCAGACCGGGGCAGTCGCCACCTGAGGTCATGATTCCAATGCGCATTGGCCCTCGCTTAGTAATAGGGAAAGCTTTGTGCGCCAGCTGGAGCGAGCGAGCCCCGTGGTCGTGCCGCGTCAACAAAGAGTTCCATTCGGATTTATTCAAGATCCGCGCGCCATTGAGCATCTACTCTGGGTGTCATTGTACGTGCTTAAAGCCACTAGGGCGAGTCTCAAGTCACTGTGTGTGCATGAGACTCGCCCTAGGGGAGATGAGCATGCTAGATGGTGTTCACCAGCAGGCAAGCTCGGAAAGGAATTTAGAATTTACGCAGCCATTTCTGCAAAATGATGGTGTCGTCCTGACCAGGAATGAGGATCCACGCCACGATATATGAGGCAATGCCCAAGACGGGAAGCAGGAAGGAAAGCAGCAGGGCAATACGCACCAAGGTGACGTCCCAGCCGAACTTGTCAGCGATGCCTCCGGCTACGCCGCCGGCCAAACGGCCAGGACCGCGGCGCAGGGGCATGGAACGAAGTGAATTGAAGAATGCGTCCATCAGGAACTCCTAAATGTTTGAAAGGCTATAAAGCTCAGAGGTTGGGATCGGTGGGAACCGGTGGTTCATCTTTGGATTTGCGGGACTTGCCAGCTGATGCCAGTCCGGAGAAGATCATTGCAACGCCGGCGAAAGCGACAATGGCAATGAGCAGCAACGGCATATCGAAGCTCCAGTGCAAAACCAGGCGGCTGAGCGATGCCAGGGCGACAACGATCAGAATCAGGCCGAAGACCAGTGTTCCGGTAGGGAACTTTTTGGCCGGTGTGGAAGAAGTATTCATCAAGCTCAGTCCTTAGAAACTCTCAGTGCTGCGGTTCAGTGCATCAGGAGCATCCACCGAAGTGGAGAACGAAGAAAACGCGCCGTCTACCTCAATGGTCAGCATAGGTGCATTTTCCGGCAGAGAAAGCGCATCCTGGGGAAGGTCCATCCCTGTCCCGGAAAGGAAGACCCCATCGCTCTCAATCGTTACCGGAACATTAGCCGGCAGCAGCAGTTCCATATTAGAAAATACCGAATCGATCTCTACCGTAGTTGGTTTGCTGATATTGCCTAGGTGGGTCAGGTCAACTGTCGAATTGCTGAACACTGCACTGTAGTGGCTGTCGCCATCGCTGGATGAGTGCACCAATCCGCGGCGCGAATCTCCAGCGGTGTTCGCTGCGAAGATCACGGTCAGCACCAGCAGGGGAATAGCCAGGCCCAGCAAACCGCCACTGGTCCGGCCAACAAGTGCGGCCAGGACAATGGCGACGCCAACAACCAGCAGGCCGCAGGCTAGTGCCACGGCCCAGCCTGAACCTGGCAATGCCACAATATTCAGGTAATCAGCCAGCAGGACTACAGCGATGACCAGTACGGTCAGCCCTACCACGGTGGTTGCCACCCAGCCTGGGATGGCGCGGCTGACCGGCTTGTCAACTGCCTTGGAATAGTAGGCCTTGGTGTAGGCGGGGTCCGGAGAATAACTGTTCTGGTATTGGCTTCCGGCGCCGGAGTCACCTGAACTCATGGGGTACTCCTTAGTCGAGGCATCCGTGGTGGCAGATGCGAACCCTGCTGTGCTGGCCGTGGAACTGTAGGCCTGCTCTTCACGCCACGGATGTTCCAGCGCCGTGCTCTTGGGATCCTGCGCGGCAGGTGAGGCCGAATCGGTGCCAGGGGATGCTGGCTTGCGGCTTTGGTTCGGGCGGGCAAATCTGGTGTTCTTTCGGCTGAAAATGATGAACACGATGGCGGCGACAATGGCCAGTGGCCACAACACCGGTGCCAGCGAATCGAGGAACCATGGAGCGGGGAAGATGCCCAGCGCGAAAATCAGCACTGCGCCGGTCATGCCGCTGGTCCAGTTCCGATTGCCAGCACTTTCCAGATGGATCTTGCCTTCGGTATCCGGAAGCAAAGCCCACGCCAGACCGTAGAGGACCATGCCCAGTCCGCCCAGCACACCGAGCACCACGAAGATGCCCCGGATCAAAACGACATCTACCTTGAAATAGTCGGCAATACCGGTTGCTACGCCGCCGACCCACTGCGAGTCCTTGCGCGCCACTGGTGACTTGCGCAGCTGGTCATAGAAGCCGCGACCACGTTGAGAGCCTTCGTTGTTCATAGTTCAATTCTCTCTTGGCCAAGGGATCGCCCGCTATGAGGGGATACCCTGAACTTTCCCTAGGGGTGCCCCTAGAACCGGTGATCAACCGCGAAGAAACACGAAGAACATGTTTGACTTAGAACTATGGAAAGTCCTGAAAGACGTTTGATGGTGCGCAGCGGAAACCGGCTCATTGCCGGTGTCTGCGGTGGCCTCGCCGAGCACCTGAATATCCCTCTGGGATATGTCCGTCTGGGCTTTTTGGCGCTCACGGCACTGGGCGGTATCGGGATTCTCCTTTACGCCTGGCTGTGGGTGTTCGTACCCAGCGCTGAAGAAGCGCATGCTGATGAACTTCGTTCTTGGAGTACCCGGTCCCGCAGTCTTGCCGAAGAAATGAGTCGTGTCCAGCAAGGAATCTTCGGGTCGCGTGAAGGCTGGGAACGGAACTCGACTTGGCGAGAGACCCTGATCGGTGCCGGGCTGTGTGCGCTCGCCGTGCTCGCCTTCGGGCAGTGGGTTGGCTGGAACATTCGTTGGGAATTGATTTGGCCCTGCCTGGGGATCGTGGCTGGCATCGTGCTGGCCTGGATCCAGTTTGATGAGGGCATCACCGATCAGAAAAAGCGGCTTGCCTTGCCACTGCTCCTCCGCTTGGCCTTTGGGCTGGTGCTGGTCATCGGTGGACTGCTGGCGCTATTGAGCGCCGCTGTCGGGACCACCGATCTGCTGAGTGGACTATGGACGGCCCTTGCGATCATTGTCGGTGCCGTTGCGGTGCTGCTGCCTTGGGGTACCAGGTTATGGCGTGATTACATTGCTGAGCGCAGTTCACGCCAGGCAGCTGCCCAACGTGCAGATTTTGCCGCGCATCTGCATGACTCGGTGCTGCAGACCCTGGCGGTCATCCAGAAGCGTAGCGAAGACCCGGCCGCGGTCAGGGCCCTGGCCCGCGTCCAAGAGCGCGAACTGCGCCAATGGCTTTATGGCAACCAGGACCTTGATGATGAAGATGTCGTCGCGGAAATCCAGCACGAGGCCAGTCACATTGAACAGCTGCTATTGCGCGATGTGGAAGTTATTGCCGTGGGTAACGCGCAGGGTTTTTCCGGACAGCAAGCGCTGGTGGCCGCGAGCCGCGAGGCGATGATGAATGCGGCTAAGCATGCGCAAGGAAAGATTTCGGTCTTCATTGAATGCACGGCCGAGCAAGTCGAAGTATATGTGCGTGACCGTGGAGCCGGATTCGAAGTCAAGGACATACCCACGGACCGGCACGGGGTGCGCGAATCCATCATTGGCCGCATGGAGCGTGCCGGAGGCACCGCGCAGATCCGCAGCAAAGATACCGGAACCGAAGTGCAGCTGAGCATGCCGCGGAACATGGAGGAAGATTAGAATCATGAGCACAGAAAATCCCGTCAAGACCTACCGCGTAGTGCTGGTCGATGACCATGCTATTTTCCGTTCCGGGCTGCGTGCCGATTTAGCCCACGACATTGAGATTGCCGGGGAAGCTGGCACCGTGGAAGAAGCCATCAAGGTGATCCACGAACAGCAACCGGATGTGGTGCTCTTGGACGTGCACCTGCCCGGGGGTCGTGGCGGTGGCGGGGCAGAAGTGCTCAAGGGCTGCACGGGCCTGTTGGGAAGCACCCGGTTCTTAGCGTTGAGCGTGTCCGACGCGGCTCAGGACGTGGTGACGGTGATCCGCAGTGGGGCACGCGGGTATGTCACCAAGAGCATTTCCGGGGCTGAGATTTCTGATGCGGTGCGCCGTGTGGCCGGGGGAGACGCGGTGTTCTCCCCGCGTTTGGCCGGGTTCGTGCTCGATGCCTTTGGCAGCAGCACTCCGGTGGCGGAAATTGATGAAGAACTTGATTTGCTCTCGGACCGGGAATTGCAGGTAATGCGGCTGATTGCCCGCGGATACAGCTATAAGGAAGTGGCCAAGGAACTGTTCATTTCGGTGAAGACCGTTGAATCGCATGTCTCCAATGTGCTGCGCAAGCTCCAGCTTTCTAATCGCCATGAATTGACCCGTTGGGCAGTGGATCGCAAGATCCTCTGAGCCCCTCAGGTAGAAGCAAAGAAGCCGGGCAGTCCATCATCCTGGACTGCCCGGCTTCTTCAGCGTTGCTACTTGGTTACTTGGCTTCGCCCAGCAGCTTGGCCATGCGCGATACGCCTTCTGCGAGATCTGCATCGCCCAAGGCGTAGGACATGCGGATGTAGCCAGAAGGACCGAAGGCCTCACCAGGCACTACAGCAACTTCGGCCTGTTCCAGAATGAAAGCGGCCAGTTCTGCACTGGTGTTGTTCACTACGCCACGAATTTCCCGACCCAACAGGCCGCGGACATCCGAGTATGCGTAGAACGCGCCTTCAGGGGTTGGGCAGTGCAGGCCGTCAATTGCATTCAGCGACTCGACGATGGCCAGGCGGCGGCGGTTGAAAGCAACCTTCATTTCGTTCACCGCATCCAGTGGACCGGCCACTGCTGCTAGGGCCGCACGCTGGGAAACGTTGGAAACGTTGGACGTGGCGTGGGACTGCAGATTGGTTGCGGCCTTGATGACGTCGGCAGGACCGGCCATCCAACCCACGCGCCAACCGGTCATGGCGTAGGTCTTGGCCACGCCGTTGAGGATGACCACGCGGTCTTCAAGTTCTGGGACCAAAGTGGCGATGGAGCTGAAGGAAGCATCACCGTAGGTTAGATGCTCATAGATTTCGTCGGTCACTACCCACAGGCCCTTGGAAGCAGCCCACTGGCCGATCTGGCGAACCTGCTCCGGGGTGTAGACCGCACCGGTTGGATTCGACGGGGAGACGAACAGCAGCACCTTGGTGCGTTCGGTCAGTACCGACTCGAGTTGCTCGACGGTGACCTTGTAGCCCTGCTCGGGGCCGGCGAAGATCGAAACGGCTTTGCCGCCGGCAAGCTGGATGGCCTCCGGATAGGTGGTCCAGTACGGAGCCGGAACGATGACCTCGTCGCCTGGATCAAGCAGGGTTGCGAAAGTGTTGTACACCGCCTGCTTGCCGCCATTGGTCACCAGTACCTGGTTGGCCTTCAGCTCGTAGCCCGAATCGCGCAGAGTCTTTTCTGCGATTGCTTCGCGAAGCTCTGGCAGGCCGGCAGCAGGGGAGTAGCGGTGGTTCTTTGGATCCTGAGCCGCTTTGACTGCTGCTTCAACAATGTAGCCGGGGGTGGGAAAGTCGGGTTCACCGGCACCGAAACCGATGACTGGTCGACCTGCTGCTTTGAGTGCCTTCGCCTTGGCATCTACTGCGAGAGTCGCGGATTCGGAGATTGCGCCGATGCGGCGAGAAATGCGAGACATTAGGGATTCGTCCTGAGATCTATGGGGACAGCTGTTAGTTCCCAGTTTAGTTCGCGCGAGTGCACTTGAGCATCCCAAAAGTGAAAATGACACAATATGGTGCGAAACAGTGCCCAAGAGTGCGTTCTGCGCCACACCGGAGGTTGTCAGTTCGACAATTCCCATTTCGTTGCGTAAAGTTATTTCTCGTTGCCGAGACATCGCAACGGAGAAAGCAACTTGTTTGATCCGCTAAGATGTTCTAGGTGGGAGCAGTAAAAAGCTCCGAAGGGTAGTGGCGCAATTGGTAGCGCAGCGGTCTCCAAAACCGCAGGTTGCAGGTTCGAGTCCTGTCTGCCCTGCGCAGTAGCGATTTATCGCTTAGCGAATTATCTCATCACGGTGTGTTGCAGTCGAATAGACTATGGCACACCGTGATTGTTTCAACTGGCCAAATTTTTGAAACGAGGAAGAACATGACCGAATCTGCTCTGAGCTCAGGTAAGGGCGGACAGAAGTTGGGTTTCTTTGCCCGAATCTTCTTGTTCTTCCGTCAGGTAATCGCAGAACTTAAGAAGGTCGTCACACCGACCCGCAGCGAACTGGTGAATTACTTCCTGGTTGTTGTCGGCTTCGTGGTCGTGGTGATGCTGATCGTGACGGCCCTGGACTTTGTCTTCGGGCAAGGTTCGATCCTCCTGTTCACCAAGCAGGTCGAACAGTAATTTTGTTGCCTCGGAGGTATGATTACCCCGAGGCAATTTAGTGTCATTCAGTCAAAGAAAGCAGGAGCTGCAGTGTCCGACAAGGAACTCGAACCGCAGATTAATGACGAGGTCGAAAACGAGTTCGTTGAAGCCGCCGGCGATCAGGTTGAGCCAGCTGTTGAAGCTGACATCGACCCAACCGAAGCACCAGCACAGGACGCTGAAGACGCTCAGGTAATCGAAGGCGAAGCCGACGAAACCGAAGCTGAAGCCGAGGACGCTGAAGACGCTGACGGCGAAGACAACGTAGCCAAGCTCAAGGAAGAATTCCGCGCCAAGCTGCGTCGTCTTCCAGGTGACTGGTTTGTTATCCACACCTACGCTGGCTACGAAAACCGCGTGAAGGTCAACCTCGAGACTCGTATCCAGACCCAGGACATGGATGAATTCATCTTTGATATCCAGGTTCCAATGGAAGAGGTCGTTGAGGTCAAGAACACTCAGCGCAAGATCGTTCGCCGCGTGCGCATCCCGGGCTACGTCCTGGTTCGCATGGAGCTGACCGACGCTTCGTGGGGTGTTGTTCGACACACTCCAGGTGTTACCGGATTCGTTGGCAATGCCCACGATCCAAACCCATTGAGCCTTGATGAAGTGTTCTCCATGCTGGAACACACCATCGTTGACCCAGTAGAGCAGCCTTCGGCTTCGAAGCCAGGCCGTGCTCCAATTACTGAGGTCACCGTGGACTTCGAGGTTGGCGAATCGGTCATCGTGAACGACGGACCGTTCGAAACCATGCCGGCAACCATCTCGGAAATCAAGCTGGATGCCGCACAGCTGGTCGTACTGGTTTCGATCTTCGAACGCGAGACCCCAGTGACCTTGAACTTCAACCAGGTCACCAAGATCCAGTAGTATTAAGTCTTCGTGCTCCATATCGGTCGCTTATCGGTATGAGAGCGCGCTTGGCTGTCGCGCCACGATAGCCAGATCCCCGTGCCACGCTCCTGTGCCGCGGGAAACGCAAGAGTAGAAGGACCCGACATGGCCCCAAAGAAAAAGGTCACCGGACTCATCAAGCTGCAGATCCAGGCAGGTGCTGCTAACCCAGCTCCTCCAATCGGTCCAGCCCTTGGTCAGCACGGCGTCAACATCATGGAATTCTGCAAGGCTTACAACGCAGCGACCGAGTCGCAGCGCGGTAACGTAGTTCCGGTTGAGATCACCGTATACGAAGACCGTTCGTTCACTTTCATCACCAAGACTCCTCCTGCAGCTGAGCTGATCAAGAAGGCTGCTGGCATTGCAAAGGGTTCGGGTGTTCCACACACCGACAAGGTTGCAAACCTTACCTTGGCTCAGGTTGAAGAAATCGCCAGCACCAAGATGGCAGACCTGAACGCAAACGATCTGGCTGCTGCAGCTAAGATCATCGCCGGCACCGCCCGCTCCATGGGTGTGACCGTAGAAGGCTAATTCCGCCTTCCGCTATTCACCTGGTGAACAGCAACAAAGAATTTAAACTAAGGCGTTTCGATCCATTGGTCGATTCGCCCGTGGCAGGACCGGGCGCGGTCCATATGACCACGACTGCATAAGGAGATAACGCAGATGGCAAAGCGCAGCAAAGCATACGTAGCCGCCGCGGCTAAGATCGATGCCGACAAGTTCTACGCTCCAGCCGAGGCAATTGCCCTGGCTAAGGAGATCGCAGGCGACAAGGGTCACTCGACCGTTGAGGTTGCTTTCCGCTTGGGTGTTGACCCACGCAAGGCAGACCAGATGGTTCGCGGTACCGTAAACCTTCCACACGGTACCGGTAAGGTAGCTCGCGTGGTTGTATTCGCTAACGGCGACAAGGCAGAAGCAGCTCGTGAAGCTGGCGCCGACTTCGTTGGCTCGGACGACCTGATCGAAAAGATTCAGGGCGGCTGGACCGACTTCGACGCAGCAGTTGCAACCCCTGACCTCATGGGCAAGGTTGGCCGCTTGGGTAAGGTACTGGGTCCTCGTAACCTGATGCCAAACCCTAAGACCGGTACCGTAACCATGGATGTTGCTAAGGCTGTTAACGACATCAAGGGCGGCAAGATCGACTTCCGCGTTGACAAGCACTCGAACCTGCACTTCATCATTGGCAAGGTTTCGTTTGACGCTCAGCAGCTGACCGAGAACTACGCAGCTGCATTGGACGAGGTTCTGCGCCTGAAGCCTTCGGCTTCGAAGGGTCGCTACATCTCGAAGGCAACCATCGCTACTACCTTCGGTCCAGGTATCCCTGTTGACGCGAACGTAACCCGCGTTGAGGCCTAAGCCTAAAAGCTGACGAAGTTGAGGAGCATACCGATTATCGGTGTGCTCCTCAACCTTTTAAGCCACCTATCTTTGGAATTGCTCCGGTCGCTGAATACTTCCTGCGAGTTTCGTGGCAGCCGGCGCCCGGTGATAAACTTGGACTACCGAGAACCTCGGTCATCCGCGTATGGATCCCCCAAGGCCCTACGCGGATGAGATATGAAAGTTTCCCCAAAGCTTTTGTATCGGCGGGACTTACTATCCGCGTTCCCCAAGCGTTGGTATCTGAGTCCCGCCACACCAATTTAATGCGTCTAGTGACCAGGATCATCGTTTTGCTTCCGGGCTTAATTTGCTGTGGGCTTGATGGCTCCTATAAACTAGAACTACCGAAGACCGTCGGTTGAACATTTGGTTTCCAGATGTTCCTAAAGATCCGCAAGGATGACCAACGCAGGTTACATAGATTTTTTGACTTGAATTAGTTGAAACGCCCTGTGCTCCTGCGCGGGGCTATTTTTATGGCCTCGCCGGTTTTGAAACGGTACCGAACAAATCCCCGGAAGGAGTGTTATGGCAACCCCAAGCAAGACTGCAGCGATTGAAGAAATCACTACGGAATTCAACGATTCGTCGGCGGCTGTCTTGACCGAATACCGTGGGCTTACCGTTGCACAGCTCAAGGATCTGCGCCGCTCGCTTGGTCAGGAGACCAAGTACGCAGTCGTAAAGAACACCTTGACCGCAATCGCAGCGAAGAACGCCGGCATCGATGCATTCGATGACCAGCTTTCTGGTCCAACCGCAATCGCCTTCATTAAGGGCGACGCAGTTGCTGCCGCTAAGAGCCTCACGGAATTCGCCAAGACTAACGACAAGCTGGTCATCAAGACCGGTTGGTTCGAAGGCAAGGCACTGGATCAGAGCGGCATCGCTGCTCTGGCTGCTCTGGAGTCCCGCGAAACTCAGCTCGCCCGCGTTGCAGCAGTGCTGCAGGCTCCAGCTTCGGCTGCTGCCCGCGCTGTCGAAGCTCTGCGTGCAAAGCTCGACGAGAACGGTGGCGCAGCCGCCGAGGAAGCTCCGGCAGAAGCCTAAGCTTTCGAGTTCTCTCGCAACGTAAACCCAAATTCATCGGCCCTCAAGGCCAAAAAACGAAAGGACGCCCACCATGGCGAAGCTCAGCAACGAAGAGCTGCTTTCCGCATTCAAGGAAATGACCATCATCGAGCTTTCCGAGTTCGTTAAGGAATTCGAAGAGACCTTCGACGTAACCGCTGCTGCTGTTGCAGTTGCTGGTCCAGCTGCAGGCGGCGAAGCTGCTGCTGAAGAGCAGACCGAATTCGACGTAGTACTCGAGTCGGCTGGCGACAAGAAGATCGCAGTTATCAAGGAAGTTCGCGCACTGACTTCCCTGGGCCTGAAGGAAGCTAAGGAGCTCGTTGACGCTGCTCCAAAGGCTCTGCTTGAGGGTGTTGCAAAGGACGCAGCCGAGAAGGCAAAGGAAGCTCTCGAAGCTGCCGGCGCAACCGTTTCGGTTAAGTAAGTTCCGCGGTCACTCGCAACTTATTGCTAAAGGTCCACAGACGAAAGTCTGTGGGCCTTTGGCCGTTAAACGGTATAAACCTTAGCAATTGTTTATAACGTTTCTATTAACAGGGTTCATTCAAGTTCATTGCATACAGTGAATATGTGTCAAAAACTGTAGCTACCCAGACCCACAAGCCAGCACCGCGGCTAGGACTCCTAGACGCGTTGCGAATTACAGCTGCGCTAATTGTCGTCCTATACCACTACACGGCATGGGGACATGAGCACTGGGGGACCAAGGCCGCAGAGTACTGGCCGGTCCTTTCGGAATTCACTCGCTACGGACAGCTCGGTGTCCAGTTATTCTTCCTGATCTCCGGCTTTGTCATCCTGATGTCCCTGCAGGGCAAAAACGTCATAGGTTTCATCGGCTCACGTGTAGGCCGGCTCTATCCGGCTTATTGGCTGGCGGTAATCGCCGCAGCAGTGATCTCGCTTCGCATCTGGCCCACCGGCAATGAAGGCCGCTCGGCCAGTGATATCCTGCCGAACCTGACCATGATGCAGGCGGGCTTCGGAGCAACGGATATGGACGGGGTCTACTGGACCCTCTGGGTGGAACTGCGCTTCTACATCTTGCTTGCGGTGCTGTTGGCCTTCGGTTTGGTGAAGAACAGGCACATTCTCTGGCTGGCGGGCATCTGGCCCGCACTAGGCCTCTATCTGCACTTCACCAACCTGGACTCGCTTCAGGAGTGGATCGCTGGTGAATATGCGGCCCTGTTCGCAGCTGGCATGGTGCTGTACCTGATCTACCAAAGCGGACACAGTGCGCTTCGCTGGGCAATGGTTGCCGGCAATACTGCCATCGCCGCCTATTTCACCGGCATCAAGGGCCGCAAGGACGCGGACTTCCTTTCCGGTCTGGATATTCCGGCATGGCATTTCCAGCTGCTAGCAGTGTTGTGCGTCGTACTGCTCGCGGTGTGTACCCTGACCCCGCTGAAAAACGTCCAGGGCAAATGGCTAGCAGTGGCAGGCTCACTGACCTACCCGCTGTACCTGATCCACCAGCTATGGGGCTGGTGGCTGATCAACCAGCTGCACGACGTGGTCAACAAGTACGTTTTGCTGGCCGGGTTGATGGTGCTGATGCTCTTTGTTGCGTATCTGGTGGCCCGCTACGTTGAACAACCATTTGGACTGCCACTGCGCAATGCGACCATCAACGGCTTGACCATGGCCCGGAGCTGGGCGAAGAAGGCCTTGGCCAAGCCGGAGCTGGCTATTCCGGAGTCGAAATATCAACAATCTTGGCATCAAATCCGCTAACCAGATCCTTAGCCCGAACCAGCAAGCCATGGGTGCGGTCCCCACTGCCCAAGCCGATATGTTCTGGGACCGGCTCATCAAAGACGGTGGCATCGATATAAACCGGCAGCACCGTATGCGAGCCGAAGGGCGTGATGGTTCCGGGTTCGTAGTGCGTGACATCCCATGCGATATCCGATGGCGGTAACGAAAGCTTGTTGACGCCAATCACCGTGCGCAGCTTGGCCCAATCAAGTTTCCGGCCGCCCGGGATCAGAGCGAAAACGAACGTATCGTCGGATTTCTTGATCACCAGGGTCTTGAGCAGGGCGGAGGCTGAGATGCCTAAAGCATCGGCAGCTTCTTCCAACGAGCTCACCTTCTCGCGCGGCACAATCTCAATCGGTACATTCCGGCGCGAAGCGTCCAGGGTAACTCGGGTGAGTGCTTCATCTGACTGCAGCTTGTTCACTTCTTCTCCTTAACCGTGGATGTTTGCTCGATCATAGCTAGTGGTCCTACAAGAAGCCACCAGACACACGTCGGCGCCAAGGCTTAACTCAGCTGGGGAGCAGGGAGCAATGACCGGCAGAAGCGGTTTAAAATTATTGCCAAAAAACCTTGAGCAGGTACCGAAGGGGCGCAAAAACTGGCGTTTTCCGCCTTGTTTGCACAGATGTGACAAAACACATATGTGCCACAGAAATTCGAAAAACGGACAGCGCGTTGGCTGCGAGCTGAATTTCAATGATTTCCTCAGAACGCCGAAAACAAGGGGATCATTTGGGTAAATATGAATCAAAATCCGCGCAGGAATCGCTTGGGGGAGTTGCTAGGCTCGGCAGTCAGAACGCAATGGTGCCCCGGGCGAAAGAGGGGGCGAAAACTATAGCACGAATTTCTGCACCGAGTATCGACAACCGGATTTTCCTCCGGTAGAGTAGAAATTTGCGCCTTGCTGTTTGCGCGCGGCCTTCATATAGCGGTGGGTTCGTGCGGACGAAAAAAGAGGAACTGTCCTATGGCAGGAACCTTAGCACGGTAAGCGTTCGGAAACCTGACGGTCTTTGGAAGGATCCATCTTGGTCGCCTCGAGCAACCCTAACAACCAAACCGCTAGTTCGGCCCGCGATGCTGCATACGCTGGCCGACTTTCTTTTGCAAAGATTCACGAGCCCCTTGAAGTGCCTAACCTGCTGGCATTGCAGACCGAGAGCTTTGACCGCCTCGTCGGCAACCAGAACTGGGTAGAGCGCCTGGCCAAGGCAGAAGCCGCTGGCGACTTCAGCGTGCCTAACACCTCGGGCCTGGCAGAAATCTTCGAGGAAATCTCCCCTATCGAGGACTTCCAGGACACCATGTCCTTGAGTTTCTCGGAGCCGGAGTTCGCTGATCCGAAGTACTCGATTGCAGAGTGCAAGGACCGCGACGCCACTTACGCGGCACCGCTGTATGTCAAGGCTGAATTCATGAACAATGAAACCGGCGAAATCAAGCAGCAGACCGTGTTCATGGGCGATTTCCCGCTGATGAGCGAGAAGGGCACCTTCATCATCAACGGCACCGAGCGTGTCGTTGTTTCCCAGCTGGTTCGCTCCCCAGGTGCGTACTTCGAGTCCGCACCGGACAAGACCAGTGACAAGACGATCTACTCGGCACGCATCATCCCATCGCGTGGTGCATGGTTCGAGCTGGAAATCGACAAGCGCGACCAGATTGGCGTACGCCTTGACCGCAAGCGCAAGCAGTCGGTAACCGTTTTGCTCAAGGCCCTTGGCTGGTCCGAAGAGCAGATCCTGTCTGAGTTCGGCCAGTACGATTCGATGCGCGCTACCTTGGAAAAGGACAGCATCAAGGATCAGAACGAAGCCTTGCTGGACATCTACCGCAAGCTGCGTCCAGGCGAGCCTCCAACGGTTGAAGCCGCACAGGCACTGCTGAAGAACATGTACTTCGAGCCTAAGCGCTATGATCTGGCCAAGGTTGGCCGTTACAAGATCAATCGCAAGCTGGGCGTGGAGACTCCGGTCAACGCTGAGAACGCTTCGGTGCTCTCGCTTGATGACCTCGTTGCCATGATCCGCTACCTCGTTGCGCTGCACGCCGGCGAGAAGAGCGTCAAGGGCACCCGCAAGGGCGAGATCGTCGATGTTCCTGTGAACGTCGATGACATCGACCACTTCGGCAACCGCCGCATCCGCGCAGTTGGCGAACTGATCGAGAACCAGGTCCGCACCGGCCTGTCCCGCATGGAGCGTGTTGTGCGCGAGCGCATGACCACCCAGGACGTCGAGGCAATCACCCCGCAGACCCTGATCAACATCCGCCCTGTCGTAGCTGCCATCAAGGAGTTCTTCGGAACCTCGCAGCTCTCGCAGTTCATGGACCAGAACAACCCACTGGCCGGCCTGACCCACAAGCGTCGCTTGTCGGCTCTGGGCCCAGGTGGTCTGTCCCGTGACCGCGCAGGCATGGAAGTTCGAGACGTTCACCCGTCGCATTACGGACGCATGTGCCCAATTGAAACTCCCGAAGGCCCGAACATTGGTCTGATCGGTTCGTTGGCAACCTACGGCCGCATCAACTCCTTCGGCTTCATCGAAACCCCATACCGCCGCGTTGCCAATGGCGTCGTGTCCAACGAGGTCGACTACCTGACCGCCGATGACGAGCTGCAGCACTACATCGCACAGGCCAACGCGCCGCTGGATGAGAACGGCCGCTTCGTTGAAGAGACCGTGCTGGTTCGTGAAAAGGGCGGTGGCGGAGAGCCTGTTATCGTCGATTCCGCTGAAGTAACCTTCATGGACGTTTCGCCTCGCCAGATGGTTTCGGTTGCAACCGCACTGATTCCATTCCTCGAGCACGACGATGCCAACCGTGCACTGATGGGCGCCAACATGCAGCGCCAGGCTGTGCCGCTGCTGAAGTCCGAGCGTCCGCTGGTTGGTACCGGCATGGAGAAGTTCGCCGCGGTTGACGCCGGCGACTCCGTTGTCGCCGCCAAGCCAGGCGTGGTCACCGAGGTATCTGCTGACCTGGTTGTCGTCATGAACGATGACGGCACCGAGTCGATGTACCCGATCATGAAGTTCGCACGCTCGAACCAGGGCAACGCCTACAACCAGCGCGTTCGCGTTTCCGAAGGCGACCGCCTGGAGTACCAGTCGATCATCGCTGACGGTCCGTCGACCGACTCCGGTGAGCTGTCCCTGGGCAAGAACCTGCTCGTGGCATTCATGTCGTGGGAAGGCTACAACTACGAGGATGCGATCATCCTCTCCCAGCGCATGATCTTCGATGACGTGCTCACCTCGATTCACATCGAAGAGCATGAAGTTGACGCTCGCGACACCAAGCTCGGTGCTGAGGAAATCACCCGCGACATCCCGAACGTCTCGGAAGATATCCTCTCCCAGCTTGATGACCGCGGCATCGTCTACATCGGTGCTGAAGTTGAAGCCGGCGACGTACTGGTAGGCCGTGTCACCCCTAAGGGCGAGACCGAGCTGACCCCGGAAGAGCGCTTGCTGCGTGCCATTTTCGGTGAGAAGTCCCGCGAAGTTCGCGATACTTCCCTGAAGGTTCCGCACGGCGAGTCCGGCACCGTCATTGGTGTTCGCATCTTCGACCGCGACAACGACGATGACCTGTCCCCAGGCGTGAACCAGCTGGTCCGCGTTTACGTGGCACAGAAGCGCAAGATCTCCATTGGTGACAAGCTTGCAGGCCGTCACGGTAACAAGGGTGTCATCTCGCGCATCATGCCGCTGGAAGACATGCCATTCCTGGAAGACGGCACTCCTTTGGATGTCATCTTGAACCCGCTGGGTGTTCCAGGCCGCATGAACGTCGGTCAGGTGATGGAAATCCACCTGGGTTGGGCTGCCAAGCAGGGTTGGACCATTGAAGGCGAGCCTGAATGGGTCCGCGATCTGCCGAACCTGCCACGCGAGTCCGGTTCCACCACTGTGGCCACCCCGGTCTTCGACGGTGCCTCGGAAGAGGAAATCCGCGGAATCCTGGATGCGACCAACAAGACCCGTGACGGTGTTCGCCTGATTGGCAACTCCGGCAAGGCGAAGTTGTTCGACGGCCGCTCCGGTGATCCACTGCCGGATCCAGTATCCGTGGGCTACATGTACATCTTGAAGCTGCACCACTTGGTGGACGACAAGATCCACGCCCGCTCCACCGGTCCATACTCCATGATCACCCAGCAGCCACTGGGTGGTAAGGCCCAGTTCGGTGGCCAGCGCTTCGGTGAAATGGAAGTTTGGGCACTGGAAGCATACGGTGCCGCTTACACGCTGCAGGAAATCCTGACCATCAAGTCGGATGATATCCACGGCCGCGTGAAGGTCTACGAAGCTATCGTCAAGGGCGAGAACGTTCCAGAGCCAGGTGTTCCGGAATCGTTCAAGGTGCTCATCAAGGAAATGCAGTCGCTGTGCTTGAACGTTGAGGTACTTGGTACCGACGGCAACACTATCGAAATGCGTGAGTCGGACGAGGAATCGTTCCGCGCCGCTGAAGAGCTGGGCATCGACCTTTCCCGGTCGGAGCCGAACTCCGTAGAGGAAGTTTAATTTGACGCCCTGCCTGCGCTGAACGTGCAGGCAGCGGCCGAGAATTCAACCCTCATTCGTATCGACTTCAGACACCACAGAAGAGAGAAAAGGACCATATGTCCAGCGATTCCTCATTCGGCCTCATGCGAATCAACCTTGCCACCGCGGATGAAATCCGTGGATGGAGCTACGGCGAGGTCAAGAAGCCGGAAACCATTAACTACCGCACCCTGAAGCCGGAGAAGGACGGTCTTTTCTGCGAAAAGATCTTCGGCCCTTCCCGTGACTGGGAATGCTACTGCGGTAAGTACAAGCGCGTGCGCTTCAAGGGCATCATCTGCGAGCGTTGTGGCGTTGAGGTGACCCGTGCGAACGTTCGTCGTGAACGCATGGGCCACATCGAGCTTGCTGCTCCAGTGACCCACATCTGGTACTTCAAGGGCGTTCCATCGCGCTTGGGCTACCTGCTTGATCTGGCTCCGAAGGACCTCGAAAAGGTCATCTACTTCGCTGCCTACATGATCACTTCGGTCAACGAAGAGCGTCGCCACGCCGAAATGCCTAACCTGCAGGCCCAGCACGATCTGGAACTGCGCAACCTTGCGAACAACGCAGAAGCTGACAAGAAGGCTGTTGCAGCCGACTTGGAAGCCGAGCTGGAGCGCATGGAAGCTGACGGTGCCAAGAACGCGGAGCTGAACAAGGCCCGCACCCTGGCTGAGAAGACCGTGCTGCAGATCGACAAGCGCGCCAAGGCTGAAGCTGAGCGCCTGCGTGCAGTATGGGAGCGCTTCAAGACCCTGAAGGTCGCTGACCTTGAAGGCGATGAAGGCCTGTACCGCACCATGCGTGAGAAGTACGGACTGTTCTTCGAAGGCTCCATGGGTGCAGAAGCCATCCAGAAGCGCCTGGAGAACTTCGACTTGGCCGGCGAAGCTGAAGAGCTGAAGACCATCATCGAAAACGGCAAGGGCCAGAAGAAGGCTCGTGCACTGAAGCGACTGAAGGTTGTTAACGCCTTCTTGGTCAACGGCAACTCGCCTAAGGGCATGGTCCTTGACGCCGTTCCGGTGATCCCACCAGAACTGCGCCCAATGGTCCAGCTCGACGGTGGCCGTTTCGCTACCTCGGACCTCAACGACCTGTACCGTCGCGTGATCAACCGCAACAACCGCCTCAAGCGCCTGCTTGATCTCGGTGCGCCAGAGATCATCGTGAACAACGAAAAGCGCATGATGCAGGAAGCTGTTGACTCGCTGTTCGATAACGGTCGTCGTGGCCGTCCGGTCACCGGTCCGGGCAACCGTCCACTGAAGTCCCTGAGCGACATGCTCAAGGGCAAGCAGGGTCGTTTCCGCCAGAACCTGCTCGGCAAGCGCGTTGACTACTCGGGCCGTTCGGTCATCGTGGTTGGCCCGCAGCTGAAGCTGCACCAGTGTGGTCTGCCTAAGCAGATGGCTCTGGAACTGTTCAAGCCTTTCGTGATGAAGCGCCTGGTTGACCTCAACCATGCACAGAACATCAAGTCGGCTAAGCGCATGGTTGAGCGCTACCGTCCACAGGTTTGGGATGTTCTCGAAGAGATCATCACCGAGCACCCGGTACTGCTGAACCGTGCACCTACCCTGCACCGCTTGGGCATCCAGGCCTTCGAGCCACAGCTCATTGAAGGTAAGGCACTGCAGCTGCACCCACTGGTGTGTGGCGCGTTCAACGCT
This sequence comes from Glutamicibacter sp. MCAF14, assembly GCF_052114325.1. Taxonomy (NCBI): domain Bacteria; kingdom Bacillati; phylum Actinomycetota; class Actinomycetes; order Micrococcales; family Micrococcaceae; genus Glutamicibacter; species Glutamicibacter sp. MCAF14. The sequence goes on from NZ_JBFREO010000002.1 coordinate 223,761, forward strand.
GACTTCGACGGTGACCAGATGGCAGTACACCTGCCGCTGAGCCCAGAAGCACAGGCTGAAGCACGCATCTTGATGCTGTCCTCGCACAATATCTTGAAGCCTTCCGATGGCCGCCCAGTGGCACAGCCTTCGCAGGATATGATCATCGGTCTGCACCACTTGACCACCAAGCGTGCCAACGAAGTTGGCGCCGGTCGCGTGTTCGCAACCGTTTCCGAGGCCATCATGGCCAAGGATCTGGGAGAGCTGCACCTGAACGCACCGATCAAGGTCCGCGTGGAGAACTTTGTTCCTTCCGCAGACCAGCCGGCCCCTGAGGGCTGGGAGCCAGGTACCCCGGCATTGCTGGATACCTCGCTTGGCCAGGTGCTGTTCAATGACACCCTGCCTGCGGACTACCCTTGGGTAGCCACCGTAGCTGGCAAGGATGCACTCTCGGAGATCGTCAACGATCTGGCAGAGCGCTACCCGAAGATTATTGCCGCAGCCACCCTGGATAACCTGAAGGACGCCGGTTTCTACTGGTCGACCCGCTCAGGTGTCACCGTGGCGATCTCGGACATCACCTCGAACATGGACAAGGCAGCCATCTTGGCTCCTTACGAGGAGAAGGCCGCCAAGGTCCAGGCTTCCTACGACAAGGGTCTGATTGCAGATACCGAACGTCGCCAGGACCTGATCGACATCTGGACCAAGGCTACCGATGAGGTTGCCGAGGCCATGAAGAACGGCATGGAAGAGCTGAACACCATTAACCGTATGGTGACTTCCAAGGCTCGTGGTAACTACCTGCAATTGCGTCAGATTGCCGGTATCCGTGGTCTGGTGTCCAACCCTAAGGGTGAAATTATTCCTCGCCCGATCAAGTCTTCCTACCGTGAAGGCCTGTCGGTTCTGGAGTACTTCATCGCAACCCACGGTGCGCGTAAGGGCCTGGCCGATACCGCACTGAAGACCGCAAACTCCGGTTACCTGACCCGTCGTCTGGTAGACGTTTCGCAGGACGTTATCGTCCGCGAAGAGGACTGCGGTACCAAGCGCGGCTTGACCGTTGCCATTGCAGATAACACTGCAGGCATCCGCATCAAGCACGAAACCGTGGAGAACTCGGCTTACACCCGTACGCTGGCTACCGACGTGAAGAACGCCGAAGGCACCGTACTGGCTACCGCCGGTTCGGATGTGGGCGATGTGCTGATCGACGAGCTGTACGCTGCAGGCGTGGATGAAATCCGCGTTCGCTCCGTACTGACCTGTGATTCGGCTGTTGGAACCTGTGCACTGTGCTACGGCCGTTCGCTGGCATCGGGCAAGACCGTGGACATCGGCGAGGCTGTTGGCATTATCGCCGCACAGTCCATCGGTGAGCCTGGTACCCAGCTGACCATGCGTACCTTCCACACCGGTGGTGTAGCGTCGGCTGACGATATCACCCAGGGTCTGCCTCGTATCCAGGAATTGTTCGAAGCCCGTACCCCTAAGGGTGTGGCTCCGATGTCCGAGGTTACCGGTCGCGTGTCGATCGAAGACGACGAGAAGCAGCTGCGTGTTGTAGTTACTCCAGACAACGGCGACGAGAAGCAGGCCTACCCGGTTCTGCGTCGTGCTCGCCTGTTGGTTGAAGAGGGCGAAAGCATCGTAGCAGGTACCCAGCTGACCAGCGGTACCCTGGATCCGAAGCAGGTTCTTCGAGTCCTGGGCCCACGTGAAGCGCAGAAGTTCCTGGTCCGCGAAGTCCAGGATGTGTACCAGTCCCAGGGTGTAGGCATCCACGATAAGCACGTGGAAGTCATCGTCCGCCAGATGCTGCGTCGCGTCACCGTGATCGAGTCCGGCGAGACCGACTTGCTGCCAGGCGAGTTGGCCGATCGTTCGCGCTTCACCGCTGCGAACCGCAAGGCCGTTTCGGAAGGCAAGCGTCCAGCTGCCGGCCGTGACGAGATGATGGGTATTACCAAGGCATCGCTGGCCACCGATTCGTGGCTGTCGGCTGCTTCCTTCCAGGAAACCACTCGCGTCCTGACTCAGGCTGCGATGGAAGGCAAGGAAGATCCTCTGCGCGGTCTGAAGGAAAACGTGATCATCGGTAAGCTGATCCCGGCCGGTACCGGTCTGGATCGCTACACCCAGGTCAACGTTGAGCCTACCGACGAAGCAAAGGCAACTTTGTTCACCGGTACCTCAGCCTTCTCCTCGGGTCTGTACGACGATGCATTGGAAGGCGGGCTGTCGCCTGAATTCCGTGCCATCTCGATGGACGACTACGACCACGGCTCGGACTTCCGCTAAACCGGAAGAGCTGACACCGTAAGGTAGTTTGATCTGATGCCTGTCTGCACATTGTGCGGGCAGGCATCAGTCATTTAAGCGCACTAGTTCTTGTGATTTGCAACCGGGGGGCAAGTGCACTGCCGGGCGCAAGAATAGTAGTAGATGAATCATCTGGGAGAAAGCTCATCTAGTCATTTTTAAGAGAAAATTGCCAGGGCCCATGGCCGGCAGAGGTGCGCTAGGCCGCGGGATTCAGGCGCTTTTCATCTACTGGACCTGCGGCGTTCAGCTAAGCCCGGTAGCGTGATCACTACCCAAGCCGTTCGAGGGCGCTGGGGGCCAAGGGTGGCCTGATCGGTGAGATAGCTTACTGTACATGGTGGCTCGGTGGATTAATGCTAGACTGAAATCAATTGTTTTATGTGTGGCAAAATGGACTCGGTCCGGGTTGCGGGTAGGTTGCGCAACGAATGCCACACTTTCGCACGCCTAGGGACATTTGCTTCCAAGTGGGCGGTAAAGCAAGCAGCTAGCTACACAGCGAAGCGCTAAAACTTTTCTAGGCTTAGGCGTTTTCGTCGTGTTGCCGAAGAACTTAGACAATGGAAGGACACGAAAGTGCCTACTATTCAGCAGCTGGTCCGTAAGGGCCGCTCGCCTAAGGTCGTCAAGACCAAGGCCCCTGCCCTTAAGGGCAACCCAATGCGCCGTGGCGTGTGCACCCGTGTGTACACCACCACCCCGAAGAAGCCAAACTCGGCTCTGCGTAAGGTCGCACGTGTGCGCCTTGCCGGTGGCGTCGAAGTTACCGCTTACATTCCAGGTGTCGGACACAACCTGCAGGAACACTCCATCGTGCTCGTTCGCGGTGGTCGTGTAAAGGACCTTCCAGGTGTTCGCTACAAGATTGTTCGCGGTGCTCTGGATACCCAGGGTGTTAAGGATCGTAAGCAGGCTCGTTCCCGCTACGGTGCAAAGAAGGATGGTAAGTAATGCCTCGTAAGGGTCCGGCGCCAAAGCGCCCACTAGTTTCTGATCCAGTCTTCGATTCCCCATTGGTCACCCAGCTGATCAACAAGGTACTCGTAGACGGCAAGAAGTCCACTGCAGAGCGCATTGTTTACGGTGCACTCGAAGGTGCCGCAGCAAAGTCCGGTGCCGACGCTGTTTCGACCCTCAAGAAGGCTATGGACAACATCCGTCCAGCCCTCGAGGTTCGTTCCCGCCGCGTTGGTGGCGCTACCTACCAGGTTCCTGTTGAGGTCAAGCCAGGCCGTGCAACCGCACTGGCTCTGCGCTGGCTGGTTGGCTACTCGAAGGCTCGCCGCGAGAAGACCATGATCGAACGTTTGATGAACGAGATCCTGGACGCATCGAACGGTCTGGGTGCCGCTGTGAAGCGTCGCGAAGACACTCACAAGATGGCCGAGTCCAACAAGGCCTTCGCACACTACCGCTGGTAAGAACCGCTCGGAAAAGCTGGGCATCAACCGATGCCCAGCAATTCCGGCCTCACCTTATAGGGAGACAACGTGGCACAGGACGTGCTTACTGACCTTAACAAGGTCCGCAATATCGGCATCATGGCTCACATCGATGCCGGTAAGACCACTACTACTGAGCGCATCCTTTTCTACACGGGTGTAAACCACAAGCTCGGTGAAACCCACGACGGTGCTTCGACCACCGACTGGATGGAACAGGAAAAAGAGCGCGGTATCACCATTACCTCCGCTGCTGTTACCTGCTTCTGGAACAAGAACCAGATCAACATCATCGACACCCCGGGCCACGTTGACTTCACCGTTGAGGTGGAGCGCTCGCTGCGCGTGCTCGATGGCGCCGTAGCCGTCTTCGATGGCAAGGAAGGCGTTGAGCCTCAGTCTGAGACCGTTTGGCGCCAGGCTGACAAGTACGACGTTCCTCGTATCTGCTTCGTCAACAAGATGGACAAGCTAGGCGCTGACTTCTACTTCACCGTAGATACCATCATCCAGCGCCTTGGTGCCAAGCCGCTGGTCATGCAGCTGCCAATCGGCTCCGAGTCCGAGTTCACCGGTGTCGTTGACCTGCTGTCCATGAAGGCATTCGTTTGGGAGGGCGACTCCAAGGGTGACGTCACCATGGGTGCTGCTTACGAAACCCGCGAAATCCCTGCCGACTTGGTTGAGCGTGCTGAAGAGTACCGCGCCAAGCTGGTTGAAGATGTCGCTGAGGCATCCGAAGAGCTCATGGAAAAGTACCTCGAAGGTGAAGAAATCTCCGTTAAGGAACTCAAGGCTGGCATCCGCAAGCTGACCGTGAACTCGGAAGCCTACCCAGTGTTCTGTGGTTCGGCCTTCAAGAACCGCGGCGTTCAGCCAATGCTGGATGCAGTCATCGACTACCTGCCAAACCCACTGGACGTTGGCGCCACCATCGGTCACGATCCGAAGGATGAAGAAGTTGAGCTGACCCGCGAGCCTTCGGAAGACGCACCGTTCTCGGCACTTGCGTTCAAGATCGCCGCTCACCCGTTCTTCGGTCAGTTGAACTTCATCCGCGTTTACTCCGGCAAGGCAGAGTCCGGCGCACAGCTGCTGAACTCCACCAAGGGCAAGAAGGAACGCGTAGGCAAGCTCTTCCAGATGCACTCCAACAAGGAGAATCCGGTAGACGAGATCCACGCAGGTCACATCTACGCTGTGATCGGCCTGAAGGCCACCACCACCGGTGACACCCTGTGCGATCCAGCCCACCCAATCGTTCTCGAGTCGATGAGCTTCCCGGATCCAGTGATCTCTGTGGCCATCGAACCAAAGACCAAGGGTGACCAGGAAAAGCTGTCGACCGCTATCCAGAAGCTGTCGGCAGAAGATCCAACCTTCACCGTGTCCCTGAACGAAGACACCGGCCAGACCGTCATTGGCGGTATGGGCGAGCTTCACCTGGACATCCTGGTTGACCGCATGAAGCGTGAATTCCGCGTGGAAGCAAACGTTGGTAAGCCACAGGTTGCATACCGCGAAACCATCAAGAAGGCTGTGGAGAAGGTTGACTTCACCCACAAGAAGCAGACCGGTGGTTCGGGTCAGTTCGCAAAGGTCCAGGTCTCGTTCGAGCCTCTGGAAGTTGTTGACGGCGTAACCTACGAGTTCAAGAACGCCGTGACCGGTGGTCGTGTTCCTCGTGAGTACATCCCTTCGGTTGACGCTGGTATCCAGGACGCAATGCAGTACGGTATCCTCGCAGGCTACCCACTGGTCGGTGTCAAGGCTACCCTCATCGATGGTGCTTACCACGATGTTGACTCCTCTGAAATGGCCTTCAAGATCGCTGGTTCGCAGGTATTCAAGGAAGGCGCACGCCGCGCTAACCCTGTTTTGCTTGAACCGCTGATGGCTGTTGAAGTTCGTACCCCGGAAGAGTACATGGGCGACGTTATCGGCGACCTGAACTCCCGTCGTGGTTCGATCAGCGAGATGTCCGACGCTGCTGGCGTCAAGGTCATCCGCGCTGGTGTGCCACTGTCGGAAATGTTCGGTTACATTGGTGACCTGCGTTCGAAGACCCAGGGTCGCGCAGTTTACTCGATGACCTTCGACAGCTACTCTGAGGTCCCGAAGGCAGTTGCCGACGAGATCATCCAGAAGTCCCGCGGCGAGTAATCGTCTCGGAATAAAAACCTGGCCGTGACCCCCATAGCGGGGAAGTGGCCGATCGCGGGCCGGTTGGGCTGAGAAGTCCAGCCGGCACCGCAAACGGCCAACGAGGGATTTGCATCACAATGCAGGACCCGCAGAGGACCGGAATTTCCTAAATTATCCAAGCCCCCAGTAGACTATTTCTAGTTCGTTTGCGAACCGCGCAGACGAAGAATGTCTTCTGTAAATGTTTCTAGGAGGAACTTGTGGCAAAGGCAAAGTTCGAGCGCAACAAGCCGCACGTCAACATTGGTACCATCGGTCACGTTGACCACGGTAAGACCACTCTGACCGCGGCAATCTCCAAGGTTCTGGCTGACAAGTACCCAGACCTGAACGAACAGCGCGACTTCGCTAACATCGACTCGGCACCGGAAGAGCGCCAGCGCGGTATTACCATCAACATCTCGCACATCGAGTACCAGACCGAGAAGCGCCACTACGCACACGTAGACGCTCCAGGCCACGCTGACTATGTCAAGAACATGATCACCGGTGCTGCACAGATGGACGGCGCAATCTTGGTTGTTGCCGCTACCGATGGCCCAATGGCTCAGACCCGCGAGCACGTTCTGCTGGCCCGCCAGGTTGGTGTTCCAACCCTGATGGTTGCACTGAACAAGTCGGACATGGTTGATGACGAAGAGCTCCTCGAGCTCGTGGAGATGGAAGTTCGCGAACTTCTGTCCTCGCAGGGCTTCGACGGCGACGACGCTCCAGTGATCCGCGTTTCGGGCCTGAAGGCTCTGGAAGGCGATCCAAAGTGGGTTGCAGCTGTTGAGGAACTGATGGATGCAGCTGACAGCTTCATTCCAGATCCAGTTCGCGACCGCGACAAGCCATTCCTGATGCCAATTGAAGATGTCTTCACCATCACCGGCCGCGGTACCGTTGTTACCGGTCGCGCCGAGCGTGGCACCCTGGCTATCAACTCGGAAGTTGAGATTGTTGGCATCCGCCCAATCCAGAAGACTACCGTTACCGGTATCGAGATGTTCCACAAGCAGCTCGACGAAGCATGGGCAGGCGAGAACTGTGGTCTGCTGCTTCGCGGTCTGAAGCGCGACGACGTTGAGCGTGGCCAGGTTATCGTAGCCCCAGGCTCGATCACCCCACACACCAACTTCGAAGCTAACGTCTACATCCTGTCGAAGGACGAAGGCGGACGTCACAACCCGTTCTACTCGAACTACCGTCCGCAGTTCTACTTCCGCACCACCGACGTAACCGGCGTTATCACCCTCCCAGAGGGCACCGAAATGGTTATGCCTGGCGACAACACCGAAATGTCGGTTGAGCTTATCCAGCCAATCGCCATGGAAGAGGGCCTCGGCTTCGCAATTCGCGAAGGCGGCCGCACCGTTGGTTCGGGCAAGGTAACCACCATCACCAAGTAGTCTCTACTTGATGTGGTAGTTCCTTAGTGAACTGAAAAGAATCCCCCAGCACTTCGGTGCTGGGGGATTCTTTCGTTAAAAAAGTGCGTCAGCTAGTGAATATATCAATAAGGTGGTCTAATTGGAGGGCACGCCAATTCAATAACCGGGGGAGTGAACGTCATGACCGGCTGGGTCATCATCACCATCATCTTGATTCTGCTGGCGTTCTCCCTTGGACGACGCCAAGGCAAACGCGCCGAATCCCGCAATGAGCGGCACCTCGATGCCCTGCAGCAAGCATGGCAAAAGGGCTACGACGATGCGCTGAACTACCTGGGCAAGAATGCCGCCGTAACCGGGCGCCCACTCGCCCGGGCACCTTCCGAACCCACCACCCCCGAGCCGGCAACTCCCGAAGCTAACTGGCATGCGGCTGCACCCAGTGGACCGAGCGCACCGGCCCCCAGCTATGGACCGGCGGTGCCGCACCAGCCTGCTCAACAACCGGCACCGGCCCAGCCATATCTGCAGCCATCCGCTCCCAGCTCCGCCCCCTTCGCTCAGCCGATCGCCTCCCCTGTAGCCCTGGCGGCGCCAGCCAAGCCAATTAAGGTGCTGACAAAGCGCGAACGCGAACTGCGCAATATCAACATCACGTTGTACGTAGCAGCCCTGATGATTGTCGCCGCGGGAGCACTGTTCCTGAGCTTCGCCCTGCCACCGCTTTCCAAGCTCATCGCCTTCTTTTTGCTCACTGCCGCCTTTTACGGCGGGGGACTGCTCACCTACGCGCTCAAGCCATCCTTGCGTCCAGCCGGCGCGGCCTTTGCCGGAACCGGATTGGCGCTGCTGCCGCTGTGCGCCATCGCTACCTACACCACCACCGGTCTGTCTGGACCGGCTACCTGGCTGGTCTTCTCGGCTATCGGTACCGTGGCAGTGGGCTATGCAACATTGAGATTCAAATCCCGCGTCTTGGCCTGGGTTGCCGTGCTGATATTGGTCAGTACCGCAATGGCCAGCGCCGCGGCCATGCAGCGCGGCGTGCTCTACTACATGCTGATCCTGCTGGTCCTGTCGATTATCCTGATGATCTTGGCGGTACGCAGCCCAAGGGTGCGCCGGTCAATTTTCTTCCAGGCGCTGTTCGGTACAGCCCAGCTGCTGCCAGCCTTCGTCTTCGCCCTGACTCTGATCCTCTTCGAGCCGCTGACCAGCCGGGACGTGTTCTGGATCTTCGCCCTGCTCACCGCCCAACTGCTGCTGAGCGTCAGGTTGCTGGCCAACTTGCGGCTAGTGCGCTTCTACGCAGCACGGGCCAGCTTCATGCTGATGCTCGCCGCCGGGTGCCACTATCTGGACTTCTCCGGTACCACCACCTGGCTGGTTATCGCCTTCGCCTTCGGCATCCAAGCGGTCGCGGTACTGCTCTATGCCAGCGGATACCGGCAAGCATTGGGTTTGCGGGCAGATGTGGTGCGGATAGAACGCGCTGTGCTGTGGGGCTTGGGCATCTTGGCGATGACTGCCGCTTTTGCCTTGGCGCCGACTAATGAAGAATCCATCCTCCGCTATGTCGTGCTGCCACTGTTCATGGCGCTGAGCCTTCCAGGGCTGTTGCGCAGCACTAAGCTGGAAGCAGGAGTCTTGGCGGTACTGCCACTGCTGGCGCTGGTGAATTGGAAAGAGCATACCTGGAGTCCATTGCCTGCATTCGCTGTGGCATTACTCGGACTGTCCTTGGCTCACCACCGCGCGAAATCAGTGCATCGATTGGTCTTGGGCCATACCCGTTGGGCGCTGGGGCTGGTTGGTGCCGGGGTGCTGGGCGCCGCGGTGAGCGAACTGACCGCGCCGTGGTACTCGGGTTCGATAGGCCCATCGATTGTGATTGCGGCGCTGCTCGTAAATCTGATCTGGTGGGCGGCCAGCCTGGCCCAGCGGTCTTTCCTGGCCCCGGGCACATATTTAGTTCACCGTATGGCGCGTGTAGGTGCTTCGGCACTGATCGCGGTGGTGCTGTCGCTGACTCTGCGCCTGCGATCAGCAGTCCCAAACGAGGTGTTGCCCAACTATGAACGCGTGCTGTTCCTGGGACAGAGCACGCTGATCTGGTTCATGATCTGCCTGCTGCTCAGCCTCGGCGTGGTTATTGCTTCTGGCTGGCGGCTCACCGGACTACCGGATCAAAACGCGCCGCTGCAAAATGTCGTTGATGCCTCGGCACTGGGCCTGATCGGCGCACTGTACGCGTTGAGCTTCGGCGAAGATTTCTGGGTGCTGTCCGTCGTTGTCGGACTGATTTCCCTGGGCTACGTACTGTTCAACTTGCGCAGGAGCATGGACCAGCATTGGAAGATCATTAATGCCGCTGCGGCCCAGGTACTCTTCAGCTCCATGGTCTGGTGGTTCGCCACCAGCCTTGAATTCGATATCCACGGACGCTTCAGCCTGCTGCTGGTATCGCTGGGAATCCCACAGCTTGTCCGCTTGGCCATCAGCATCCGCAGCGCCAAGGCTTTGCGCAAGGAATTGCGCTTCATAGCCATTGGGCTGCTTGGCGGCATTCCGCTAGCCACGCTGGCCTATGGGCAGATCATCGGCTTTGACCGCGGAGCGGTGCTGCTGGCCACCTTGTTCTTCGGGCTGCATGGACTGGCCGCGTTCAAGGCTGATTCCGCCTTGGATAAGATCAGCCGGCAGTTCTACCTGATAGCTCCCGTCCTCTCGCTGGTTTTGATCTCTTGCATCCCAGCTACGAGTCTCTGGGCTGAATCCGGATGGATTCGCTCATCGTGGTGGAGCGCCGAGGTAGCTTGCGCCATCTTGCTGGTCATGAGCCTGGTCGCGGTGATCAGCGAATGGCGTTTGCGTGGGAATCCCAAGTATTCGATAGCCGTGGGCACAGCGATCTTCCTGCCGGCTACTGTGGCCGCCATTTGGCAGGAAGGAACCTGGTGGGCAGTGGGCGCCTGGCTGCTGGCAACCGTTGCGTTGATCTTGATGGTGCATACCCGGCACAGCGCTTGGTACGCTGCGGCGGCCAGCCTGACTCTGGGTACGGCGATCTTGCGCGCGGTGTTTGAGCTGCGCCAAGCTGGCGGTGCTTGGAGGCTTGAATCCATGGATGTCGTGTGGTCGCTGCTGGGCACGGGCATAGCCTTGTATCTGCTGTCGATCTTCCATGGGCGGATGAAGGATCCGGAACCGAAATATCCAGAATTTGGCTACCGCCATGATGACGCAGCCGGCGGAGCCTCGCGGATCTACATCCTGGCGATGCTTCTGGCATTGCTGCTGGCCGGCGGTATTGCGCACGCAACGGGCGGTCAGAACTGGTTCATTATCGGCGGGGCCGTGGTGATCTTCGGTGTGGCCTTGCTGGTGCGCTACTTTGAATTGGGCCAGCACCTGGTTACCTATGCGGTTGACGGGTACATTGTCTTGGCCGCGTTGCTGGCATTGACCAGCTACGCGCAGATTCTGGGCACCCCGCAAGCCAGCAATATGGCAGCCTATGCCTGCATCGTCACGGTGCTGCTGGTTCTGTGGCGCAATATCAAAGCCGATGCGCGGTTGGAAAAGTACTACCTGCTGGCCGCTTCGGTGGCAGGCAGCCTCACCTTGCTCACCGCACTGGTCGAATCCAATTCTGTCGCACAGATTATTGGCTTGGTCTTCTTCGGTGCCTTGGTGGCGTGGGGGTTGAAGCTGGGGGAGAGGCTGCTGATCTGGTGGGGTGCCATAGCTATCACGCTATCGATCCTCTGGTTCCTGCGTGATCTGGCTTTCCTCTGGCTGGTGATCATCGGCATGGGCTTGATTGCGGCGGCCGTGTTCAAGCTGGTGAAGGTGGACAAGCAGAATTCGCTACCTGAGCAGATCCGAGAACCGCAGGCACCGGTCGTGCCGCCGGCGCAGGGACCCGAAGGCGATGGCCCGCGCTAGTGTGTGAGGTCAAGATCACGGGCGCAGATAGGCATAAAAGATTTGCGCGATCGTTGCCGACCTGTCAGACTAGATAAGTTGCTTGAGTGCAACCCGGTCCCCATTTATGGGGTAACCGGATCTGGTTTGAACGACCGGGATCGACTCTCACGCAGGATAATGCCTGGGGTTCGGGATCGATACAACTGCTTCAAACTATAAGGCCCTTCGATAAAGTGAAAACTTTGTGGGAGTGTTGTGACTGAAAATTTCACGACACGCCCGAGCGCGGGGGTCGGAGCCTCCTGCGAGTGAGGAACCCGGATCTGATTCGGATTCAGTCGCAGAGCAAGGCGTGCCGGTCTGCAAAGACCCGTATATAGGCACAGAAATTTTAGATAGTGCTAACAGAAAGAGGCATGACGCCATGGCGGGACAGAAAATCCGCATCCGGCTGAAGTCGTATGACCACGAGGTCATTGACGTTTCGGCCCGGAAGATCGTTGAGACGGTCACGCGCGCAGGCGCAACCGTAGTCGGCCCAGTGCCGCTGCCAACGGAGAAGAACGTGTACTGCGTTATCCGTTCGCCACACAAGTACAAGGACAGCCGTGAGCACTTCGAAATGCGCACGCACAAGCGTCTGATCGACATCGTTGATCCGACCCCGAAGGCTGTTGATTCGCTGATGCGTCTCGACCTGCCAGCGGATGTCAACATCGAAATCAAGCTTTAAGGGGAGGTGGCGAGAAAACTATGACCGCAACCCGTAATTTCAAGGGCCTGTTGGGCACGAAGCTCGGCATGACCCAGGTTTGGGATTCGAACAACAACCTGATTCCTGTCACCGTCGTGCAGGCTGATAGCAACGTTGTCACCAAGCTCATCAACGAAGAGCGCGATGGCTACACCGCAGTTCAGATCGGCTACGGCCAGATCGATCCTCGCAAGGTCACCAAGCCACTGGCTGGTCACTTCGAGGCTGCAGGCGTCACCCCACGTCGCCACTTGGTAGAACTGCGCACCGCAGACGCTGCTGAGTACACCGCAGGCCAGGAACTTTCCGTAGAGGTCTTCGAAGCCGGCCAGAAGGTCGACGTCGTTGGCACCTCCAAGGGTAAGGGCTTCGCCGGCGTTATGAAGCGTCACAACTTCCACGGTGTTGGCGCATCGCACGGTGCTCACAAGAACCACCGCAAGCCAGGTTCCATCGGCGGCGCATCGACCCCAGGTCGCGTTTTCCGTGGACAGAAGATGGCTGGTCGCATGGGTGCTGAGCGTGTTACCACTCAGAACCTGACCATTCACGCTATCGACGCTGAGAAGAACCTCCTGCTGATCAAGGGTGCCGTTCCAGGCGCCCGCGGCCGCGTCGTTCTCGTACGCAACGCCGTGAAGGGAGCATAAGTAAATGACTAAGGCACTTAACGTCGAACTGCCTGCAGAGATCTTCGACGTACAGACCAACGTCCCGCTGCTGCACCAGGTTGTCGTTGCACAGCTTGCTGCTGCCCGCCAGGGTACCCACAAGACCAAGGACCGCTCGGAAGTTTCCGGTGCAGGTCGCAAGCCGTTCAAGCAGAAGGGTACCGGCCGCGCCCGTCAGGGTTCGATCCGTGCTCCACACATGACCGGCGGTGGCATTGTCCACGGTCCAACCCCACGTGATTACTCGCAGCGTACCCCGAAGAAGATGAAGGCTGCTGCACTGCGCGGCGCCCTGTCTGATCGCGCACGCTTCGATCGCGTTCACGTGATTGAGAACTTGGTTGCTGGCGACAAGCCTTCGACCAAGGATGCTCTGGCTACCTTGCGCTCGGTTACCGAACGCAAGAACCTGCTTGTCGTCATCGATCGCGCCAACGATGTTGCAGCCCTTTCGGTTCGCAACCTCGTCAATGTGCACGTTCTGTACGTCGACCAGCTGAACACCTACGATGTTCTGGTTTCGGATGACGTAGTCTTCACCAAGGCTGCCTTCGATGCCCTGGTCCAGAAGGAGGAAGCCAAGTGAGCGCGTTCTCAAAGGCTCCACACGACGTGGTCATCGCACCTGTCGTTTCGGAAAAGAGCTACGGTCTGATCGACCAAGGTCAGTACACCTTCGAGGTGGCACCAAGCTCCAATAAGTCGGAAATCAAGTACGCCGTTGAAGCTATCTTCAACGTCAAGGTTGACTCCGTAAACACCATCAACCGAGCTGGTAAGCGCAAGCGCACCCGCTTCGGGTGGGGATCGCGCAAGAGCACCAAGCGCGCCATCATCACCTTGAAGGACGGCTCGATTGACATCTTCGGCGGTCCGCTTTCCTAAGCGGAGACCACTTTAACGAGGAATATTAATAATGGGAATTCGTAAGTACAAGCCGACTACCCCGGGCCTTCGCGGCTCGTCGGTAGCCGACTTCGCAGAAATCACCCGATCGACTCCGGAAAAGTCGTTGGTTCGTCCCCTGACCAAGTCAGGCGGCCGTAACAACACCGGTAAGATCACCACCCGTCACAAGGGTGGCGGACACAAGCGCGCTTACCGTGTTATCGACTTCCGTCGTCACGATAAGGACGGCGTTCCGGCAAAGGTCGCTCACATTGAGTACGACCCGAACCGTACCGCTCGTATCGCTCTGCTCCACTACGTGGACGGCACCAAGCGCTACATCATCGCACCGAACAACCTCAAGCAGGGTGACCAGGTTGAGGCCGGCGCAAACGCTGACATCAAGCCAGGTAACAACCTGCCACTGCGTAACATCCCGGTTGGTTCCGTGATTCACGCTGTGGAGCTCCGCCCAGGCGGCGGCGCTAAGATGGCTCGTTCCGCAGGTGCTTCGATCCAGCTGGTAGCCCGTGAGGGCCGCTTCGCTCAGCTGCGTTTGCCTTCGGGCGAAATCCGCAACGTTGATGTGCGCTGCCGCGCAACCATCGGCGAAGTTGGCAATGCTGAGCAGATCAACATCAACTGGGGCAAGGCCGGCCGTATGCGCTGGAAGGGCGTACGCCCAACCGTTCGTGGCGTTGTCATGAACCCAGTTGACCACCCACATGGTGGCGGTGAGGGCAAGACCTCCGGTGGTCGTCACCCGGTCAACCCGAACGGTAAGCGTGAGGGACGCACCCGTCGTCCAAATAAGGAAAGCGACAAGCTCATTGTGCGTCGTCGCAAGACCGGCAAGAACAAGCGATAGGAGCCTGGAAACATGCCACGCAGCCTGAAGAAAGGCCCCTTCGTCGATCAGCACCTGTTCCTAAAGGTCGTTGCTGAAAACGATAAGGGCACCAAGAACGTCATCAAGACGTGGTCCCGCCGTTCGATGATCATCCCGGACATGCTGGGACACACCATCGCCGTACATGACGGTCGCAAGCACATCCCTGTGTTCGTAACCGAATCCATGGTTGGTCACAAGCTCGGAGAGTTTGCTCCAACCCGTACGTTCCGTGGCCACGTGAAGGACGACAAGAAGGGCAAGCGCCGCTAGGCCCCGCAAGGGTACTAGTATCGCTTAGCACTTCTTCGATAGACGAGAGAAGGATAGCAATGGAAGCCAAGGCAATTGCGCGTCACATCCGCGTAACGCCTATGAAGGCCCGGCGCGTCGTCAACCTTGTTCGTGGTCTGCAGACCAACGAAGCACTGGCCATCTTGAAGTTTGCCCCACAGGCAGCTTCGGAGCCGGTATACAAGGTTGTCGCATCGGCAGTGGCTAACGCCCGTGCCGCCGCGGACCGCGCAGGTGAAGCATTCAATGAGGACGAGCTGTTTATCAGCGAAGCGTTTGTTGACGAAGGTCCGACCATGAAGCGGTTCCAGCCGCGTGCACAGGGTCGCGCATTCCAGATCAAGAAGCGCACCAGCCACGTGACTGTGGTTGTTTCAACCACGCAGAAGGGTGGGGAGAACTAAATGGGACAGAAGATTAACCCGAACGGTTTCCGTCTCGGCATCACCACCGATCACGTATCCCACTGGTTCGCTGATTCCAGCAAGCCAGGCCAGCGTTACGCTGACTACGTGAAGGAAGATGTCCAGATCCGCGCCCTGCTGTCTAACGGCATGGATCGCGCTGGCATCGCTCGCGTAGAGATCGAACGTACCCGTGACCGCGTACGTGTGGATATCCACACTGCACGTCCAGGTATCGTAATCGGTCGTCGCGGCGCAGAAGCTGACCGTATTCGTGGCGAGCTGGAAAAGCTCACCAAGAAGCAGGTTCAGCTGAACATCCTCGAGGTCAAGAACCCTGACATGGAGGCCATGCTGGTCGCCCAGGGCATCGCCGAGCAGCTTGCTTCCCGCGTGGCTTTCCGCCGTGCGATGAAGAAGGCAATGCAGTCGGCAATGCGCGCTGGTGCCAAGGGCATCCGCGTTCAGTGCTCCGGTCGACTTGGCGGCGCAGAAATGTCCCGCAAGGAGTTCTACCGCGAAGGCCGTGTGCCACTGCACACCCTGCGCGCGAACATCGACTTCGGCAAGTTCGAAGCCAAGACCACCTTCGGCCGTATCGGCGTAAAGGTTTGGATCTACAAGGGTGACGTCACCGCCAAGGAACTGGCTGCACAGCAGGCTGCTGCTCCAGCTCGTGGCGGCCGCGGCGGCAACGATCGTCCACGTGGCGGCGAACGCCGTCGTCGTAACGATCGCAAGGGCGCTGCAGCTCCGGCTGCGGAAGGAGGACAGGCTTAAATGCTTATCCCACGTCGTGTGAAGTTCCGCAAGCAGCACCACCCAAAGCGTTCGGGTGCTGCTAAGGGCGGTACCACCGTTTCGTTCGGTGAGTACGGCATTCAGGCGTTGACCCCGGCTTACGTGACTAACCGTCAGATCGAAGCCGCTCGTATCGCCATGACCCGTTACATCAAGCGTGGCGGTAAGGTCTGGATCAACATCTACCCAGACCGTCCGCTTACCAAGAAGCCTGCCGAAACCCGTATGGGTTCCGGTAAGGGTTCGCCGGAGTGGTGGGTCGCCAACGTCAAGCCAGGACGAGTCATGTTTGAACTCGGTGGCGTCAGTGAAGAGGTAGCTAAAGAGGCATTGCGACTTGCAATCCACAAGCTGCCAATGAAGGCACGCATCGTGCGTCGTGAAGGTGGTGAATAGGGATGTCTATCGGCTCGAAAGACCTTAGCATTGAGTCCCTGGACGGCTTCGATACCGCTCGTTTGAACGAGGAATTGAAGAAGGCCAAGGCAGAACTGTTCAACCTGCGTTTCCAGTCGGCCACCGGCCAGTTGGATGCACACGGTAACCTGAAGTCCATCAAGCGCGACATCGCACGCATTTACACTGTGCTGCGCGAGCGCGAGCTGGGCATTCGACAGGATGTCGTTGTTCCGGTTGAAGAAACCAAGAAGGATTCCAAGTAATGAGCGAGAAGGAGAACGGTGTGGATAACGCTACCGAGCGTAACGACCGCAAGACCCTCCGTGGTTACGTGGTATCTGACAAGATGCAGAAGACCATCGTCGTTGACGTTGAGGACCGTGTAAAGCACGCCCTCTACGGCAAGGTCATGCGTCGCAACAAGAACGTGAAGGCTCACGACGAGAACAACGAAGCCGGCATCGGCGACTTGGTTGTAATCGCTGAGACCCGCCCGCTGTCCGCTGACAAGCGCTGGCGTCTCGTTGAGATCGTAGAGAAGGCTAAGTAAGCTTCCCCGCGATTTCACGGATCTCGTGATTGAAGAATGCCCCGAACTTTTCGAAAGAAGAATTCGGGGCATTTCTGCATTTAAAACCAGTGGCGCAAGTGCAACACTGGAGCTAGGAACAGATCAAGAAGCTGCGCGCCCCGCAAGGCTGGTCAGCTCGCCGGCGTTCAGCCATGTAGCGATCGTCCCGCCCGGTGCCACCACCATCTATCTCGGCGGGCAGAACGCCGTAGATGAAGCCGGGCAGCTGATCGGTCGCGAAGACGCTGCAGTGCAAGCAGCCAAAGCCCTGGGCAATGCCAAGCTTGTCTTGGCTGCCGCAGGAGCAGGTTTTGAAGATGTTCTGCAGTGGAACGTGCTGCTGGTGGACGGCACCGATATCAATAGCGTCTATGGGGTTATTGGACCGCAGCTGGCTTCTGATTCCCCGCCGCTGGTGACCGCTGCTTTCATCACGCAGTTGGGGGTGCCTGGCGCGTTGATTGAAATCAGTGCCGTGACTGCAAGGCTGGCAGATTAGCCGCTGCCCTTGCGATAAGCGCTGGGGGAGTACCCGAGAACTTTTTGGAAGTCGGCGGCAAGATGGGCTTGATCCGTATAGCCCAGTGTCGCCGCGATGCCAGTGATAGACGCTGCTGGATCTTCACGCAGCCAATAAGCGGCTTCCTGCAATCGGTAGTGGCGAATGAGCGCCAGCGGACTCATGCCCAAATGCCTTTCTGAAATGCGTTGTACGCTGCGTGTGCTCAGCGATAAGCGGTGAGCTAGCTGGGACACTTTCACGATCCCGCGGTCTGTTGCTACAGCGTCGAGCAGCTCATTGGCTTGATGGCCGGCGCTAGTGGCCGATGGAAGAGTAGCGCTGATCCACGAGCTGAAAACCTTGACACAGGCTGTTCCCGGGCTCTGGTGATTGGACTCTGTCTTGATCTTGCTTATCGCGGACAACAGCTGCCGGGCATCGAACCGCTCTACTTGATCCAGTAACTGCGATGGGTCAACACTCAATCCCTGCGCGGCTGCTGGCAGCAGCAATGCAGCGACGGCCCAACTGGTCCCCGATAGGTCGCGGTGAGAAGCTCCGCTGGCAGGCCCGGAAAGCGTGACGCCCTCGGGCTGAACCACCAAATTCATTTGGGGAAATGACAGGAGGTCTTGCCGTGAGGTGCGCCCGGGCAAGATATCCCAATCCACAAGCTAAAACCAAGAGACCAATTCTTTGACGTGCGTGCCCGGGAAATGGCGCTCGATTGACGGCAGTCGGGCCGGGTAGAGAATGCCGTGGGGATCCGGCGCTGAATCCATGACCTACCGCCAATAATTGTAGTCGCATATTTACAAGAGCCAGCCTGCCATATGGACATAGCCCAGGGACATGGAAAAACGAGATGAATTGACCGGCGGCGTAACCGGAAAGCACACTACCGCCGGTGTCCCTCATGGATTCAGCAGCCTGACACCGTTCCTCGCTGTGCCCAATGCCCGTGCGGCCTTGGAATTCTACGAGGAAGTGTTCGGTGCAAAGGTGCTTGACTCCACTGAAATGGGTGGACTGGTGGTGCACGCCGAAGTTGATTTCGGCAGTGGCCGGTTACAGATCGGGTACCTTCCCCAGCCTATGGGCTGGTCAGACCGCCAGATGCGCCGAACGCCTGCTACTCCTTGGGGTACTACTGCGAGAACGCCGATACGGTTGTAGCCAAGGCTGAAGCTGCCGGTGCTAGCATTCGTGAACCATTGGGGAACTTCGTCTCAGGGGACCGGTTTGCCTCGATCGTGGATCCTTTTGGAGTCCGCTGGTCCATCATGAGCCGGATCGAAGACCTGTCTACCGAAGAAAGCTCCCGACGGGTGGCCCTGTGGGCTTCACAGCAGTAGCGGACTAGGAGGTGGCACGGCAGCGGGAACCGGAGCGGACGAGGGTATAAAGAGATTCTTCAACTACTTCGAATAAGATCGGGGGATGAAGATAACAACCCGAAAGCTCAGTCTGGGATGGATTTCGGGTAGCGTCCTCTTTGCTTGCCTAGCCATCGGGACACTTCCGTATCTCGATTTTCTCGGCGCTGGCTGGATTCCCAAGTTGCAGGCATTCCAGCCAATGCTCTTGGCTTTGCCCGTGCTGGCGCTGATTATTGGAGTGCTTCGCCGACGGTGGATCGCCTGCGGTTTCGTGGTGGTGTTTCTACTCTGCGGACTATTACCGAACCTGAACCTGGCCACTACTGCCATCCAGAAGGACAGCGCCGACTTTGATCTGTCGGTCTTAGCATTCAATGCCTTGAAAGCAGGCTCGGACCCGGAACAGC
The DNA here is from genome assembly GCF_052114325.1 of Glutamicibacter sp. MCAF14. Classification (NCBI taxonomy): domain Bacteria; kingdom Bacillati; phylum Actinomycetota; class Actinomycetes; order Micrococcales; family Micrococcaceae; genus Glutamicibacter; species Glutamicibacter sp. MCAF14. Next base: position 242,983 of record NZ_JBFREO010000002.1, read on the forward strand.
TCGCAGAATTGATCAGTGTTGCGGATCCGCAGATCCTGGTTCTCGTTGAAACCAGCGAACCTTTGCATCAGCAGCTGGCCACGCGGGGTGCCTTGGACCACCTTGGCTATCGGAGCCTGGAAGCGCCCGCCGGGGGAGAGCGAGACACCGTGATCTTCTCGAAGTACCCACTGCACGAACGCACTACCGAGCTTGATACGAAGACGACCGGTTGGTATTCCTTGCCTGTCGTTGATGTGAAGTCGCCGGGCGGCATTTTCACGGTTGCCGGGATCCATATCTATCCGCCCGTTGGCGATGCGCAACGTTGGAGGAATGGACTTCAGGCGGTCGATGGCTGGACAGGTGGGCAACGGGATCATCCACTAGTACTTGCCGGAGACTTCAATTCGGTTAGAGCTCATCCGGGGTTCCGTGCGCTGACGAACGACGGCTTTTCCGAGGCGGATGGAATCTGGCCTGCATCAACATGGCCGGCTGATCGAAAATTCAATGCAATGATCGGCCTTGACCACATCATGTCCAGGGGAGCATCCGTGACAGAGTTCTCCGTTCACGCTGTTGATGGGTCAGATCATTTGGCAGTGAGCGCTACGGGTGAATTCGATCATTGAGCGGTCCTGCCTGCCGGTGCCTAGGCTCATGGCTGGACGAGAATATTTTTCACTCATTGCGAATCGGACTCCGGATTTTCGTCGTAACGCTGGCTGGAGCCGGGAAACTCTCGTTGATGCCGTTTGAACTGACCGGCTGCCAGGGCAGTGAGCAGCACCAAAACCCCGTATTTTCGGGATTCTTCGGTCATTGGGATGTGACGAAGGACGCTCACTTTTCTCCTACCACACCATTTCGGATTCGCGCCACTCTAGGCTAGACTTAAGAATCTGTGCGCATCATGCCCGGGGACTATCCACCTTCGACATAATGCAGTGCGGTCCAAATCCGTTTTGGCCGCGCAAGTACAGCCTCGATATTTTACGCCTCGGCCCTGCCGGCATTTGGGATCAGCATTCGGTGCGCCCGCGCCAGTGGGGGTAAGCGATACGTATCGTGGAGACCATATCCGTTCCGCAAGGCTCATTTATGAGAACCAGCGAGACGACAGGAGTAAGAAGTGATTCAGCAGGAGTCGCGACTTAAGGTTGCCGATAACACCGGTGCTAAGGAAATCCTTACCATTCGTGTTCTCGGTGGCTCGAAGCGTCGCTACGCAAGCATTGGCGACACCATTGTCGCTACCGTCAAGGATGCAATTCCTGGCGGCAACGTGAAGAAGGGCGACGTCGTAAAGGCAGTCGTCGTTCGCACCAAGAAGGAAATCCGTCGTGCAGACGGTTCCTACATCAAGTTCGATGAGAACGCTGCAGTTATCCTCAAGGGTGACGCTGCGGATCCTCGTGGTACTCGTATTTTCGGCCCAGTGGGCCGCGAGCTTCGTGACAAGAAGTTCATGAAGATCGTTTCGCTGGCTCCGGAGGTGCTGTAACCATGGGCGCAAAGATCAAGAAGGGTGACCTGGTTCAGGTCATCGCTGGCAAGGAACGTGGCTTGCAGGGCAAGGTCCTGAAGGTCATTACCGAGTCCAACCGCGTGCTCGTTGAAGGCGTTAACCGCGTCACCAAGCACACCAAGGCAGGTCAGACCGAATCCGGTTCGACCACCGGCGGCATCGAGGTTGTCGAGGCTCCAGTGCACGTTTCCAACGTTGCAGTGGTTGACCCAGAGACCAAGAAGCCAACCCGCGTCGGCTTCCGCGAGGAAACCGTAGAAAAGAACGGCGTGTCCAAGACTGTACGCGTTCGTTACGCCAAGGCTTCCGGAAAGGATCTGTAATGACTGAAGCAGCCACCAAGATCCAGCCACGTCTGAAGGCTAAGTACGCAGCTGACATCCGCCCTGCTTTGCAGGAGCAGTTCAACTACGCCAACCCAATGCAGGTACCATCCCTGACCAAGGTTGTCGTGAACATGGGTGTTGGCGAAGCAGCCAAGGACTCGAAGCTCATTGAAGGCGCCGTACGCGATCTGACCGCAATTACCGGTCAGAAGCCAGTGGTCACCAAGGCTCGCAAGTCGATCGCACAGTTCAAGCTGCGCGAAGGCATGCCAATTGGTACCCACACCACCTTGCGTAACGATCGCATGTGGGAATTCGTTGACCGCCTGATCACCCTGGCACTGCCTCGTATCCGCGACTTCCGCGGCTTGAGCGATCGCCAGTTCGATGGCAATGGCAACTACACTTTCGGTCTGACCGAACAGTCGATGTTCCATGAAATCGATGTGGACAAGGTTGACCGCGTACGTGGTATGGACATCACTGTCGTAACCACTGCCAAGACTGATGACGAAGGCCGTGCCTTGCTTAAGGCTCTGGGCTTCCCATTCAAGACCACCAACTAATCTCACTACGTTACAGGTCCGCTAAGGAAACCGTAACGAGGAAGGGCTGAAGCCCACATGTCTATGACAGATCCAGTCGCAGATATGCTGACTCGTCTGCGTAACGCTAACTCGGCATACCACGACACTGTGTCGATGCCGTCGAGCAAGCTTAAAGTACGCATTGCTAACATCCTGAAGGAACAGGGCTACATTGCCTCGTTCGAGGAAGTTGCAGCTGAAGTCGGCAAGACTCTGACTATCACTTTGAAGTACGGTCCATCGCGCGAGCGCTCGATCGCTGGCGTACGCCGTATCTCCAAGCCAGGTCTTCGCGTATACGCAAAGTCCACCAACTTGCCTCACGTGCTCGGTGGTCTTGGTATCGCTATCCTGTCCACCTCCTCCGGTCTGCTTACTGACCGTCAGGCTGCAAAGAAGGGCGTGGGTGGGGAAGTCCTCGCCTACGTCTGGTAACGGGAAAGGGGAAACATACAATGTCACGTATTGGACGTCTTCCGATTTCCGTACCTGCCAACGTTGAGATGAATGTCGACGGCCAGCTGGTCGCCGTCAAGGGTCCTAAGGGTGAACTTTCGGTCACCGTCAAGGCTCCTATCACCGTTGCCAAGGACGAGAACACTGTTACCGTCAGCCGCCCGAACGACTCCCGCGAGGCTCGTTCGCTGCACGGTCTGACCCGCACCCTGATCAACAACATGATCATCGGTGTGACCGAGGGTTACGAGAAGAAGCTCGAAATCCACGGTACCGGTTACCGCGTACAGGCTAAGGGTGCCGAGCTGGAGCTTGCTCTGGGCTACTCGCACCCAGTGAAGGTTGCTGCCGTTGACGGCATCACCTTCTCGGTCGAGGGCAACAACAAGATCACCGTTGCTGGTATCGATAAGCAGCACGTCGGTGAAGTTGCCGCTAACATCCGCAAGCTGCGCAAGACCGAGCCTTACAAGGGCAAGGGCATTCGCTACGCTGGCGAGATCATCCGCCGCAAGGTCGGAAAGGCTGGTAAGTAATCATGGCTATCGGAATCAAGGGCAAGAGCAAGTCCGCTCAGCGCGGTCGTCGTCATCAGCGTTTGCGCAAGCACATCGTTGGTACCTCCGTTCGTCCACGCCTGGTTGTCAACCGCTCGGCTCGTCACATCTTCGTACAGATCGTAGACGACTCGCAGGGTATCACCCTGGCCAGCGCTTCGACCATGGAAGCAGATCTTCGCGCAAGCGATGCCGACAAGACCGCAAAGTCCAAGCAGATTGGCCAGCTCGTTGCAGAGCGCGCCAAGGCTGCTGGCATCGAAGCAGTTGTCTTCGACCGCGGCGGCAACAAGTACCACGGTCGCGTGGCTGCTGTTGCTGAGGGCGCACGTGAAGGTGGGCTGGCACTGTGAGCGAAGCAACTAACAAGAAGGAAACTCAGGTGTCTGAAGCTACTGAAGCAGTCGAGACTGCATCGGCTCCCGCTACCGAGAACGCAGGATCCCGTCGCGGCGAAGGCCGCGGTCGTGGTGAAGGCCGTGGACGTGGCGAAGGCCGCGGTCGTGGTCGTGACCAGAAGGATAGCCGCAACGAAGACAAGGACAAGTTCCTTGAGCGCGTTGTAGCAATCAACCGCGTCTCCAAGGTCGTCAAGGGTGGTCGTCGCTTCAGCTTCACCGCACTTGTCGTTGTTGGTGACGGCAACGGTATGGTCGGCGTTGGCTACGGTAAGGCCAAGGAAGTTCCTGCTGCTATCGCCAAGGGCGTTGAAGAGGCTAAGAAGTCCTTCTTCCGCGTTCCACGCGTAGGCACCACCATTCCACACCTGGTCAAGGGTGAGGCCGCCGCTGGCGTTGTCTTGCTCCGTCCAGCAGCTCCTGGTACCGGTGTTATCGCCGGCGGTCCAGTGCGCGCCGTGTTGGAGTGCGCAGGCATCCACGACATCCTGTCGAAGTCGATGGGTTCGCAGAACCAGATCAACATCGTTCAGGGCACCATTGCTGCACTGAAGGCTCTGGAAGAGCCTGCAGCTGTTGCAGCTCGCCGCGGTCTTCCGCTGGACGAGGTTGCTCCAGCAGCAATGCTGCGTCACATCCAGTCCCAGAAGGCAGGTGCTTAATCAATGGCTAAGAACATTGTTCCAAGCGACGCCAAGCTGGCAATCACCCAGGTCAAGTCCATCATTGGTGGTAGCCAGGTTCAGCGCGACGTAGTTCGCTCGCTGGGTCTGAAGCGCATCGGTCACACCGTTGTGCGCACCGCCGATCCTGTGACTGTTGGCATGGTCAACAAGGTCCCACACCTGCTGAAGGTTGAGGAGGCGAAGTAGAGATGGCTGAAGAAAAAGCACTTAAGATTCACCACCTGCGCCCAGCTGAGGGTGCGAAGACTGCGAAGACTCGTGTCGGTCGCGGTGAAGCATCCAAGGGTAAGACTGCAGGTCGCGGTACCAAGGGTACCAAGGCTCGTTACCAGGTGAAGGCAGGCTTCGCAGGTGGTCAGCTTCCGCTGCACATGCGTCTGCCAAAGCTGCGCGGCTTCAAGAACCCATTCCGCGTCGAGTTCCAGGTTGTAAACCTGGACAAGATCTCGGAATTGTTCCCAGAGGGTGGCGAAGTCACCGTCGAGGCACTGGTTGCCAAGGGCGCCGTTCGCAAGAACCAGCCTGTCAAGGTCCTGGGCACCGGCGATATCACGGTTAAGGTTGACGTGAAGGTTGATGCCTTCTCGACTTCCGCTTCCGAGAAGATCGCTGCTGCTGGCGGCTCGGCAAACACCCTCTAATACGGGGTATAGCCTTTGAATGGTCCCGGTTCGCGTTGAGCAATCAACGCGAACCGGGGCTTTTCTTTTCTAACAGCGAAACATTCTAAGATTTCTTATAAATGCTTGGATGGTTAGTAGGTTTAGTTTCAATTCTGCAAATATTTGTGCTTATTTCGTGTGGCGCATTTGGCAGGATTGGCTCACAGACCGCTAGAATCGTTAGGTCTGGGAAGATTCTCTTCCTCAGGTTCAAGCACATACTTCAGGAGGACGCTTGTTCAGCGCCATAGCCCGAGTTTTTCGGACGCCTGATCTGCGCAACAAGTTGCTGTTCACGCTTGGGATCATTGCGATCTATCGTGTCGGTGTATTCATTCCCGCTCCGGGCATTGATTACAGCAACGTTCAGCAGTGTCTGGCAATGGGTGAAACCACCGGTGGACTTTATTCGTTCGTAAACCTGTTCAGTGGCGGCGCCCTGCTGCAGGTCTCAGTTTTCGCAATGGGAATCATGCCGTACATTACTGCGGCAATTATCGTCCAGTTGCTGCGCGTGGTGATCCCGCACTTCGAGACCTTGCACAAGGAAGGCCAGGCCGGCCAGGCCAAGCTGACGCAGTACACGCGTTATCTGACCATCGCGCTGGCGCTGCTGCAGGGAACCACCTTGGTGACTCTCGCGCGTACTGGCAGCCTGTTCCCAAGCTGTACTCTTTCGCTGGTCCCGGATGACTCGCTGATCGTGATCATGCTGATGATCATCACCTTGACTGCAGGCACGGGCCTGATCATGTGGATGGGTGAGCTGATCACCGAGCGCGGTATCGGCAACGGCATGTCCATCCTGATCTTCATCTCGATTGCTTCGGGCTTCCCATCCTCGATGGGTGCGATTTTCCAGGCTCAGGGTGTCATGACCTTCATCGGCGTGCTGCTGGTGGGCTTGCTGATTGTGGCCTTGGTGGTCTTCGTTGAGCAGTCCCAGCGTCGTGTGCCGGTGCAGTATGCCAAGCGCACCGTTGGCCGCCGTACCGTTGGCGGTACTTCCACCTACATTCCGTTGAAGCTGAATATGGCGAATGTGATCCCAGTGATCTTCGCCAGTTCCATTTTGGCGCTGCCGCAGATGATTGTGCAGTTCAACCAGAATGATGATGGCACATTGCCTCAGTGGGCGATGTGGCTCCAGGAGCACTCGGCGACCTCCTCGCCGTGGTACATGCTGGTTTACACGCTGCTGATCATCGGCTTCACCTACTTCTATGTTGCGATTACCTTCAATCCTGAAGAGGTCGCGGACAACATGAAGAAGTACGGTGGCTTCATTCCTGGTATTCGCGCTGGTCGTCCGACCGCTGACTACCTGCAGTACGTGATTTCCCGTATTACTTTCCCGGGCGCCTTGTACTTGGCGTTCGTGGCGTTGATTCCACTGATTGCTTTCGTGTTGTTCAACGCTGATCAAAGCTTCCCATTTGGCGGTACATCGATCTTGATTATGGTTGGTGTGGGTTTGGAAACCGTCAAGCAAATCAATGCTCAAATGCAGCAACGGAACTATGAAGGGCTTCTGCGATGAGTCGACTGCTAATTATTGGACCACCCGGTGCCGGCAAAGGCACCCAGGCCGTAAAGATCTCCGAGCGCTTGGACATTGTTGCCATCTCGACCGGTGATATCTTCCGTGCCAACGTCAAGGGCGGCACCCCGCTGGGTATCGAAGCCAGCAAGTACATTGACAATGGAGACTTTGTACCTGACTCGGTCACCAACAACATGGTCGAAGACCGGTTGAACCAGGACGACGTCGCAACCGGCTTCCTGCTCGACGGCTACCCACGCACCAGCGCACAGGTTGACGCGCTGGATGCCATGCTGGCCAACAAGGGCATCGCCCTAGACGCTGTGCTGCAGCTGACCGCCGATGACGACGAGCTGGTAGCTCGCCTGCTGAAGCGTGCAGAGATCGAAGGCCGCGCAGATGACACCGAAGAGGTCATCCGCCACCGCCTGAGCCTGTACAACGAAGAGACCCGCGTCGTCGTAGAGCGCTACGAGGAACGTGGCATCGTGCGCAAGGTCAACGGCCTGGGCGCAATCGATGAAGTCACCGAACGTGTTCTTGCAGCGTTGAACGTCAACGCCTAAGCACCGAGTTCTACATCGCGCAGGGACCGTGCGGCAACAATGGATGTTGCAGCCCGGTCCCTGCGCACTTTTTGCATTGATGGACCTTGCGCCGGTGGGCAACTGCGGCAGGCAAGGACATCACACTTTGAGGCAGGGGAATCACATTGGCTTTAGGACAGCCGAAAATCGAGTACAAGTCCAACTCCGAGATCCTGAAGATGCGCCAGGCCGGATTGGTGTTGGCTGAAGCTCTGGATGAGGCAGTGGCCATGGCTCGTCCGGGTGTGCGAACCGAAGAGCTCGACCAGGCCTTCGGCAAGGTGCTCGAACGCCACAACGCCACCAGCAACTTCCTTGGTTACCACGGTTTCCCGGCGAACATCTGCGCCTCGGTGAACCACGAAGTAGTCCACGGCTTCCCATCGGACTACGTGCTTAAGGACGGGGACGTGCTGAAGATCGATGGCGGTGCCATCATCGACGGATGGCACTCGGACTCGGCACGCACCGTACTGGTGGGGGAGAACATCGATCCCGCCGACCAGCGCCTGAGCGATATCACCGAGCAGGCAATGTGGGCCGGCATCGCCGCCCTGGCTAATGCCCGCTTCATCGGCCAGATCGGCCAGGCCGTCGATGACTTCGTGACCAGCCAGCCAGGTGCTGAACTGGGAATCCTCGAAGACTATTGCGGCCACGGCATCGGCTCGCAGATGCACATGGCCCCGGATGTGCTGAACTACAACCCCGGCCACCGCGGTCCGCGAGTGAAGCCGGGCATGTGCCTGGCCATCGAGCCAATGCTGGTTCGTGGCGGCATCGAGACCTCCGTGCTGGAAGACGACTGGACCGTAGTCACCAATGACAAGTCCAACGCTTCGCAGTGGGAGCACACCGTTGCAGTGCACATGGGCGGTATCTGGGTATTGACTGCCCATGATGGGGGAGCGGCCGGACTAGCACCTTTCGGCGTCACTCCATCCCCAATCCAGGGCTAGAAGCCAACTGGAAATCCTTAGATCCAGCAGGCCACCAAGCGGTGGCGTGCTGGATCTAACATTTTAAATGTCAATGAACGATTGGCGATGTGCGGGCTAATGCCGTATCGTTGTTTGTTGGTTCCTGATTTAATTGCGCCTAAAACTCCTAAGTTTTCGGTACAGGGATCATGGACCAGAACCAATTACTTGTTGGTGAAATTACCAACAAAAAAAGTTAGCGGGGAAAATGGGCAAGAAGGAAGGCGTCATCCAGGTAGAGGGCACCGTTTCAGAGGCACTGCCGAACGCGATGTTCCGCGTGGAGCTGCCGAATGGACACGTAGTGCTCGCCACTATCTCGGGTAAGATGCGTCAGCACTACATTCGAATCCTCCCAGAGGACCGAGTGCAGGTTGAAATGAGCCCATACGATCTCAACCGAGGTCGTATCGTTTACCGCTACAAGTAAATCTGCAGACTCAAAGACTTTCCCAGCGAGCAAAGCACGGTTTAGTGCGATGGCCGCTGGATGAATGTTCTTGGACAAAGCTCTTTTACTGCTCCACATTTAACTGCAACCGCAAAAGGACAAAGCCTTGAAGGTTAACCCTAGCGTGAAGCCGATCTGCGACAAGTGCAAGGTGATCCGTCGTAACGGCGTGGTCATGGTGATCTGCGAAAATCCACGCCACAAGCAGCGTCAGGGCTAATTCCGTTTTTACGGGATTCCCACGCGTAGTCAAATAGGCAGTATCAGTCAGGACGCAAGTCCTGGTTCACCCCCGGATTCGGAGGCCGGGGCCGTGAGAAGTCACGGAAGATGCTGCTCCAGACCTCCGTTCGTTGAAAGGTAGCCACTTGGCTCGTTTAGCAGGCGTGGACATTCCACGCGAGAAGCGCGTAATCATCGCGCTGACTTACATCTACGGCGTGGGCAAGACCCGTGCAGAAGAGACCATCGCTGCGACCGGCATCAGCCCGGACATCCGCGTGAAGGATCTCACCGACGAACAGCTCGTGCAGCTGCGCGACTTCGTCGAAGGCACCTACAAGGTTGAAGGTGACCTGCGCCGCGAGGTTCAGGCTGACATTCGCCGCAAGGTAGAGATCGGATCCTACGAAGGTATTCGTCACCGTAAGGGCCTTCCGGTCCGCGGTCAGCGCACCAAGACCAACGCACGTACCCGCAAGGGCCCGAAGCGTACCGTCGCCGGTAAGAAGAAGACTCGCTAAATCTTAGCGATCTAGTTCAAATACTTTTTTCGTAGGAGAAGAAATGCCCCCAAAGACTCGTGGAGCGGTACGTAAGCCGCGTCGCAAGGACAAAAAGAATATCGCGCTTGGACAGGCGCATATCAAGAGCACCTTCAACAACACCATCGTATCGATCACCGATCCGACTGGCGCTGTTATCTCGTGGGCTTCGGCCGGCGAGGTAGGCATGAAGGGTTCGCGCAAGTCGACCCCATACGCTGCCCAGATGGCTGCTGAGTCCGCTGCAAAGCGCGCTCAGGAGCACGGCATGCGCAAGGTTGACGTTTTCGTCAAGGGCCCAGGCTCGGGACGCGAAACCGCGATCCGTTCGCTGCAGGCTGCTGGCCTTGAGGTTGGATCCATCTCGGATGTTTCCCCAAGCGCACACAACGGTTGCCGCCCATCGAAGCGTCGCCGCGTCTAATTGATTCGCTAGGCTTAGCCTGAGAAGTCACCGAAGCATTCCCTTACGGGTGCTCCGGTGACTATCTTGGACTTATTAGCCTGCAAAAAGACGAACGGCCACCTCAGGCTACCGTCGTTTCCACCCCCGTGAGGCGTCATATAGCGGACGCTCGCTGAAAGGAAATGTAAGTGCTCATTACGCAGCGCCCAACCCTGACCGAAGAAGTAGTTGCTGAAAACCGCTCCCGGTTCGTAATCGAACCACTGGAGCCAGGCTTTGGCTACACCCTTGGTAACTCGCTCCGCCGTACCCTGCTCTCTTCGATTCCTGGTGCCTCTGTCACCAGCATTCGAATTGACGGTGTACTGCACGAGTTCACCACTGTAGCCGGTGTCAAGGAAGACGTCACCGAACTGGTCTTGAACATCAAGAACCTGTCGGTCTCTTCCGAGCACGACGAGCCAGTCGTTGCCTACCTGCGCAAGCAGGGCCCAGGCATCGTTACTGCAGCGGACATCACCCCTCCAGCAGGTGTGGAGTTCCACAACCCTGATCTGCACATCGCCACCCTCAACGCCAATGGCAAGTTCGACATGGAACTGACCATTGAGCGCGGCCGTGGCTACGTGTCTGCCGCTCAGAACAAGAGCGCTGATGGCGAGATCGGTCGAATCCCAGTTGATTCGATCTACTCCCCAGTGCTGAAGGTGACCTTCCGCGTGGAAGCAACCCGTGTTGAGCAGCGCACCGACTTCGATCGCTTGATCGTTGACGTGGAGACCAAGGAATCGATCACCCCGCGCGATGCAGTTGCATCCGCAGGTACCACCCTGGTTGAGCTGTTCGGTTTGTTCCGCGAACTGAACACTCAGGCTGAAGGTATCGAAATCGGTCCATCGCCAACCGATGCAGCCATGGCTGCTGACATGGCACTGCCGATCGAGGATCTGGAACTTACCGTTCGTTCGTACAACTGCTTGAAGCGTGAGGGCATCCACTCCGTGGGTGAACTCGTTACCCGCTCCGAAGCTGACTTGATGGACATCCGCAACTTCGGTGCGAAGTCCATTGACGAAGTCAAGGCCAAGCTGGTTGAACTGGGTCTGGCCCTGAAGGATTCCCCTCCGGGCTTCGATCTGGCCGCTCGTAGCGCCATCGACGATGGCGACGAATACGACGAAGGTCTGTAAAGACCCGCGTCTAGCGACACACTACTTCATCCGACTGAACGAAAGATTCGTTCAGTACGGGTTATTCATCTAGGAGAACCACCATGCCTACCCCTACCAAGGGTCCGCGTCTCGGCGGCAGTGCAGCACATGAGCGATTGATTTTCGCTAACATGTCGGCACAGCTCTTCGAGAACAAGAAGATCACCACCACCCTGACCCGTGCCAAGCGTCTGCGTCCACACGCAGAGCGCTTGATCACCTTCGCAAAGCGCGGAGACCTGGCATCGCGTCGCCGCGTCCAGGCCGTCATCGCTTCGCGTTCGCGCACCAACAAGTCGATCGTTCACGAACTGTTCGAGAACATCGCACCAGCAATGGCAAACCGCGAGGGTGGCTACACCCGCATCACCAAGATCGGTAACCGCAAGGGCGACAACGCTCCTATGGCTGTTATCGAGCTCGTGATGGAGCCAGTTTCGCCAAAGCAGGCCGTCGTCAAGGAAGCCACCCAGGCTACCGAGAAGGCCGCTGAGACCGAAGAGGCCTAAGCCCCTTCGAGCTAAAGCTCATCACCTTTCGAGGTGAAAAAGATTCCCGTTGGATCCGCAAGGAACCAACGGGAATCTTTTGCTTTAACCAGTTGCTGCCACGAGGGCAGCATCCGGCTATCGGACTAGTTGAAACTGTCCATGTTGGGGCAGGCTTCGTCCAGATAGGCGGTAGTTTCTGAGGCTTCATCGGTATCCAGAGCGGCGAGTTGCTCGTTGATCTCGGCGGAATTCTCACCGTTGCCCTGAGCCATGAGCTTGGAGACTTCTCGATTCTGTACGGAAGCGGCGCTCAAGGCATCAACAAGCTTCTTGTCCTTGGTCTTGGATTCCGCGTCAATGAGAATCGCATTGAATTCGTCAATGATCTTGGCGTAATCCTTGGTGTCTCCGGCGATGAGCTGTTCACTGAGATCTTCGGCCTTTTGCAGCAAGTTCTGCTCGGCTACTTGGTCGTTGATGAATGAACAGGTTTCTTCGGTATCCAGCTTTCCCGAGGAACAACCGGTGATAACCGTGGCGGCCAGCGTCAGCACTGCGACGCTGGCCGCAACTTTCTTGAGCATGTAATTCCTTGAGTCGAGATGATCGAGTGACAGTGAGCATTGATGGCCTTGTCAACATTGTTTTAAGCCTACACAAGGGAAATGAGCAAATTGGTTCGACGAAGGGTGGTCATGCCGGACAACAAATTCTGTTGACGCGATGAGAAGCAGCAGGCGGTGCTGCCGGCCTGATGCACTTTGTGCCGACGGTAAAGCGGTATCCTGCGGGGGCGAGCATTTGGAGCTAGTGCAAAGAAACGGCTCCACACGAATTGAAACAAATTCGTGCGGAGCCGCTTACCCTTCAAATGGCCAGTCAGCAGTGCCGCTACTGGCCCAATTCCGCCAGGCCTGGGCATGCGGTATTCACGTAGCCCATTTTCTCTGAGTCCTCTGTGGTGTTAGTGTCTTGGCTCTTCGCGATCTTCTCCATCAGAGTTAGATCGTCGTCGGTCAGGGACTCAATCATTTGGTTGTTCTGGTCAATAGAGACTTGAAGCCCGTCCGCCAAATTCTTGTCGCCGGTCTTGTCTACGGCTTCTTGCAAGAATGCAGTGACCTCCTCCATCGCCGACTTGAAGCTCTCATCGTCGCCCTCGAGCAGGGCTCGCACGGAGCTCTCGGTTTTCTCAGCGAGGCTCAACTCCGTGGCCTTGTCGACTAACAATGCGCAAGTCTCCTCAGTGGAGAGTTTTCCCGACGAGCATCCGGAAAGGGTTGAGAGTCCAAGCGCGATTACTGCCGCTGTTACGCCAATTTTCTTGAGCATGTGTTCCTCATATAGCGATGATGGGGGCCGACGGATGTGTTTGGTGTTGGCAACTGATCTTTACTCTACATGTGGGAGTTATCTGGATTGCAAGAATTAAGTGACTCTTGTCGCGGGGAAAACGCAATTTAGTCTCCATGTGCTGTCTAACTCGGATCTTCCGATGAAAAGCGCGAGAACGCTGTGCCTTGCGGTGCCAAGAGGAACTGAATCCAATTGGCTCCCACCATGGGCCAGCACGCATAATTGAACCCATGAGCACTGACCCTGAATCCATCGATCCTCTAGGCACCACCGCTTTGGGGGCCACGCAAACACCAGCATGGATCCGCATGCGCATGGTGCTCGGATATGACGGTGCCGCATACAGCGGGTGGGCGAGACAGCCCAACGTCTTGGGCGTGCAGCAGCTGGTTGAAGAAGCCTTGGAAATGCTGATCCGGCGACAGGTACGCGTCGTAGTTGCCGGCCGCACCGATGCCGGAGTGCACGCACGCCGCCAGGTAGTGCACTTCGACCTGACCGAGGAAGAATACACAAGCCTGCCGCGCAAGGCGCCACTGGCCCCGGGCCCTGCGCTGGTACGCCGCATCAACGGGATTCTGGGACGCCAGGATGGCGCGGTATGGGTCCATGAAGCAGAACGTGCTCCTGAAGGCTTTGATGCCCGCTTCTCGGCGCTGGCTCGCCGGTATTCCTACCGGATTGCCGATGGCCAGCAGCGCTGGGATCCACTGACCCGCCAGTTGACCACGTGGCACCGCGAGGAGCTGGATGTCGAGGCGATGAACCGCGAAGCGCAGAGCGTGCTGGGACGGCATGACTTCTTGACCTACTGCAAGCCTCGGCCCCATGCCACCACTATCCGCACCCTGCAGGAATTCACCTTCACTCGTGGAGCGGACGGATTAGTCCTAGCGCACTTGAAGGCGGATGCCTTCTGCCACAATATGGTCCGCGCCCTGATTGGCGCAGCGATGATGGTGGGTGATGGCCGGGAGCAGCCAGGATTCCTCGCCGAGCGCCTTGAGTTGATGGTGCGCGATTCGAAGACAAAGCTTTCGCACCCGCGTGCACTGGTTCTCGAAGAGGTCTACTATCCGGAAGCTGCAGAGCTGGCCGCACGGGCGCTGCAGACCCGGGCCCGTCGAACCGAGGCCGAGGTAGATGAAGCTGCCGCGGGGAGCTGATCACCCCATGATCCCCGGGATCTTAAGGGTGTTGTTGCTCACGAGGCACATGCTTTTTTGGCCGGAAACACTTTAATCCGCTAAACTCTTATGAGTTGTGTATGTCCACGTTCGACACTACACGCCCAAGCGTGACGGCTTAGTTGCATAGTCGCTGGTCTGCTGGGTGTGCGAACAATATATGGACGGCCGGATATCTTCAGTCCTCACCTGACGTACTGGTCTAAACACAAGAACAACACGACAGTGCTCGTCACTGAGGGATCTCACCGCCTTCAGCCAAGCGACTGTTTGACCAGAAACGAATCAACGTAAGGCAATTACTGTGCGTACGTACACCCCAAAGCCGGCTGACCAGACTCGTCAGTGGTATGTCATTGACGCCACCGACGTAGTACTCGGCCGTCTCGCCGTCCAGGCCGCAACCCTGCTGCGCGGCAAGCACAAGCCAACCTTTGCAGCCCACATGGACATGGGCGACCATGTCATCATCATCAACGCTGACAAGGTTGCACTGACCGGTAAGAAGCTTGAGAACAAGCGCGCTTACCGCCACTCCGGTTTCCCAGGTGGCCTGAAGAGCATCAACTACGCAGACCTGCTGGAAAAGAACCCAGTTCTGGCTGTAGAGAAGGCTATCAAGGGCATGCTGCCTAAGAACAAGCTTTCGGATGCCCAGCTGTCGAAGCTGAAGGTCTACCGCGGCGCAGAGCACCCACACGCTGCTCAGTCGCCAAAGGCACTGGAAATCACCCAGGTCGCTCAGTAGTCCTGGCCCCGAGAAGAAATACTTAATAGGAGATTATCGTGGCTCAGAACACTGAAGAAACCACTGAATTCGAGGGTGAGACCCCTTCGACCTACACTACCGAGACCGTAGCTTCGACTGCTGCTGTTGACACCGAGCGCGCTCCACTGACCGTGCCAGGTGCAGCAGTTGGCCGCCGCAAGCAGGCTATTGCTCGCGTTCGCCTGGTTCCAGGCTCCGGCAAGTGGACCGTTAACGGTCGCACCCTGGAGAACTTCTTCCCTAACAAGCTGCACCAGCAGGACGTCAACGAGCCTTTCAAGATCCTTGGTCTTGAGGGTGCTTACGACGTTATCGCTCGTATCAACGGTGGCGGCATTTCCGGCCAGGCCGGTGCACTTCGTTTGGGTATCGCCCGTTCGCTGAACGAGATCGATCGCGATGCAAACCGCGCAGCCCTGAAGAAGGCTGGCTACTTGACTCGTGACGCACGCGTCATCGAGCGTAAGAAGGCTGGTCTGAAGAAGGCACGTAAGGCTTCGCAGTTCTCGAAGCGCTAAACCTTACTTCAAGGTCTTTCCAAAGGTCCTGTCATCCTGCAAAGGGTGGTGGGGCCTTTGGCCTTTTAATGCTGAAGGTAATGAAATCCCATTAATCTTTTCTCATTTCACTGTGATTGTCGGGACTTAAAGCCCTTTAAATCAATGCAGAGGGCATATGATTGTATGCGATGGCAAGGTTATTTGGGACCGATGGGGTCCGAGGAAAAGCAAACGAACTGTTAACTCCCGAGCTCGCGCTGGAACTGGCGCAGGCAGCATCGGTGGTGCTGGGCTTGAGCCAACCAGAGGACGGCTACAAGCCGGTCGCTGTGGTTGCCAAGGACCCGCGCATCAGTGGTGACTTCCTGTCCGCCGCAATTGAGGCTGGCCTCGCCGCCTCCGGCGTTGATGTCATGGATGCCGGCACCCTGCCGACACCTGCGGCAGCATTCTTGGTGGGGGACCTGAACGCCGATTTCGGTGTCATGATCTCCGCTTCGCACAACGCGGCTCCGGATAACGGTATTAAGTTCTTGGCCCGCGGCGGCAAGAAGCTGGACGATGCGCTGGAAGACGCCATCGAAGCCTGCTTGAAGATGCCAAAGCCACGCCCAACCGCAGGAGAGGTAGGCCGAGTCTCGCGTTTCGCTGACGCTGAAGACCGCTACATCATGCACCTGCTGCAGGCACTGCCAAACCGCCTTGAAGGGCTGAAGGTAGTCCTGGACTGCGCCCACGGCGCAGCCTCGGGTTGCTCCCCAGAAGTCTTCAAGGCCGCCGGCGCCGAAACCATCGTAATTGGTGCCGAGCCAGATGGCATCAACATCAATGACGGCTACGGCTCCACGCACCTGGAGAAGCTGCAGGCCGCTGTGCTGGAGCACGGTGCAGACCTGGGCATCGCCCACGACGGCGACGCCGATCGCTGCTTGGCCGTAGACCATGAAGGTACCGTCGTTGACGGCGACCAGATCATGGCAGTCATGGCACTGGATATGAAGGACCGCGGAGAACTCAAGGACAACACCCTGGTAGCTACCGTGATGAGCAACCTCGGACTGACCCTGGCCATGGAAGCTGCTGGCATCACCGTCAAGCAGACCGGCGTGGGCGACCGCTACGTGCTAGAAGGCATGCGCGAAGGCGATTACTCGTTGGGCGGCGAACAGTCCGGCCACGTGATCTTCTCCAAGCACGCCACCACCGGCGACGGCGTGTTGACCGGCCTGATGATTGCAGCCCGCGTGAAGGCAACCGGCAAGTCCCTGAAGGAACTTGCCTCGGTGCTCATCGTGCTGCCGCAGGTACTGATCAACGTGCGTGGCGTGGACAAGGCAGGTGTTCCAGAATGCGAGCCGCTGCAGGAGGCCATTGCCGCCGCAGAAGCACGCTTGGGCACCACCGGCCGTGTACTGCTGCGCCCATCGGGCACCGAACCAGTTGTCCGCGTCATGGTCGAGGCAGCTACCCACGAGCAAGCCCAGGCTGAAGCTGAGACCCTGGCCGAATCGGTCAAGGAACACCTGGCCCTCTAAAGTTCAGTAGCTTCCCAGCAACCAATACGTAAATATCAAGAAAACTCACACCCCCGCAGGGCGTTCCACGAGGAAGCGCGCTGCGGGGGTGTGGCATGCTAATTATTAGAAACTGATATCGGTTCGCGTTCTCGGAGAGAAGGACTTTCGTGACTTTACGCATTAGCGTGATCGGCACCGGCTACCTCGGTGCAACCCATGCCGCCTGCATGGCCGAAATGGGCTATGAAGTCATTGGACTGGACATAGACAAGGCCAAGCTGGACGCACTGGCCGCTGGCATCCTGCCCTTCCACGAACCAGGCCTGCCCGAACTGCTGCGCAAGCACGTAGCTTCCGGACGCTTGCGTTTCACCGACAGCTACGCGGAAGTCGCGGCCGGAGCTGATATCCACTTCATCACCGTAGGCACCCCGCAGCGCGCCGACTCCCAGTCTGCAGACATGTCTTATGTCGACGGTGCCGTGGACTCGTTGCTGGAACACATCACCGGCGACGCGTTGATTGTCGGCAAGTCCACCGTCCCAGTAGGCACCGCACGTCGGTTGAGCGAAAAAATTGCCCAGGGTGCCAAGGCTGGAAGCAGCATTGCACTGGCTTGGAATCCCGAATTCCTGCGTGAAGGCTTCGCAGTCCAAGACACCTTGCGCCCGGACCGGTTGGTATACGGCCTGGATAATGGGCGCGGTCTGGAATTGCTGCGCGAAGTGTATGCACCCGTCCTTGCCCTGGACACCCCAGAGGTCGTCACCGACCTGGAGACCTCAGAGCTGGTCAAAGTCGCAGCCAATGCCTTCCTTGCCACCAAGATTTCCTTTATCAACGCCTTTGCTGAAGTTACCGAGACCGTGGGCGGCGATATCAAGGTACTCGCCGACGCCATTGGCTACGACAAGCGCATTGGACGCCGGTTCTTGAACGCAGGAGTGGGCTTTGGTGGCGGTTGCCTGCCCAAGGACATTCGAGCTCTGCAGGCACGCGTCAGCGAGCTTGGCCTGAGCCAGACCATGGGGTTCCTAGCTGAAGTAGACCAGATCAACCTGCGCCGTCGTGACCGCGTAGTCTCGCTGGCCTCGCACATGCTGGGCAATGAACTGGCCGACAAGCAGGTATCGGTGTTGGGCGTGACCTTCAAGCCCAACAGCGATGACGTGCGGGACTCACCAGCATTGGACATTGCCGTACGCCTGTACAACGAAGGCGCTGAAGTCTCGGTCTACGACCCGGAAGGCAACGCCAACGCAGCTGGACGCTTCCCGCGCTTGAACTACGTGGATTCCTATACGGAAGCAGCCAAGAACGCGGACCTGGTCCTGGTGCTCACCGAGTGGGATGAATTCCGCGAATTGCAGCCAGCTGATCTTGCCAGCGTCGTGTCCCAGAAGAAGCTTATTGACGGACGCAATGTCCTTGACCGTCCAGAATGGCGGGAGCAGGGCTGGAGCATTACCGGTCCGGGGGAGTACTTCGAACTGGGCAATATGGCTCCGGCAACGACCGCGATCCCCGTGCAGTCCTAAGTGCTGAAAGCACGAAAAACGGGCGGTGTTCTTCTCAAAAGAAGAACACCGCCCGTTTCGTTTGGACAAGGTGAAGATTAGAAGCCGAACTGCTTCATTACCTTCGGCAGATTCTCGATCAAGCGCGAAGCGTTCACAGTTCCGTCAGCAGCGGTCACTCGGCCCAGATGGCCGTGGATGTAAGCCGCGCAAGCGGTCAGTTCCATCATCCGGCGGTTAGGTACGGTTCGCAGGCCCTCAGTGCCCGTCAGGGAGCTATCTGAGAGCATGTAGCCAAGGATGCCAGTCAGGACATCTCCACTGCCTGCAGTGGCCAGCTCAGGAGCTGAATGGCTCACCATCAAGCTGTCGCCATTAGGTGCAACGATGTAGCTGGTTGGACCCTTGAGTAGCACCACTGCGTTGTAGGCCAACGCAGCCCAACGGGTCCAGCGAATTGGATCCTGGGCAATCTCATCCGGGGTGATCTTCACGCCAGCGCGGCTCAGGAGCATGCGTAGTTCCTTGGCATGAGGTGTCAGCACACGAGGCTGCTCGCTGGGACCGGCAGGAACAACTTCCAAACCGGATGCATCAATCACTGCCGGCTGCGGGCTGGCAAAGACATCAGCGATAGCACCAGTTGGGGGAGTGCGCCCATCGAGGCCCGGGCCAATAGCCCATGCCTTGATCTTGGCACCCTTGCCGTGGATCTGTCGGCGCGAAGAAGACAATGCTTCCTTGATCTGATCATCATCCAAGGGAACAGATTCCGGTACGGACAGAGCCATCATCGGCTGGATGGACTCCGGAACGTGAGTGCGCAGCAAACCGACACCACAGGCTACGGCAGCCTTGGCAGTCAGTTGCGCGGCTCCCGGATACAGATCAGAACCAGCAATCAGGCCCAAGACCCCGCGCTGGTACTTATGCCGACCGGCGTCCCTCCAAGAGCGGTGCTGGTTCAACAGCTCGCGGGTAGCGGTCTCTTCCACCAGCTGCGTTCCAGCCTCAACGGAAGAAAAATCGAATTCCAGATCTGCCACGGTAATATCCCCGGTGACCAGCGGACCATCAATGGCCAGCAGTCCGGACTTCAAGGCACCGAAAGTGAGCGTGCGTTCGGCAAGGAGGACACCGTCCTCGGCCACGCCGGTATCCGGATTCAAACCTGATGGAACATCGCAGGCAAGCACTCGTGCGTTCGCAGGAAGTACGGGCAGGGCAGAGCCGGGACGGTATCCAAGGCCATAAATGGCGTCAATGATTAGTGAGGCATTAGCTAGTTCGCTTTCGCCATCGGAGAGATCCAGCATGGTGCCGCCAGTTGCTTGATAGGCGGCAGCAGCTTCAGCGTGGACCTGTTCGTGGCACTGCAGTGCCAGCGTGGAAATCTTTTGCAGTTGGAGTTCTGCCAGTGCGTACAGCCCATCGCCACCGTTGTTGCCCGGGCCAATGAGTGCCACCACGAAAGCCGGTTCGGCGCTGGTATTCTCGGCCAGCATTCCAAGCGCTGTTGAAGCCAAATGGGAGGCTGCCTGCTTCATTAAGCTGGTTTCGCCCCGCTTGGAGTTCTCCTGGGCTTCAACCGCACGAATTTGCGCAACACTGTAGACAGGAATCATAAGTCAAACAATACTCAAGGCTTCTGTGTGATGCCTTATTTAATGAGATACGTGTCGTTATTCTTTCAACGTGGTCGCAGAGCTTAGCGCTCGGCAACCACCATCGCGATAGCCATGTCGCCATCATGGGACATGGTCAGATGCCATGAAGTGATCCCTCGCAGGTTGCTTGCCTCGGCGACAGACCCGGTGTTGTGAATCTGCGGATCACCGTCTTCATCCTTGCGGATGGTGCAGTGCTGCCAATTCATGCCCGAAGGAGCGCCCAGTGCCTTGGCAATGGCTTCCTTGGCTGCGAAACGGGCCGCCAGGGAACGCAGGGGCAGGTCGCGTTCTTCTTCGGTGAAGAGCCGCTCACGCAAACGTGGAGTCTTTTCAAGCTGACGTCCAAAACGTGGCACATCAACTATGTCCACTCCAATACCTGCAATCATGCCTCCTAGTTTATCCAGAGCCGGCAGGGCAAAAAAATTGCGGGCACTCCTCAAAAGGGAATACCCGCAATTTCTAGAGCTTGGTGGATTACTCCACGGTCACCGACTTGGCCAGGTTACGTGGCTGGTCAACGTCGAAGCCCTTGGCGGAAGCCAGTTCGCAAGCGAAGATCTGCAGTGGCACGGTGGCCAGCAGAGGCATCAGCAGGGTTGGGGTTTCTGGTACGTAGAAGACCCACTCGGAGAAGTCTTTGACGGCGCTGTCGCCATCTTCGGCAATAACCAGGGTCTTGGCGCCACGGGCGCGCACTTCCTGGATATTGGAGACAACCTTGGAGTGCAGCGAGTCTCGACCACGTGGGGAAGGAACTACAACGAACACTGGCTGGCCATCGTCAATCAGCGCAATAGGGCCGTGCTTCAGCTCGCCAGCGGCGAAGCCTTCAGCATGGATGTAGGCGATTTCCTTGAGCTTCAAGGCGCCTTCCATTGCTACCGGGTAGCCAACGTGGCGGCCCAGGAACAGCACGGAATTGGCATCTGACATATTGCGTGCCAGATCCTTTATCTCTTCAGCGCGGTCCAGGATGTCCTGGATCTTGGAAGGGATCTTGCCCAGGTCAGCAAGGATGTCCTTGATCTGGCCCTGGAACAGGTTGCCGCGCAACTGTGCCAGGTACAGGCCCAGCAGGTAGGTGGCGGTGATCTGTGCCAAGAATGCCTTGGTGGATGCCACTGCGATTTCTGGACCGGCGTGGGTGTACAGCACCGCATCGGATTCGCGCGGGATGGTCGACCCGTTGGTGTTGCAGATCGACATGGTCTTGGCGCCCTGCTCCTTGGCATAACGCACAGCCATCAGGGTGTCCATGGTCTCGCCGGACTGGGAGATCGAAACGATCAGGGTCTTCTCGTCCACGATTGGCTCGCGGTAGCGGAACTCGTGGGAAAGCTCAACCTCAACCGGGATACGGCACCAGGATTCGATAGCGTACTTGGCAACAGAGCCGGCGTAGGCCGAGGTACCGCAGGCAAGAACAACAATCTTGGAAATTTCTGCCAGTTCTTCTGGAGCAATACGCAGCTCGTCCAGGGTCAGACGGCCATCAGCGTCTGAACGGCCCAGCAGGGTATCAGCAACAGCTGCTGGCTGGTCGAAGATTTCCTTCTCCATGAAGGATGGGAAGCCGCCCTTTTCAGCGCTGGCTGCGTCCCAGTCAACGGTGAATTCCTTGCCTTCGGCAGGGTTGCCGTCGAAGTCGGTGATGGAGTGGCTATCCGGGGTGATGGTAACGATCTGGTCCTGGCCCAGCTCTACGGCACGACGGGTGAAGTCGATGAAGCCCGAGACATCCGAACCCAGGAAGTTTTCGCCCTCGCCCAGACCCAGAACCAGAGGGGAGTTGCGGCGTGCCGCAACTACAACACCTGGGTGGTCCTGGTGAACGGCCAAGAGGGTGAAAGCACCCTCGAGCTGCTGAACTGCAAGCTGCATGGCGTAGGTCAGGTTGCCTTCGGCCTCGGTGCTGTAGAGCTTGCCCAGCAATGCTGCGGCAACCTCGGTATCGGTATCAGAGAGGAATTCAACACCCTCGGCTACCAGGCCGGCCTTGATGCCGGCGAAGTTCTCAATAATTCCGTTGTGGATCATGGCAAGCTTGCCACCATCAGCCAGGTGTGGGTGAGCGTTAGAGTCGCTCGGTCCACCATGGGTTGCCCAACGGGTATGCCCGATGCCGGTCATCGACTTAGGCAATGGGGACTCGGCAATTTCATTTTCCAGATTGACCAGCTTGCCGGCCTTCTTCCGAGAATGAATGGCACCATCGGCAACAACAGCGACACCAGCCGAGTCGTAACCGCGGTATTCCAACCGACGCAAACCTTCAATTAGAACGTCGAGGGCGCCGTGATCAGCGACCTGGCTCGAGGTTCCTGCATATCCAACAATTCCGCACATGGGAAAAATCCTACCGGTTCAATGCCCATCGATGGGAATAATCGTGGCAGAGCACTCAAAAAAACCTATGTCTTAGATCACGCATTTACCGGTTTTTGCCGAAAATGAATGCACTGTTGACCTTGTTAATTGGGTTGTAGAGCATATTCTTGGCAGAATTTACCCTCGTGGAACCACACGGAACACTAGAAACACCCATTTCGCCCTTTGTTGAACTGGAGCGCGAGACGTGGGCACGGCTGTCCAACAAGATGGAACAACCGCTGAACTACTCTGACATTGAACGGCTGCGTGGCCTGGGAGATCAGCTGAACCTGCAAGAGGTCCGCGATGTCTACCTGCCGCTGAGCCGCCTGCTGTATCTCTACGTCGAAGGCGCCGCAGCGACACATCAGGCAACCACCACTTTTTTGGGTGAGCAGACACGGCGCACCCCATTTGTCATCGGAGTTGCCGGTTCAGTAGCTGTGGGCAAATCCACAACAGCCCGTGTGCTCCAGGAAATGCTGCGCCGCTGGCCGCAGACTCCTGACGTCCAGCTGATCACCACCGACGGCTTCTTGTACCCGAACGCTGAGCTTGAGCGCCGCGGGATCATGCACCGCAAAGGTTTCCCCGAATCCTATGACCGGCGTGCACTGTTGCGTTTTGTCTCGGCGATCAAATCTGGGGCACCGGAAGTAAGCGCCCCGGTGTACTCGCATTTGACCTACGACATCATTCCGGGGGAGCGCAACGTGGTGCGCTCGCCGCAGGTGCTGATTGTCGAAGGGCTAAATGTCTTGCAGCCGGCACGCACGCGTTCGGATGGAACCGTGGGCCTGGCTTTGAGTGACTTCTTCGATTTCTCTGTATATGTAGATGCACGGAGTTCGGATATTGAAGAGTGGTACATCAAGCGATTCATGCGGCTGCGCTCTGGTGCTTTCTCTGACCCGGCCAGCTATTTCCACCGCTATGCCCAGCTCACTGACGTCGAAGCAAGGGAAACGGCTCACGGTATTTGGAAGCGTATTAATGAGCCGAACTTGAAAGAGAATGTCTTGCCGACGCGTGGGCGCGCGCAGCTGGTGCTGCGCAAATCCGCAGATCATTCGGTACGCCGGATGCTTTTGAGGAAAATCTAGGCGCGATCAATTGTTATTTATGTAAACGGTTCCTGTGAATTTGCCGAACGATTGGAAATCGAAGGCAAAATTATGCCAGTCCTGTGATTATCCTGTGTATGCTCGAACCATGCTAAAAGGTTTCCGCGATTTTATTATGAAGGGCAACGTTGTCGATCTGGCCGTTGCTGTCGTCATCGGTGCTGCCTTCGGCGCCGTTATCACTGCCCTTGTTGACAATGTGCTGATGCCATTGATCGCTGCGTTGGTTGGTTCGCCAAACTTCGACAGCTTCTTGGTACTGACCATTGATGGCGTAGACATCAAGTTCGGTGTCTTCCTCACTGCTCTGGTCAACTTCCTGTTGATCGCTGCTGCAGTCTACTTCGCACTGGTACTGCCAATGAACAAGCTGAATGAGCGTCTTGCTGCTCGCCGCGCTGCCGGCCAGGAAGAGCCAGAGGAAGAAGTTGATCCTCAGCTGGAACTGCTGGCTCAGATCCGCGACGAGCTGAAGACTCTGCGCTAAGCACCGACCATCATCCGTCTCCAAGGAGCGGATCAAAGCAACTTAGTTGTCTTGATCCGCTCCTTCCGACTTTAACCAGGCCCATGTGCTGAACTGCGCACCGGGGTAACAAAGCATCTGAAAGCGAAAAGTGCGAAGATGTTTAGGTGAACTCTGAAGCGCTTGAAGAAAGCAACCTGACAAACAGCACCAGCAGTGCACAGGCCACTGGATTTGAACGCCGGGCAGTCATTGACCTGTCGGCCATCCGCAACAACGTCAAGCAGATTTCTGATGTTGTAGCTCCCGCTGCCGTCATGGCCGTCGTCAAAGCTGACGCATACGGCCACGGCGCCATCCAGGTGGCAAAAGCCGCCTTGGAAGGCGGAGCCCGCTGGATCGGATGCGCCCACGTCACCGAAGCCCTGGCCCTGCGCGAAGCTGGCATCGACGCACCTATGCTTGCGTGGCTGCACACTGAAGACACCCCATTCGAAGCCGCCATTGACGCCGGCCTGGATCTGGGAGTCTCTGGCTGGGAACTGGAACGCGTCGCCGCGGCAGCTCGTGCCGTGCAAACTCCGGCCCGCATCCATATCAAGGTCGATACCGGACTGGGACGCAACGGCTCCACCATGGAGGCTCTGCCGGACCTGCTGAACCGTGCGAGCGACTTCCAAGAAGAAGGACTGCTGCGTGTAGTAGGGCTCTTCTCCCATCTGGCTGTGGCTGATGAACCTGAGCGCCCGGAGACCGATGAGCAGCTTGCCGTCTTCAACACCGCCATTGAGCTGATTGAAGCAGCCGGCTTCGATCTAGAAGTTCGCCACATCGCCAATACCCCTGGCATTCTTTCCCGACCCGATTCCCATTACGAGATGGTTCGACTTGGACTGGGCCTGTACGGACTGAGCCCATTTGAGGAAGACACCCCGCAAAGCTTTGGCCTGCGCCCAGCGATGACGGTGAAAACCCGCGTGGCCAACGTCAAGAAGGTCCGCCCCGGACAAGGCGTGTCCTACGGACTGAATTACAAGACTGAAGGCGAGACCTACTTGGGGCTGATCCCAATGGGCTATGCCGATGGTTTGCCGCGCATCGCCACAGGTGCCCCGGTGACAGTTAACGGACGCACCTACCCGGTACGCGGACGCATCGCCATGGACCAGTGCGTCATTGATCTTGGTGCGGATATCAATCCGGAAGACTTCCTCGGCGCTGAGGCGATTATCTTCGGCGATGGCGGACAGTCGGTGAACACCTGGGCCTACGCTGCGAACACCATCAACTACGAAGTGGTAACCCGCATTTCTCCACGAGTGCCTCGCTACTACGTTGAAGGCAGCTGGGGTGAAGCCGGTGAGTAACCCGGTGCAGGAGTTCTCCTGCCAGCTAGATGACCTCACCGTCACCGAAGCACTGGGCGAAGCCTTGGGTACTCAGCTCAAAGCTGGAGATCTAGTGATCCTCACCGGTGCATTGGGTGCTGGCAAGACCACCCTGACGCAATCACTCGGCGTAGGCCTGAACGTGCGACAGGGAATTATCTCCCCGACCTTCGTCTTGGCTCGCCAGCACCCATCACTTGGCGATGGACCCGGACTGATCCACGTCGATGCCTACCGCTTGAACGGCCACGACGACGTTGACACTCTGGACCTCGAATCAACCTTGGCTGAATCAGTCACCGTGGTGGAATGGGGACTGGGCAAGGTGGAACACCTGACGGACTCGCGTCTGGAAATCCAGCTGGACCGCGAAGCCTTGGCCGCACCGAGCGCTAACCCTTGGGAAGAATCCGAGGAAGAACTGGACGAGCCACGGTTGTTTAGCCTGAAGGGGATCGGCCCACGCTGGGACGAGAACACTTTTGCCCAGTTGAAAGACACATTGCTGTCCGCAATTGTTGCGCAGCACACGGAAGAGAAGCATGCCTAACTACTTAGCTATCGACACCTCAGCCAACGCATCGGTGGCACTGGTTGATAAAACCACCGGTTCAGTTGTCGACCAGTGTGTGTCTTCCAAGGGAAACGACCAAACCGAAACCCTCTCGGGCTACGTCAAAGAACTCTTGGACGCTCATGGACAGAAAGGCCAAGACCTCGCCGGCATCATTGTCGGCGTAGGCCCAGGCCCATTCACCGGCCTGCGCGTGGGACTGGTTGCCGCACGAACCTTCGGCTTCGTATGGCAAATCCCCGTGTACGGAGTGATGTCCTTGCATGCGCTCGCCGAACAGGTGCTTGATGCAGGTCAGGTTCCGGCCGAATTCGTCGTGGCATCTGATGCACGCCGCAAAGAAGTGTACTGGGCCCGATATGACCAAGACGGCACCATAGTGGATGGCCCGCACGTTTCCGCAGCTTCAGCACTTCCGGCATTGCCGATCTACGGCGTTGGCGCAGGGATCTATGCCGAACAATTTCACGAAGCAGGCGCCCAGCCAATGCCTGCGTCCTTTGAATGGATTGCCAACGCTGGCTACCTTGCCCGTCGTGGCATGAATGAACTGGCAGTGGGCAAGGATCTATCTGATACTTCGCCGCAGTACCTGCGCGAATCCGATGCTCAGGTTCCGGCATTCATGAAGCAGGCCAAGTCATGAGTGAAGCAAATCAGATCACTTTGCGCCGCATGGCCGCAGAAGATCTGCTGGCTGTCCACGAGCTGGAACAGCAGCTGTTTCCAGAAGACGCGTGGCCGCTGGCAGGTTTTGAATCCGAGCTAGCTCAGAGTGATACCCGCACCTACTGGGTCTATGAGGACGCTGGTCGAGTTGTCGGCTATGCCGGCCTCTGCGTGGTCTTGCCGATTGCCGATGTGCAGACCATTGCCATGCACCCGGACTACCAAGGGCGAGGCTTGGGACGCAAGCTTTTGGCATTGCTCATCCAGACCGCAGGCGAGAAGAATGCATTGGATGTGATGCTCGAAGTTCGCTTTGATAACCCCGGTGCCATTGGTCTGTATGAATCCATGGGATTCACTTCCATTCACCGTCGCAAGGGCTACTACAAGGGCGGGGTAGACGCACTGATTATGAGACTGCCGCTGGATGTCCAGCAAGGACAAGAGGAAGAACGCAACGCATGAGCAACACAGAACCCGTAGTACTGGGCATCGAGTCTTCCTGCGATGAAACCGGTGTGGGAATCGTGCGCGGCAATAAGCTGCTTGCTAACGCTGTCTCCAGTTCCATGGATGAGCACGTACGCTTTGGCGGAGTGATTCCAGAGATCGCAGCGCGTGCACACCTGGAAGCCTTTGTGCCCACCCTGCAGTCAGCTCTGGACACCGCGGAACTGACTCTTGATGACATTGACGCCATTGCCGTGACCAGCGGTCCAGGCCTGGCCGGTGCTCTGATGGTTGGCGTTTCGGCAGCCAAGGCTCTGGCGTTGGCTACAGGGAAGCCGTTGTACGGGATCAACCACCTGGTAGCCCACGTGGGTGTTGGAGTACTTGAAGGAACGGTGCTGCCACCTACGTTCGGCGCCCTGCTGGTATCGGGAGGCCACACCGAAATCTTGAAGGTCACCTCGCTGACCAACGATGTACAGTTGCTGGGCTCCACCATTGATGATGCAGCTGGCGAAGCCTATGACAAGACTGCGCGACTGCTGGGCCTTGGATACCCAGGCGGACCGGCTATCGACAAGGCAGCCAAGGACGGAGACCGCAAGGCTTTCCGCTTCCCTCGTGGTCTGTCGTTGCCAAAGTTTGTCGGCAGTGCCGAAAATCCAGGCAAGCATCGCAATAACTTCTCCTTCTCGGGGCTGAAGACTGCTGTCGCGCGCTGCGTAGAGCACTTCGAGGCCAACGGAGAAGAAATTCCTGTCGCTGATATTGCTGCGTCATTCCAGGAAGCAGTCGTTGACGTGATCACGTCGAAGGCAGTCCGGGCGATGCAGGAACAGGGACTGAAGACTCTGCTTCTGGGCGGGGGAGTGGCGGCGAATACTCGACTGCGTGAACTTCTGGCGGCCCGATGTGCTTCTGCGGGCATAGCCTTGGTGGTTCCTCCGTTTAGCTTGTGCACGGACAACGGCGGAATGGTTGCAGCTCTCGGCGCGCAGCTGGTTGCTGATGGCGTTTCTCCGTCTGGGCTGGAATTCGCAACCGACTCTTCGCAGCCGGTAACGAACATCGTTTTGAATTCTCGAAGCTAGACACCTGAGCAACCTCAGTTTGGGGCCACCACGTACAGGCGGTGGACCCCAAACTAATTTCTAGGGTTGTCCATCCTAATCGGCATTCGTAGTCAAGATCTGTCGGTCCAAGACTAAACAAAACTCCTAACGGGGCCATGTGCCACCGAGTGGAAAAGCGAACAGCAAGACCTCTTGCACCTATGTACGTCTATGTGTCTCAGGGTAATGATTCGTCATAGCATCACGTTGCGAAGGCTTCCTAGCCCGATCTTGCAAACCAGTAGCAAGAAGAAAATGAACTATCTCGTCCGGGGCATCCACCTCTAGCTAGGCATTGATTGCCTTTTGCGTCCTTCTCCCGAGGTGTAGGTGATCTTATCAATAGTCTCGGGAAGACTTGGCGATGAACTGAAATCTATCGGTCCATTTGCAATCGCTTCACGTTGTAACTGCTCGTGTGGTTCGGCGTGCGCATGATCGATTCGACGGCATTGATTTGGTCGTCGTCGCTGATTCCGGTGTCTTCGAATAGCTCGTTGATCTGCTTAATCTGTCCGTCGAAAGTGGGTAGGGTCGTCTCCCGCACAACGCCCGAATCGGCTGCAGTCACCTCTCGATTCCCTTGCCTTGCCCACCCACTAGCTTCAGGTCCTGTGCTTCTTGCACCTCAGGGCATAGTGGGTGAGCGCCGCATCGGAAAGGTCCAAGCTGTTGCCGGTGGCTGTGGTCTGCAGTGCCTTGGCCAGTAGCTTCAGGTAGATCGCGAATTTCTCGATTCGGGTGCTGCCGTAGTCGATGACCTGCGAGAAGAAGTCGTAGGACTTGTTGAAGGCGCCCGCGGTTTTGCGGAATTCGACTGGTTGTTCCGGTTCCAGAGTGTTGTTATCCTGCGTGGTATTCCTGCGGCGGTCGTGGAATACGTCGATGGGAGGTTGCAGGTGTGAGTCCGAGCCCTTGTGGTTGTGTTGGGCTACCACTTCGTGGCGACCAGGTCCACGTCCTTGTCGCTGTAGCTCCCCATCGAGTCCGGTTTCATGATCATGTCGAGGATGATGTCGGGTTGGATTCCTTGTGGATGGAGACGTCTTCGTAGTAGGTCTGGAACGCTTTACAAATACGCCGGCCACGGTTTCCAGCTGTTCGATAATTTGCCGTTACCAGTTTCGCTGCGGTAAAAAATGTCTGGGCAAGACGAAATCGCTCATTCGTCGGTCGGTTTCGTCTTGCTCAGAACTTGTCTTGGCTATGGAAGCGGCAGTGGCCCGTCGATCGGTTGTCCCTGAGTACCCATGTCGATACCCAGATCCTTGGCGAACACGGTGCGGGTTCCGGCGTAAACGCTTTTCTTGTTCTCGTCGAGTTCGAAGACCCGGGCGCCACGTAGGTGATGGTTCTCGGTCCCACCGAGGCCGTAGGTGCCGAAACCGGTACCTGGACCGTAGCCGAGCTCGATGCCGTAGTAGTCACCCATGTAGGTGTTGATGTGGTCGTGGCCGCAGTACACGCCCCGGACATCTCCGCGTTCCTGCAGCGCGGCGAACATGCCGGAATTGAATGCGCCGGTGTAGACGCCCTCGTTCTTCACTCCGACGATAGAGTGCTTCTTGATGGCCTTCTCGTGGTCAGCGTCGTTCGAGGTGAACTGGGCGCCGTACCACATGTGGTTGTGCTCCCACAGCGGTATGTGGAAGAACATTAGCGACTGAACCTTGCCGTAGCGGTTTTCGGTGGCTATGGAAGCCTGACGATACCAAGCGATCTGCTCGGGACGGATCCAGTCGTAGGACATGAGGCCCTCGAAGTCCTGGCCGCCAACAGTCTTTGGAGCGTAGCGGTTCGAATCAAGCAGCCAGATGCCAAAGACAGGTTTGGCGCTCTTCGAGGAAGCGATCAGCAACTGGGAATTCGATTCGCCAACAATCTTGTCATTCTTCGAGTTGGCATTGAACTCATAGCCTCGGATGAAGTCCAGGATCTTTGCCTCGTCCATGCCTGTGCCATTGGGCATTGAATCTTCATCGTGATTGCCGAAGGTAAGTGCCCAAGGGATACCGCGGGACTCCATCGGCTGCACGACGTTGTTGATAGCCTGCTTGACGACGGTAACTGTTTGAGAGGAGCCATTGATTACATCGCCGTTGATCAGGGCGAAGCCGGGCTTCTCGGCATCTAGAACCTTCTCCATCAGCTCAATGGTGCGACGATCGGTGCGCGGTCCATCCTGGGTGTCATTGAACTGAACGATCTTGAACTTGCCATCTGCCGCGAATTTCAGTTTTGGCCTGGGAGCCGTTCCCGGATTCTCAGCTGGTGCTGGGGATGCAGTTGCGCTGTTGGCGGCGAAGAGTCCGGTGATAGCGGCTGCGGTGCCGGCAACCAATACCCCGCGACGTGGAACAGAAGACGATGTTTTCATGGAGACCTTTCAAAATGATTCTGTGATTCGCCGTGTAATTATCGTGGCGACAATGTTTAGATCGTAGGAATCCAGAGTGACGAAATGATGAAATTAAGTCATCGACAATAGGTGTGCAACATAAATAAACCCAATGCAGAAGTTGCGCATTTTTGACATTACTTACTCAAACGAGAGCGGGGTGGGATGTCGTCGAATTCGACAACATCCCACCCCGCTTCGCCTAATAGTCAGCTATGAGTTCATGGCAGCTTTTGAATGACGCATGAACGGGTCACCATCTACCTGCTGATCATCTTTTTTGAGAGCGAAGAATCCGTAGATCCCAGCTAATAGCACAACTAGAGAAATCACGATGAAGGTCTGCTGGTAGCCCATACGGTCATGGAGCGCGCCGAGGGGAGTGGACAGAATGACGTTGCCAATCTGTGCCGATACTTGGAACCCAACCATGTATAGGGTTGCCGACAGTGCCGGATTGAAGTGCAGCGTGAAGTAACGGAAGATCGGCAAGATGAATAGCGGTGTCTCAATGGCATGCAACATCTTGATTGCCGAGACCAGCACCGGATCGTCAACCAGGGCGCAGCCGATGATGCGGACAAACATGATGGCCACTCCCAGTAGCAATGCTGAACGAATGCCTATCCGGCGCATGACCAGGGGGATGATGCCAAGCATGGCTGCTTCAACGAACACCTGAACTGAGTTCAAGATTCCGTATACCCGCTGTCCGGTCTCGGGTGATTCAAATAGGCCGGTGTAGAACTCGGGGAACATCTGCTGGTCGAAGACGGTGTAGAACGTCCAAGAGAGCATGACGAACAAGATGATCAGCCAGAGACTCGGCAGACGGAATAGCCTGAACATCTCACGAATTGTCGGTGTAGTTGCGGGGGAAAGAATTTTCCTGCCGGAACCGGCGGCGATCACTGGCTGTCTATTGGTACGGCCCAGCACCAGCAGCAGGAGATGGGCCAGGCCCAGAACGGACCCGATCCAGAAGTTCAGCATGGGGTTGATAGTGAACAGGAAGCCGGCCGCCAATGCGACCAGAGCGTAGCCAAAGGACCCCCACATGCGGGCCTGCCCGTATTCAAAGTTGAAACGGCGACTGTAGCGTTCGGTCAAGGCTTCAAATAGCCCAACTCCGGCTAGGAAACCAGTTGACAAGACAATGGCGCCAATGAGCACGCCGGCCATGAACTGGGACTGCAATAGCGGCTGGTAGACCCACGTGCAGAATGGCCCGATCAGGGCGGTCACCGAGGCAAGAATGGTGGCCAGATGCTTTCTGTCGCCAAGCCGATCCTGAATGGCCCCGTAGGCAAACATCAGGATCAGCGTTGCGAGCGAGTTTACCGAGTAGAGCGTACCGACCTGTGCCCCGGTGAGTCCTAGACCTGCTGATTCGCTGGTGAGCCAGATCTGGAAGAAGGACCACCAGATGCCCCACGATGCGAAGAACAGGAGCATCGAGAAGGAACTCTGGAGGTAAATAGGATTTTTGTAAGTAGTCGTAATGCCAGCCATCTTTGTCCTGGATTCTTTCGTGAACGCTGCGAAGCGTAGTTACTGAGCGATTGCGAGGGAGAAGTCTTTAATCCACGGGGGATTGGCTCCGGCTTGTGCCACTGTCAGTGCAGCTGAGGTTAATGCCTGACGAAGTGCCTCTTCAACATCTTGAGACTCAGCCGTTGCGCCGTGACGAAGAGCTTGAGCGAATTCTGGATTAGCCAGCACTCCAAAGAGCAGCCCGGACATGAAGGCGTCCCCGGCACCTATGGTGTCCACAAGATTGGTGGGAGAGGCAGCGACATCAAATTGCCGTCCCGAGGAAAGCGCCACGCAACCATCGCCACCCTGAGTCATCACTGCCAAGGCTGGGCCGAGGCTGGCTACGTGCTTCAGAACCTCCCATGGCTCTAGGTCTGGGTATAGCCACTGACCATCAACGTCGCTGAGCTTCACGATGTGGCTCAGGCCCATCAGCAGCTCAATGCGTTGCAAAGCCGAGTCCCTGTCCTCGACAAGATCCGGACGGAGGTTAGGGTCATAGCTTCGAAGTGAATCGTCTGATGCATTCTTGAAAGCATCGACAATGATTTGACCCGAGGGTTCAATCCAAGCAGCGATGGAACCGGTGTGCAGCAATTCGCTGGAATCATCAGCGGGGACAGCAGGAATCTGCTGGTGGATGTCGAAGGTGTAACGAGCATTTAAGTGCTCATCCATCACTACCTGGGCTACGGACGTGGGATGCCCAGTTACTGAGCCGGCGGCAACATGCACTCCCGCCTGATCCAGGTGCTCCGCAATTTGAATGCCGTAGGAATCCTGACCGAATTCCGTATAGAACTGAACATCATGTCCCAGCCGGGCAAGCCCGACGGCGACATTCAGCGGTGATCCGCCAGGATGCGCAGTTTCTTCAACAACGTCGACGAGGGATTCGCCCATTACGCTAATGCGGCTCATGCCTTGGACTCCAGTGCGTTATCAAAGAGTTCTTGAACTTTGAAAGACGCATTCGCACCAGTTGCGACGCGCAAGGTCGCGTAGGCCAGCGCTGCCTCACCGGTGAGCTGATCCGTAAGGGAACGTCGACCACCAGCAGCTAGGATTTCGATAGATCCGTGATCCACGAGAACTTTCACATCTAGTTCATCCGAACCAACGGGCAGAGGCATGCGCTGGTTGGAGGCGTAGAGCTCGTGGTCTACCTTGCCTGCTTCGCGGCGGTGCTGAATCAATTCGGATTCAACGGTGAGTTCGCTGATAAGAGTGTCATCGGCGCGGAATAAGGAAAGGACTGCTGGTTCGATTGGGCTCGTAGCAAACGTCAGTTCAACCAGAGCGGGGGAGCCCAGCTCAATACGATTTTCGCCAGCGTTGGCCTTGCTTGATGCAACGTCGGCTTTTGGCAATCCGAGAATGCGCTGGCGAATGTCAAACTTGCCGTTGGAGTCTTTCACCAAATCCAGCCGGCGTGCGGCGCTCATGGATCCGCGCCATCCATCGTGGGGGAGGTCGCGGGCGTAGTCCCAGTTGCTCATCCAGGCAATGAGAGTTTGCTCGTCTAGTGGCAAGCCGTGGAAGCTGACACCTGCATAGAAGTCGCGCCCCCAGTCCAGCCAGTCGCCCTGCTTCAAGGATTCGTATCCGAAGCTATCCCAAGTTTCCTGAGTCTCATCAGGAGTGAAGGTGGTGCCGTTGAATTCACCAATGAAGTACTGGGTACCTGAGCCGCCGGCCACGCCGCCTGGGTTCAGCGAAACAATTAGAACCCACTTCAGCTGGTCTGTGCCGGCAACTGGTAGCTGGAATAGATCTGGGCATTCCCAGATTCCGGCAACAGCAGCCTGGGGTCCGAAGCTGGAGAGCTCGGTCCAGTCCTTGAGGTTCTCAGAACGGTAGATCATCACTCGGCGATCAATGGCTTCAACAGCAACCATGACCCAGAAGGAACCCTGCTCGGATTCGTATCGGATGACCTTTGGGTCGCGGAAGTCCTTGGACCCTCGATCCAGAACTGGATTCTGCTCGTATTTGGTGAAAGTGATTCCACCATCCAGCGAGTAGGCGATGGCTTGGGACTGGTTGGTCTCATCCTTGGCTGCCGCGGTGTAGATGGCAACGACCGGCGCAACCGTGCCGTCGCCGAAGCCGCTGGTATTTTCGTGGTCCACCACGATGGAGCCGGAGAAGATATCAGCCATGTCGCCGTGCAGAATCGCGATAGGAAGTTCTTCCCAGTTCACCAGATCGGTGCTGACCGCGTGGCCCCAAGACATGAATCCGTGGCCTACGCCGTGAGGATTGTGCTGGAAGTACAGGTGGTATTGCTCTCCGTCAAAGAACAATCCATTGGGGTCATTGATCCAGTTTTTCTTCGCAGTGAAATGTAGCTGTGGTCGCTTCACCGCGACCTGTTGAGTTTCGGGCAACGCTGCCATCCTTCGATATGAGTTGGCTAAATGGATTTAGCACAAGACTCTAACAGCGCGGCCGAATCACTGCAATAGGCTAGGGTCGAATAATTGCATTCGAACTGTCTCAAGAGGGAAATGTGGAATCGCCTAAAGCCAAGCGGATAACAATTGCTGACGTTTCAGAAGCTTCGGGGATGTCCAAGGCTGCCGTCAGCATGATCCTGAACAATAAGCCGGGCACGCGACTGTCCGCCGAAGCCACAGAACGAGTGCGCGCGGCCGCCAAGAAACTGGGTTACCGGCCAAATGCGGCAGCCCAATCCTTGCGAAGCGGGAAGACGCGCACCCTGGGGTTCATCTCTGATCAAGTTACCGTGACTCGTTTTGCTTCCGAAATGATCACCGGCATCCTGCGCGCAGCGGAAGAGCGAGGCCATACGGTGCTCATTGCTGAGACCTTCGGCAAGCCAGAGCAAATGGCTGAAGCAATAACGCAGATGACCCACCGGGACGTTGACGGGCTGATTCTTGGGTTCATGGATTCTCGCCAACGTGATTTGAAGATCCCGAAAACTGGATTGCCCACCGTGCTGGTCAACGGCCTAGACGACAGCCCTTGCGTCGCAGTGCTTCCCAATGAGATGGATTCGGGGGCTAAAGCCGTGCAGAGGGTTATCGAATCCGGGGCGAAGAGTGTTGCGGTCATCGGTGAACTTGAAAACGCCGAAAAGGATCCGCGAACCTATCCAAGTATCTCTCGCCGCTTCGGCTCCCTGCGCAGAGCCTTGGCGGAATCAAACCTCGAAGTACTGGGCCACTGGGTGCTCGACGACTGGAACCCCACCGACGGATATGAAGCAACAATCCGGATGCTAGCCGACGGGTACAACCCTGACGCCATCATTTGCGCCAATGACCGCGTGGCCATGGGTGTCTTCCAAGCGCTCGCCGAAAATGGCCTGAAGCCAGGAACGGACCTGTCCGTGCTGTCTTTCGATGACGAGATTATTGCCAGCTACCTTCGCCCGCAATTGACCTCTATTCGACTTCCATATGAGGGGATGGGGGCTCTGGCCGTTGAGCTTCTGCTCGATGGAAAGCTGGAGCCCGGGGAGCATCAGATCGACATGCCGCTCATCGAGCGCGAGTCCATGAAATCCCGCTGACTCGCGGGCACAACCGAGCCGGCCGGTTCCGCGAACCTGATTTCCACGATTTCCTTTGTGTCCACCCGTGCCATTTCGGGGAATGGCTGCCATGCTTCGGGATGCTGATTACGCCTCTGCCCTGTGGCATCGTGCCCCATTTGCCCTACTCAGCTGAATGAAGCAAGGGATTTCGATGTCTTGGATCCATGGCCTTGACGGTCAGGAATCGATCCTGTCAATGATTTTCACTGCCGCAAAACTTCTTCCTTGACAGCCGTAAGTGATGTAGGTTACCTTATTTCACAGCGTAGTAACGCGCGTTACTGAATCGTGTTAGCAAACCGTTGGCACGACGCGAAACGCACTGATCTCGAAGGGGAGGAGGGGCATGTCTCAACAGTCAGTGACCATGGCCGACGTTGCCAAAGCAGCCGGGGTGAGCCGAACAACCGTCTCATTCGTACTCAACGGCCGGATGGAATCAAGCATCCCCGAAACCACAAGAGAACGAATCAACCAAACGGCGCGCGAACTGGGCTACCGCCCCAACGCAGCCGCACGAACCTTGGCCAGCAAACGCAGCTCCTGGTTCGGGCTGGTGACCGAAATTGCCACCTCGCCCTTTGCCACTGACGTGATCAAGGGAGCGCAGCAGGCAGCATGGAAAGACGGCAACTTCCTCCTTATCGCACCCAGCGACGATGATCCAGGTATGGACAACCTCGCCGTTGAGAAGCTGCTTGAACAGCAGGTTGGCGGATTGATCATCGCGACTTCCTGGCACCGCCAAATCACGGTGCCGGAAAATGCAAAAACAGTTCCCTGCGTACTGGTCAACTGCTTCGATGCCGGAGGCCAATTGCCATCAATTGTTCCGGACGAATTCGGCGGCGGATACGCTGCCGCCGAAATCCTGGCCAAGGCCGGGCACACCAGCATCGGGCACATCACTCTCAAAACAGGAATTCCTGCGCAAATCGGACGCCAAGCCGGTATGAAGCAGGCCCTGCGCGATCACGGAATTGAATTCAATGATTCCCGGATCGTGCCTGGTGATGGAACTGCCGACAGCGGGTACCACGGTACGCAAACACTGCTAAGCCAACTGGATCCGCCTACCGCAATTTTTTGCGGTAATGACCGGATCGCCATGGGCGCCTATGACGCAATCAAGGAACTCGGTTTGCGAGTGGGGGAAGACATCTCAATCGTCGGTTTTGATGATCAAGAGATTCTGGCACCACATATGCGACCAAAACTGACAACCATCGCCTTGCCCTTTGAAGAAATGGGTATGGCAGGGGTGTCATTACTGAATCAAATGGTAGAGGGCTCACCGATTGAGAATCGCCAAATTACCATCGGCTGCCCTCCACGCATTCGTTCATCTGTGGCCATGCACGGCCAAAGATGAGCTTCCCCTCCGCTACACATCACATGAATGGATGAGGAACTTCCATGATAGTCAAATACTTACGCCGCGCGCACCTTGCCGTGGCTGCGACCGCAGCGGTCGGCGCGCTCGCGCTGACCGGATGCGTCGCATCAAATCCAGGCGGAACCGAAGCTGACGGAGCAACAACCAGCTCAGCGTTCCTCACTATTCCGCGTGAAGACATGGGTACCTTCTCCAAGAATTTCAACCCGTTCTCGCCCAACGCCGCGCCAATGACCGGCCAGTCCATCTACGAGTCCATGCTGGTTTACAACCCTGCCGGCGGCGACACGGTGCCCTGGTTGGCCACCGACTGGGAAGCGGGCACCGACGGCAAGTCGCTGACCTTTAATCTGCGTCCGGGAGTCAAGTTCTCCGATGGCACCGAGCTGACCTCCAAGGACGTGAAGCTTTCCGTGGAGCTGCAGAAGGAACTGCTCGGCGGCTATGACTACCTGAAGTCCATCAAGACCCCGGATAAGACCACCGTGGAGTTTACCTTCAAGAAGGCTTTCGCCCCGGCACTGTACGAATTGGGCCAGCAGGTTATCGTGCCTGCGCACATCTGGTCCAAGTTCGACAAGCCAGGCAACGAAGAGAACCCGACTCCGGTCGGCACCGGCCCGTACACCGAGATTGCCAACTTCCAGGCCCAGTCCTTCGAGCTGCAAAAGAACCCGAACTACTGGCAGCCCGAGAAGCAGAAGCTTGGCGGCATCCGGATGCTCGCCTTCGCCGGCAACGACGGTGCCAACCTGGCAGCTATCTCCGGCGATGTCGACTGGACTCAGACCTACATGCCGGACATCCAGACCACCTATGTGGACAAAGACCCAGAACACCGCCACTACTGGTTCCCAACTACCGGGGCAGAGATCAACTGGCAGCTGAACACCACCAAGGAAGAATTCTCCGACGTCCGGGTGCGCAAGGCATTGAGCATGGCCGTGGACCGTGAACAGGTTGTTAAGGTCGGCATGACCGACTACACCGTTCCGGCCGACTGCACCGGGCTGTCGGGCAACTATGACAAGTGGCGTGATGCCTCGGTCGTAGAGAAGTGCGACTGGACCAAGCGCGATCTTGAAGGCGCCAAGAAGCTGCTGGATGAGGCTGGCTACAAGGAAAACGCCCAAGGACAGCGCACCACCCCAGACGGTAAACCATTCACCTTCGACATCTCCGTGGGTTCAAGCTCCACTGACTGGCTGTCGGTAGCAAACATTATCGCGCAGAACCTTCAGGATGTGGGCATCAAAGCCACCGTTGATTCCCCTGACTGGGCCGCGGTGACCGCAGCCTACGAGACCGGTGAATTTGATACCGGTATCGTCTGGACTGCTAACGCTCCGACCCCGTATCAGTACTACCTGAACCTCATGGGAAGCCAAAACGTCAAGCCGGTCGGCAAGCAGACCTTTGACAACTACCACCGCTTCAGCGACAAAAAGGCAGATGACCTGCTGAACAAGTTTGTGGCTACCGGTGATGAAGGCGAGCAGAAGCAGGTCATCAATGACTTGCAGTCGCTGTATAGCGAACTAGCTCCGGTTGTGCCGTTGTTCCCTGGCCCGGAGTGGGGTGCCTACACCACCGAGAACTTTGTTGGTTGGCCCACCGAGGAAAACCCTTACGCGACTCTGAGCAACCGCGCACCGACCACCGTGCTGGTGCTCACCAACCTAGAACCCGCGAAATAGCATCAAGCTCCCACGTGGTGGGCGGCCTCTAGCTGCCCACCACGACGCGATCTTTCGTGAAGGACACATATTATGAGCTTCCTCTTCCGGCGTCTGGGCTTTTACCTGCTAGCCTTCTGGGCGTCCATCACCCTAAACTTTCTGCTGCCGCGGCTGATGCCCGGTGACCCGGTCACCCGCATGCTTTCCCGCTCGCAGCAACGCCTCGAACCACAGCAGGTCGACGCGCTACGCACCATGATGGGCGTAGACGGCGGCCCGCTGATCCCCGAATACTTCAGCTACCTTGGCCGCATCCTCACCGGCGATTTCGGTATGTCGATTTCTCGTTTCCCCACGCCAGTCTCCGAAGTTATCGCCTCTCAGCTGCCTTGGACGCTGTTGCTCGGGATCACCTCATTGGTGATCGCGGTGATCCTCGGCAACTTGCTGGGTATCCTCGCGGCCTGGCGCCGTGGCGGTTTCCTGGACTCGGTGGCTCCGCCACTGCTGGTATTCATCGGTTCCTTCCCGTACTTCTGGCTCGCCATGGGTGCGCTATATATCTTTGGCATCAATATGGGTGTCGCCCCGATGCGTCACGCCTTCTCCGTGGGTCTGGTCCCCGGATTCAACCTTGAATTCATTTTGGATGTGGCAGCTCACCTGTTCCTGCCAGCATTAACCATTGTGCTGGTGTCCTTGGGCGGCTGGATGCTGGGCATGCGCAACACCATGATTGCCACCAACTCCGAGGATTACATCCTGATGGCCGAGGCCAAGGGCCTGCGCCCGCACCGCATCATGCTGAACTATGCTGCACGCAATGCAATGCTGCCCTCGGTGACAAGCATGGGCATGAGCATCGGGTTTATCGTCGGTGGAGCCTTGCTCACCGAAGTAGTGTTCGCCTACCCGGGCGTTGGATACCAGCTGCTCGCTGCAGTCCAAGGCCTTGACTACCCATTGATGCAGGGCATGTTCCTGACCATTACCGCCGCGGTGCTGATCGCGAACTTCCTTGTAGACCTGGTCTACGTCCGACTCGACCCTCGTGTGCGGAAGGGCTGAACCTCATGAGCCAGATAACCACAGATTCCCTGACCTTGACTCCCGAGGACCCGGCGGCAGAAAGCTCCACGGCTCGCGCTCGACTAGGTGCCACACGCCTGCTGCGTACCTTGCTGCGCAACGGCAAGGCGGTGGCCGGGCTGAGCATCATTTTAGTGTTCATTGTGCTGGCGCTGCTGGCCCCGGTGTTCTTCCCGGGAGATCCGGCGCGCATCACCTCTGCCGGTGCCTCCGCTCCGAGTCTGGAACACTGGCTGGGCACCACCACCAAAGGCCAAGACGTCCTCGGCTTGACCTTGTGGGGAGCGCGCTCCTCGCTATTTGTCGGCTTTGCCGCTGGTATCTTGTCCACCGTGATCGGCGTGCTGATCGGTTTGAGCGGCGCGTACTTCGGCCGTGGTCTGGACGAAGCGCTCTCGCTGGTGACCAACGTGTTCCTGCTGGTTCCGGGTCTGCCGTTGTTGGTCATCCTGGCAGCATTCATGCCGCCGGGTCTTGGAACGGTCATCGTGGTGCTGGTGATTACCGGTTGGGCCGGTAGTGCCCGCGTCATGCGTTCTCAAGCCATGTCCATTCGGGGCAAGGATTATGTGGCGGCCGCCCAGGTATCCGGTGAACGTCCACTGCGCATTATGGTGCGCGAGATCTTGCCGAATATGGCCTCAGTGGTCATGACCACCCTGCTGGGCTGCATCATCGGTTCCATTGGTGCCCAAGCCGGACTCGAATTCCTGGGTCTGGGAGATGTAAACACGCTCTCCTGGGGCACCAACCTGTTCTGGGCTACCAGCGATGGTTCGCTGATGCTCGGCCAGTGGTGGATCTTTGTTCCATCGGGTCTGGCTATTGCGTTGGTGGCCTTCGCCTTGGCGTTGTGCAACTACGCGGTAGATGAGATTACCAACCCGCGCCTGCGCAGGCCTAAGCATGCAACGAAGAGCACCGCGGCGACCACCGTGGCGCGAAAGGAAGAAAAATGACCGTCCCGGTATTGGAAGTTCAGGAGCTGACCGTCGAATACGTCAGCGATGAACGTGCGGTCCGCGGTGCGGATCGGGTCAGCTTCACCATCCATTCTGGTGAGATCTTTGGCCTGGCCGGCGAGTCCGGCTGCGGTAAGTCCACGATCGCGAACTCGATCATGCGTCTGCTCAAGGACCCTGCCCGGATCAGCAACGGGAAAGTCCTCTTTGACGGCACGGACGTGCTGGGCATGGATGAGGCAGCGTTGCGTTCCTGGCGTTGGAATAACGTGGCCATGGTGTTCCAGTCGGCCATGAACTCCCTGAACCCGGTCACTCGTATCGGTGAGCAATTCATCGACGTGATCCGCACCCACCGTGGCGGTACCCGGGCGGCCGCGCTGCATCGTGCCCACGAACTGCTAAAGATGGTGCGCATCGATCCGATACGGTTGCGCGCTTACCCGCACCAGCTTTCCGGAGGCCAGCGCCAACGCATTGTCATCGCCATGGCCTGTGCTTTGAACCCGCGGCTGTTGATCCTCGACGAACCTACTACAGCGCTAGATGTGGTGGTTCAGCAGGAGATCTTGGAACAGATCCGTGAACTGCAAAAAGAACTCGGCTTCGCGATTTTGTTCATCACCCACGACATGTCGTTGATGCTTGAACTATCTGACCGTATTGGCATCATGTACGGCGGTCGCATTGTGGAGCTGGCTCCGGCAACAACGCTGCGCCATGGTTCCCGGCACCCCTATACTCAAGCGCTGCTGGGAGCTTTCCCACCTCTGCATGGCCCACGTGTCAAGCTCACAGGGCTTGCCGAAGGTACCAAATTTACCAACATCCAGGATCTGGAAGACACCGGCGAGGGCCATTGGGTGGCTCCCTCGGATCAGCCTGTGCTGTCGCAAGGAGAACTGCTATGACTTCAACTGCTACCCAGCGGACCGCAGTGGGTCCGGCCGTGCGAATCCGTTCGCTGAGCAAATCGTTTACCAGCTCTGCGCTGTTTAGTCGAAAGAAAATTCCTGCCTTGCGAGATATAGATCTGGAAATGCAACACGGGGAAATCGTGGCACTGGTGGGGGAGTCGGGATCCGGCAAGTCGACGCTGGCCCGTTGCCTTGCTCTGCTTGAAACTCCGGATTCCGGCGAGGTTCTAGTTAATGGAACAGATATTGCGGGGCTGAAGGGGGCAGCGGTGCGCAAGTACCGAAGCGAAGTGCAGATGGTCTTCCAAGACCCCTTCGGTTCGCTGAACCCTACCTTCCGCGTGGAGCATATCTTAGAACGTTCCTTGGCTCTGCACCAGCCAGAAATTAAATCAAAGCGCAGTGAAATGGCAAAGCTGGTGAGTACCGTGGGCCTCAGCCCGGATGTGCTCTCCTCATTCCCCCACGAGCTCTCTGGCGGACAGCGTCAGCGCATCGCGATTGCCCGAGTGCTGGCGGCCAAACCGAGCATCATTCTGGCCGACGAACCGACCTCAATGCTAGACGTCTCGGTGCGCATTGGTGTGTTGAACCTGCTGCATAAACTGCGTGACGAGCACGGGATCACCATCTTTTACGTCACCCATGATCTGGCTTCGGCCCGTTATCTCTCGGACCGAATTGCTGTGCTTAACGAGGGGCGAATCGTGGAATCAGGAGAATCCGTGCAACTGCTGGATAACCCGAGCCATCCATATACTCAGCTGCTCGTGGGTGCGGTGCCTGACCCTGACCGAGACGGTAGCCTCGACGCCCCAAAGCGTGCG
This sequence comes from Glutamicibacter sp. MCAF14, assembly GCF_052114325.1. Taxonomy (NCBI): domain Bacteria; kingdom Bacillati; phylum Actinomycetota; class Actinomycetes; order Micrococcales; family Micrococcaceae; genus Glutamicibacter; species Glutamicibacter sp. MCAF14. The sequence goes on from NZ_JBFREO010000002.1 coordinate 285,639, forward strand.
GCCCTACGCGAACAAATCCAGCGTTGGTCCACCAGCGCCAACCTGCAAAAGCACATTATCGATGAATCAAGCCAGCACTGGGTGCTGGCGGACGAAAGCGAAATGACATGAGCTCAAACAAAGACATGACCAATGCTGGACCGTCCAGACGGAGCATCGTTGCCACTCTGACCTCGGCCACTGCATTGACCCTGACTGGACTAGGCGCTGGGGCGGCCGTTGCGACCCCATCAAAACGGGGAAAAAATAACAAGAAGGCTTCTGCTGCGATGAGCTACCGTCCCAGTTATCACTTCAGCGTTCCGGATAATTGGAAAAATGACCCGCAGCGTCCGGTGTATCTGGACGGTGAATACCTGTACTACTACCTATACAACGAGGACTACATTCTCGGTGGCACCGGTACGAGCTGGCGTTTGGCAACCACCACGGACCATGTGAACTTCACCGACCACGGTGTAGCCATCAGCAAGCATGAAAGTCCTAACGGGGATTGCTGGTCCGGCTCGATAGTCATCGACGAAAAGAACACCGCGGGCTACGGGAAAGGCGCGTTGATTGCTCTGGTCACCCAGGCACCGGGCGGCGTGCAAGCCCAGTACCTCTGGTACTCCACCGACAAAGGACGCAGCTTCAAACCCGGTGGAACCAATCCGGTACTGGCTAACCCAGGCGTGGAAGCCTTCCGAGACCCGAAGATCATCTGGCATGAGCAAAGTTCACTGTGGGTCATGCTTAATGCTGAGGGGGACCGCATCGGGTTGTATACCTCGGTGAACCTGAAGCGGTGGAAAAGAACCAGCGAATTTGTGCGCACCACCTTGGGCACCCTCGAATGCCCGGACCTGTTCCAGATCCAGGCTTCTGACGGAACCAAACAATGGGTGCTTGGCACCAGCGCCAATGGCAAGCCACATGATCTGCCCGCCACTTACGCATACTGGGTGGGCGACTTTGATGGAGAGGCCTTCACCACCAAGGAAGAAGATCCGCAATGGCTTGACTGGGGCTTTGACTTCTACGGTGCGGTGACCTATCCGGATCATCGTGCTGACGGGAGCGAAAATCCCAAACTGCGCCGTGTCATTGGGTGGAACAACTTCTGGGATTACCCACACAATGCCCCAAGCATGGCCACAGATGGCTACAACGGAGATGACATGATTGTGCGCGAGGTGCGGATGATCGCCGGTGCAGAAGGCTACTACCTCGCCTCGATTCCGGTAAAGCAGTTGGACAAGCTGGCCGGTCCGACAAAAAGCTTAGGCAGCCCGGCGGTATCTGGGGAGCAGGTCCTGGATTTCTCGAGCAGTGCTTATGAGCTGGAATGCGAATTGAGCTGGGATCCAGCTAACCCGCCAGAGAACGTGGGATTTGAGCTGTGCCGGGCAAAAACCGGCACGCGTCACGTGGCCACCGGAATCTTTCTGGCCGGAGGGTTCGCCTACATGAACCGCAAGCCGAGCTTCCACCCCGGGGATAAGAGCGAAACCAAGAGTCCATTAGAGGCACCGAGCGGAAGACTCAAGGTACGCATCCTGGTGGACCGCTCCAGCGTCGAAGTGTTCTTCGGTAATGGCAGGATCGTTCACTCGCACCGGGTATTCCCGCTGGCCACAGATTCCGGGATCAAATTGTTCGTTTCGGGCGGGACAGCAACGTACAAGAACCTCACCGTGCGCAATCTGGCATTCGCTTAGAAGTTAGGGCAAGACCGGTATGACGCTAAGCCGGTTCCCGACACCCAAGGTTGGCCCGGGGAAGCAAGCTTTCCCGGGCCAATACCCTACTTTTCCTGGCGCAAAGAGGAGTATCCGGCCGGTCGTGCGATCGCCTGCTACGGGGAATCGCGGATCTTGCTGAGGAATTTGTAAGTCATGATGAGTGCTGGCATCAAGTCGCGCTTCAACAGTGCCCCACCATGTTCGGTGTAGTCTTGAACAGGATAGTCCGAGAGGAACAAGCCATGTTATGCACAGTTGATCATTTGTGAGGCAAATTTTGTCGCTGCGCTTACCGGATTTGTCAGTTCACCATTCCCCCCGCACTCGGCAAGTGAGTTCGTGACCATAGGTGAGTCGACGGCATTGCGTGGGGAAGCCAGTCAGAATGACATCAGGGGGTTGCCGTGGCATGAACCACTGAGATAAACCAAGATTTCTTTCACCCCTCCCAACCTAAATCCTTGGGTGTTGCATGAAGTAGTGGTTCTCCGTTATGGACAACGCTTATTTTCCAGCCGGCAAGCGCGGCATCGATTTTGATATCAACTGGCGTGGAGAAGCGGGTATCGAAATAGTCCAGTGCCGGCCACCGGCAAGCCGCTGTACGGCATTAACCACTTGGTGGCGCACGTGGGTGTCGGGGTGCTTGAAGGTACCGTGCTTCCACCGACCTTCGGTGCGCTGCTGGTCTCCGGTGGCCATACCGAAATTCTGAAGGTTACCTCGCTGACCAACGATGTGCAGATGCTTGGCGCCACCATCGATGACGCAGCTGGCGAAGCCTATGACAAGACCGCCCGTTTGCTGGGCCTGGGCTATCCGGGCGGGCCGGCCATAGACAAGGCAGCCAAAGACGGAGACAGGAAAGCGTTCCGTTTCCCTCGCGGGCTGTCGCTGCCGAAGTTCGTGGGCTCCGCCGAGGAACCGAGCAAGCACCGGAATAACTTCTCCTTCTCCGGGCTGAAGACCGCCGTGGCTCGCTGCGTGGAGCATTTTGAAGCGGCGGGGGAGCAGATCCCGGTAGCGGATATTTCCGCATCTTTCCAAGAAGTTGTGGTGGACGTGATCACCTCTAAGGCAGTGCGCGCTATGCAGGAGAATGGGCTGAAGACTTTACTGCTGGGTGGGGGAGTCGCGGCGAATACCCGCTTGCGCGAGCTACTTGCGGCGCGCTGCGCTTCGGCCGGAATCGAACTAGTGGTTCCGCCGTTCTCGCTTTGCACGGATAACGGTGGAATGGTTGCCGCTCTCGGCGCCCAGCTGGTGGCCGCGGGCGCCGAACCTTCGGGCCTGGACTTCGCGACGGACTCTTCGCAGTCGTTGGTCCAGATGGTACTGAAAAAACCATAGCTTCAGTTCTACGCCACGGAAAACTTCCAGAGCCATCCTAAATCAGTTGATCAAAGCGGTGAATTCAAGTTGGCCACGGCTGTCGATGGCGTAGGTACTCGACGACGTTTTTGAATCGACGTGTCATGTAAGACTCGGTCCCATGTACAAGAGTCGGCACTGCAAATTACTTCTAGCTAAGTAGCGTACCGCGAGTCACCTTGGCGCGAGTTCTTACAGCAGGCGGCCTCATCACTTGGATGATGAGGCCCCTAGATAGCCATACCAATGAGCGACCGTTTCCGTTCGTTATTGGCCGCAGACGAATTGGCATGCATCTCAGGCATCAGTTCTAAGCTGACAATCGTGGGCGCTACATGCGGAGGATCACTCCCAAATACTCATGCAGCACTAGCAGAATGTCAGGTACTCGTTTTGGATCACTAACAGTTCATCTACGAGAGCGTCAATCGTCAGAACATGGCTGGTCTCAACATACAATTCAAGGTAAGTACGTGTGCGATCAATCTAAGCTGCACGGCAATGGGGACGCGGCCAGTGGCAAACAAGACTTCCGGTGTGCCCCCTGCCTGTGGCAATGGAAGTAGGAGTAAGTGGCCGGGAATAACAACGCCAATCTGGTGTGGAGCATCGCAAACATTCTGCGGGGTACCTATAAACCGGCACAATACGGTTCGGTGATTCTCCCGTTCACCATCCTGCGCCGACTGGACGGTGTGCTTGCAGAAACCAAGGATGCCGTCCTGAAAGAGGCAGAGGACAAAAAGAAACTGAACATCCCTCTGGACACCTTCCTCCAGAAGGCTTCAGGCCATAGCTTTTTCAACACTTCGCTATTCAACTTCGCCAAGCTCCTAGATGATCCTACGAATATCAAGGCCAACATCCTCAACTACGTTCAGGGGTTCTCGGAAAACACCCGTGACATCTTCGAACGATTCGAGTTCTACAAGACGCTTGATAAGTTGGACGGCTCGGACCTCCTCTACCACGTGGTCAAGGACTTCGCGGCGATTGATCTCCGCCCGGAAACCATCAGCAACATCGAGATGGGCCTCATGTTTGAAGAGCTCATCCGTCGCTTCGCTGAATCTTCCAACGAGACCGCCGGTGAGCACTTCACCCCGCGCGAAGTCATCCAGCTCATGGTCCAGCTCCTACTGAACTACGACGACGACGTCCTCACCAAGGAGGGAATCGTCCGCAGCATTTACGATCCCACCGCCGGGACAGGGGGCATGCTCACCGTCGCCCAGGAACACTTACACTCGCTCAACCCCAGCGCCTCACTCGTTGCATATGGCCAGGAAATCAACGACGAGTCGTACGCCATCTGTAAATCCGACTTGCTCATCAAGGGCCAGGACATCTCCAAGATCTCCGTTGGCGACACCCTGGCTAATGACCAGAACATCGGCCAGCAATTCGACTTCATGCTTTCCAACCCTCCTTTCGGCGTGGAATGGAAGAAGATCCAGTCGCAGATCCAGAAGGAGCACGAGCTCCACGGATTCGACGGCCGCTTCGGCCCAGGCCTCCCGCGGGTCAGTGGCGGCTCCCTGCTCTTCCTACTACACCTCGTCCGCAAGATGCGCCCGGCCCACGAAGGTGGCTCACGCATCGGCATCGTCCTGAACGGCTCGCCGCTGTTCACCGGCAATGCTGGCTCCGGTGAATCCGAGATCCGCAAGTACCTGATCGAGAACGACTTCGTGGAGGCCATCATTGCCCTGCCCACGGACATGTTCTACAACACCGGCATCGCTACCTACATCTGGATCCTCTCCAACAGCAAGAAGCATAAGCATCCGGAGCGTGTCGGCAAGATCCAGCTCATCAATGGTGTTGACTTCTTCCAGAAAATGCGCAAGAGCCTCGGGTCCAAACGCAAGGAACTCGGTCCCAACGACATCGCGAGCATCGTGCGGATGTACGGGGCGTTCGAGAACGACGGCGAGACCTCCAAGATCTTCAACAACCAGGACTTCGGCTACTCCACCATCACCGTGGAGCGCCCGCTGAAGATCAACTTCGCCTTCACCGCAGAGCGTATCGACGCCGTGCTGGAGCAGAAGCCGGTGGAAAAGCTGGCCAACGACGACCGGCTGCTCTTGGAAAAGGCACTCCGCTCCGAAATGGTCGACCCAGCTGAGGTTTACAAGAACCGCGAGGCCTTTCTCAGGATCCTCAAACCGGCACTCACAAGAAGCGGACTGAAACTCGGCGCGCCAACACTCAAGGCCGTGCTCGCGGGGCTATCCGAACGCGACGAGACCGCGGACGTGTGCAAGGGGCCAAAGGGAAAGCCAGAAGCCGACACGGAGCTTCGCGACACGGAGAACGTGCCGCTGTGCGAAGACATTCGGACCTACTTCGAACGAGAAGTACTCTCGTACGTCCCCGATGCCTGGATCGACGAAACAAAGACCAAGGTGGGCTACGAGATCCCGTTCACGCGGCACTTCTACAAATACGTCGCACCGAGGTCTCTGGATGAGATCGATGCGGACCTCAACAGCCTTATCTCGGAGATCACCACGCTGTTGGCCGAGGTCGAGAAGTGATGGTTGCTGCTGGACGAAAGTCCTCCGGGTCATTTTGGTATGACACGATTCCCCAAGCGTGGGCGGAGCCTAACCTCCGCTATCTTGCCTCAATACGAAATGGGTCAGATTACAAAGACTTCCAAGTTGACGAGGGCGGCTACCCGGTCTTCGGTTCGGGCGGCGAATTTGCCCGAACGTCTCGTTTCTTGCACGATGGAGAGTCCGTTCTCCTCGGGCGAAAGGGAACGGTAGACAAGCCTCTCTATGTCAATGGCCGGTTCTGGACTGTCGACACCATGTTCTATACGTCCGTAAGCCGCCGAATTTCGGCAAAGTACCTGCACTACTTTGCGACGACGATTCCTTACGATTACTTCCAAACCAACACGGCTGTACCGAGCATGACCCAGGGAGACCTTGGTTCGATCAAAGTTCCACTGCCGTCCCTCGTGCAACAGCAGTCCATTGTGGTGTTCCTTGATCGTGAAACGGCCCAGATTGACGACCTGATCATCAAGCAGGAACGCCTCATCGAACTGCTTGCCGAGAAGCGCCAAGCCACCATCACCTATGCCGTCACCAGAGGCCTCGACCCCACCGCCCCGACCAATCCCTCCAGCGTCCCTTGGCTCGGTGACATCCCTAGTCATTGGACGGAGAAGCCGATGTGTCATTTCATGGCAGGGCGAGTGGACTATCGCGGTGCGACTCCAAAGAAGACCGACGATGGGATCTTCTTGGTTACGGCAAAGAACGTGAGGAAGGGCTACCTCGACTATGAAGCCTCGACCGAATATGTGGGGGTGGATGATTACGATAATGTCATGAGCCGAGGCCGACCTGCGCTAGGCGACATTCTCATGACGATGGAGGCTCCTCTCGGAAACTTCGCACTCGTTGATGATCCGGGGGTGGCTTTGGCCCAGCGTGTTATCAAATTCCGGCCGAAGGCAGAGTTGATTCCAGAATTTTCCGTGTATGCAATGAATTCTCCTTACTTCCAGGCTCAGCTCGAGGAACGGGCAACTGGATCGACTGCTTTGGGGCTTAAGGCAAGCAAGCTTATCGAACTTCGACTTGTTGCTCCATCCATTACGGAACAGCAGAGGATCGTCGACTATCTTGATTCGAGGACGGGACGCATCGACGCCTTGATACGTCGTTCGGAGACGGCCGTGAAGCTCCTATCCGAGCGCCGCTCAGCCCTCATTTCCGCTGCCGTCACCGGGAAAATAGATACTCGAAAAGGAGCTGCTTAACGATGGCGCTGCCACAGTGGCATGGGTTTGTTGACCCCGTCCTAAGGATCATGTCGGATGGGCAGATCCGGAGGAATGCCGAGATACGGGCCGCGGTGGCGGACCGTACGAATCTCTCCGACGAGGACATGGCCGAAGTCATGTCCTCGGGGGAAGCCCGCTGGGTAAACCGGGTCTACTGGGCAGTGTTCGACTCGATGAAGGCCGGATTGGTCGTGCGCGAAGCTCGCGGTCAATATCGGATCAGCGACGAGGGACGTCGCCGCATTGCAGACGGTGCACCCATCACCTATCAGACACTGATGGAGTACGACTCCTACCGCGAGTATCAGAAGAAATCGAGGCTCCCCAAGGCTCCTTCAACGGCAAGCACTCGCACAATGGATGCTTCGGCAATTCCAGTGGCCGAATCCGATCCCTCTGAAGTCCTGGAACAAGCGGCGAACCAGCTGAACCAGGTCGTGATCGACGAGATCTACCGCAACCTTCTGGAACTCACTCCTGAAGCGTTCGAACGCTTGATTCCATTCGTGGTTAAGGCGCTGGGCTACGGAACCGACAGGGAAGACAACCTGAGGCCCACGCAGCGATCCGGCGACAAAGGGATCGACGGCATCGTGTGGCAGGATGCCCTTGGATTCGACCGCGTCTATCTCCAAGCGAAGCGGTACGCCGAGGGGAACAATGTTGGCTCACCCGAGGTGCAGGCCTTCAGCGGCGCCTTGGGCCAGTTCCGTGCCACCAAGGGCATCTTCATTACCACCTCGACGTTCACAAGCGGTGCGCGTGCCGTTGCCCGGGACACCGCCCACTACACGCTGATCCTGATCGATGGTCAACGGCTGGCGTCTCTCATGTTCGACTACGGCGTCGGGGTCCAAGTGGACCGTACCGTGGTGGTAAAGAAGCTTGACCAAGACTTTTTCGACGGTTTCTAGGGGGAACTAAATGGCTCAGCACAATGAAGTGACGTTTGAGGACGAGATTTGCCAGGCGCTTGCAGCCCAGGGCTGGATCTACGAGCCGCAACGCAAGGCCAGCGGACTTTACGACGCCACCCGGGCGCTGATCCCCGAGGATGTGTTTGCCTGGTTGGCGGACACCCAGCCGCAGCAGCTGGCAAAGGTCCTGAAGCCCACCGATTCGCCGGCCGAGCAAGCGGTCGCCAGGAGGCTGCTGCTGGACCGTCTCTGCAAGGTTTTGGACAAGCCGGCCACCAAGGAAGCAGGCATGCTTTCTGTCCTCCGCACCGGGTTCAAGGATGTCGCTGCTAAGTTCGAAATGTGCCAATTCAAGCCCGCCATGGGCCTGAACCCGGAGACCCTCGAGCGATACGGCAAGGTGCGCCTTCGGGTGGTTCGGCAGGTCCACTACTCCACGGTCGACACCAAGAAAAGCATCGACCTGGTCCTGTTCGTCAACGGCCTGCCCGTGGCCACCATTGAGCTGAAAACCGACTTCACGCAGAACATCAACGACGCCGTCGCACAGTACCGTAACGATCGATTGCCCCGTAACGCAAAGAACAAGGACGAGCCACTGCTGTTCTTTGGCCGACGGGCGTTGGTGCACTTCGCTGTCAGCAACGATGAGATCCAGATGACCACCGAGCTGAAGGGCAAGGACACGTATTTCCTGCCTTTCAACATCGGCGACGACGACCACGCGGGAAACCCTGTCAACCCGAAGGGATCGGCCACGAGCTACCTGTGGGAGCAGGTGTTGCAGCGTGATTCTTGGCTGAACATCATCGGCAAGTTCCTGCACTTGCAGGTCAGCGACAAGACCGACCCCGTCACCGGTGAACGGGAGGTCCGCAAGTCCCTGCTCTTCCCGCGCTATCACCAGTGGGACGTGGTCAACCAGCTCATCGAGACCGCCCGCACCGATGGCCCCGGCCACCGATACCTGGTCCAGCACTCGGCAGGTTCCGGCAAGACCAACTCGATTGCCTGGACCGCACACCAGCTCAGCTCCCTGCACGGGGCCGGCAACGAGAAGCTCTTCGACTCGGTGATCGTGGTGACGGACCGCACCGTGCTGGATTCCCAGCTGCAGGACGCGATCTACCAGATCGAGCACAAATCCGGCGTCGTGGTTCCCATCCGCGGCAACTCGGGTTCCAAGTCCGCCGAACTCACCGCCGCACTGGTGGCCCGGACCCCGATCACCATCGTCACCATCCAAACGTTCCCCTTCGCACTGAAGGCCATCGCCGAATCCCAGGCTCTGAAGGGACGGAATTTCGCAATCATCGCGGACGAGGCGCACTCGTCCCAGACCGGGTCCACGGCCAACAAGCTGAAGAAGGTCCTATCCGCAGAAGAACTGGCGGACGTCAACGACGGCGGTGAGTTCGACGTCGAGGCGTTCCTGGCGGCCGAGATGGCCGAGCGTGCGGACGCGAAGAACATCAGCTACTTCGCGTTCACCGCCACCCCGAAGGCCAAGACGCTCGAGTTGTTCGGCCGCAAGGGGCCGGACGGGTTGCCGCAGCCGTTCCACCTGTATTCTATGCAGCAAGCCATCGAGGAACGTTTCATCCTGGACGTGCTGCAGAACTACACCAGCTACAAGGTTGCATACCGGCTAACCCACGAGGGACAGGACTATGACTCCGAGGATTCCAAGGTGGAGAAGTCCGAGGCGCTCAAGTCGTTGATGGGGTGGGTGAAGTTGCACCCGTACAACATCAGTCAGAAGGTCCAGGTGATTGTCGAGCACTTCCGCACCAATGTCGCCTGGCGCCTGGACGGCAAGGCCAAGGCCATGGTCGTCACGGGGTCCCGTAAGGAGGCAGTGCGGTACAAGCTGGCGATCGACAAGTACATCAACGACGCGGGCTACGTCGGGCTGGGGACCCTGGCCGCTTTCTCCGGTGAGGTGACCGACGACGAATCCGGTCTCGAGCAATTCACCGAAATCAACATGAACCCGGGGCTCAAAGGCAGGACGCTGCCCGAGGCGTTCTCCACCGACGAGTACAAGATCATGCTGGTGGCCAACAAGTTCCAGACCGGTTTCGACCAGCCACTGCTGGTGGCAATGTATGTGGACAAGAAGCTCTCCGGGGTCTCCGCTGTTCAGACGCTCTCCCGGCTGAACCGTATCGCAGTGGGCAAGGACCAGACGTTCGTGCTGGACTTCGTCAACGATCCCGACGAGATCCTGGCCTCCTTCCAGCCCTACTTCCGCGAGGCCGCATTGGAGGGCGTCTCGGACCCTAACGTGGTCCACGACCTTCAGGCTAAGCTCGACGCCGCCCAGATCTATCTCGAATCCGAAGTGGACGGGATGGTGAAGGCCTATGTCCTGGAGGAAGGCAACAACGCCCTGTCCGGCTGGGTGGCACCGGCGAAGTCCCGCTTCAACACCCGGTACAACGCCGCCGTGGCCGCGAAGGACAAGACGTCACAAGATGAGCTTGACCTGTTCCGCAAGGACCTGGGCTCGTTTGTCCGTGCCTACGATTTCCTGTCCCAGATCTTCGACTTTGCCGATTCAGACCTGGAAAAACGCTCGATCTACTACAAGCACCTGTTGCCGGTGCTCAGGGTAAACGACTCAAAAGTGGCACTGGATCTCTCCGGCGTGGTGCTGGCGAAGTACGCGCTCAAGGACAAGGGGAAGGCGCAGCTACAGCTCACCGGGGAGGGCTCGACCTTGAAACCTTCGACGGAGGTAGGCACCGGGCAGACAAAGGATCCTATCCTGTCGACCTGGGAAGAAATCATCCAGCAGGCCAATCTGCCTTTCGAAGGCGAGGAAATGGATGCTGTGGCGCACTTCGTTGAAGGCGTCCGGCGGGAGCTGGTGAAGAACGAGACTCTTCAGAAACAAGCAAGAAACAATTCCCGCAGCCACTTCGGAGGTAGTCCCGACCTGGCCCAAGCAATCACTGATGCTGTGTCGAATTCAATGGATAGCCATTACAACCTGAGTTTGCAGGCGCTGGGGGATAAAACGAAAATGGGTGCCCTGCTGAAAATGCTCAGCGAACTCGTATATGAGGAGCTACAGCAATAAGAAGCAGGCCGGCCCAAACTCGATACCTGCCTATTCGGGAGGAAGCGAATAAGAACAGTCCTCTAGTTTTTCCCTAGGCAAAGGATGCGGCTGAGAGACATATTGTCAGTCTGTCTTGTAGTGTCCCTCTCGGTAAGGCTGTAAGCGAGTCACTCAAGACCCACTCCTGACCGAAAGAAATGACCATGAGCACCGTCGGCGTCACCCGCGAAGAAATCAGAGAATACGTTCACCAGTACAACCTCCAGTCTCGCTGCACCATTAAAGTTCCGGCTAAGCGTATCGTGCACGAAAGATACACCTGTTTTGCCTTCTAGAATGGGTCGTAGCGCCAAAGAGAGGCTAGAAGTCATAACGTTGGCGGGAAGTGTAAGCAGGGAGCTCGGTCGCAACTGAAGTATGGAATAAAGTGCCGTTACGCGCGAAACTCCAAGGATATCCACAAAAACAAAGAATTTAGTGGATGTACCAGCTGGAAACCAATATTTTGATATCAAAAGGAATAAACCGTAACCTATGTTATGCCAAAGTGAAAATTCATTGAGGTTATCTGTAGATTCGAAATAAAATTGTTTGGGGTAGAAATGAAGTTTTCCGGAGACGCGAAAGATCTTGTCCGTCGTATTGGCCGTGCTCTAGAGCCGGTGGACAGGAAGAAGCCAATCGCATTTTTGTTCGGAAGTGGGTTAACGCTAGCCTCAGTGCCGGGAGTTAACGACATCGTTATTCGAGCCCGGGGCGCTATAGATTCCCGGGACCATGCAGACTTTGATCGTGAAGTCGCAACTTTCGAAGCTCCTTCAGAAAAGTACCAGGCGGCCCTAGGCTTCGTTAAAAAGCGGTTTGGCGCAGAGTTTGTTGACGAGATTATTGCTAAATGTACACTCGCGGCATATGATGCGGAAAACGTGTCAAGCGTAAAAATAATAACGGATAACCATTCCAAAATCGAGCGAGACTATAGTAATTGGAACATTCCGGCGGGCGTTGAGTCGCTTGGACGAATACTTTGTGGACTACCTCGTAATCTGAGAGGAAAAGTTCTAACTACGAATTTTGACCCACTTATAGAAGTGGCTATTTCGAAAGCAGGTTCCAATCCGCATCCTATGGGAATCGATGCGGGCGGTCAATCAATCTACGTTGAGCAAGCTTGCGACATCTACCATCTTAACGGATATTGGCGTGATTCAATTACGTTGCATAATGTTACTGATCTAAAAGCCGAGCGACCGAATCTATCTAGCATGATTCGCGACATTGTGACAAGGTCTATTCTTGTGGTAGTTGGATACTCGGGGTGGATTGACGCGGTTATGCTCGCAATTGAAGCTATGATTGACGATGGGTCGGCTAGGCGTGCAGACATATTATGGTGCACATTTGAGAATGAGACGAAACTAGTTGAGTCTTTCGAAAAAAATGAAATTTTAAAAAGACTAAACAATGAGCTTACAGGAATACAGTTCTACACAGAAATAGACGCAAATGAGTTTTTTCCGGAATTGGAAAAAGCATTTCTGAATATCTGGTTTATGACAATGTTCACCGGGCACCTGACTTATCCGCGATTCCGGTGGGTTGGAGTACCGGAGAATTTTATGAGTGGGTGGATAGTGAAGCTCGCATTAGGGCAATTGAATTCTTCGACGGTCGAGTTCCCACTCCTCGAGACGGGTTTAATTCTTATATTCCTAGGCGAGACGTTGTGGAGACTGTTTGTAATAATATTCGTCAAAGTGTTGTCTCTAAATCGAGTTCGTTCGATGTAATTCAAGGGCCTAGTGGCGAAGGTAAGACCACCGCACTCTTTCAGGTGATGGCAACAATGAAATTAGAGTTTCCAAAGGCCGTGATTCTCAATTTCACACACAGCGCATCACTATTAACTCCGGATATTCTAACCTCCTTTGAGCAAAGTGAAGAAGTATTTCTTTTTCTCGATGAAGTAGATAAAGCGATTCCCTGGGTTCAAGGTATAATATCGCAGATTCATGAGTTAAATTTCAGACACATACATTTGATATCTGCAGTGCGTGATATTCAGTGGCAGTTCTCTGGTGGTGCGACAGTCAACTGGAATGCCTATGTAAAAACACGCAAGCATTCCCTTTCTCAACTGTCTCGACCGGATGCCCTCTCATTGGTCTCTTCTTGGGCAAAAATCGGGAGGGAGGCTCTAGGGGAGCTGGCACTTATTGCTGATGTGGATGGTCGAGTTGAACGACTGTTGAGCGTAGCTCAGAGTTACCGTGGCGGTGCTAAAAATTCATTATTTGGCGCCATGCTTGAGATTCGTTACGGCGATGGGCTGAAGGAACACGTTCGTGAGTTGTTGGGGCAGCTCAAAGACAGAACATTTTATGGACGAAAAGCGGATGGCAGTGATTCAGATTCTTATAATTTCGCCGAAGCCTTCTTGGTTATATCACTTATGCACGACGTGGGTAATACGCCAATTAGCAAAGAGCGTTTGGGCTCCGTCTTCGGATTGGGGCAGGCAGAACTAGCCAACTCCGTTCTTGTCAGCCTTGGAGAAGAATCACCCGTTGCCTTCGAAGGAAACTTTGTGGTTACCCGCCATCGATCGATTGCGGCTAGTGCATTATCGCTTGGCCAAGAAATGGGTATAGGTGTTGAATATTTAGTCGAACGTCTTGTTCGCAAAGCCGTCGAAGATGCGGAACGACCGACAAGAGGGTTCGACGAATCGTTACGCCCTTATTGTTACCTAGCGCGATCCCTGGAGTTGGGTAGATTACAAATTGTGGCAGCAGAAGCTGCTGTGGATGCATCGCCGAACAGGTTGTCCTACCGAAGTACACTTAGTGCGGTTTATCGTCAGAATGAAATTCTCGATTTGGCACTAAAAGCAAACGTCGATGCAGCATTACTTTTTCCGACTGCAGCAGACCGGTCGACGGGAATTCGAGTCAGCTTACACGAGTGGGCCGTAACGGCAGGCTCTGCTGGGTCCCCCTATGCAAATGCTTTCCTGGCGGGGCTTGCGTTGGCTGACCTATGGCCAGACTCTGAGATGAATTTTGATCAGATATCTAAAACACTTATGGTCGTTGGCATCGGATTGGAGAATGCCATCAAAGAGCAGCCCAAATATCCCTACATGGCAGGTCTCAATGCAGTCGTCGAATTGTTTGAACTTTGTAGGCCTTATCTGCAGGGTGAATCCGAAAGTAAGGTTGAGAGGCGACTTAAACTTTGGAAAGACGAGATAAGTAGTTTCGGAGTAGAAACCAATTTTAAGGATCTTGCTCAAATATTTTCTTTGCTTCTAAGAGCGCTTCAAGAGGCTCGGTCTAATTGCGAAAGTGAATACGTACGTCCAGTCCAAGGAATGAAACTGCAATTCGAGCGATTGCATAAGAAAATTCGTTCGAAATTGAACTACGGTCATAACTACGCCTATACCGACAGATAATTTTGTGTCAAACCTGTTTAGCAAAGCCATTTAGTAGTGCATGTGTAACGAAACGATGTGCAATCCCCTACGTGTCAGGCTGGAACGGTACCAACGCCACATAGCAAACCCACTCCAGCACGTAAGGCGAGAACCAGGAAATCATCCTCAATGTCTGACCTAGCCACAACCGCCATAGGACAAGATAGTCCTATGACTACTCCCGGACCCCGCGCCGGTGGACCGTCCCGACGCAGGACTTTCACCCCCACCGAGAAACTTGAACTGCTTGCCGGTTACGACGAAGCCATCGTCGAGCAGAAGGGCGGTGCCTACCTGCGTGAGCATGGCGTGTATTCCTCGCATATCACCGAATGGCGCAAGCTGCGCGACGCTGGCGTGCTGGAAGGCAAAGCAGCCGGTACCCGTATTGGCAAGCTCAGCGCCGAACAGGCCGAGATTGCCCGTCTGCGCCGTCAGTTAGAGGTGAGTGAGGGCAAGCGGAAGAAGACCGAGGACGCCCTGGATATCATGGGAAAACTCTCGGCGTTCTTCGAGAACGCCATCAACGAGTCGCAGGACGAGCCGAAGTCCAAGAAGAAATGAAAGCCGCTTACCAGCAGCTTCTCTCGATCAAGATCCCGTCACGGAAAGCCGCTGTCATAGTGGGCGTTTCACGCACCACAATGAATCGCAAACCGAGCAAGCCGCAGGATGCTCCGCGTCCGGCGCCACCGAACAAGCTCAGCCATGCTGAACGGGCTGCGATTCTTAGTGCTTTGAATAGTCCTGAGTGCGTGGATATGGCCCCGATGCAGGTCTATGCGAAGCTACTTGATGAGGGGAAGTATTTGGGTTCTCTATCATCGTTTTATCGGGTGCTCAATGAGAACCGGCTGGTCAAGGAACGCCGCCGATTGGCGAAGCATAAGCCGCGTGCGATCCCTGAGCTGGAAGCTAATGCGCCAGGTCAAGTCTTTAGTTGGGACATCACAAAACTAGCTGGTCCGGTGAAGGGCAGGTACTTCGACTGCTACCTTATGGTCGATATTTATTCACGGTATATCGTTGGCGCGCACGTGCACGCTACCGAGTCTGGCCAGCTAGCCGTGGAGATGATGAAGGAAATCTTTGGTGTTCATGGGATTCCACAGGTGGTTCATGCTGACCGCGGGACGAGTATGACTTCGAAAACGGTCGCGGCGTTGCTCTCTGATTTGGAAGTGACGAGGTCGCATTCGAGACCTCGGGTGAGCAATGATAACCCCTATTCAGAGTCGCTGTTCAAGACTTTGAAGTATGGTCCGCAGTTCCCTGAGCGTTTCACTTCGTTGGGTGATGCACGGCAGTTTATGAGTGAATTCGTGCAGTGGTACAACCATCATCACCAGCACTCTGGGATTGGGTTGCATACGCCGGCGGACGTTCATTTCGGGTTGGCCGATTCAGTGGCTGTGAAACGCTTACAGACGTTGGCAGCGGCTCGCGCTCAGCATCCTGAACGTTTTAGTACGTCGCGGGACCCGAAGATCCTGGCAATGCCTGAAGCTGCATGGATTAATAATCCTAAGGATCGGGTAGTTCAGGCCGCTTGATAGTTATTTAGACTCGTGTTGGTACCGTTTGACTTGAAAAATTCCGATGCGGCACCATGTTGGCCCCGTCGGTGCTCAAATATGACCGTTCGCAATGATGCTCCGACTTGAAACGTCCAAGTGAAGCAAGAACAGAAACTTGTCGAATGGTTCCGCTTCGCCCAGAGACTCGTCTTGGTTTATGGCATTGGCAACGGCGCATCCATAGGCTGCGCCTTTGTGTTCATGTCGATACCCAGCTCCTTGGCAAACACCGTACGAGTTCCGGTGTAAACACCGTCCTTGTGTTCGTTAAGTTCGAAGACGCGAGCGCCACGCAGATGGTGGTTCTCGGCATCTCCTAATCCGTAGGTGCCGAAGCCGGTACCCGGTCCATAGCCAAGCTCGATGCCGTAGTAGTCGCCCTTGAAGGTATTGATGTGGTCGTGGCCGCAGTACACCCCACGGACATCGCCGCGTTCCTGCAGGGCAGTGAACATGCCCGAGTTGAAGGCACCCGTGTAGATGCCTTCGTTCTTGACTCCTTCAATGGAGTGCCTCTTGACTGCCTTCTCATGGTCGGCATCATTCGAAGTGAACTGGGAGCCATACCACATGTGGTGGTGTTCCCAGAGTGGAATGTGGAAGAACATCAAAGACTGGACTTTGCCGTAACGGTTTTCGGTAGCCTTGGACGCCTCGCGGTACCAGGCGATCTGTTCGGGTCGGATCCAGTCATAGGACATGAGTCCTTCAAAGCCCTGGCCGCCCACAGTCTTTGGCGCGTAGCGGTTCGAATCGAGCAGCCAGATGCCGAAAGCTGGCTTGGAGCTCTTCGAGGAAGCGATCAGCAGCTGCGAGTTCGACTCGCCCTGGATCTTGTCATTCTTGGAATTGGCATTGAACTCATAGCTGCGGATGAAATCAAGAATTTTGGCATCAGACATGTTCGTGCCGTTGGGCATTGAGTCTTCATCATGGTTGCCGAAAGTCAGCGCCCAAGGGATCCGCCGAGACTCCATTGGCTGCACGACATTGTTGATAGCCTGCTTGACCTCCGCAGCGGTCTTGGAATCACCGTTGATGACGTCGCCATTGATGAGCGCGAAGCCAGGCTTCTCGATGTCCAGGACCTTGTCCATCAGTTCAAGGGTGCGCCGGTCGGTACGCGGACCATCCTGGGTATCGTTGAACTGAACAATCTTGAACTTGCCATCTGCCGCGAATTTCAGTTTTTGCTTAGGCGCAGTTCCCGGTTTCTTAGCCGGTGCTGCGGACGCAGCCGCAGTGTTAGCGGCGAATAGCCCGGTAATCGCGGTAGCGGTGCCACCAATCAGTACTCCACGACGGGGGACAGAAGAAGAATTGCTCACGCAAGCGCCTTTCACGTTTATTAGATAGCCAGCCACAAGGTTGGTTGGCTGATAACCCCTAGAGCGTAGGGATGGCTAGTGACGAAACAATGAACATTGGAAGTCGCTGGCTTACCATGCGCATAAATAAAATGACTGAACAAGCATCTCGGAACCTCATGTCGACTCGTCGGTGCAATAGGACACGGAATTCGATGGCTCGATCATCAGACATCTAATGTTTAAACGTGATCGACAACTCATCTGAACCCCTGCCCACGTCTAATGCCAGCGAGGCCCGCAAGCATTCGTGGCGCGCGGGTGCCCTTGCTATTGCAGCGGTAATCCTCGTCGGGCTGAACCTGCGCATGGGCATCGCTTCGGCTTCTCCGCTCTTCCACGACCTGCAGGACATGCTGGGCTACGGCACGTTCATCGCGTCGCTGCTGCCCACGATCCCTGTGCTCTGCTTCGCGCTTGCCGGTGCCGCAACCAGCATTGTGCTCCGCCGCACCGGACTCGAGCTCGGGATCGCCTTGTCCCTGCTGCTGCTCACTGCCGGTTTGGCGCTGCGCGTTGTCGATTCAACCTGGGCCTTGCTGGCCGGCACCGTCGTGGGCATGAGCGGCCTGGCCATCTGCAATGTCGCCATGCCATCGTTCATCCGCGAGCACCATGGGAACCGCGCCGCTTCGATGACTGCGGTCTACACGACCACCATGTCCATCGGAGCAACACTGGCCTCCGCGGTCAGCATTCCGCTGGCCGTGCAAGCAGGCTCGCCGACAGCAGCCCTGGCCTTGTGGGCGATTCCCGCCGGCCTGGCCTTGCTGGCCTTCATTCCGCTGTCCATTCCGGGACAGCGCCAAGTAGCCAAGCAGGGCGCGCACGTTCCTGCCTGGCCGCTGCTGGCCACGCGCAAAGGCATGCTGTTCACTTCCGTATTCGGCATCCAGTCGCTACTGGTCTACACCGTGGTCAGCTGGCTGCCGCATATCCTCATCTCGCGCGGGCTGGAACCGGCGGCTGCCGGCCTGATGCTGGGAATCGTGCAAGCGGTGAGCATCCCGGCTGTCATGGTGATGCTCTGGATGGCTTCGAAGCCGAGCTTGCTGCGCAGCGCCTTCTTGCTGACCACCAGCTGCTCGGTGCTCGGGTTCACCGCCTTGCTCCTGCTGCCAGTTGAACTTTCCTTGCCTACTTCGGTCTTGATAGGCCTTGGTTTCGGAGTGTTCCCGCTGGTGATGCTCATGCTCAGCCGCAGCGGCGGCAGCGCGGAAGAGACCACGGCGCTATCCACCGTCGCCCAGTCAGTCGGCTACCTGATTGCTGCCATCGGGCCATTCGCCTTGGGACTCATGCAGGGCGCGCTGGGATCGTGGACGGCTGGCCTGGTGATCATCTTGGGCTTTGCGGTGGTGCAGCTTCTGTTCTGCTACAAGCTGGGAGGCCTGCGCACCGAAGCCGAGACCCATCAGCTGATCGAAGTCGACGGCTCGGCTGAAGCGGAGCGGCCATGAGCAAGACCCCATTGCGTCCGCCGCTGTCCGAAGAGGTCGTGGCGAAGCTGCAGAGCGCCGTAGCGAAGGGCCGCTGGAAGGTGGGGGACCGCATTCCAGCAGAGCCCGAGCTGATGGCGGAAATGGGCGTCTCCCGGGGGACCCTGCGCGAAGCTATCAAGGGGCTGGCCAGTACGGGGATCTTCGAGGTCCGCCGCGGGGATGGCACGTATGTGCGGGCGACCAGCGAGATCAGCGGCACCGCCCAGCGGGTGTACCGCGACCACTCCGACCAAGACGTGCTCCAGGTGCGTTTCGCGTTGGATACGCAATCGGCGCGGCTGGCTGCACGGGCTGCTGAGCCGAAAGTTATCGACAAGTTGCGCGCACTGCTGAGCCAGCGAAGCGAGGCGTGGGAAGCCCGGGACTACCCTGCCTGGGCGCAGGTCGACTGGCAGTTCCATCTGGAAGTGGCGCAAGCTTCCGGGGTTCCCTTGATGCATGAGATCTACGAGAGCTTCGGCGACGTCTTTCATGGCACCAAAATGGTGCAGCGTCTCGCAGACGGATTCGACGGCTGCTTGCGTGCGGGCCACGAGGCGCTGGTAGAGGCCATCGAAGCTGGAGATCCGGAGCGCGCGGCCAGAAGCGTTATTGAAAATCTCGATTACTGCATCAGCTGGATGCCGTAATTTGCGGCCTCAGCGGTGCCGCCCAAGCTAAACGGCCTTCATGCGCCGCACGTTTTCCTGCACCACGGCCTTGAAGTCACCGCCAGAGGCAGCAAAGGTATTGCGCTGCAACTGGTATTCCGCGCCGAGTTCGATCAAGCGGATGATGCCTTGCAACTCCTCGAAGCAGCCAAGCTGCTTGGCAATCGGGGCCAGGCGCTTGACCTCTGAGCGCAGGTGGTCAGTCACCAGCATCTCATCGCCTTGGGCGTTGAGGATGATAATGGCATCCAGCCCGTAGCGGGCGGCGCGCCATTTGTTCTCAACACGGAACCAAGCAGGCATGACAGGAATCTTGTAGCCGGCTTCAATGGACAGCGACATGTCGTGCACCAGGCACTGGGTCAACGCGGTAAAGGCGGCAATGTCCTCCAGGGAGCTCACGCCATCGCAGATGCGCATTTCCACGGTGCCCAAACGAGGTACCGGACGCACATCCCAGCGGATCTCGGAGACATCATCAATAACCCCGGTATGCAGCATGTCTGCCACGTGCGCTTCGTATTCAGACCACGAATCGAAGTGGAAGGGGATTCCTGCAGCTGGCAGCTGCTGGAACATCAGTGAACGCTGCGAAGCATAGCCGGTGTCTTCCCCGCCCCAGTAGGGGCTGGAAGCGCTGAGCGCCTGGAAATGCGGCTGGTAGTTGATCAACCCATCAGTGATGGGAAGTGCTTTTTCGCGATCATCCAAGCCCACGTGCACGTGCACGCCGTAGATAACCATCTGGCGGCCCCACCACTGGGTGCGGTCAATCAGCTTGGCATAGCGGTCCTTGTCCGTTACCGGCTGCAAGGTCGGCGGAGCAAAAGGATGGGAGCCTGCCGAATACAGGTCGACGCCGTGGTCGCCAGCAACCCGGTTGAGCATGCGCACGTTAGTGCGCAGTTCTTCGGCCGCTTCAGCCACGGTCTTATGGACGCCGGTGACCACCTCAACGGTGTTCATCAGCAATTCCGGCTTCACCGTGGGATGCTCATCCTCATGGGCCAGGCCTGCCTCGTCCTTGAGCTGGTCAAGGATACTCTCGGCAACAGAGCACAAGTCCGCATTCTCGCGATTAACTAAGGCGATTTCCCATTCGACTCCAATGGTGGACTGGGAAGAGTGAGCGAACTCGATTTTCTGCATGGGGCTCCTATTGATCACATCTCGGACGGAATGCTCCGGGGCCGAACAACTGGGACGGAAAATGCGTCGATTTTCCGACGATTCTCCACACCTATTGTATGTATTGCGCGGCACCTGCATCGGCACTGGGCCAATGGGAGGTGCGTCACCTAAGACTAGTGCGGTTCAACCTCGAAGGCTACGCGCTTATCTCCGAGCCGAGCCAGGATAAGCGTTGCCTTGTTCTTGGCACTCTTCGGAGAGCCGGCCAGCAGTATGCGGCGCAGCTCTTCAGGAGTGACGTCTACACCGCGCTTCTTGATATCCAAGGTGCCAATTGCATTGGATTTCACCCAGCTGCGCAGTTTCTTCACGTTGTAGTCATGCGTCGCCAAGACCTTGTAGCCGCGGGCAAACGGGGTAGAAATCTTCTCTGCGTGGGTGAAGTACGCAATGTGCTCATCTAAGAGATGTCCACCGGTCTGCTCAAGCAGGGTGGAAATCAAGTGGGAACGGATCACGGCGCCATCAGGCTCGTAGATATGCGCTTCCAGCTCGCCAACTGGAGCAAGTGCGTCATTCTTGGCGCTCGCCGAGCTGACCAATTCATGTGCGCCGTCCTTGTCGATGACCAACGCTGCGCGGGTGACTTCTGGGCGCTTGAGCTTGCCGAACCACAAGCAGGCCTCGATCACGGACCCATGATCAGAGATCCATACGGCTTCTGCGCTATCAGGAATAGCTTCATGGGGCAGGCCTGGGCCGAGCTTCACTCCAACATCCAGTCCGTCATCCACCAGCTTCTCAACGAAAGACAGGGGAGGGGAGAAGGCTTCTGGATCGAACAGGCGCCGGGTGCTTCCCTTGACGTCCGTGCGGCGGGCCGGGTCCAGCCAAACTCCATCGATGCCGGTGAGGTCAGTTTCCTCGGCTCCGCCGTGAACTACGGTCGCGTTTTCGAATGGCATGAGGTTCAGGGTCGTGGCCGCGGCAGTGGTTTCATCCATCTCTACTGCGGTGACTTTCAAGCCGGCACTGGCTAAAGCAATGGAATCGGTGCCGATTCCGCAACCGAGGTCAGCCACGTGGGTGGAACCTGCATTGGTGTAGCGGCGGGCATGCAGGCCGGCAATGGTCAGACGCGTTGCTTGCTCAAGACCTGCTGGGGTGAATATCAAGGAGTCGGCAAATGGTCCGAACTTCACCCGGGCTTTGAATCTCAACTCGGTCTGGGCAATGACGGCGCGGACTACTTGCGGGTCGTGGCCGTCCTTGCGCAGTTTTTCGTTCAGCGACCATGCGGCATCCTTGGTCGCCACCATGGACGGGTCAATGGTGGAAAGCAACTTCCAGCCTTCTTCAGAAAGAAGGGCGGTGAATTGTTCTTTGAGCGATGAGTCGTTAGAAGCCTGAGCCATGTCTCAAGCCTATCGTTGAACACTCGCGGAATACTGCGCGCAGTGCCGAAACTGCAGAGCGGTGTGAAGGTGACGTATGTGACAAATGTGCGTCACATTCAGATTTAATTAGTCGACCTGTTTCTTTCAGGCTGGGCGCCGATTGGTCGACTTTGCGGCACTGGCGATCGTGTCTTTTGATGCCGAATCCAGTTCAGCAAACTTTTCAATAATGAAGCAATGCTTATTCATGAGTAGTGCATTGGTAAGTAAGGGTAATGCTTGGTGCGCGCTTATGGTCCTGTCTTCCGAGTAGCTCGATTCATGCTCTACTGTTCTCTGGCTTTTGGGGAACTCGATAGATTCCCAAACGCATCCATGGATGGAAAGTGGAGAATTGATTGCCGGAATCGCGCGTTTCGGCGCATCGCGTCGAAGCGACTTAATGGTGTTGTATGTCACTCGTGATGAAACCTATGCAGCAAACGACGAAGACGTCAGCCCCTGAGACTCAGCCCGGCTCTTCAATGCAGTCCGCGGGACCCGACCAGATGGAGAACACCCTCAAGCGAGGCTTGAGCAGCCGCCACCTGCAGATGATCGCCATTGGTGGATCCATCGGCACCGGACTGTTCGTTGCCTCGGGTGGATCCATCGCCCAAGCCGGTCCCGGCGGGGCACTGGTAGCTTTCGCCGCAGTAGGGCTGATGGTCTACCTGCTCATGCAGTCCCTGGGCGAGATGACCGCCAAGATCCCCGTTGCGGGATCCTTCCAGACCTTCGCCACCCGCTTCGTCTCTCCATCCTTCGGCTTTGCCATCGGGTGGAACTACTGGTTCAACTGGGCTATCACCGTGGCGGCCGAGCTGGTGGCCGCTGGAATCGTCATGAGCTTCTGGCTGCCGGATGTCCCCGGTTGGGTCTGGGCCGGAGCGTTCCTTGCCGTACTGACCCTGCTGAACGCCATGTCCGCCAAGGCCTTCGGCGAAGGAGAATTCTGGCTGGCGCTGATCAAGGTAGTCACCGTGATTGCCTTCATTCTCGCTGGCGTCCTGATGATTTTCGGAATTCTCGGAAGCCGTACCGATCCACTAGCCAACTGGACCGAAGGCAAAGACGTCTTCCATGGTGGATGGATCTCCATCGTGGCCGTCTTCATGATTGCCGGCTTCTCCTTCCAAGGCACCGAGCTGGTCGGCGTCGCCGCAGGCGAAGCCAAGGATCCGCGCCGAGAAGTGCCCAAAGCCGTGCGCACCGTCTTCTGGCGCATCATGCTCTTCTACATCGGCGCCATCTTCATCATCGGTACCCTGGTGCCGTTCACCGACCCGAGCCTGCTGGCCAGCGGAGAAGCCGATGTCGCTTCCTCTCCATTCACCTTGGTCTTCGAGCGTGCCGGCATTGCCTTTGCGGCCGCTGCCATGAATGCAGTGATCCTGACCGCCATCCTCTCGGCAGGCAACTCCGGGCTCTACGCCTCGACGCGCATGCTCTATTCCATGGCCCATGATGGCAAGGCACCGAAGATCTTCGGGCGCACTAATAAGCGCGGAGTGCCCATGGCAGCCTTGCTGGCTACCGCAGGCGTAGGACTATTCGGTTTCCTGACCGCCTTGATTGGCCAGGGTGCCGCCTACGCGTGGCTGCTGAATGTCTCCGGACTATGCGGATTCATTGTCTGGGTGGGTATTGCCGTGTCCCATTACCGCTTCCGCCGCGGCTACAAGGCCCAAGGCTTCGACCTGTCTGACCTGCCCTACCGGGCGCCATTGTTCCCGTTGGGTCCCATCGTTGCCTTCGTAATGCTGCTGGCTGTGATTGCCGGTCAGAACTATGAGGCGGTGGCCGCTGGACGGGGCTTAGAAGTGCTCTCGGCCTATATCGGATTGCCGCTGTTCCTGGGGCTGTGGCTGGTGCACCGGCTGGTCACCAAGTCCAAGGTGGTCAAGCTTTCGGAGATGGATTTGTCAGCTCCTGCGGACATCGAGGAATCGGCCAAGGTGCGCTCTGCGCGAACCGGTGTGACGAACTAGGGCTTTCATTAGCACTCGCCTTGACCGAGTGCTAATGCTCGTCCTAAAGTCAGTGGTGGAAGTTCTGCACGCAATTGCGGGCAGAACCACCGCCTGACTGGATACCACCAACTGGCACCGCGACGACGGTTGGTCCAATGCCATAGGGCGCACCCCTACAACCATTGGTTCATACACGAAAAGGAGAGACCATGTCTGTCTCCATCAAGCCGCTCGAAGACCGCATTGTCATCAAGCAGGTCGAAGCCGTAACCACCACCGCTTCGGGCCTGGTCATCCCAGACTCCGCTAAGGAAAAGCCACAGGAAGGCACCGTAGTTGCAGTAGGCCCAGGCCGCATCGACGACAACGGCAACCGCATTCCTCTGGACGTTGCTGAAGGCGACGTAGTCCTGTACTCGAAGTACGGCGGAACCGAGGTCAAGGTCGGCAACGAAGAGTACCTGGTGCTCTCGGCTCGCGACGTACTGGCAGTCGTCGTAAAGTAACGCCAACCTCTCTAAAGTTTCAGGAGAAAATGCATGGCTAAGCAGCTAGCATTCAACGAGGAAGCGCGACGCGCCCTCGAAGCGGGCATTGATAAGCTCGCAAACACGGTGAAGGTTACCCTCGGCCCACGCGGCCGCAATGTGGTGCTTGCCAAGACCTGGGGCGCCCCAACCATTACCAATGACGGTGTCACCATTGCTCGTGACATCGATCTGGAAGATCCATACGAGAACCTTGGCGCGCAGCTGGCCAAGGAAGTAGCTACCAAGACCAATGACGTAGCAGGTGACGGCACCACCACCGCCACCGTGCTCGCTCAGGCACTGGTCAAGGAAGGCCTGAAGAACGTCGCCGCTGGCGCTGCTCCAGGCGATGTCCGCAAGGGCATTGAATTGGCTACCGAGATTGTCTCCGAAGCATTGGCCGCTAACGCCGTTGCCGTGGAAGACAAGGTTGCCAACGTAGCTGCGATCTCCGCACAGTCCGATGAAATCGGTGAACTGCTGGCCAAGGCCTTCAAGACCGTTGGCACCGATGGTGTCATCACCATTGAAGAGTCCTCGACCACCGCTACCGAGCTGGTCTTGACCGAAGGCATGCAATTCGACAAGGGCTACCTCTCGCCTCAGTTCATCACCGACCAGGAGCGCCAGGAAGTTGTCCTGGAAGACGCCCTGATCCTGATCAACCCTTCCAAGATCTCCACCGTGGCAGAATTCCTGCCGCTGCTGGAAAAGGTCCTGGAAGCCAAGAAGCCACTGCTGATCATCGCTGAAGACGTCGAGGGCGAAGCCCTGTCTACCCTGGTGGTCAACAAGCTGCGCGGCTTGCTGAACGTGGTTGCCGTCAAGGCTCCAGGCTTCGGCGACCGCCGCAAGGCCATGATGCAGGATCTGGCGATCCTCACCGGCGCCCAGGTTGTCTCCCCGGAACTGGGCCTGTCCCTGGACCAGGTTGGCACCGAGGTGCTCGGCTCGGCCCGCCGCGTAACCGTCACCAAGGATTCCACCACCATCGTTGATGGCGCTGGCACCGAGGAAGATGTTGCAGAGCGCGTAGCCCAGCTGAAGGCAGAGCTGAACCGCACCGATTCGGAGTGGGACCGCGAGAAGCTTTCCGAGCGCCTGGCCAAGCTGGCCGGCGGCATCGGCGTGATCAAGGTGGGCGCTTCCACCGAGGTCGAGCTGAAGGAACGCAAGCACCGCATCGAGGACGCAGTGTCCTCCACCCGTGCAGCTCTGGAAGAAGGCATTGTTGCCGGTGGCGGTACCGCACTGGTAGATGCACTGGCTTCGCTGGATACCGATGCCCGCATCGCATCAGCTGAAGGCGACGTAGCAGCAGGCGTAGCGATTGTTCGCCGCGCACTGGTGCAGCCGCTGTTCTGGATCGCTACCAACGCCGGCTTCGACGGCGCAGTAGTCGCTTCCAAGGTGGCGGAATCGCCAGCCAACGAAGGCTTCAACGCCAAGACCGGCGTCTACGAGAACCTGCTCCACGCAGGTGTCATCGACCCGGTCAAGGTCACCCGTTCGGCACTGCGCAA
Organism: Glutamicibacter sp. MCAF14; assembly: GCF_052114325.1. Classification (NCBI taxonomy): domain Bacteria; kingdom Bacillati; phylum Actinomycetota; class Actinomycetes; order Micrococcales; family Micrococcaceae; genus Glutamicibacter; species Glutamicibacter sp. MCAF14. The sequence goes on from NZ_JBFREO010000002.1 coordinate 311,693, forward strand.
CGCAGCATCGATCGCAGCCTTGGTTCTGACCACCGAGACCTTGGTGGCCGAGAAGGTTGAAGCAGCTGACGAGGCACACAGCCACTAAGGCTTGAGCCAGTCACGCAAGCAACGCTTCGTGAACGAAAGCCGCTGTTGGTTCCAGGATTAGATTCTTGGAACCGACGGCGGCTTTTTCAGTGCCATAACACCTGATGCTGGTATCCAGAAGCCGGGAGAGCGGTGCCTGCTTCGCGTTGGCAAAGGGGTTGCCGAATAGGTGCCAAAGATCCTGGATGGTCACTGCCAACGTCTCATCGGAGCCAAGCCACCACGTTATTGAACAAGGTTCTCGAAAATCCTCGGCTAAACCACAGCAGGTCAGCACGATACCGGGTAGCAATATAGCCGGGTTCACAACGCAGAATCAGCGGAATTCCGGGGCTGGAACGCACTGGGTTGGTATGATGGTTGGTTGTCTGACGTGAATTGAAAACTCAACGCCGAGGACAAGCCAAGTCCCCGACGGAAGTGCAGTCTGTGAGCCAAACCCTGAAACAGCCTCGGAATAGCACCGAACGTGCAGGTTTCCGAGTCGATTTGCAGGGACTTCGCGCCCTCGCAGTCCTGCTGGTGATGTGCTATCACATCTGGTTCTCCAAGGTCTCCGGCGGTGTCGACATCTTCTTGATGCTCTCCGCCTTCTTCCTCACTTCATCCACTGCACGTCGAATCGCCCGCGGGCAGCGTCCACCACTGGTAGATGGCTGGCTGCATCGATTCTCCCGGCTGATCCCGCAAGCCGCGGTGGTGATCATCGGCGTGGTCATTGCCGCTTGGATCATCCTGCCAAGCACACGTTGGCTGGAGCTGATTGACCAGTCCAGCGCTTCGCTGTTCTATTGGCAGAACTGGTATCTGGCTACTCATCAGGTCGACTACTACGCTTTCAATACCGCCTCGGCATCCCCGCTGCAGCATTTCTGGTCTTTGTCTGTCCAAGGACAGATTTTCATCCTTTGGCCGCTGGTGCTTGCCGGCAGCGCGTTGATCTGGAAAAAGTTCTTCTCCCGCCACAACTTCGCTTGGGTGGCCGGTAGTGCTTTCGGTGCCATCTTCATTGGTTCCCTGGCGTTCTCTATTTACATCACCGCCACCAACCAGCAGGTGGCTTACTTCCACACCGGCGCACGCCTGTGGGAGTTCGCGCTGGGCTCGCTGTTCGCCTTGGCCTTGCCATGGCTTTCCAACCTGCCGGAAAAGATCCGCCGCATCGGCGGCTGGGCCGGCCTGGTCACCGTCATTGGCAGCGGAGCCGTACTGGATGTCCAAGGACAGTTCCCGGGCTTCATGGCCTTGGTTCCTACCGTGGCAGCAGCCCTGGTTATTGCCGCACCAGCACCGCGAAGCTGGACCAACCCATCTGGACTGCTTTCCCTGCCTCCGCTGGTGAAGCTGGGCGACCTGTCCTACGGCATGTACCTGTGGCACTGGCCGCTGCTGGTCTTCTACCTAGAGGTCTCCGGAAAACAGAAAGCATCCTTCCTGGCAGGTACGCTGCTGATCCTGGTATCCATCGCCGCCTCGTGGTGCGCCACCAAATTCATTGAAAAACCGGCTATTGCATGGCAGGCCAGCGCAAGTTTCTCACGGTTGATTCCGCAGAGCGGTTTCAAGCTGATCGCCCAGTTTGCAGTGGTTGCCGTGGGCCTTGGCGTAGCTAGCCTTCCGGTCATGGCGTGGGAGAACAACGTCGAGCACCGCCGTGCTATGGCAGCTGCGCAGACCGCCACCGACAACCCCGGGGCGAACGCCACCGAGGGCTGGGATCCTTCGCCAGCATCCTTGGTGCTGCCGCTGGCTACCGAACTGGATAGCGAATGGCAGACTCCCGGCGAAGTCTGCGAAGGGGCCGCAGCGCCAGATGATGAGCGCATCCGGTTCTGCGAGCAGGGTGGCACCTTTGACGGGGGAGCACCGGACCTGGTGCTGCTGGGCGACTCGCATATGCAGCACTGGTCTGCAGCTGCCTCGGCGATGATCGAGGAAGCTGGCGGAAGCTGGATCCTGGTCTATGAGCCAGGTTGCCGCTACGGCTCGGATGCCGACCGGGTGAAAGAAACCTGTTCTGACTTCCAGGACGCCGCGCAAAACTACGTTGCAGACCTGGCGCCGGAGATGGTGCTGACCACCGCCAGCAAGACGGTGGCCCGGCCCGACGCGATGCTGCGCAGTCCCGGGGAGCAGGAGATCCTGGTCGATAACTACGAAGCGATGATCCAGCCGCTGCTGGATGCCGGCAGCCGCGTAATTGCGATGCGCGATACCCCGCGCTATTCCTACTCCATTCCAGAGTGCGTTGATTCCAATAAGGACAACTTCGCCAACTGCGACGGTTCGGTTGGCTACGCCTTGAACAGCGTGAATCCAGTAGAGAAATTCCTAAACTCAAGGGATTACGGGGATCAGGTTGTTTCCCTCGACATGACGGGGTTGCTCTGCCCTGACGGGGTCTGCAAAGCTGTCATTGGCAACGTCTTGACCTACCTGGATGATTCGCACCTGTCCAAGACTTTCGTGCTCAGTGCCAAGAACCAGTTCGCCTCCTCATTCAAGGAAGCAACAAACTCCGAATAAGTCACCTAGATGCCGGGTGGAGCATGAGCTTGAACACAGTGCGCCGAGAAGGAATATCGGGAACGCCAAAAGAGCTCTACCATTTAACCAACCTCCGCTGTCGCCCCGAAAGGTTCCCACGTGACTGAGTTCAACCCCTTTGCCTTTGAAGGACTCACCTACGACGACGTTCTGTTGTTGCCTGGCCCGACGGATGTGATTCCTTCGGAAGCGGACACCACCACTCGCTTCACCAAGCGCATCAACATCCAATTGCCAATCAGCTCAGCGGCCATGGACACCGTGACCGAAGCACCAATGGCTATCGCACTGGCTCGCCAGGGCGGTATCGGCGTGATCCACCGCAACCTGTCCATCGAGTCCCAGGCCAAGCAGGTTGACCAGGTCAAGCGCAGCGAATCCGGCATGATCACCGACCCAGTCACCGTGCACCCCGGAGCCACCCTGGCCGACTGGGATGAACTGTGCGCACAGTACCGCGTCTCCGGCCTGCCGGTAGTCGACGAGAACAGCAAGCTGATGGGCATCATCACCAACCGCGACACCCGCTTTGTTCCTCGCGAGCAGTACATGACCACCAAGGTCTACGAAGTCATGACCGGCATGCCGCTGATTACCGCCAAAGAAGGCGTAGCGCGCGAGACCGTTATCGAACTGCTGTCCAAGAACCGCATCGAGAAGTTGCCGCTGATCGATGACGACGGCAAGCTCACCGGCCTGATCACTGTCAAGGACTTCGACAAGGCTGAGCAGTACCCGCTGGCCACCAAGGACGAGGAGGGCCGCCTGCGCGTAGCCGCAGCCGTGGGCTTCTTCGGCGAAGGCTACGAGCGCGCAATGACCCTGATCGACGCCGGCGTTGACGCGCTGGTAGTCGACACCGCCAACGGCCACTCCCAGGGCGTGCTGGACATGATTGCACGCCTGAAGAAGGATCCAGCCGCTGCACACGTGGACATCATCGGCGGCCAGGCAGCCACCTACGATGGCGCCAAGGCACTGATCGACGCTGGCGCGGATGCCATCAAGGTTGGCGTGGGCCCGGGCTCCATCTGCACCACCCGTATCGTTGCCGGCGTGGGCGTTCCACAGGTTACCGCCATCTACGAAGCAGCCAAGGCAGCAATCCCAGCTGGCGTTCCAGTGATCGCTGACGGCGGCCTGCAGCACTCCGGCGATATCGGCAAGGCACTGGTTGCCGGTGCCGACTCGGTCATGCTCGGCTCCCTGCTGGCAGGTACCGCAGAGTCCCCAGGCGATCTGGTCTTCATGGGCGGCAAGCAGTTCAAGGCCTACCGCGGCATGGGCTCGCTGGGCGCCATGGAAACCCGAGGCAAGAACACCTCGTACTCCAAGGACCGCTACTTCCAGGCTGATGCTCCTTCCAACGAGAAGCTGATCCCAGAAGGCATCGAAGGCCAGGTTCCTTACCGCGGCCCGCTGTCGGCAGTAACCCACCAGCTGGTAGGCGGCCTGCGCCAGACCATGTTCTACGTGGGCGGCCGCACCGTTCCAGAGCTGAAGGCACGCGGCAAGTTCGTCCGCATCACCGCAGCAGGCCTGAAGGAATCGCACCCGCACGACATCATGATGACCGTTGAGGCACCGAACTACCGTTCGCGCTAAGACTCATCTGATGCGGAAAACCCCATCACCACCGGCGCATTGCCAGAGGCGATGGGGTTTTTCCGCATCTCTGCTAGCTGATTCAGGAGGCCAGCCAGCCACCGTCGACGTTGAGCATCTGTCCAGTGATGTACCGGGATGCTTCCGAAAGCAAGAAAACCACCGGTCCGGCAAAGTCATCAGTGTGCCCCAGCCTGTTCATCGGGATCCGTGAGAGGATTCGTTCTCTGTCTGCCGGTTTGGCCAGGAGATCTGAAGTGAGCTGCGTTTGGACGTATCCGGGGGCAATGCCGTTCACGCGGATGCCTTGTTGCGACCATTCCCGGGACAGCGCGCGGACAGCTCCGAGTACGGCTGACTTCGACATGACGTATGGTGCGACATTGGGCAGCCCAATGGTGCTTGCCAGGGAGCAGAGGAAGACGTGGCTTCCGACCGCGCTGCCGCGGGAGATCTCCCGCCGCGCGATCTCGGTGCTGAGGAACAGAGGGGCTTCGGCATTGACCTTCTGTACCCATCGCCATTCCTCAGGATCCAAATCGATGGCCTGCTTGCGCAGCTGCACACCCGCAGCATGGATCACGGAATCAACCGGACCGTTGCCTTCGGCAAGGTCTATAAGTTCATTGGCTTTGCCGGTTTGCGCTACATCCCAGGTATAGGTGTGCAGGCGTTGCCCATCGAGTCCGGCAAGCTGCCGTGTTTGCTCCAGCTGGGACTCCGTGCGGGACACTGCACTGACACGTGCGCCAGCTTTGACGGCTGCCAGTGCCATAGCCTGCCCGATGCCGCGGCCAGCTCCGGTCACCAAAACGTGACGGTTGGCCAGTGAAAACTGTTCAAGACTCATGGGAATTCCTTGTTTGCGTGCTCGTTAGAAAATGTAGGTGGGCAACAGCAAGATGAAGAGGAATACCGCACCGCTGATGACCAATGAAACAAAGGTGTACTTCAAGATGGATCTCACTCCGAGCCCCGCGATCGCCAAGATCGGCAATGCGAAGAACGGCTGGATCATGTTGGTCCAGGTGTCGCCGTAACCGATTGCCATGATGATCAAGGCGGGATCCGTGCCCAAGGCGTTGGCCGCTTCGATGAAAATCGGTCCCTGAATGGCGAATTGGCCGCCACCACTGGGCACGAAGATGTTTACCAAGCCAGCGGCGAGGAAGGCGACAATCGGCAACGAGTTCGCGTTGGACATCGAGATGAACGCGTCGCTGAGCACGGTGATCAGTCCCGTCGTTGTCACGATCCCCAGGATGCCGGCGTACAGCGGATACTGCAGCAGCACTTCGCCGGTGACTGTCGAAGCGTTCTTGATCAGCCCGACCAATGCTACAGGGGAGTCAACCAGCAAGAGGATGATCGCGAGCATCGACCAGTTCACGATGTCGAAGGTCAAAACGAAGCCCAGGCGCATGAAGTGCCCGACGATGAAGACGCTGAGCAGTAGTCCCAGTCCGGTCGTGACGTAGCGCTTGGATTCAATCCAATCTGCCGGGCTTTCCGGTTTCCCAGCTTGACGGGCCTCCGTCTGGGAATCCGGGTTGCTGAGCGGGATCTCCAGGATCTCCTCGTCGGTCTTAGGCCGGGACATCACCATGCCGATGACCAGCGCGGGAATCATGATGAGCAGGCCAGTCATATTCCACCAGCTGAAGACCGTTTCCGTGACCGGGACCGGAGCACCCAGGAATTCCTCGATGAAGCTGCCAGGAGTGGCCGAAGTCAGCGGGGCTGCCCCTGAATATCCCATATGGTAGGGAATGAAGCCGGTGTAGGCGGCAGCGACCAACAAAGGGAAGTGGACTTTGATGCCGCGTTCGCGGCAGCTGGTGGCGATACCCTTGGCCAGAATCGCTCCGACGATTAGTCCCAGGCTCCACTGGGCCCAGGACACCAAGCAGGTCAGCAGGGTGACCCAGGCGTAGGCCTGCACCGCGTTCTTTGGAATGCTTGATACTTTCGACAGCACCCCCTGGACCTGGCGGGTATGGGCCAGTGCATGCCCGAAGAGCAAGGCCAGGCACATCTGCGTGATGAAGGCCAGTAGCCCTGTCAATCCTTGGCCCCAAGCATTCACCACGGCGACCGGAGACGAGTCGGTCATCGTCAAGGCCATGAGCATCACGATCAACGTCAGCAGGACGGCGAATACCATTGCTGATGGCATCCATCGTTCGACAAGACGAGTCACAGGCTTCATTGCGGTTGTGAGCATCGTGCACCTCCAAGAGTAGGCCGATCAATTTGCTGGAGGAATATGACTGTCGTCACATCCTTTCGAGGACGCTACTAGTGCGGTTCGGCATTAAGCAATCGTAAGTGGCTAGGCGTCCTATCTCCGGTTGCACCCGGTGCTTCAGGTGCATGAATAAGGTGATTCAGTAAATTTAGCTTTTGAAGCTTAATGTTGCTTAACGTATTTCCATGCCATGTAATGGTGAACACAAGCATTCGCAGGTTCTTATCCGATTTCACCAATGGAGGTGCGCGTTGACCACGCAGTCGCATTTATCGCTTCGGCCAGCGCGTGTCTCTGCTGCTGCTGTTGCCCGAGCCGCAGGGGTCTCTTCTGCAACGGTCAGCTACATCATGAACGGTCGACCCGGTGCCTCGCCTGAGACCCGGCGCCATGTGCTGAAGGTGGCGAACGAACTTGGCTACCGTCCCGCCAACGCTGGGCAGCAGCAGGACCCGCTTCTGACCCGCGTGGTCGGCCTAGTGCTGCCGAACATCGTGAACCAGATGTATACGATCTGGGCACAGCACATCATCAATGCCACCGCCGCGGCCGGGTTCGATGTCTTTGTCGCAACAACGGGGGACGACCCCGAGGCGCTGGATCAAGTTGCTCGTACCCTGGCTGCCCGGAATGTTGATGGCGTCATTATCGCCGCTGCAATCAAGGAAGATTCGCGTTCTCTGAGGACCTTTCGCCAGAAACGAATTCCCTATGTCTGCCTGTCGCGCAATTCCGAGCATCTGCCTGGTGATTTCGTCGGGATCGATGACGACGCGGCTGCGGGGGAACTCATGTCCCACGTTCTGGATCACGGCTATTCGGAGGTGGCCACTGTCATCGGGCCGCGTTCCTCTACTGCGTCTTTGTTGCGCGAACAGGCTTTTGTCCGGGTTGCCCAGCAAAGGGGTATCCGGGTTACGGGAGAACGCCTGATCAGTACCAAGCTCAGTTCGGAAGGCGGGCAGCTGGCCGCCAAAAGATTGTTCAGCTCGGCGCATCCGCCACGGGCTGTGGTCTGCGGATCGGATGAAATTGCCATTGGTGTCATGGAGCATGCGCTGTCGCTGGGTCTGCGCATTCCACAGGATGTCGCGATCGTCGGCTGTGACGGACTCAGGCACAGCCGCTCGAAAATCATCGGGCTGACAACAATTGTCCAGCCGGTGAAAGACATGGCGGAAAGGTCCTTCGAGCTACTCCTGGAACAGATCGTCGAGCCGCGGAACACCTACAAGCACACGATCTGCGAGCACAGCCTCCATATCGGTAGGACTTGCGGGTGCCCTGCTACAGGGCGAAAGCCTGCCCTCTAGCTCACCACTAGACATTCTCAAAGCCAAGGGCCTGGTGCCCTCTACTCGTCATGCCTGCATGCGGAAGGAACTGACCGTGCAAACTACCAACGCGACACGTCGGATGCGCTCACCGGAAATGCTCAACAAGCTGATTTTCCGGCGCATCATGCCGCTGCTGATCGCAGCCTATGTCATGGCTTTCATTGATCGCACGAATATCGGCATGGCCAAAGACCGGTTGGAAATCGATCTGGGTATCTCGGCTACAGCGTACGGCGTGGGTGCCGGGCTGTTCTTCTTGACCTACGCGCTTTCGGAGATTCCCTCAAACCTGATCATGCACAAGGTCGGCGCACGGTTCTGGATCATGAGGATCATGATCACTTGGGGAATCCTGTCTGCCTGCATGTCACTGGTCCAGGGGGAGTGGTCCTTCTATATCCTGCGCATGCTGCTGGGCATCGCTGAGGCGGGCCTATTCCCGGGAGTCATCTACTTCATCACCCAGTGGTTTGTCGTCAAAGACCGCGCCCGGGCCAACGGACTCTTCTTGCTCGGCGTAGCCCTGGCGAACGTCATCGGGGCGCCGCTGAGCGGCCTGCTGCTGACTATGGACGGCGTTGGCGGGTTGCACGGATGGCAGTGGATGTTCATCATCGAGGGGTTGCCAGCGTGCTTCTTGGCTATCGCAGTTTGGAAATTCCTGCCCAACAAGCCCACCGAAGCTAAATTCCTCACCCAGGCCGAGGCCGAGGACTTGGAAGCGCGAATCGCGGCTGAGGAAATCGCCGGCGCGCAGGCTGCTGGAAATTCCAAGCTGCTCCATGTTCTCAAGGACAAGCAGATCCTGTTGGTCGTTGCGATCTACTTCGCCCACCAGATCGCAGTCTACGCATTGAGCTTCTTCTTGCCTTCGATCATCGGTACATACGGAGAGCTATCCACCATCCAGATCGGCTTGCTCACCTCGATACCGTGGGTCTTCTCTGCCGCAGGCGCCTTGCTGATTCCCAAGCTGGCCACCAATGGCTCGCGATCGCGGATCGTTGCCAGCGCAACCATGACCGGCATCGTTGCCGGGTTCACCCTCGGTGCGCTTGGCGGACCGGTGCTCGGACTGATCGGCTTCTCGCTAGCCGCGTTCAACTTCTTCGCGTTGCAGCCGATCCTGTTCACCTACCCGGCAACCCGCCTTTCCGGTGCGACTCTGGCTGGCGGCATTGCTTTCGTGAACACCGTCGGGCTGTTCGGCGGATTCCTTGGTCCCTACATCATGGGGCTGATGGAAGAAGCTACTGGAAGCAAGATGTCGGGCCTCTGGTTCATTGTCGCGATCTGCGCCGTTGGCTCACTGCTCACTCTCAAGCTCAAGCAAGGCACTGAGGATCCCGCTAAAGCCGCTGTGTCCGGCCACTAGGCATCTAACTAAGGAGCAACGAACTCTAATGAATACCCACAACATGAAAATGGACTTTGACGGACTGCGGGTTCTCGTCACGGCTGGAGCTGCGGGCATCGGCCTGGCGATCGCTCAAGAGTTCAGGAACCATGGCGCACAAGTCTTCGTTACGGATATCAATCCTGAAGCAGTGCGTGCCGCCGCGTCGGCGGGTTTTGCCGCCGCCGTGAGCGACGTGTCGAATGAAGATCAGGTGCGTGGATTGCCCGATCAGATCCAGCAATCTCTAGGGGGACTGGACGTCCTGGTGAATAATGCCGGAATCGCCGGTCCTACCGGGCCTATCGAGACTCTTGAATCCGAAGATTGGAAGACGACTTTCGATATTAATGTCCACGGACAATTCTTCTGCATCAAGCACTTGCTCCCGTTGCTGCGCCAGTCCACCCGCGGATCCATCATCAACTTGTCCTCGGCCGCTGGCCGTCTGGGCATGGCAGGTCGCAGTCCGTACTCGGCATCGAAATGGGCAGTGATCGGGCTGACCAAGACGCTTGCCATCGAGCTCGGCGGTGAAGGAATCAGGGTCAATGCCATCTGCCCGGGGGCAGTCAATGGCCCGCGCATCCAAGCCGTCATCGAGGCGAAGGCGCGAATGCTCCAGCGTCCGGTGGACGAAGTCTCCGATCTGTACCACGCGCAGTCATCACTCAACAAGCTGGTCGAGGCCGAGGACATCGCCAATATGGCGGTGTTCCTGGCCAGCCCGATGGCACTTCGGATCAACGGCCAGGCCATGGCAGTCGATGGCAACACCGAGAAACTGTACTAGGAAGGCGTATTGTGAAAAACAAGCGAAAAGTCATCATTACCAGCGCTGTCACCGGCGCTATCCATACCCCCAGCATGTCGCCGCACCTGCCGGTGAGCGCCGATGAGATTGCCGAAGCTGCGCTTGGCGCCGCCAAGGCTGGCGCGGCCATAGTCCACATGCACGCGCGTGATCCCAAGGACGGCCGCCCATCTCAGGATCCCAAGCATTTCGAACCGATCTTGGAGAAGCTCAAGAACGGCACCGACGCGATCGTCAACATCACCACCGGTGGCTCCCCGCATATGACCGTCGAAGAACGCATGCTTCCGGTGGCAACCTTCGAACCTGAACTCGCTTCGCTCAATATGGGATCAATGAATTTCGGACTGTATCCCATGCTTGACCGGTTCACGGAGTTCGAACACGATTGGGAACGAGAAGGCCTGGAAAAATCACGGGATCTGGTCTTCAAGAACACCTTTGCCGATATCCAGAGGATCCTAGAAATCGGTAACGCCAATGACACCCGGTTCGAATTCGAATGCTACGATATTTCCCACCTAAATAACCTGAGTCACTTCCACCAGCACGGCCTGGCCCGTGGCCCGCTTTTCGTGCAGTCGGTTTTCGGTCTGCTCGGCGGCATCGGGGCGCATCCGGAAGACTTGATGCATATGCGCCGCACGGCTGACCGCCTGCTGGGAGAGAACTACGAATGGTCCATCCTCGGTGCAGGCAAGAACCAGATGCCGTTAGCTACCATTGGAGCGGCCATAGGATCGCATGTACGTGTTGGGCTGGAAGATTCCTTGTGGATCGGACCGGGGCAGCTCGCCGCTTCCAATGCCGAGCAAGTGACCCGTATCCGGACCATACTGGAAGCACTGAATTTCGAGGTCGCGACTCCCGAGGAAGCCCGGGAGATGCTGGAGCTCAAGGGGCGCGACAAAGTCGGTTTCTAGGCGCCAAATGCCTTCGGCCTGAATAGCAGCACAAAATCAAACAGACTCGAGGCTCCATCTGTCCTGCCCCATGCAGGCATAGATGGAGCCTTGTTTTGTCCTAGTCCCAGTTTGACGCCGCGCATTGGCGCGCGCCGTGGCGTATCCAATCCCACTAGAACATCGCGGGACTCGCTCGCCGCGGCCACGTAGACTTGTTCGATGGCGGCGCTTCCCTGCGCGTGCGGGAAACCTCGCGCCAATGCGCCGGTGACGGAAGGACAATCAGTACATGGGCCAGCCAGCCAACCTGAAGAAGCAAACCCGACAGCGTATGGAACGCACGGGGGAGAGCTACACCACCGCGCGCAAGAACATCTTGGCCGGCAAGCCTGAAAGTCCTCGGGCTGCCCGCGCTGCCGCCGCACGCGACTATGCCAAGGAAGCACGCGACAAGGCCAAGGCCCAGGAGCAGAAGGGCAAGAACGCTACGGCTGCCGCACCGGCCGATGAGCTGCCTGAATACCCGGCCCCAGAAGATGTCGTGCAGTATGACGCCGCACTGTGGCACCGCGTCTTGGTCCAGGCTGGCGTCATCAACAAGCACACCGGCCAGCCACTGAGCCAGGCCCTGCTGTCTGGCCTTGCCGGCGGTATCGGTTTCATGGCCTTCACCCATGAGGGCGCGGAAGAAACCGCAGTCACCCTGGTGACCCGCCACAACCCTGAGCCCTACACCCAGAATCTGCTGGCCCGCTGCGGTGCCACGGTTACCGAACGCACTACCGGCTCAGCCGAACGCGCCGTGGAATACATGGACGCCGCACTGGATGCAGGGCGAGCGGTCGTGGTCCGCGTAGCCATCAGCGCACTGCCATGGATTGATGGCAACACCGTTGACGAAGCCGAGACCCTGGATCTGGTAGTAGTCGGCGAGCACAAGAAGAACCTGCTGGTTGATGACGGATCAGGAGCCCTGAACCTGATCAGCCCCAAGGAGCTGGCCATCGCTCGCGCCATGCGCAAGAAGGAAAAACACTGGCAGGCATGGATCCCATCCTCGCGCTCGCCGAAGGGCCCAACCTTGGCAGCTAATGCTGTTGAAGCCATTGAAGAAACCACCGCACGATTGCTGGGTACCAGCGAGCTTTCCGGGGTTCCAGTGCACTTCGCCAAGAACTTCGGCATCACCGGAATGCACACCCTGGCTGCACGTCTGCGCGATACCGAAGCCAAGACCGGATGGACCCAGATCTTCGCCAGCCAGCAAGCACTGGCCAGCGGCCTGAACCAGCTTGCCGGCTTCTTCTCGGACACGCGTTTCAGCGGCGAAGGTGCCTTGCGCGGCCTGTACTCGGACTTCCTTGCCGAGGCTGCAGAACTTCCAGGCCTCTCGGCCTTGGCAGCGCACGTAGATGCCTACCAGCAGCTGAGCTCCCAATGGGATCAGTTTGCCGATCTCATTGATCCAGAGATCGATTTCGTCAAACGCGCTGAGCACTTCGCAGTCCTGGCTGATGCGATTGAGCGTCTGGCACAGGCAGAGGAGCAAGCAGCTACCGCCCTGGCAGCGACTGCCCAGGCCTTGTCGGTCAAGGCTGGCAAGTAAACCTAGCTCAACAAAAGCCCTGCCAGCGGGTGATCTTACTCACCGGCTGGCAGGGCTTTGTGCCACCCAAGTGCCAGCAGTTCCATTAACTGCTGCCACTGGCAAGTGAACATGGAACAAAGCCAGGAGAGCATCAAAAGCGGGAATATCGTGGAATCTTGGTAACCTAGTTAGGTGAGTAACGAGATTGAGATCGGCCGCGGCAAGCGGGCAACTAAGGCATATTCCCTGGACGACGTAGCGATCGTACCGAATCGCCGTACCCGTGATCCGAAGGACGTTTCGGTGTCCTGGCAGATCGACGCCTTCCAGTTCGACACCCCCATCCTGGGCGCACCTATGGATTCGGTGACCTCCCCGGCTACCGCAATCGCACTGGGCAAGCTCGGCGGCCTGGGCGTGCTGAACCTCGAAGGGCTGTGGACCCGCTACGAGAACCCGGAAGCAGTACTGGCAGAAATCGCCGGTCTGAAGTCCGAGTCGGCAACCCGCAACGACCCGAAGATCACCGCAAAGCTGCAGGAACTGTACTCGGCTCCAATCCAGCCTGAGCTGATCAGCTCGCGCATCGCCGAGATCCGCGACTCCGGAGTAGTTGTCGCCGGCTCGCTGACCCCGCAGCGCACCCAGGAGCACTACAAGACCGTCATTGCCGCCGGCGTGGACATCTTTGTCATCCGCGGCACCACCGTTTCGGCCGAGCACGTCTCGAAGACCACCGAACCGCTGAACCTCAAGCAGTTCATCTATGAACTCGACGTCCCAGTGATCGTTGGCGGCGCAGCCGGCTACACCCCTGCCATGCACCTGATGCGCACCGGCGCAGCTGGCGTGCTGGTTGGCTTCGGTGGCGGCGCATCCTCGACCACCCGCCGCACCTTGGGCATCCACGCACCAATGGCAACCGCAATTGCTGACGTTGCAGCTGCACGCCGCGACTACATCGAAGAATCCGGCGGACGTTACGTACACGTCATTGCCGATGGCGGCATGGGCAACTCCGGCGACATCGTCAAGGCCATCGCCATGGGCGCCGACGCGGTCATGCTCGGCACCGCACTGGCACGTGCCGAAGAAGCACCAGGCGCCGGCTACCACTGGGGCATGGAAGCTGTCCACGAGGCCAGCCCACGTGGCGACCGTGCCAAGATCGGCACCGTCGGTTCCCTGGAGAAGGTCCTTCACGGCCCATCGCATGAAACCAATGGCACCTCGAACCTGGTTGGCGCGCTGCGCCGCTCGATGGCCACCACCGGCTACTCGACCTTGAAGGAATTCCAGCGCGTAGACGTTGTGCTTTCCCCATACGAATCTGATCGCTTCTAAAGCATCTGGCTCTGGCCTCGCCCTCCAAATGGAGGACGGGGCCAGTGCCGGTTAAGCGCCCGGTCTCAACGAATGGGCAAGCAAGTTGGTTCCATGGGTGCCAAATAGGGCGGCAGGGCTAATCTCACGCCCCACGCATTTCGAGTTCTACGCCAAATAGAAGTACCGTTAGAGTGTGTTTAAAACCGCCCTGAAGCTCAAATGGATCGGCGCACTCATAGCTGCGCTAGCTCTCGCCACCGGATTCGTTCTCCTCTCCGGCTGGCAGTTCGGCATCTCAGAAACCGAGCCACCGGTCAAGATCGATAAGACCGAGAAGCCGGTTGCACTGATTGAGCATCAGGAAGTCGGCAAGGAACTGTTGGGCACCAAGGCAGACCAGATCGTCACCATGGAGGGCGAATTCGTCCCCGGAACTGATCAGCTGGTCGCCCCGCGACTGCAAGATGACCAGCGCGGTGTCTGGGTGCTGACCGAATTCAAGGTCGAGGGCGCAGCCCAGGAGGCAGGCGTTGCCGTAGTGCGCGGCTGGCAGCCAGAAGCCACCAAGCCCGCTGCAGCCCCAGAAGGCGAACTGGAAATCACCGGCCGCCTGCTGCCTAGCGAAGGCCCGGAATTCCGCGAGGACCTGCGCAGCGCCACCCTGCCCACCGTCGCATCGGCACAGCTGGCCAATATCTGGGACTCAGTACTCTATGAAGGTTTTGTCACCGCTCACGAAATCACCACCGCCAAGGGCGAGGCAGTAGAACAGCCTGGCCTGGAGTCCGTGATTGTCGGACCGCAGCCGCAAGAAGGCCAGATCAACTGGCTGAACGTCTTCTACGGCCTGGAATGGGTTCTCTTCGCAGGCTTCGCCATCTTCCTCTGGTACCGGATGGTGCGCGATGATTACCAGCGAGACCTCGATGAAATCGCTGAGCGCGCCGCCGAGGCCCGACGCAAGAACGGGAACGCCACCGAGCCTGGCAACAGCAACGAATAGCATTTCACGCAAACCGTACTTCTTACCGAAATCGGAAGGAACCACCAACGATGTCCAGCACCACCCCGGCACCGAAGCCCCGGAAATTCGGCGGCACCCCTAAGCAGATCCGTGCAGCCGCAACCTTCTACAAGGTCTTCGCTTACATCACCGGTGTGATGCTGCTGCTGCTCGTACTGGAAATGATCTTCAAGTACTTCTGGTCCCTGGAGCTGTTCGTAGGCGGCACCCTGGTGGATGGCACCGCAAACGCCATTGGCATGTACAACCGCGCCGAGGTAGCCGGGGGATTGAACCTCTCCTTGGGCATCCTGATTGCCCACGGCTGGCTGTATGTCGTGTACCTGTTCGCTGACTTCCGCCTCTGGTCCCTGATGCGTTGGCCATTCATGCGCTTCATTACCATTGCATTGGGCGGCGTGGTTCCATTCCTATCCTTCTATACCGAAGCCAAGGTCCATGCAGAAGTAGACCGCGAGCTGGCCGCGCATCCAAAGGCCGCTAAGCGCTACTAGCATTTAGCTTCTTTGACTTCCAGAAGGGCGGATCAGTTCACCATAAATGAACTGATCCGCCCTTTATTTCTGCCATAAATCCACTAGGTGACGCTGATGACACCACCTTGGCTGTTTCGCGCGGGGCGAACCGCGTAGACTAGTACGGTGACTACAGCTCCCCTAAATCCAGAACATAAGCCGGTTCTGGTCGTCGACTACGGGGCCCAATACGCGCAGCTTATCGCTCGCCGCGTACGTGAGGCCCGTGTGTACTCGGAGATCGTTCCGCACACCCTGTCCACCGAAGCCATTTTGGCCAAGAACCCTGCAGCGATCATCCTTTCCGGTGGTCCTTCCAGTGTTTACGCCGACGGCGCCCCATCCGTTGGGGCCGACCTGTTTGAAGCCGGCGTGCCGGTCTTGGGCATCTGCTACGGCTTCCAAGCCATGGCCAATGCCTTGGGCGGAACCGTGTCGGAAACCGGCCTGCGCGAGTACGGCCGCACCGCAACCACCTTTGATGGCGAAGCACGCTCCATCCTGGCAGGCGCCGCACAGGCTCCTACCGTTTGGATGAGCCACGGCGATGCCGTCTCCAAGGCCCCAGAAGGCTTTGAAGTACTGGCAACCACCGCCGGCGCTCCAGTTGCCGCTTTCGCCAATGAGGCCAAGCGCCTGTACGGCGTGCAGTGGCACCCAGAGGTCAAGCACTGCGAGTACGGCCAGGATGTTCTGGAGAACTTCCTGTACAACGGTGCAGGCCTGAAGGGCGACTGGACCGCTGACAACATCGCTGACGAGCAGATCGAGCGCATCCGCGCCCAGGTCGGCACCGGCAAGGCCATCTGCGGACTGTCCGGCGGCGTTGACTCCGCTGTTGCAGCTGCCCTGGTGCAGCGCGCCATCGGTGACCAGCTCACCTGCGTGTTCGTCAACCACGGCCTGCTGCGCGAGGGCGAAGCCGAGCAGGTTGAAAAGGACTTCGTAGCTTCCACCGGCGCCAAGCTGTACATTGCCGACGAGCGCGAACGCTTCCTGACCGCTCTGGACGGTGTCACCGATCCGGAGACCAAGCGCAAGATCATCGGCCGCGAATTCATCCGCGCCTTCGAAGCAGCAGAAGCAGCAATCATCGCTGAAGCCGCTTCCGAGGGCGAACCGGTGAAGTTCCTGGTACAGGGCACCTTGTACCCGGACATCGTCGAGTCCGGCGGCGGCGAAGGCACCTCGAACATCAAGAGCCACCACAACGTGGGCGGCTTGCCAGAGGACCTGCAGTTCGAACTGGTTGAACCACTGCGTACCCTGTTCAAGGATGAAGTACGTGCCGTGGGCCGCGAACTGGGCTTGCCTGAAGAAATCGTTGGCCGCCAGCCATTCCCCGGCCCAGGCCTGGGTATCCGTATCATCGGCGCCGTCAACGAAGAACGCCTGTCCATCCTGCGCAAGGCTGACGCGATCGCTCGCGCCGAGCTGACCGCTGCAGGCCTGGATGACGAAGTTTGGCAGATGCCAGTAGTGCTGCTCGCTGACGTGCGCTCGGTAGGCGTACAGGGCGATCACCGCACCTACGGCCACCCGATCGTGCTGCGTCCGGTTTCCTCCGAGGATGCCATGACCGCTGACTGGTCGCACCTGCCATACGATCTGCTCTCGAAGATCTCCAACCGCATCACCAATGAGGTAGATGGGGTGAACCGCGTGGTGCTGGACGTAACCTCCAAGCCACCTGGAACCATCGAGTGGGAGTAAATCCCTAGTTGAAACCGCCCTCCGCTTAGGCAACTAAGCTGAGGGCGGTTTTTTCTTCGCCCTCGAAGGTTACCTGTATGTTTCGTGTGAATTTTACAAAAATACCCTGAATGATATTTAATCGCTACGGAGAAACTTGAAAGTTTTTGTAACGACTTGGCGACCCTTTGTGCATTGCGTTGCTCTGTAATGCAATTTTCATCTTTCTTTAATTTCACTCACGTTGACATTCACGAACCAAATGGGGGTTTCAAGTGGCTAAGGAAAAAGTTAAGAAGCCGTTTTATAAAAAATGGTGGATCTGGGCAATTGTTGTCGTCGTAATTTTTGCATTCGCTCAGAGCGGTGGCGACTCTGAAACCACTGCAAGCACTTCGGCAGACTCCCAGCCATCGGCAAAGGCGGAAGTTGCGGCCAAGGAAGATGCTCCTGAAAAGCAAGAACCTGCCAAAGAGGAAGTCGCTGAAGAGAAGTCGTACAAGATCGGCGACAAGGTAGTTGTTGGCGATATGGAATACGTCATCAATGGCAAGGAGACCGCCGCAGCGGTCGGTCCGGCGGCTTTCCCGACTAAGGCAAGCGGCAAATTCGTCCTCATCGATGTCACTTTGAAGAATAACGGTAACGAAGCAGTGACTGTTGATTCGAGCTTCTTCAAACTGCAGCAGGGCGAAAAGACTTTTGAAGCCGACACGACTGGCAGTATGTATGCCAATCAGGGCGATGACGGAATTGACAACAGCTTCTTCCTACAGGAAGTGAACCCAGATTCTGAAATTACCGGCAAGGTCGCATTCGACGTTTCGAAAAAAATTGCAGATTCCAAGGAATTGCAGCTCCAGGTTCAGACTGGTTTCTGGGGCACCGAAACTGGAATTGTTGACCTGAACTAATTGCTTGGTCCTCACGATGCGTTGTGCGCACACCTAGACAGTGGCGTGGCGAGCATCATGAGTTGAAGCGGAACTGTCGCGCGGAATGGCGACAGGTTCCGCTTCATGCGCTTAAAACGCGTTTCGCGCCCTCGTTCTTGAGCCTTGGTGCACTAACTTGGAAAGAGGCGTATCTGTACCAGTGGTGCGCCCGATTTTGGTCGGTTCAGTGAAGGGAATGACTGTCGTGACTAGTGGACAGAATGCTGCCGCCGAGCGTGTAGCTGCCTGGGTGAAATCCCTGGGGCAAAGTGCCGGTGCGGACACCACCCTGCGATTTGCACCGTCGACCTCCAATAGCATCGACATCACCCATGCCAACCCTTCGGGATTGGCCCAGTTCCTTGCCGGACGGCGTACCCGCTTATCCACCCTGCTGCATGACGCGGACCAATACGCGACCGCGCGCCGCACGGCCCGCGCGCTGGCAGCCAAGATCAGCGAACTGTGGGAAGAACGCGGCATCGACGTCGGCTACCTGGCCGCCGGTGTCGCCAACTGGCGTGCAGTCCATGAAGGCAGGAGCGAGCCAGTCTCGGCTCCGATCATGCTCGGACGCATCACCCTGACCAAGCATGTAGATGCCGATGACTATGATCTTCAGCTGGTTGGCCGTGCCACCGTATCCCCGGCCTTCGTCCGCCAGTTCGAGGCAGACCACAACTCCAAGGTCGACGTTGACGCTGTTGACGCGGCTGCCTATTCCATTGCCCGCTTTGATCCGGTGCGCGGCATGGACGCACTTCGCCACCAGATGGCCGAGGTTCCCGGCGTAGTTGTTGGGCACCGGCTGCTGCTGTCCACCTTCTCTGAACTGATGGACCCAGCCGACCCCGCCAAGCTCTCCGGCTCCCACCCGGTGATCGAAGCCTTGATCCGCCACGACACTGCTGAGAAGCAGGTTGTAAACAGCCCAAGCAGCAAGACTGCCGAGGCTCTGGCCAACCTCGTGGCATCCAAGCCAGGAGCAAGCAGGGTTGAGGAAGCCAAGCCGGCGGCCGCCAAGGCAGAAGATGCCAAGAGCGAGGATGCCAATGCGGACTCCGATGACCCGAAGAAGCAGGGTGAAGAAGCACCTGCCGCAGAGGCTGCTGAAACCAAGGGCCATGAAGGCTCCGGTTCCCGGCTGAGCCGCGTGAAGAACATCTTGAAGGAGACCGCACGCTCGCGCAAGCAGAGCATTGCATCCGAAGAAACTGCTGCCCGCAAGGTGCACACCGGCAACTCCACCATTGCCAAATCTTCTGATGACCGCGATCCAGAAGATGAACTGTTCTTGCTGGACGCTGATGAGTCCCAGTCAAAGATGCTTGACTACATTGCGGCCGGTGAGTCCGTAGCGATCAGCGCCGCCGCCGGCACTGGTGCCACCCAGACCGCACTGAACGCCGCTGCACTGCTGGCAGCCCAGGGCAAGCGCGTATTGGTGGTTGCAGAACAGCGTTCGGCCGCTGAAGAATTCGTGGCTCGCTTCAACGAGCACCTTGATTCAGGCAGCATGCTGCTGGAACCCAATGAGGATCCAGACGCACTGCGCGCCATGATGACCAAAGCCATTTTGCGCAACGAGCGTGCCACTGAACCGCAGCTGGGTTCCATGTTCAAGCGCCTGCGCGAATCCCGCCACGCACTGCACGAACACGTGAAGTCCCTGCATTCGGTCCGCAGCCGCTGGGGATGCTCGCCATACCAAGCCATGCAGGAGCTGGCACGCCTCTCCGCCCTGGAACAGGCTCCATCCACCACCGTGCGCCTGAAGCGTTCGGTGCTGGACTCCATGGGCCAGCGCGGACACGTCGCCGCGCAGCTCAAGCGTGCAGCCCAGCTTGGTGCGTTCTCCAAGGAACACACCACCAGCCCATGGCACGGTGCACCGCTGCGCAATACCGAGGCCACCGAAAAGGCACTGAATCTGGCCAGCGGCCTGGGCCGTGACCTGCCGATCCTGCATGAGCACATGCTGCAGATCGCCGAGCGTTCACAGATCCGCCTGGAAGAAAGCTACGACAAGTGGGGAGACCAGCTGCAGTTGCTGGTCGCCGTACGCGGGTCGCTGGATAAGTTCGAGGCTGACATCTTTGAAGGCGATATCGATGATTTGATCGCCGCGACCGCTACCAGCGCTTGGCGCCGCGAGCACGGCGTGGAAATGGGCTCCATTGTCCGTTCCCGCCTGCGCAAAATTGCCAAGGAATATGTGCGTCCGGGCATGCACGTCGCTGACCTGCAGTCCGCACTGCAGGCCGTATCCGTGCAGCGCGATGCGTGGCGTGCCATCGCCACGAGCCAGCGCAACCCACAGGTCCCAGGCGGCCTGCTCGATGTTGAAGCCGGCTACCACGATGCCGGAGCACGCATCGACAAGCTGGCCGAAATGCTGCCACCTTCGGTGGGTTCGCGCCTGCGCGAAATGCCAATCAAGGAACTGCTGGCAATGATCGCTGCCCTGGTTGAGCGGCGCGAAGATCTGCGCGAGCTGCCGGAGCGCACCCTGATCGCTGAACAGCTGGCTGAAGCCGGACTGGGCGACCTGCTTGATGACTTCGCCGATCGTGAGATTGACGCTGATCAGGTAGACAGCGAATTGGAACTCGCCTGGTGGCAGTCAGTCCTGGACGCCATGATTTCCGGGGATGACTTCCTGGCCATGAACGATGGCTCCAAGCTGGAGAAGATCGAGGCTGACTACCGTCTGGCTGACGGCGCGCACATCGCCGCCGGTCCACAGCGTATCCGCTGGGCACTGGCCAAGAACTGGAAGGCTGCACTGGCTGACCACCGCGCCGGCTCCCGCGCACTGCGCGAGATGCTCAAGGGCGGTACCCCGAGCATCGCCGGGCTGCTGGATCTTGGTGCACCGCTGGCTAATTCGCTGACCCCGGTCATCGTCTCGGCTCCACTGCTGCTGGGCAGCGCCGTGCCAGAGGACGCGAAGTTCGATGCCGTGATCCTCTTGGAAGCCAACTACCTGACCCTGCGCGAGGTCTTGGATGCGATTCGCCGCTCCGACCAGGTCATCGCCATCGGTGATGAAATGCTGGGCGGACCGAAGCGCTTTGAAGTATCCGTGGATCCAACCGCACGCATTCGCGAGCAGGGCGTGGACCGTTCTGCACTGGAAGCCTTGAACCAGGTGCTGGTCACCGGTTCGCTGTCCACCGTCTACCGCGGCATCGACGAGGGCCTGGTAGAGCAGCTGTCCAACACCTACTACGACGCAGCGCTCTCACGCTTGCCAATGGCGGTGAACCTCACCGGCAACTCCTCGCTGCTGCGCAGCGAATACGTGCCTGATGCCACCGGCTCGCTCTCCAGCAGTGAAGATGGCGTGCAGACCACTGCCGCTGAGGTAGCACGCGTGGTGGACCTGGTCTTCGCGCACTTCAAGAACCACAGTGGGGAATCGCTGTCGGTCATCGCCTCGAACCGCAGCCACGCCTCGGCCATTGCTGAAGCGATCCGTGTCCAGCTGCCAAACCACAAGTACGCGATGGAATACCTGCGCTCCAAGCGCGAACCATTCGTGGTCACCACCATGGACCGGTTGATCGGCCTGCGCCGCGACGCGGTCATCTTCGCCTGGGGCTACGGACGTACGCCGCACGGCAAGACCCTGCACGAATTCGGTGCACTGTCCCGCGAAGGCGGCGAACAGCTGTTCGTTGCCGCGATGACCCGCTCGCGCAGCCGCATGACCCTGGTCTCCAGCTTGCTGCCAGAAGACGTGGACCTGAATCGTGTCTACCGTGGCGCCCGCCAGTTCTTCGAACTGTTCGGCCGGGTAGAAGCAGGGGACTCCGGTGTCAGCTCGATGCGCAACCCGCGCTTTGATCCACTGGTTTCGGACTTGGCTCGCCGACTGCGCGAAAGCGGCGCAATTGTCTCCGAGGACTACCGCGGTGTGCTGGATCTGTCGGCTCACGCCTACGACTCGGCCAACAGCGGTATCCGTCCACTGGCTGTGGTCTATGACGGAACCGAGCACTACGCCGGGTTGACCGTGCGTGAACGCAGCCGCCTGCGCCCGGAATTCTTCGAGAAGCACGGCTGGCGTTATGTTCCGCTGTGGACCATCGATGTCTTCACCGATCCAGGTGCGGTCACCGGCCGTCTGGCTCATGCGTTGGGACTGAAGAAGTCTGCACCGCAGACCGCGTCGTCGACTCGAACCGGTGTGGCCGCAGCCCCTCCGGTCTCGGCCCGCGAGGTCACCACCGAACCAGAAGCCCCAAAGGAAAAGTCCAAGCTGCTGAAGTCAGCCAAGTCGCGTCTGGAACCTAAGTCGGAAAGCAAGGCTGAAACTGCCGTGGCTCCAAGCGAAGCCAAAGCTGAATCCGATGCTCAGGCCAAGGACGACGCCCATGTAAAGGACAGCGCGCAGCAGCCGCTTACTCCAGCGCCGGTGCCGGCTACCAGCAAGACGAATGATCCGGAGCCAAAGAAGTAATGACTTCTGAGCAAGAACCAACGCGCGGTCGCCGCAAGCGACCGCGCGTTGTCGCACCCCCGCAGCATCTGACTGCTCGCGTTGAACTCACCGGCAGCTATGCTCCGGTGCCGCATTCAAAATCGGTAGACCGCGCCTTAGCCGGCGGGCAATCCGGGGATTCATCGGCTGAAGCGGTCGCGGCTCGCGCCAAGAAGCGCGCCACCGATCCGCTGGCGGAATTGCTGGCCAAAGACCAGGACCCGCGCAACTGGGGCGAAGCCAAGGAAGACTTGGCAGAGATGATGAAGCGCGAGAAGCCACCGCACTGGGGATAGCGCTAATTCACCAAGACGGCTGACACCTTGCCTCGCGATACCGCGCCGGCAAGGTCATCAGAAAGGCTGCTGGCCGCCGCGACCACAACAATTCCCTCACCGGATTGCCTCGTGCCGCTGAGCATGCCGAATTCAGAAGTGCTGGCATTATCCGGAACCCAGAGCACCGGGACAGCCTTGGCAATGGTTTCCGAATTGATCTGCTTCTCAAAACCATCGCCGGTGGTCAACACAATATCCACCAGCTGTCCGGGATGGAGCAAGGTCACAGTTGCCGGATCGCTGAGCCGCAAGGGAACAGCAACTGTGCCTTGCGGTGAACCAGCCAACAGCTGCGGACCCACCAAGGAATAGCTGCGCAAGACCGTTCCGGCAGGAAGCGCTACCGCGGCCCGTTGCCCCGACACCGGTTCTAGGCTTTCAAAGACTTCAGCATCTTGAGGATCCAGCCGCACGGTTTGCACCGCCAACTGGTTGGAAGTTATTTGGGATCCAGCAGGAATATCGCTGATCGCCACAACGACTTCACGTTGGGACAGCTGTCCGGAAGAAAACACATTGAGCATTCCGGCCAAAGCCATCAAGGCGCAGGCTATAGCCAGTGGCTTGCGGTATCGCCGCAGCAGCTCATTGCGATTGCGTACCGGCCTGATCTTCGGCTTGGGAATCACCGGGGGACGGGCAGTGGCATGGGGCCTGGAAAAATAGCTCATGACCCCATGCAACCCCCAGGCCTTTGACAAGATCATCGCTGGGCGACGGACTGTGGGTAAATCAGATGATCTGATGCACCTGCTGCGGGGTGAACACCAGATCTACTGGCTGGTCATGCGCATCAACGTCGAAGGTGCCGGCAGCGACGAATTCATGTTCATAAACCACAGCGGCCACGCGTACCGGCGCATCTGCAATCAGTGGCAGGAAACGGTCATAGTAGCCACCGCCCTGGCCTAGGCGCAGGCCGTTTGAATCAATGGATAGTGCTGGCATGATCAGTGTATTGATCTGTTCGAAAAGTTCTGTGCCTGCTTTTTCGCCTACCGGTTCCATGACCGGGGCCATGGTGCTTGGCTGGAACTCCATGCCGGGGGAGTACTCAACCCACGACAGTGCGTAGCCCGGTTCGCACACCGGCAGATACACTTCAATGCCTTCAGAAATCAGAGCCGCTAGGAGCGGCTCTGTGGACGGCTCATCGGGTGCCGAACAGTAGGCCGCAACTTTCTGCACGACTCCGGTGCTTTGGCTCAGGTAGCCAATCACCGTCTGTGCCAGCTCTTGGCCCAATTGCTCGCGTTTATCCGTGTCGAGGTTCCGGCGCCAGGTGCGCACAGCGGCACGCGCGCTCTTCTTATCGCAGCTGTGGTTCTGATCAGCAGTGAGGTCCATGACTACAGCTTACGCAATAGAAACGAAACGCTGCTGGCTTGCGCTGTTGCCACTACTGAGCGCGTGGAAGTAATACGATGTGCACATGTTCTTCTCTCGTCGGGCCAAGCATCTGGTTCCGGATTTAGTCTCGGACCGATTGCTGTTGCGCCAGTTGGCCGCGCGTGATGAAGCCGAGTGGATCAACCTGCGCTACGCCAATTCCAAGTGGCTGAAACCGTGGGATCCCACCAGCCCTATGGGACCGCCAGCGGCGATCACCTTCCGGGAGATGCTCAAGGCCAAGGATGAAGCGGCAGTCGAGGGCAGCGGCTACTCGTGGGCGCTGGCGCTTCCGCAGCTGCACCAGTCACAGCCGCCCTTGATCGGGCAGGTCTCTGTTTCCTCGGTGCAATACGGTGCTGCGCGGACGGCGTCGATTGGCTACTGGATTGACCGCAACCATGCCGGGTTCGGCCTGATGCCGGAGGCCTGCGCCCTGGTTGTCGATCATTGCTTCGAGCAGTTGCAGCTGCATCGGTTGGAAATCAACATCCGGCCGGAGAATGCGGCGAGCCTGCGCGTGGTGGATAAGCTCGGTTTCCGTGATGAAGGACTGCGCAAAGGCTATCTGCACATCGATGGGCAGTGGCGCGACCACCGGACCTTTGCCTTGAACCGTGAAGAGCTGAAAACTACGATGCTCGAACACATCTACGAACACTGAGGCTGATTCCGACCCGAATCGATCAATCAAGCTCTGATATGAGAGAACTGGATTGAAAACTTGCGGACACGCCATGAGATGTGCGTGAGCCCGTCGCCAAGGTTGCATAGTGTTGATTCGAAGGAACCGTATTTAGTTCCATAAGGATTTGACCGACCCAATCGGTGATGGAGGACCCACATGGCTGGCACGTCACAGAGCGTTGCGCAGGAAAGCGCTGCGGCCAAACTCAAGATTCGTGTGCGCTATGGCCGTTTGTCAGTCGCGCTCGTTGGCGCCTTGGCTGTTATCGCAACCGTAGTCGGCCTGGTCCTGGCTCCCTTCACTGCTTTGGCCTTCGGAACCGTTGGACTATTTGCACTCGTTGCCGTTGCTTCCTTCGCCACCCTGCGTGGCCTGGCTGTACGCGACCGTAACCGCAAGCTGCTTGAGCATCTTGAAGCTACCCGCCAGCAGGCACTGCAGACTCCGGCCTTTGACGACGCCGCCAACCAGGTCATCTCGCGCAAGCGTGAAGATGATGAGGTCTTCGACGCTCGTCCGGGTTCTTCCCGCCGTGCTCCGGCAATCACTGCCGAAGAATTGCGTGCCGAAGCACTTCGCGTGGCCCACGGCCATGGCGGAGTCAAGCAGCCAGTCACCTGGGAACCAACCCGCGTGCCAAAGCCAACCTACGTGGAAGCCAGCGAGCGTATCGCCAAGACCGCGCAGGCAGCTGCTGAGCAGGGTGCCAAGACCAACCACAAGCCGGCTCTGCCAGTGCAGGAACCTTTGCGTCCTAGCAAGCAGATCAGCTTGAAGGCTTCGGAGGATGCCAAGCGCTTGGCCACCGAGGTTTCGGCCGAAGATCGTGCAGCAGTCGCATCGGTTGCTGCCAAGCGTTCCGAGAGTGCCCCAGCAGCCAAGGAAAGCGTTCCGGCTGCAACCGTTGCTCCAGAAGCAGAACCCGTGGTTACCGCAGGCACCAAGCCTCGCTTGAACCTGGATGCAGTGATGCAGCGCCGCCGCGCATAAGAATTTCACGTACAAAGACTTGTGGCCCGGATCCTTTTCAAGGATCCGGGCCACAAGTCTTTTGGAGCACGATTAGCTGATCATGTCATCGAACGGCAGCGGGCCGCGGTTGCCATGATGGTGTGCAAAGACCAAGGTGGTTTCGGTGTGGCCTACCGACTCGTCGGTGGCCAGGTTATCCAGCACCCAGTCGCGCAATGCGTCGGTGGAACCAACTGCGATATGCAGCAGGTAGTCCGTGCCACCGGAAACGTGGAACATGGACAATACTTCTGGCAGCTGCGGAATGCGCTGCACGAAGGTATCGATCTTCTCGCGGTCGTGGGCACGCAGCTTGACCGAAATCAGGGCCTGCACGGTGCGTCCAACGGCGCCCAATGAAACCTCGGCATGGTAGCCGGTGAGGATTCCGCGCTCGACAAGTGAACGGGTGCGCAAGAGGGCAGTGGACGGTGCGATGCCTGCACGTTGGGCGAGCGTGGCATTGGAGATGCGCGCATTGGAGACTAATTCGTCGATGATGATTCGATCGATTTCGTCCAGATCGACGTTTGATGAAAGCTCTGATTGCTGGGCCATAAGAATATTTCATCATATTCGGAGAGCATCAGTGGGATCTTTGGAAGAAAAATCGCGCTATGCCGTTCGCGTGCGAGCAAATAAACGGTGAACAAACCGATATATTGGGGATATGACACGTCGTTCAGAGCATACCGGTGAATCCTTCGATACCAGGCTGGCAGCCTATTGCTTGGTAGAAAATGAAGGAAAAGTACTGCTCACGCTTTGGGACATGCGTCATCGGGATCCGCGCTTCACCCCGCGCTGGTCCTTGCCCGGTGGCGGAATCGATCTGGGCGAGCCTATCGAAGAAGGCGCCCGCCGCGAGGTCTATGAAGAGACCGGCTACGCGGTGGATGATTTGAAGCTCTTGGACGTAACCACCGGAGTCATTCCCGGTTCCAAGCGCTACTCCGGAGAAGGACATCCCATGCAGACCGTGGCAGTGACCTACCGGGCTAAACTGACCGGGGGAGAACTGCGCCATGAGGTCAACGGTTCTACCAGCCAGGCTGCCTGGTTCACCCGTGAAGAGATTGCCAAGTTGAACTGCATTGAGCGCGTAGAGAGCATTTTGCGACTGACCGCACCAGGCAAGTAACGGCAGAACGCCAGTGAACTGCCCTAGAATCAATAGGGACATGAACTTGCGAAACACACTTACCCTTGGCGCGCTCAGCGCAACCTTGATGCTCACTTTGTCTGCTTGCACTACGGAAGCAACGCCCATCGCAGAGCCAAGCCAAGAGATCACCTTGAAGATCGCAGTCGGCTCGCAGCCAGCCGATCAGGCTCTGGCGCAGGTCTATGCCAATGCGCTGAAGGCCGAGGGCCACCAGGTGAAGCTGAACAAGCCCACCGGCAACCCGTACGCGCAGGTCATTGAAGGACAAGCCGATTTGGCAGCAGACCAAGCAGGCAAGGCTCTGTCATTGGCTGCAGATCCTGCTGCCATCACCGGTGAAGACCAGAAGCTCAGTGCCGAGGAAGCCAAGAACCTGCGCGATGCCATCAATGACGGGGACCAGAAGGTCACTGCGCTGGCGCTGAGCGAGGCTGATGCCGGGATGCTCTTGGCCATGAGCCAGGCCCAGGCGACCTTGCACAAGGTGGATTCGCTTGAAACCCTGATTGCGGCCTGCGAAGACCTCAAATTCATCAGTGATGAAGCCAGTGCGGCCACCCTGCATGCATCGCTGGAGGAAGCTGGCTGCCAGAAGCCCCAGATCTCAGAATCAAAGCCGGAAGACTTGGCAGCCAAGCTGCGTACCTCGGTCGATAGCGCAGTGGTGCTCAGCTCAGCTGATCCGGTGATCTCCGATGAAGGCTTCTACAGTGTTCCGGGCACCGCCGCCTTCTTCAACGCCCAGCCCTACATGGTGCTGGCCGATGCCGACGTGGATGACAAGGCTCGTGCCGCCGTGGACAAGATCACCGGAGAATTATCCCAGCAGTCCCTGGTGGACCTCAAGCGCATGGTTGGCAATGCAGATCCGCTGAGCCCAGCGGAAGCGGCAACCCGCTGGGAATGGATCATCGAAGAGTAGGCTGAAGCCGGCTCTCCCAAGATTTCGGCCGTTGCCCATAGCGGCCGAGTAATAAGGTGTGTCGATCGCACCTGACGTGAGAAAGTGTAATCATGGCAGAATTCAAACAATCAACGAAACTGCACAACGTCCTCTATGACATCCGCGGCCCGCTGCTAGAGCACGCCCAGCGCATGGAATCTGAAGGACATCGCATCCTGAAGCTGAATATCGGCAATCCCGCGCCGTTCGGCTTCGAGGCGCCAGACGCGGTGCTCGTTGACATGATTCGCAACCTGCCAAACGCCCAGGGCTATTCCGACTCCCGCGGCATCCTCTCGGCACGCACCGCCGTCTCGCAGTACTACCAGACCCGCGGCATCCAGACCATTGGCGTGGATGACGTTTACCTGGGCAATGGCGTGTCCGAGCTGATCACCCTCTCGCTGAACGCCCTGCTGAACAACGGCGACGAGATCCTGATCCCTGCCCCGGACTACCCGCTGTGGACCGCCTCGGTGTCGCTGGCTGGCGGCACTCCGGTGCATTACCTGAACACCGAAGAAGAGGGTTGGCTTCCAGATCTTGAGGATATGGCAGCCAAGATCACCGATCGCACCAAGGGCATCGTACTGATCAACCCGAACAACCCCACCGGTGCGGTGTACCCGAAGCAGACTCTGGAAGGGATCCTGGAGCTTGCCCGCAAGCACAACCTGATTGTCTTCTCCGACGAGATCTACGAAAAGATCCTCTACGAAGATGCAGAGCACATCAACACCGCATCACTGGCCGATGACGTGCTGATCCTGACCTTCTCGGGACTCTCCAAGGCCTACCGCGTGTGCGGCTTCCGCTCCGGCTGGATGGCCATCTCCGGCCCGAAGCACCAGGCGAAGGACTACATCGAGGGCATCAACCTGCTGACCAACATGCGCCTGTGCGCCAATGTTCCCGGCCAGCACGCCATCCAGACCGCTCTGGGCGGCTACCAGTCGATCAATGACCTGATCCTGCCAGGCGGACGCCTGCTGGAGCAGCGCGATGCTGCCTACAACCTGTTGACCGCCATTCCCGGCGTGAGCGTGCAAAAGGCCAAGGGCGCGCTGTACATGTTCCCGAAGCTTGATCCCGAGGTCTACCCGATCCACAACGACGAGACCTTCGCGTTGGAACTGCTCAAGGCCCAGAAGATCCTGATTTCCCAGGGCACCGCCTTCAACTGGGTCCGTCCAGACCACTTCCGTCTGGTCACCTTGCCCAATGTGCGGGACTTGACCGACGCGGTAGGACGCATTGGACAGTTCCTGGCGGACTGGCGCGCCCGCGCCTAAGCCACACGCTGCTTTGCCGGCCCGGAATCATTAGGTTGATTCCGGGCCGGTTTTGTGTTGAAAGACCAGTAATAATCCAGCGGTGTTGGAGTGCTACCAGGCCGAGATCCACCTAGACAGCTCCATAACGATCCGTGGTTCTGAAGACGCGAATTCCTTAGGGAACAACAAGTACGATTCTTCCTGCGCAGCAGTGCGAGCCCTCTTCTCAGGGGTTAGCTGGGACAGTAGGCTGGCAACTACGTAGAGCATGACCTTGAACAACGCTTGAGGAGTTTTTGATGAGCGCTTATCCTGCCAGCCTGATCCAAGCGCTGCGTGCCGAGCCAGGGCTGAAACTCTCTGACAGGGCAACCAAGAACCCTGCCTGGTGGCCCAAGGACGCACCCGGCGATAAGAACGCGGCCGAGAAGCGCCTGGAAGAATTGGCGCCGTTGCTTTCAGATCTGCAAGAACAGCTTTTCGCCGCATCAGTTTCCGGAGGCCAAGCCCCGGCGGTCCTGCTGATATTGCAGGGAATGGATACCGCCGGAAAGGGCGGCATTGTCCGCCACGTGCTGGGCATGCTGGATCCGCAGGGCGTGGAGCATCATGCTTTCAAAGCTCCGAATAAAGAAGAAGCCGCCCATGATTTCCTCTGGCGCATCACCAAGGAATTGCCGGCCGGGGGACTGGTGGGTGTCTTTGACCGCTCGCACTACGAAGATGTGCTGGTCGCCAAGGTCAAGGGCTTCGCGTCTCCAGAGGTCATTGAATCCAGATACGGGAAGATTGTCGACTTTGAAAAACAGCTGATTGAGCAGAATATTCACCCCATCAAGGTGATGCTGCATATCAGCCGCGAAGAGCAGTACGAACGTCTCTCAGAGCGGTTGGAACGCACCGACAAGCATTGGAAATACTCTCCCGGGGATGTGGATGACCGTTTGTTGTGGGACGGCTACCAGTCAGCCTATGAGACCGCGATCAACCGTACCGACAACCAGAGCGCACCGTGGAATATCGTTCCGGCGGATCAGAAATGGAAGGCGCGGTTGTGCGTTGCCGAACTGTTGCTGGCCACCCTTGAACGCATTGCTCCAGAGTGGCCCGAGGCCACTTTTGATGTAGTGAAAGAGAAAGCGCGGCTGGAGGCTGCGAAATAGCTCGCAGCCAAGTGCAATGACTACTGGCCTGAGGCCTCGTTGTGATTGGCGCGTGCCTGCTCCAGGCGCTGGGAGACTCCGTTGAGCCAGTTCTCGCAGTGAGCTGCCAGCACTTCGCCGCGTTCCCATAGGGCCAGCGAGGCTTCCAATGCCACGCCACCTGTTTCCAGCTGGTTCACTACGGTCAGCAGTTCTTCGCGAGCCTGCTCGTAGGAAAGCTTGGCAATATCTTCAGGGATCTGTGCAGTCATGATTACTCCAGGTCAGTGATGGGCGTGCTTAGTTGGCGTTCTGGCCGGCGGGAATTGATTCAAGGGTCTGTGCAACCAGCTGGCCGGAAGCCACACGGATGAACAGCTTGCTCTCAGCTGGAGCTTGGGCGGCTTCTCGCACAATGCTTCCGTCTTCAAGCTGGGTCACCGAGTATCCACGGTCCAAGGTTTGCTGCGGAGACAGTGCACGCATCTGATTCTTCAGATGACTGATTTCGTCACTGGCGCGCATCACCCGGTGTCGCAGCAAATCGGTGGAACGCTGCTTCCAGCGTTCCAGATCTTCGGCACGGCTCGTGACCATGACCTGCGGATTGGACAGCACCGGGCGTTCGCGTACCGAGGCGAGCAGCTGGGCCTCGCGCTGGAGCAAATTGTTGATGGAGCGGTCCAACCGGTTGCGCGCCATCTCCAGGCCAGCGAATTCTTCATTCAGATCCGGGACGATTCGCTTGGCTGCGTCGGTCGGTGTAGAAGCACGCAGATCAGCTACGTCATCCAAGATGGGGCGGTCTGCCTCGTGGCCAATAGCCGAGACAACCGGGGTCGAGGCGGCAAAGACCGCGCGCACCAGATCTTCATTGGAAAACGGCAGCAGATCCTCTAGGGCGCCACCGCCGCGGGCGATGACGATGACATCGATTTCCGGATCGGCATCCAGCTTCTGCAAGGCGGCGATCACTTGGTTGGCTGCATCCATGCCCTGGACTGCGGTATTGATGACCTTGAATTGCACTGACGGCCAGCGCAGCGTCGCGTTGCGCAACACGTCCTTTTCGGCGTCCGAATCACGTCCGGTAATCAGGCCGATACGATGGGGAAGAACCGGCAACGGGCGCTTGTGCTCAGGGGAGAAGAGGCCTTCTGCCCCCAGCGCCTGGCGCAGGCGTTCAAGGCGTACCAGAAGCTCGCCTAGTCCAACTGGACGCAGGTCGCTTGCATTCAAGGACAATCTGCCGGTCTTGGCGTAGAAGCTCGGTTTGACCTGGGCAACCACCCGCGAGCCCACCTGCGGGGTGGAATCCAGCTTGCGCATGGTCGAGGCCCAGATGGTGACCGAGAAGGAGAAATCCGCATCCACATCGCGCAGGGTGAGATAGGCATGCCCATTGCGCACATTGGCTTCGAGCAGCTGGCCTTCGACCCAAACCACGGGTGAGTTCTCAATGTGGATTTTCAGCTTCTCGGAAAGCAAACGCAACGGCCAAGGATTATCCGCGGTGGTCTGCCCGGCGGTCGCCGGCAAACTGGCAGGGGAGTTCGAATCCATTCGCCGCTCCTTAAAAGCTGGTTGATACGCGACGTTGTGCATCTCGCGCACTTGTGACGCTACACCAACAAACGGACAGAATCAGGTATTTTTCTTCGCTCCAGCTCCAAGGAAACCTACTCAGAGGTAGAACTCACAGCGAATAGGGCGTGCTTCAGCTCATATGAGCATGCGCTAACTTGCATGCACTTCGTAGACTAGAGGTATGGCTACTTCCACTTCTACTACGGTCTCGCTGTCAATGCCTCGGATCCCGCGGGTGCGGCGCACCCCGGCCGAGATTGCTGCCGCCTCCCCGACGGTCATCGAGCGCAAGGTTTTGCTTGCTGCTCCTCGCGGCTACTGCGCAGGAGTGGACCGTGCGGTGGTTGCTGTTGAAAAGGCCCTGGAGCACTACGGCCCACCGGTCTATGTGCGCAAGCAGATCGTGCACAACCTGCACGTGGTCTCCGAGCTGGAGTCCCGCGGCGCGATCTTCGTTGAGGAAAACGAGGAAGTGCCCGAAGGCGCACTGGTGGTCTTCTCCGCCCACGGCGTCTCCCCGGCAGTGGTGCAGTCCGCAGCGGACCGCAACCTGCAGACCATCGATGCCACCTGCCCGCTGGTCACCAAGGTGCACCGCGAAGCCGTGCGCTTCGCCAAGAATGACTATGAGATCCTGCTGATCGGCCACGAAGGTCACGAAGAGGTCGAAGGCACCTACGGCGAGGCCCCGGAAGTCACCACCATCGTGAACAACCCGGAAGAAGCCGACACCGTCCAGGTGAAGAACCCGGACAAGCTGATCTGGCTCTCGCAGACCACCCTAAGCGTGGACGAGACCATGGAAACCGTGCGCCGTCTGCGCAAGCGCTTCCCGAACCTGCAGGATCCGCCAAGCGATGACATCTGCTACGCGACCACCAACCGCCAGGCTGCGATCAAGACCATCGCGCCGCAGTCGGATCTGGTAATCGTGGTTGGCTCGGCCAACTCCTCGAACTCGGTGCGCCTGGTCGAGGTGGCACTGGATCACGGTGCCAAGGCTTCCTACCGCGTGGACTTCGCCAACGAGGTGGACGAGGCCTGGTTCGAGGGAGTTTCCACCGTAGGCGTGACCTCCGGCGCTTCGGTGCCAGAGGTCCTGGTCCGCGAAGTGGTAGCCCTGCTGGCAGAGTACGGCTTCACCGACGTTTCCGAGGTCACCACCGCGCAGGAAGACATCATCTTCTCGCTGCCCAAGGAGATCCGCGGCAAGCTCAAGGAAGCTGGCGACGAGGAACGTGCCCTGGGTGGGCACGCCCGCCCATAGCCCTGATCTGTCAATAAGAATTCAAGCGCCAGTACACCATTGCGCGCTCATCACTAGTAAAAGGTAGAATTTCCTCCTGTGGCTCTTACTATCGGAATCGTCGGACTGCCCAACGTCGGCAAGTCCACCATGTTCAACGCGCTGACCCGTGCCCAGGTGCTGGCAGCCAACTACCCGTTCGCAACCATTGAACCTAACGTGGGTGTCGTGCCGTTGCCTGACTCGCGCCTGAAGGTGCTCGCCGGAATCTTCGGTTCCGAGCGCATCTTGCCAGCGACCGTGTCCTTCGTGGATATCGCCGGCATCGTCAAGGGTGCTTCGGAAGGTGAAGGCCTGGGCAACAAGTTCCTGGCCACCATCCGCGAAGCGGATGCGATCTGCCAGGTAACCCGTGCGTTCGTGAACGATGACGTGATCCACGTGAACGGCAAGGTGGACCCTGCTTCGGACATCGAGACCATCGCCACCGAACTGATCCTGGCTGACCTGCAGACCATCGAGAACCAGCTGCCTCGCCTGGAGAAGGAACTGCGCACCAAGAAGATCGAGAAGTCCTTCCTGGATGCAGTGCTGGCAGCGCAGAAGATCCTCGAAGAGGGCATCACCCTGTTCGCCGCGGCGAAGACCAAGGGTGTTGACCTTGAAGAGCTGGCGCCGATGCAGCTGATGACCACCAAGCCATTCATCTACGTGTTCAACACCGATGAGGCTGGTCTGGCCGATGCCGAGATGCAGGCCAAGCTCTCCGCGCTGGTTGCTCCAGCCGAGGCGATCTTCCTGGACGCCCAGTTCGAATCCGAGCTCGCCGAGCTGGAAGAGGACGAAGCCGAGGAAATGATGGAAGACGCCGGCATCGAAGAGTCCGGCTTGGACAAGCTGGCCCGCGTCGGCTTCGACACCCTGGGCCTGCAGACCTACCTGACCGCTGGCCCGAAGGAATCGCGTGCCTGGACCGTTCGAAAGGGTGCCACCGCGCCTGAGGCGGCCGGCGTAATCCACACCGACTTCCAGCGTGGCTTCATCAAGGCCGAGGTCATCGGCTTTGAAGACCTCGTTGCCGCCGGTTCGGTGGCTAACGCCAAGTCTGCGGGCAAGGCCCGCATTGAAGGCAAGGACTACATCATGAAGGACGGCGACGTCGTGGAGTTCCGCTTCAACGTCTAATCCTGATTAGCTTTGGCGCCCTCGGTTTCTTATGGAAACCGGGGGCGTTTTTACATGCGCGCGAGGGCCTTCCGCGTATTAAGAAGGACTGCCGAGATATATGGCAGAAACGGATGTTGCACGGCTCGTGTGGCCTCTGGCAGATACCGAACTGAACGAATGGGACCCAGAGCGCGTCGCTGGTTATCGCGGTCAATCGATCATGTTCCGGATCATGCACAGCAGCGATGCTATCTTGTTGATCCCTTCAGGTAGGACTTGAACAAGTCGTACAATCGATTCACGGTCTCCGTAACCTTGTCCCAATTCCGAAACCAACAGAGCGACTATATTGCGGCCGCGCAGCGAGAGCCTATCGAAATCTCTTCGCGTGGCGCAGGTCGTCGCGCTGTCGTTGTATCACCAGAGTTCTATGACCGTGCCCTGCAGGCTTTGGAAGACCAAGCCGACGTCCGCGCCGCTGCGGATGCTCGCAAAGAGCCCCAAAGTCCTTTTGAAGACTTAATGGAAAAGATCGGGCTCTAGCCTCAAACTGAGAAGACGTACAGGATCACGATCGCGCTGGAGCTGATAGGACCTTTCGTGGGCTTCACCCGCAAATTGATGCACGACTGAAGGATGTGCTGAAGATGTCGAACTCGTCGACTATCACTGAGAAGTGGGCTCCCATTCACCCGGGCGAAGTCCTGATGGAGGACTTTATCAATGGCTTCGGAATCACTCAGAACAAATTGGCAGTGTCGATTGGTGTGCCGCCGCGGCGCATCAACGAGATCGTCCATGGAAAACGTGCGATCACGGCCGACACTGCGCTTCGTCTAGGTCGCTATTTCGGTATTGACCCGCAGTTCTGGTTGAACCTGCAGTCGCACTACGAGTTGGAGCTCGCAGAGGATCGAGTGGCCTAGCAAATCGCGGCTATCACCCCGCCACAGGTCGCGTGACTCATCTGTCGATCGCAGTCGTCGCGCATAGCGCGCTGACGCTCGGAAATGTCAATGATTATTTCCGATGCCTCGCAGCAACTGCCGGCAGATGTATGAATGGTGAACTGCAGGCTGGGACATGAATCGAATAGGAATAAATGAGAAGACTCAGCAAAACCACCTGGCGGCGCATCGCGGTTTATCTTGGGGTCTCGATTGCGGGATTGGCCCTATTCATTGCAGCTTATTGCCTGATTTCAGGCAGAACCCTGATCGAAGCACTCGATAGCTTCTGGATCGCGTTGGCGATTGCTCTAGCTACGGCCGCTACCAGTGCAGTACGAGACCAGCGAAAAGACGCGCAGACCGAGGCAGGCGAGCAGGAGCTCTAGCAGCTTTTCCTTTGGCAAATTCAGTTCGAAGGCTTGGTAGCGATGCCGTCCAGCCACAGAACAGCTGAGTCGTCATTGTGCATGCCGCCGGATCCGACGTGTTTGCTGGAGATGTTCGGTCCCTTCTGGATGACATGGACCAGCGCCATGCCGTGGCCCCGGCCCAGTTGGTAGTCCTCCTTGAGCCAATCCAAGATCTCCGCTGCTTTGACACCTTCTTGGCCAAGTCCTTTTTCGCGGGCAATCTCCAGCAGCTGGCGGGGCGTGAGCCCGGTCTTCTTTTCTATCGTGTCCAAATAAGCTTGGAAAGACATGGCTAAACCTTTCGAATGCACGGAAGCTTGCCCAGAATCCTAGTCCTGTTCGCCCGCTGCGCATAGGGGAAATGATCGCAGAGCGCCAGGCTTGCAACGCCTAGGCTGGATGAGGTGGCCGATAGGCAAGTCAAGACGTGCGTCTAAGAACAGATAAGACCTGTCGGTGGCCAGAGCGTGGAACTAGTTCCGGCCGCTGAATTCCAGTGTGTAGTCCCGGGTGGTTGGAAGGTGTCCCGGGTCGTCTTCAAACGGCATGTATTCGACTGAGTGGAGGTAGCCGTCGAGCAGCCACAGATCCAGAAGCCCAAGGACCGTGCCATCCTTGGAAACAGCAGCGGTGGAGAATGGCCCGCCAGCGTGGCGGACGCTTTCGCAATCTCGCTTGCTGGGAAAAGAGATGCAAAAGCAATCGCAGTCGTCGAATTGGTAACCGCCCCAACGGGCATACTTCAATTGCTGGCGCGCCTTTGCCGATTCATCGTCGCTGCCGCTGCACAGCAAAGCCAGGAGCTCCAGCTCGTCAGGACGGAATTCGTCGCCCTTGTCTCGGACCGGTCGGCTATCCATGGGAACAGCCTATACCAGACGTGACAAGGAACTGGATGCAAGCATCCCTAGAGCTGCAGCATTGCGGCCGCAACTTCACCGAAGTCGGACGGCGGAATGACGGTCGAAGCGTTCTCCAAAACGAGCAGGGAAGCATTCGGAATTTCCCGCACCAAGGCTTCGCCATTGCCTACGGGGAAGAACGGATCTTTCGCACCGTGGATCACCAGGGTTGGCATTTCCAGCTCGGGCAGCCGCTCGCGCCAGCGCGGAGTGCAGTCCAGCTTGGAGAAGACGATTCCGATTTGGTTTGCCATGTGCACTTCCGGCGTGGAGCCCGCCGTGCGGTCCCAGATTCGACCAGCAAGGACCTTGGCAGTTTGGTGGTCATTGCCAAGAATCTGCGAACCTTCGGCTGAGTGCCGGGCCACGGCTTCGCGGTCCATCCAATCGGGCATCGGCCGGGAAAACAGCTTGCCCATGGTTGCCTGATCGTGATCGGGCAAGTCGTCATCCACCGGTCCGGGTGCCACCGGACGGGTCCCAACCAATGTCAGCGCGTCAAAAGAGCCGGGATGATCCAACGCCGCCACCTGCGCGACCATTCCGCTGACACCGATTCCTGCCAGATGCGCCGGTCGATCGTCCAAATGAGCAGCCAGCGTAGCGGTATCGGCAGCCAGATCACGCAGATCATAGGCGGGCTTCATGGGGTTCCCTGCCGTTGAATCGCCAGAATCCCGCAGATCATAGCGCACGGCATGGCGTCCTCCCGCGGCCAGAGCTTCGCAGAATGCATCAGGCCACGAGAGCATCGTGGTGCCTCCGATGAGCAAGACCAATGGATCTTCCTCGTTGCCGAAGGAATTGATTCCGAAAACGACACCGTTGACTTCAACTGTACTCATGAGTGACCCGCCTTAGTTATCCGGTTCCAAGAATGACCTGTTGGCGGACGTCGGTCAAGAGCCTGCGGCTTGCTGGCAATAGGGGAGCGCTGAGGCTATTCGCTGTAGGTTTCCTTCAGCGCTGCTGCCGAATCCTGTGACGGATCGATATAGAAGCGTTCTGCACCATCGCGCTGCTCATACATGTCGATGTATTCGTCAGCGATCTTGTCGGGGGAGAAGTAAGTTCCTTCTTCGATGACTCCGGCAATGGAAAGCATCCCCACATGCACGCCATGGCCAGATAGCTCTTCATGCAGGCAGTGGGCGTAGGCGCGCAGCCCCGACTTGCCGATGCTCAAGGTCGTCAAGATTGGCGTGGCAGTCAGTTCGCTCGCTCCACCGCTGGTGAAGAAAATGGCTCCGTCCTTGCGCTCAACCATCTGAGGGATGACCTGCTGTGCGCTGGCGATGCCGCCGATGATGTTCACCTGCAGGTGCTGGTTGGCCATCTCGGCGGTGGTGTCGACGGCGGATACCGGTGCGATGACAGCGGCATTGTAGATCAAGACGTGGATCTGCCCGAAGGCCTCGCGAATCTGGGTAAAGGCCTTATCTAGTTGCTGCTCGTCGGTGACATCGGCAGCGAAGCCGGAGCTTTTGATGTTGAGTTCGGAAAGTGATTTCTGCAGGGCATCGAGATTGTCCTGATTTCTGGCAATCAAGGCTACATCGAAGTTCTTCCTGCCGAATTTCTCAGCAAGGCTGAGGCCTAGTCCTGGGCCTGCTCCTACGATCACCAGTGTGCTCATGCGTGGATCTCCTGTTCCGGAAAAGTAATTTGCCTACTATCCGGTAACAACGTTGATGCACTGGCCGTTATTCCTGAACTTGTGTTGGTTGGTAAAATGGCAATCGTATAGATTATTAGTTGGAATACTGCGGACAGCATCCGCGACAAAGCCCCAGGAGAAGTTGTTCGCGTGCAAACAGGTCCAAGCCAAGCGTGGGATACCTTGCAAGCCACCGGACGCATCTGCTTGGCAGGCGAACCGGCGAGCTGGTCCAAAGCATCGAAATCGCTGGTCATGGTCCTGCTTGGGTTGATCGGCTTGCTTGCAGTGGGAGTCTTTGTTGGTTTTCCCGTGCTCATTTTCACCGGCATGGAAGTCTCGGCAGGTTCAGTTTTCGGCTTTCTCGGGTGCCTGGCCATGCTGACCGCGATGGGATCACTGGTGCTGCACTGGCATCGGGTGCGCAACCGGTATCGCGAGGTTGAGTCTCTGCCAGTAATCCTCGACGCCAATGGACTGACCTTGCGTGGGGTGGGACCCATCCCGTGGCAGGACTTCGGCCTGGCCGAGCACCAGATGGTGCGCGCCGAACACGATTCTTCCTACACCCGCAGGGCAGTGATGCCATTGACCGCCGCCGGCTACCATAACGTCAATCAGCTGCTCGCGTACGAGCTGCGCCCACGGGTCTCCCCAGCCACCGGTTCGATATGGAACCGCCACCATCCGAACATCTACGTACCTGGCGTCGCTGGGATGAAGACCAGCGAAGTCATGTGGCTGATCAACTCAGCGCGCAGCCTTTTCACAGCTCGCTGAAGGTAGCTCGTGGCCAAGGTCTTAGAACAATGGCCAGGGCACCGCCGGCATTTGACCGTGGGGCGCCGGGAAATGCGCATCATCCACTAGCGACTGGCAACGACGGGAAAAGGCCGCTATTTCCTCAGCGGTCAGCAGTTCCGCCAACTCCGCGCCAAGTTCTGCCTCCAGCGCTTCGATGACTCGGGTGATGCCAGCAAGCTCGTCTTCGGACAGGGACTGCCCAACCCAACCCCACAGCACCGTGCGCAGCTTGTGCTCTTCGTTGAAGCACAGCCCATGGTCCACACCGAACCTATGGCCATCGGCCATGGCTAGAACGTGGTCGCCTTTGCGGTCCGCGTTGTTCACCAAGGCATCAAAGACTGCCATGCGCCGCAGTGCAGGGGTGTCTTCATGCACCAGGCTCATCTGCTGTCCGGCTTCATCCTGCCCATCAAGGACTCGCAGCAAGCCGGCGGCTGGCAGGCTGCTGGTGGGGACGATGTCCACCGGATGCTGTGCTGGGTCGGTGTCCTGCCACAGCTGCACCATGCCTTCGCCAAACCGCCCTTCTCGCAACCAGGTGCGCGGCACCAGATTCCATCCCAAGGCTTCGGAAACTAGATAGGCCGCGATCTCCCGAGAGGCCAAGGTACCGTGCGGGAAGTCCCACAGCGGCTGTTCCCCGGCGATCGGTTTGTACACCACCTTGGAGTTGCCGATATTCCCCAGGAACGTGGCGTTGGATGCGGTGGTGATGCGGCCGGTCAGTTCCAGCTGCGCGGTGAGCAGA
This sequence comes from Glutamicibacter sp. MCAF14, assembly GCF_052114325.1. Classification (NCBI taxonomy): domain Bacteria; kingdom Bacillati; phylum Actinomycetota; class Actinomycetes; order Micrococcales; family Micrococcaceae; genus Glutamicibacter; species Glutamicibacter sp. MCAF14. Next base: position 351,625 of record NZ_JBFREO010000002.1, read on the forward strand.
TCCGAAGAGCTCATTGGCCGTTCTCGTCCTGGCAGGTATGTCCATCTGGATCAATCGGATAACCGCAGTTGGCGCACATTGGCCTGCCTGCCGCGACGATCTCGTGGGTGCGCATGGCGAAGGCGCGTGCTGTGCCTACCGGCATGCGAACCCGCATCAGTGCACCGGGGCCGTCGGGGTCGTAGGTCTCTTCGTCTTCCTCATTCAAGGAGAAAGCTTCCAACACTACTTGCGCCACGCTGGCGTCCCATCCCAGATTCATCGATCCGACGCGGAATAACTCATCGACTTCTTCCAGCGCTTCGTTATCCACCAATTCCACGGGGGTGTGCTCCGGAACGCTGAAGGGATTGCCCTCGACGGTGGAGAGCTGATCAAGGATTTCATCGATCATCTCAGCGACCACTGCGGCCTGCTGCTTTTCCAAGGCGATGCTGGCCAGCTCGGAACCAGCCCGGGCCTGGAGGTAGAAGGTGCGGGAACCGGGCTCGCCGATGGTGCCGATGACAATGCGGTCTGGCCAATTGAATTCGTTGACTGTTGCTGTCATTTCAGTTTCCTTAGTGTCCTGCGCCGCCACCGACCGGGGCATCCGCTGCCTTGAGTCCTGGGGCGAGCCATGAGAGATCTCCGGCATCGGTGTTGATGGAGTACACCCGGGGCGCCCCGGCCCCGTAGTGCACGATTGATGCGGACGCTGGTCCCGCATTCAGCCGCTGGAACAGGTCCAGATGCATTCCCAGCGCATCGGCCAATACCGACTTGATGATATCGCCGTGGCTGAAGGCCGCCCACACTGCGCCGGATCCATGTTCGGCTTCGATCGCAGCATCGTGGCGCCTGATCGCCGCCACAGCGCGTGCCTGCATCCCGGCCATGGATTCACCCTCTGGGAAGGTCACCGCGGAGGGGGTGGACTGCACTTGCTTCCATAGGTCTTCGCCAGCCAAGTCCTGCAGCGTGCGGCCCTGCCACAGTCCGTAGTCGCATTCGGAGATTTCCGGCTCAAGGAGCGATTCAGGGGCTTTGTCCTGACGCCGCAAGGCGAAGTTGGCGGTCTGCACGCAGCGTTCCAGCGGGCTGGTAACCACCGCTGCCAAGGGCACGGCCGCGAGGCGTTCGGCGGTACGCATCGCCTGTTCTTCGCCGGTTTGGTCCAAGAACACCGACGGGGTTCGTCCAGCCAATACGCCGCTGGCGTTGGCGGTAGTGCGGCCATGCCGCACGAGAATAACTGTGGCCATGTTCCCAGCCTAGCCACCGTCGGGCCCCCATGCGATGTCCTGGCGGCATGTTGTCCGGTGAAAAGGGGGTTTGCAGTGTGCAGGGGTGCCGAAACAATGAGCCGGGAAACCACGACAGGAGGATGCATGGAAGTCGGGATCCTTGGCGCCGGAATCCGCGGGCTGTGCGCCGTTGCACCAGCAGGCGGGTCAGTCCCGGACGCTCCACCCGGCGACATCGCATTGCCCGTCGCTGTTGCTGCCAGTGGCCACGAAGGTGCCGTCGGCGAGCAACCCGAGGGTATGCAATGAACCGGCGGCAATGGCGATGACCTGCCTCCATGAACCCACATTGCACTGGCCGAACGAGTTGTCTCCGGTGGCCAGCACCGTGCCATCGCTGCGCAGGGCCACGGTGTGCTGGCTGCCGGCGCATAGCGCGGTCACCGCATTCCAGCTTTGCACTTCGCACGCGCCGCTTCGCTGATCGCCAGCAGCAACGACGGTGCCGTCGGTGCGCAACCCGACAGTATGCAGATGACCGGAGGCAATCGCTTGCAGGCCGCTCCAGCTGGTCACGGAGCATTGGCCTCGCTGGTTATTACCGGTGGCTAGCGCCGTGCCGTCGTTGCGAACCGCCACAGCATGCCAATCGCCGCAAGCGATCTCGATCACTTCCTGCCAACTGGCGGTAGCGCACTGGCCTTCGGCATTGCGCCCGGTGGCGACCACGCGGCCGTCGGATCCGAGCCCGAGGGTGAAGCGCCAGCCAGCGGCAATGCGCCGGATTCCGTGCCAGCCGGACACCTCGGTTTGGCCATCGGCGTTCCACCCGGTGGCCAGCACCGTGCCGTCGGCGCGAAGCCCTACGGTGTGCGAACGGCCGGTGTTGCGGGCCGCATGAACATTGCCGGCCGCTACGCTGGTGATGGCCGGCCACTGGTCGATAGAACATTCGCCGGACCGGTTATTGCCGGTGGCCAGTACGGTGCCGTCCTGCCGCAGTGCCACCGAATGCCTGCGCCCGGCTGCCATGAGTGCCATTGGATCCTCCAAGTCTGCCAGCGTGCTCTGTCCGCTGCCCATCGTACTTGGGCTTCAACCTGAAGATCGCCCCTTGAAATGGCGGCGGATGCTCCGGCAGAGCAACTCTGGGTGAGAGTGGCGCGGGAGCTTCGGGGTACGATGAAGGTTGGCCAAATCCGGAGTGCACATGCGCATCTTTTTCTGGAACCGATGTTGACCGTACGCCGCATCCGGCGTAGCCAGGATCCCGCTGACGGGTCCGGCACCCAAATGGAGTGATATTTTTTGCCTGGAGCAGATCCGCATCCAGACCTCGCCGCCGATCGTTCGGTGAAGAACGAAACCATCGTCATCGACGACGAGCATGCCGGACGACGCATCGAGAAGTACCTGCGTTCCGCGCTCAAATCCATGCCAGCAGGGCAGATGTTCAAGCTCATGCGCAAGGGACAACTGCGGGTCAACGGGAAGAAAGTCCAAGAAGGCTACCGGCTGGCGGCAAATGACAAGATCACTCTGCCGGCATTCCACGCCCAGCCAACCCGCGAACCGCGCATCGAGGTCCCGCCAGCGCTGCTCAAGCGCCTGCGCAATACCGTGGTGCACGAGGACGAAGATGTGCTGGTGATCGACAAGCCCGCTGGCATTCCGGTGCACAAGGGCACCGATAATCCAGCCGGCGTCATCGAGGCATTCCGCCAGCTGCGCCCGGAACTGCCCGATCTTGAGCTGAGCCACCGACTGGACCGGGATACTTCCGGACTGCTGGTGCTGGCCAAGACCCCGAGCATTCTGCGCTATCTGCACGAGATGCTGCGCGATCGGGAAGATGAAATTGAAAGGCACTATCTGGCGCTGGTTGCCGGCAGCTGGAATGAGGACACCGCAGTTATCCATACTCCGCTGCTGCGCCTGGCTGACCGCATGGTCGCAGATCCAACGGGCCAGCGTGCTGAAACCCGGGTATGGGTACAGCAGCGGGTAGGGAAGCGCGCCACCATCTTGGATGTGCAGCTGATGACCGGACGCAAGCACCAGATCCGGGTCCACTTGCAAAGCGAAGGGCACCCGATTGCCGGAGACGACCGGTATGGTTTTGCCAAGTTCAACAGCCGTGTCGAACAGCTAGGGGGTCGCGGGCTCTTCTTGCATGCGACTAAGCTGGTGATTCCCAAGCCCGACGGCCAGGAACTGGTCGTCGAGGCCCCCATGCCGCAGCGCTGGAAGCAGCTGCTGAAGGCAGGGCTCTAGCCCAATCAACTCTGGCAAGGCGGGACATGATGGCCGAAGGACAGTGGAAGCAGGTAGCCCAGCGAGTTTTCCAGCGGCGTTATGATCCGTTGGACATCACCGTCGGGGCGGTGCTCGGCGAGCACGGCCTGACGGTTATCGATACCCGCAATAACGCGTGTGAGGCACAGGAAATCATTGATGATGTCTCGGCACGTTTCGGCCTGCCGATTGTTGCCGTCATCAACACCCATGCGCACTATGACCATACCTTCGGCAATCAGCTCTTTGCCCAGCACTCGATTCCCATCTATGGCCATCATCTGATCCCTGCGCACTTCGAGGAATATGAGAAGCCCCGGCTTGAAAAGGTGCAGCGCTCGCCGGAAGCAGAGCCCGAGATGGATTGGGATGGCGTGGTTCTGACCCCGCCAACCCACTTGCTGGCGCAACCTTGCACGCTGAACTTAGGCGGACGGGAAGTCGAGCTGATTCCGCTGGATGCAGGGCATACCGACACGGACCTTGCGATCCATATTCCCGACGCCAATACGTGGTTCCTTGGCGATATCATCGAGCAGTCCGGTCCGCCGATGTTCGGCTCCGGAGCCTACCCCCTGGACTGGCCCATCGTGCTCGAATCATTGCTTGAGCGCATCCAGCCAGGCGACATCATTGTCCCGGGCCATGGCGAACCGGTGGACCGGGACTTCGTAGTGCGGCAATTGCACTGCTTCCAGCTGCTGGCCACCACCCTGCGCGACGCGCATCAACGGGACGAGAGCATCGAGCAGATCTCATACAGTGCGGAACTTAAAAACCTGTGGCCGGAGGATTTCCTGCAACAAGCTGCCGCTGATGCCTACGTGCAACTGCCTGGCACCGAGCCGGATCCGCGCTAGCGCGGCGACGGGCTAGTATTCGTTCTTGATCACGAAGAACGAGCCGCGGATGGTTCCGGCGAGCTTGGATTTCTGGCGGGCGAACTTGAACTTTTCCGCCAGTTCCTCGGGCACTTCCATGCCATCGGAGAGCTTGAAGCCGACGGCGCGCTTGGCATCTGGCTCCAGCCCGTACAGGACATTGATGGACAACCCGGATTCGTAGAAGACATAGGCTCGACGGGAGCCATCAGCCTCGAATTCAGCGGCCTGCAAGGGCTTGGATACGATGTGCAGATCGCGTTCTTCAGCAAGAATCTGGTGCACCCAATCAATGGTTTGCGTTGCGTCGCCAGCTTGCTCCACCACAAAATCATGATTGAACTTGTTCTTCAGGTAGCGGGCTTCATTGGCACGCAATCCTGCCAGCACGTCTGATACCGGGGAGGTTTCCAGACCCTGGGTGGAGACGTCTTTGAAATCAACAAGGTACGGCATGAGCACTCCTTGGCGGTGTTCGGTTGGTCAGCTTCGGAAAATTATTCTTATCGTACTGCGCGAAATCAGCTGAAGGCGCTGAAACCGGTCAGGTCCCTGCCAAGAATCAGGGCTTGGACCGATTCGGTTCCCTCGTAGGTATGCAAAGCCTCGATGTCCCCGAAATGGCGAATCACATGATTCTCCAGCAGAATGCCGTTGCCGCCGAGCATATCCCTGGCTGTAGCCGCCACCCGGCGGGCCGCACGGGTGTTGTGGTACTTCAACAGCGAAGCCTGGGTGTCCTTGAGCGCTCCAGCTTCCTGCACCGCGGCCACCGCAGCGCACTGCAGCTGCATGTTGGTGATCTCCGCGAGCATCTGGGCCAGGCGTTCCTGCACCATTTGGTGCGCTCCCAGCGGCTTGCCGAATTGGGAGCGTTGCTTGGCGTATTGCAAGGCCGCTTCAAAAACGAACTGCGCATGGCCCAGAGCTGACCAGACAACATTCACGCGAGTCGCAACCAGCGCCTTGGACACGTCCTTGAAGGAAGCAACTTCGCTGAGCCGCGCCGAGTCCGGAACCCGCACATCAGTGAGCCGGATCTCGGCCTGCTCGATGGCGCGCAGCACGCCCTTCCCTCGCACCGGCACCGCTTCATAGCCTTCGGCCTGTTGCTCRACAATGAATCCCTTGACCTGGGAATCAGCCTCGTCGCGGGCCCACACAATGGTGATGCCGCCAGCAGCACCGTTGCCGATCCACTTCTTGTTCCCGTTCAGGATCCATCCATCGCCATCCTTGCGGGCACTGGATTCCAGGCCCACCGAATCCGAGCCGTGATGCGGTTCGGTCAGCGCGAACCCGCCCAATAGCTGGCCGGTGGCCACAGGCTCCAAATACTGCTCTTGCTGTGCCGGGGTACCGAACAGGCGCAGGCTGCGCAATACCAGGCCGCCCTGCACCGCGGCGGCGGCAGCCATCGAGCCATCGGCACGGGAAAGTTCCATCGCCACCAGTCCGGCAGCCAGCGCAGAAAAATGCGCATGGCCCGGAATCTGCAGGCCATCGGTGAACAGATCGAGCTGGCCCATCCGGCGCACCAAATCCAGCGGGTAGTGTCCGTTCTCCCAGTGCTCGTTGATTACCGGCAGGATCTCCTCGCCATATTGCCGGGCGCGGGCCCAATGCACGCGGTCCGCATGATCCAGCGCCCCGAAGGCCTGCAGGTAGTCGATATCCAGCGCCGAGGACAGGTCATAGTCCTGCCATGGGTCGCGGGTCAATTGCCGGCTCCTTGCACTCCAGTGCGCTCGGCACGCAGCTGGCGCTTGAGCAGTTTTCCGGACTGGTTGCGAGGCAACTGCGCGACGAAGTCCACCCGTTTGGGGACCTTGTAGCCAGCGAGCCGGGACTTCACATGATCGCGTACCGCCTGGGCACTGAGGTGGGTGTCGTCCTTGAGCACGATGACCGCAGTGATTGCTTCGATCCAGCGCGGGTCATCAATGCCCACCACAGCCACCTCGGCGACTTCGGGCAACTCGTAGATGGCGTCCTCGACTTCGCGCGGGGCCACCAGCACCCCGCCGGTGTTGATCACATCCTTGATGCGGTCCACCACCTGGATGTAGCCGCCTCGATCCTTGGCCACCTGGTCTCCGGAACGGAACCAGCCGTCGGTGAAGGCCTGCTCGGTTTCCTCCGGCTTGTTCCAATATCCGCTCATCACCTGCGGGGAGCGGTACTGGATTTCTCCTGGTTCGCCGGCCTCGGCCAGCTGGCCCTCGGCGTTGATGACCCGCGCTTCGACATGGAAGACCGGGCGCCCGCAGGAAGCGGGCCGGGCATCGTGTTCCTCGGGGCGCAGCACCGTGCACAGCGGACCGAGTTCGGACTGGCCGAAGCAGTTGTAGAACCCGATTTTCGGGAAGCGCTCGCGCAGCCGGGCCAGCACCGTGGTGGGCATGATCGAAGCCCCGTACTGGGCCTTGGCCAGCGAATCCAGGTTCCGGGTTTCCAGATCCGGGTGGTTGCTCAGCGGCACCCAGACCGTCGGGGCCAGGAACAGCGAGTTGATGTGCTCTGCTTCCACGCGTTCAAGCATCTGGCCGATATCCGGCTTGGCCAGCAAGCGGATGCTGGCACCCAAGGATAGATAGGGGAGCAAAAAGACGTGCATGGCCGCCGAATGGTAAAGCGGCATGGCGATCAGCGGACGGTCCGAAGCCTCCAAGTCCAGTGCGATGATAGCCGAGATGTATTGGGCGACCAGCGCAGCATGGGTCATCATCGCACCCTTGGGCGCTGAAGTGGTGCCCGAGGTGTAGAGCAGCTGGACCAGATCACCGCTTGAAACCTGGCTGGTGTTCGCATCGATGGGTGCGTTTTGATCCAGTGCGGTTTCAAGTACCGAGACGCCGGGGGATTCACCGGGCAGCATCGGCCAGACTTGTTGCAGCTGCTCAAGCTTGTGGGCATCGCGCAGTTCCTGCACCAAATCAATGCGCGGGCCATCGGCAATCACTAGTGCGGCGCCGGAATCGTTGAGCAGGTAGGCCAGCTCTTCGCCCTTCAAGGCGAAGTTCACCGGGACATGGACCAGCCCGGAGGCGGCACAAGCGATGAACAGGATCGCGTAGGCATCAGAATTCGCAGCGTAGGCGGCCACGCGCGAACTAGCAGGCAGCCCAGCGCGCTGCAGGCGGGTGGTGAGCCTGTGCACTGCGGCATCGAGCTGCTGGTAGTTCCAGCTGCGCTCTTCAAAGCTCAGCGCCACCGCTTTGGGAGTGCGGGCCGCCGCCCGGCGCAGCAGGGCATCGATGGTGTTCTGGTCTTGGGACTTGGACTGGGTGCCGGATGCTAGGGGATTCACGGTGGTTTTCCTTTGCTGCGGGTCTTAGAGGCGTTCAATGATGGTGACGTTGGCCTGGCCGCCGCCTTCGCACATGGTCTGCAGCCCATAGCGGCCGCCGCTGCGTTCCAGTTCATGCAGCAGCGAAGTCATCAGCCGCGCGCCAGTGGCACCGATGGGATGGCCCAGCGCGATGGCCCCGCCATTGACATTGACCTTTGACATGTCCGCGCCGACTTCCTTCTGCCAGGCCAGGACCACTGCGGCAAAAGCCTCGTTGATCTCGATCCGGTCCATGTCATGGATGGACATGCCGGTGCGCTCCAAGGCGTACTTTGTGGCGCGGATCGGGGCAGAGAGCATCATCACCGGATCATCCCCGCGGGCACTGGCATGGTGGATTCGGGCTCGGGGCTTCAGCCCGTAGCGCTTGACCGCGGCCTCAGAGGCAATCAGCAGCATCGCTGCACCATCGGACATCTGGGATGCGGTGGCCGCGGTATGTGCTCCGCCTTCGGTGATCGGGGACAAGGAAGCCATCTTGGCGCGGTCCACCGGGCGTGGCCCTTCATCGATCGACAGCTGATCCATGGCCAGGATTTCGCGGTCGAAATAGCCTTGGGCCTGGGCATGCAGGGCGCGCTCATGCGAGGTGGCAGCGAGGTCTTCCAACTCGCCGCGGGTGAAGCCCCAGTGCTGGGCCATCATCTCAGCGCCGCGGAATTGCGAGATCTCCTGATCCCCATAGCGTGCCGCCCACTTTTCGGATCCGGCGTACGGGTTGGGGAAGCCGAAATCCTTGGCCGCCGAGTTGGAATAGGACAGCGGGATGCTGGACATGGACTGCACCCCGCCGGCCACGACCAGATCGCTGGCTCCGCTCATCACGGCCTGGGCGGCATAGGACACGGCCTGCTGCCCGGAACCGCATTGGCGTTCCACGGTAGTTCCCGGGACATGATCGGATAATCCGGCGGCCAGCCAAGCGTTGCGGGCGATGTCCATGGACTGCGGCCCAAGCTGGTCGATGCAGCCCAGAATGATCTCATCGTATTGCTCGGAATCGATGTTGTTCCGGTTCACCAATTCGGCCAGTGGTGCGGCGGCCAGATCCAGCGGATGCAGCTGGGCCAATGATTTTCCGCGTCGTCCGACAGGCGTGCGCAGCGCATCGATGATGTAGGCCTGGGTCATGGGTGTTCCTCCAGCGTATTTCAGGGTGCGAATTGGCACTATGGAACTAACAATGCCCAAGTCCGAACCTGTTGTCTAGGTCACACGCGGGTAGGATGGAAGCAGTTCTCACGCCATTTCCCGGCAGCGGGCCGCGGTGCCAGGCACGTGGTCTTCCTGAAATGAGTTTCCGGCCCAGCTGCCGGAGGGGAGCTGCGGCACCTGATGCCCGGTGCGCTGTACCTTTGAACGAAACCTTGTACTGCCGAAAATTGGAGAGCAATGGCTGCTGACTACGACCCGCGGATCGTCGCGCTCTATGACCGGGCAAATCCTAACGGGCCGGATCATGACTACTACCGGGCGCTGGCCAGCAGGCAGAATGCCCAGCGGATCCTGGACCTGGGATGCGGAACTGGAATGCTCACGGTGAGCTTCACCGGATCCGGCCGACGCGTCGTCGGTGTTGATCCATCGTCTTCCATGCTCGCCTACGCCCGGCAGCGCCCCGGGGCGGACAACGCCACGTGGATCCAGGGCGATGCCACGGCGTTGGCTGAAGGGGAATTCGACTTCATGGTCATGACGGGCAATGTCGCCCAGCACATCATCGATCCGCAGTGGCAGCTCAGCCTCAACGCGCTGCGCAAGGCGGCAGCCAAGGGCGCGGTGCTGGCCTTCGAATCCAGGAACCCGGCGGTGCGGGCATGGGAGAAGTGGGCGGACGAAGCCCCTGGAAGCAGCGAAACCCCATACGGTGTGCTCACCGAATGGTGCCAGACCGAACTACTCGATGAACACAACGTGATGCTGCGCAGCTTCAACCGCTTCGAGGCCACCGGGGAACTACACGTCGAGGAAACCCTGCTCGCATTCCGCAGCGACCAGCAGATCCGGGCGCAGCTTGCCGAGGCGGGATTCGAAGTGCGCGCGGTTTACTCGGGCTGGAAAGGCACCGAATTCAGTGCCGATAAGCCACTCATGGTCTTCGAAGCCGTGGCAGTGTGAGGCACGAAAGGATCGACGCATGAATGGCACCGGCAATGAGCTGGACATCGAGCGCATTGATCTCCAGCATGAAGCTGCGGTGCAGCAGCTGTTCCAAAGCAATCGCGAATACTGCGTGCGGGTCACTGGAGCACCGGCAACGGATGATGCCGCGTTCAAAGCGCTGAGCGAACTTCCGCCCGGGGTTGATGCCCAGAACAAAATTGATCTCGGGCTGTGGGAAGGAAGCGAACTTGTAGGCTTTGCAGACCTGATTCTCGGGTGGCCGCACGCAGATACCGCGCATATCGGGTTGCTCATGGTGACCACAAGCGCCAAGAGCCGCGGATATGGGCGCCGGATGCATGAGGAGGTGCTGAACCTGGTCGCCAAGCACCCGCAGTTCTCCCGTCTGCGGATATCCATCGTCCAGTCCAACGCAGATCTGGCCGAGGGATTCTGGCAGCGCATGGGCTACCGCAACACCGGCGAATCCTTCGCGTACACCGCCGGTACGGTCCAGAGCACTGCGCGCATCTGGATGCGGCCGGTTGGCCGAAGCGCAGGTGCCCAAGGGGAGGGGAGTCTTTGATGAGCAGATCACCGGATAACATCTTGCTGCATCTTGCCCAAGAGCAGGAGGAGAAGGTGCGGGAGATCTTCGCGCAACTGGCGCAGCGCGGCTTCCCGGTACAACAGCAAACTCCGCACATTACCATCACGTTTTCACCGGATATGGGCCAAGAAGCCGTGGCGAAAGCAGCACAATTGCTGCCGGCGGTGATCCCTGCACAATTCCAGCGGGTGGGTACCGTCATCTTCGGAACCAAACGCAAGCAAACCGTTGCCTGGCTGCTGGAAACCTCCGACGAGCTGGAACGCGCCGCACGCCAGATCAGCGCAATGAACCCCGACGGACGAGGAGAGCGGTGGACCCCGCACCTGACGATGGGCTTGCGGCTGCCACGCGACATCGTCCCGAACTATATCCGTGCCCTAGATGAGATCACGGGCAACAGGCTGAACCAGATTGATGCGGTGCGTGCGGTGCTGTGGAAGCCGCGCCTGCAGCAACTTCGCATGCTCGCTGGGCAGCCTCCGGTCCACGACGGCTAAGCGGATGCGTCGCGCTGCCGCACGGCAGTATCCTTCATGATCCGCAGATAGCCGAAGCCGACAAATAGATGCAGCACCGTTCCAAGGGCCAAAATGACAACGCCCGGGATGGACAGCATCGAGAATTCAGGAATTCTGCCAAAGGCCACGCAAGCTAATCCCAGCATCATGATGGCGGTGCGGATTTTTCCCAGCCAGGTGGATGCTGGCGGAGCTTCCAGCTTCAGGAAGAAATAGGTGCACAGCAGGATTAAATCGGTGATGAAGATGGCCAAGCCAACCCATAACGGGATCGCCCCGTTGATCACCAAGGCAACAGCGATAGCGACGATGCCCAAGCGATCGGCAATCGGATCCAACAAGATTCCCAGCTTCGACACTTGATTGAATTTACGGGCAATGAACCCATCGATCCAGTCGCTCAGCCCAAAAGCCAGCAGTAGTACGGCAGTCAGCGTGGGTTCAGTGTCTGCCACCAGATAACCGAAGATGGGAATGACCAGGAGAAAACGGATGACCGTGATGGCGTTCGGAACTGTCGCCCACTCATGTTTGCGTACCGCGCGCGTATCCACTGCGTTCCCCTTTCGCTTAGTAGAACGATGACGCACTGAGCGGCAATATACAAGGGCGGCAACCATCTGATGGGCACATTCCCTGCCCCCGCACCTGGGCGGGAATCTTGTTAACGCACTGCGGGGGCCATCCTGGCGGATGGCCCCCGCAGCCAAAGCTGAAAGGCAGGCTGGAGAATTAGCCCTGCTCGAGGAGCTGGAAGCTGACTCCACCCTGTTCATCTACCGCAGCGTCGAGCACCTTGCCTTCTAGGGCGTCGGCAATTGCTTCATCCACGTAGACGGGGCTTCCTTCGGTAGCCACGACCCCGTCGGTGCTTTCTGGTGCTGGTACAACCTGAAGGCCGAAAGCGGCTTCTTCTGGTTGGGTGCTGTCTGCTTGCATGATGCGCAGTCCAGCGTTTTCTTCCTCGGACTGGTTGGTGACGATCGCGGTCACGATCGATGCTGCTTGGTCGGTCAGTGCGAGCACGAAGGCTCTCCTTCCGGTTGAGGACATGCCAAGGTCAGGACATGTGGGTGCCACGATTCCAAAAAATGCCATAAAACTCAACATCGCTTAACAGCTGCGCAACATGCTTGGACTCAGGCACCGCAAGCCAGATAGGGTGCCGCCTTGCACCTAGGCTAGCGTGGGGCGGGGAAAGAGGAATAGATGTCTGAAGACTTGGCAGTTCGAACAGTCAGTGCGGCAGGACCGCGGATCGCGCTCGCGCATTTCCAACCCGGTGACGCATCTGACATCCATGCATTTGCCAGTGATCCGTTGGTATGCCGGTACTCGACGTGGGGCCCTAACCAGTTGGCAGATACCCAAGCGTTCCTCCAAGATGCGCTGGTCGAGCAGCCGCAGCGGTACTTGCAGGCAGTCTTGGTCGATGGCGTGCTGATCGGCTCAGCTTCAGTATGGGTCACCGACCAGATATCCAAGGCCGGGGAAATTGGCTACACCCTGAATCGAAACTATTGGGGCCGCGGATATGCAACCGAGGTTGCTGTGCTGCTGCTCCAGCTGGGATTCGAGAATCTTGGTTTGGAACGGATCAGTGCGACGTGCGATGCAAGAAATACTGCGTCCATCCGAGTCCTTGAAAAGGCAGGGCTCACGCTTCAAGCACGACGGGGCGAAGATCCAGAAAACTGCTCGCAACGGGCTGAAACCCTGATTTTCCATATCGTTGAAACACGGACCTAGCCAAGGACGAGATGGGTATATTGGCAGCAAGAAGCAATGGAAGGTGCCGATGAGACTCCACCACATTCAGATTTCCATGCCGAGAGGCCAAGAAGCCGAAGCCCGCCGGTTCTACGTCGAAGGCCTGGGTATGAGCGAAGCCAGCAAGCCACCAGCGCTTGCAGGCCGCGGCGGGTGCTGGTTCCGTGCGTTGGACGCCGGTACTGTGGTGGCAGAAGTTCATCTGGGCGTCGAGGACGAATTCATCCCAGCCAAAAAGGCCCATCCGGGATTGGTGTGCGATTCGCTTCAAGAGTGGGAAACCCTTGCCGGCCGCCTGGATTCCATGGGATATGACCTGTCGTGGGCTGAACGTGAAACTTTTGAAGGATATCTTCGATTCCATGTGCGTGATGGTTTCGGCAACCGCCTGGAAATCATGACGCCGGCAAACTAAGCCAATCAACGCATAACCAGGAGCCATAGTGGAACCGACCCCGCTGGCAGCAGCCAAAGATCATCCGGTGCCAGGAGAAGTTGCGCGTCTGCTTGCAACTGTTCCCCAATGGTTCGGGCAGGCTGAATCAAACGCAAAGTACATCCAAGCCGCCCGGAGTATGGAAACCTGGACCGTCCGCGATGCCCGAGGCACGGTGCTCGGCGTGCTCTTGGCACAGAGGCACTACCAGCACAGCGCCGAAATTCATTTGATGGTGGTTGACCGGGCCCATCACGGCAAGGGAATCGGCACGGCGTTGTTCGCCGCAGTAGAAGCTGAAGCGCTCGCCGGGGGAGCCCTGCTCTTGCAAGTCAAAACTCTGGGGCCTTCCCACCCGGATGCTGGCTATGCGAAGACCCGTCGATTCTATGAAAAGCAAGGTTTCTTGCCCCTGGAGGAAACTGACCTGTAGGGAGCTGGAACACCCTGCCTGATTATGATCAAGCCGCTTGGAGATAGGCAGGAAAAGGTAAACCAAGACGGATGATTGCCTCGTGGAATCCAGGACCCTTGGAGTTCACTGACCGGCTGTATCAATTAGTTGGTGCCGGCCATAGACTGGGTGCATCCGGCCCCTAATCTAGGAGATCTCCTTGACTGGAATTCCAGTTCTCGCCCAGAACCTCGCCACGCAGCACGCCTCAGGAGACCTGCTGGTCATGCCAACTGTGTGGGACGCCTTCAGCGCCAAACTCGCGGTCTCTGCAGGATTCAAGTCACTGACCGTCGGTAGCCACCCGGTCGCAGATTCCTTGGGTAGCAAAGATGGCGAAAATATGGATTTCGCCGATTATCTCGGGGCAGTTCAGCGAATTACCGGCAGCGTCGATGTGCCAGTCAGCGCCGATGTCGAATCAGGCTACGGTTTGGATCCGAAGGAACTCTTTGAACGCGTGGTGGAAGCTGGCGCGGTAGGGGTGAATATCGAGGATGTGCTGCACCGTGAAGGCGGCCGTGTGCGTGAACGCCAAGAGCATGCAGACTACATCAATGCGGTCAGGCAGGCAGCGGATGGTGCAGGCATCGACTTTGTAATCAACGGGCGCACCGACGCGGTGAAGCTGGTTGATCAATTTTCGGACCCGCTAGGCGAAGCCATCGAACGGATGAAGCTGATGGAGCAAGCCGGGGCGCGCAGCGTGTATCCGGTGGCGCTATCCAGCGCGGACCAGGTGGCGAAGGCAGTGCAGGCGGTGGGTATTCCGGTGAACGTCACCGCCCATCCGGTCAAGGCGCACGCAGCGGGCGACCTGGCCGCTTTGCGTGAGCTGGGAGTGCGCCGAGTGAGCTTTGGACCGCTCTGGCAAATGTGGCTGGCTGAGGTTTCCGGCAAGCAGCTTCAAAGCTGGCTCTAGAGTCTTGCCCGGGGCACTGGCTTGCACCTCAGGCAGGCAACGGTCGTAGTCTGGATGCATGGATGAACGACAAATCAAGCAGCGTGCGGTTCCTTCTAAACCTTCGGCTTTCCGCGGAGTTTTAGAACACCTGTCGCCGGGGTATTTTGCTCTGACGATGGGAACCGGCATTGTTTCGGTGGGTCTTCACGAAGTCGGATGGGATCTGCTCTCTCACATCCTGCTTGTCATCGCAGCAGTGTCCTATGTGCTGCTGTGGGTTCTGTACATCTGGCGGGCAATAGCGTTCCGCGCCGCCATGAAAGCAGATCTTCGCGGGCCGGAGATGGCCTTCGCCTACTTCACGGTGGTTGCCGGCACCGATGTTCTCGCAGTGCGCCTGGGAGCTGAAGGCTTCGGCGCGATCTGCCTGGCACTGGTAACCCTGGCTACGCTGCTCTGGTTCATCTTCGGCTATGTTCTGCCGTGGCAGGTGTTGCTGAGCAGGGATGGGAAGCCGATCCTCTCTCGGGTCAACGGCACCTGGTTCATCTGGGCTGTAGCCAGCCAGTCACTGGCCATCGGGATGAGTATCGTCCAGCCCTATGTGGCGACCGGAAAATCCCTGATTGGACTGGTGGCCGTGCTGAGCTGGTCCGTGGGCGTCGCGCTGTACGCCGGCGTAGCCGTGCTGGTGCTGCTGCGAATCGTGTACTTCGGGATGACACCGAAAGAATTCGAACCGCCGTACTGGGTGGCGATGGGAGCCATGGCAATTGCTGTGGTGGCCGGCGCCAAGATCATCGCCATGGAATCCACGCCGATGGTCGAGGCCACGCGTGTTCTGATTGCCGGGACGGTTGCGGCCTTCTGGGGCTACTGCCTGTGGCTGATTCCCGTACTGGTGGGTGCTGGGGTGTGGCGGCACGTAGTGCACCGCATTCCCTTGGGATACACCCCAACACTCTGGTCCATTGTTTTCCCGGTGGGCATGTTCGCCGTCGCATCGATCAATTTGGGCCGTGCTGACTCATTGCCGGTGGTTGAAGCCATCGGAGACGGTTCGCTGGTTGTCGCGGTGCTGGTGTGGGCCTTGGTCTTTGTTGCCATGATCCGTCACTACGTGATGCTCGGATGGCGCAGCCGGGTTGTGGCTAGCTAGTTGCTGATGCCGTAGGCCTTGTGGATGCTCTGCTCGTTTTCAAGAGTTTGAAGCATGAACGCAGCCAAATCATGGCGGGTGATGGTTCCGCCTAAGCGCCCTGATTCGCCCACTTGGAGCGCGGTCCACTTGCCCAGCGCCGGTTTGTTGTTCAAGCCGGTGGGCCTTACGATACTCCAGTCCAGCGCGGAATTCTCCACCAGCTTTTCCTGCTCGGTGTGATCAGCCAAGGGCTTGGCCAAGAGTACTTTGGAAACAAATCCGATGACCCCGGGAAGCTGTGTTCCGGAATTTCCGGCGCCCAGCGAAGATTGGATCAGCAGACGCTTGGGACCGTTTTGTTCCATGGCGTGCACCACGCTTCGGGTGACACTGGTGCGGGCGTTTTGCTTTCCTTTGCTTCCGCCTACGGTGATCGCCACAGCGTCGGCGCCGGCAATTGCCTGGGCAGCAAGAAGAGGATCTGAGGCATCGGCCTGGATGTGCGTGATCTGTTCATCGGCTGCGTGTGCGGCACTGCGGGAGACTACGGTAACTTCATGGTTTGCTTCGCGTGCGAGCTTAGCCAGCAAGGCGCCGGTTCCGCCATTTCCGCCGATAATAACGAGTTTCATGTGCTTCTTTCTTAAAGTGATCAGACAGGCGCTCTGCACTATTCTCCCGCAAGGCGATTAAGTGTTTGCATCAGCTTCTTGAACGTGCGCTGGCCGGTCTCCGAGAGGCAGACCAAGGTGACTCCGTAGCGTTCTTTGCGTTCCTTGGACAGATGCACCAAGCCGCGGGTTTCCAAGTCCTTGAGAATCTTTGACATGTCGGTAGTCGACAGCCCGGTTGTTTCTTGGAGCGTGAGGAAATCGGTCTGTTCCACCTGGTTCAAATGGGCCAGCGTAACGAACCTCTTGGGCGCCAGGAGTAGCGGATCAAGTTCTTGATACTTCATCGGGCTCAGCGCCGAATCAGCAGGAAGAGGTAGTAGCCAAGCCAAAGGAGCGGAGCCAGGCCGCTGAGGATGAGGGAATCGGGCCAGGGAGCAGTTTCCTGGTGGACGAGATTTCGCCATGTGGGCTGGAGCAGCCACACGGTGAAGATGGCCAAGATGATGCGGGCCCCGCGGAAGCGCGGTTCGTTGACCCGCCGCTGCCGTGCGGCAAACCAGTGCTGGGCGCAGAGGAAAGCAATGATTGCTGGTGCGATGGACAGCCAACCGTAGCCGGAGAGCGCCAGTTGTCCTGCCGCAAACGAAGCGGCAATGACGGCAACGGCCATCAGATGGTCGAAGGCCTTGAACTTGCGGCGCGGTCGGGAGGGAACCGAGCTGAGAAGCTGCTGGGCATCGCTTGGTGTGAGGCGGGCTGAACCGCCGGAATCCTTGCTCATATTTCTACCCTTGCAACTAGTTGCAATATTTGCAAGTAGTTGGAGGTTTTAATCTGATGTCTATTTTCAACCTCCATGAGATCGAAGAACTGATATTCTCGTGCGGAAGAAGCAAACCATTCCACGGCACCGAGGCGCAAAAAGATGATTGCTTTATCCGCACCGCGTAGAACAGTTCCTGGCAAACGGCCCAAAGCTTTCACATGGCAACCTGAAGCCGATACGTTCATCGCCCTATTTACCCTGCTGGCATTTTCGCTTTGCTATTACGCAGGCACGTCGATCAATAGCATATTCCTGTGGTGCGGCATCTTGGTGTTCGGAACATTCATCCCCTTATGGACGGTGCTTCATCGTCGCGGAGAATCACTGGAGCGGCTGGGGATTACGAGAAAATTCCTTGTCACATCACTGATCGTTTCCTTTGTCTTAGCTGCAGGATCCGCATTCCAGTTGATTACCTTGGCCAACGCCAGTAACGCGAATATCGCAAGCCATCTGGTGGCGAACTTCTTAGTGCTGTGGGAGCCGTTCTTCGTTTTCGGCTGGCTGTATTTGCGCTGGGAGCGGGCCTTTGGATGGCTGCCGGCAATCGCCTTGACCGGTTTGGGGTTCACCATCCAGCATCTTGGATCCGTCCCACTGGCTGCCGCGGCGGGATTTGGCGTTTTTGCGATCATGTTCGCGGTGGTCTTTGCCCTGGTGCGCAATCTGGTGGTGCTGTGGCCGCTGTTCTATCCGGTGGCCAGCGGAATCGGGACCTTGCAGGCTGGGTTTGTGATGGGCTGGGACGACGCAGGCATCTCGGCGATCCTGCTGGTGCTTCAGCTGCTGATCTTCTGGTGGGTGGCCACGAAGCCAAGAAGCTTGCGGGCAGCTTAGCCAAGGGCGCCGGCTGCGTAGGCTGCCTGCCCGACATGCACCGCGGCGTCGTCAATGATGGAGACCAGCCGGACCCCGCGGGTTACTGCCGGTTCCCAATTGCGGTCAATGATTTCATCGAGCTGCTCTTCATCAAGTGCCGTGGCGTAATCGCTCAGTGCGTTCATGCAGGCTTCCAGATAGTCCACCAGCAGGTGCTGGTCATCGGCGACAATCGCGCGGGCTTGTTCGGCGCTGTGCCCGTATCCCATGGAATCACCCAGTTCGCCCAGATTGAAGCGTTCGCGGAACTGCTCCCACAGCTGGGGCTGTCCGCTGAGCTGGGACAGCTGGATATCTGCTTCGCGACCCGAATGCCATAAAAGCCACGCAATCGAGTTGGGATGGTTGCCCGGATGCGCGTTGAGCTGTTCAACACTGAGCTGCGGCAACGCGCGCACCGCGTCAATCGGACGATGGGCCAGGCTGGTCAGGATGTCGGTGATGTTCATGATTCCTCAGTATTCTCGCGATGCCAGTCATGGGATTCGCTATCGGCGGTGAATCCGGCGGCCAGGTAGGTGGATACGGCAGTGGTGTTTTCACTCGGGGTGCACACTAGCGCGCTGGAAGCGCCCATGGAGCGCAGTTCGGCGGCTGCTGCCAAGCTGATCGCTGTGCCGTATCCCTTGCCCCGGGAGGCCCGGTGCACGGCAATCGGTTCCAGAAGCCCCGGGCGGCCGGACCCTGCGGACCAGACCGCGGCGATGGCCAGTGGGTTCATCTCGCTGTCGTAGGCGGTGAGGCATTGGCCCTGTTCATAGATGGGCGTATTGGCCATGGTGTGCCAGCGCTGCACGGCTCGTTCCAAGTCCGCTGCACTGAAATCCTGGCCGCGGAAGGCATTCAGGTGGGTTTCCATCCACTGGCCGGCCTGAGCCGGATCAACTCGGCGGAAACTCAGTTCCGGCAGCCGCACCGGTTCATCCAGCGACCGGCGCAGCGGAGTCCAAGCTTCCCCGGGCTTCCAGCCATTGCCCTGCAGGACCTTGCCCAGGGCAGTGGCGCCCCGGGCTTCGATACTGGCACTGGCTGAAGGAAAGATCCGGTTGGCCGGCGAGGCCAGATCAGCATGGATCTGCTCGGCAAGCGGCTGGATGTCCAGGAAGTCCGGGTGCACTGCCATCCGAATCAGATCCGGGCCATCGAGCAGGCCCAAGGCGTAGATGGCTTCGCGATCCGCCCAGACGCGAAGGCTGCGGGCAGTGCTGTTCAATCCACGCATGGCATACCAGCCCACATCTCCGGGGTGAAGCTGCAACGGCAGGCCGTCGTGCTGCCAGCTGGCGAGCTCATCGACGAGGCCGGCAACCTGCGGTGCGGCGGGGATAAGCATTTTGAGGCCCATCAGCCTATTCAAGCACCCGGTGAGTCATCGCGACAAGACTCCGCCCAAGGCAACAGGCCAGCGGCATTGGTTCAATGCCGCTGGCCTGTTGCCGGTGTTCTAGTTCCTGTGCCTGGCCCTACAGCTCTGCGGTGGCCTTCCATGCCGAATGCACGGCGCCGTGGATGCAGTTGAGCGCGCCGACATCGCCAATGACATCGACGTTGAAACCGGCTGTGCGCAGTTCATCGGCTACCGGAGCGGCACAGGTGGTGCCATTGAAGTAGATGACCATGTCGGCTAGGGCACTGTGCTGCTTTTCGCCTAGGCGGCTCCATAAGGGAAAGCGATGGCACGGGCGGCGTAATGGTCGATTTCCGACTGCTCGATTTCACAGTCTTCGGAAACATTCATATCCATCGCTGGAAGCACGATGCGATTCGGGGTACTCATGGGCCCGATCCGGCCCTCTGACACCAGGCGGGGAAAAGACTTGTTGCTCATGACAACATAATACTTCCGAAAAATGCAAGGAAAATCTCCGAAGTTGACTTAAAACACTGAAGTTGAACCTATAAAATTAAAGATTGGCCTAAATTTCTACAGGTAGTCAAGCAAGCTAAATATAGACTGTGTTTTTATCTGAGAAGAAATTCTATGCAAAAAATTCCTAATTCCCTTACCTCAGTAAACAATAAATAATTTCCATAAAGGGAGAATAACTAACGGGTTCAGGGCAGTGGTGAGCGTGAGGTGGGCCACTGCCACGGTAGGCTGTCAGCATGTATTGGGAGAACATGGTCTTCGATTCCGAAACGCCCAAAGAGCATGCCAAATTCTGGGAAGAACTGCTGCACTGCCAGATGCTTACGGATAACGAGGGCGGATACGAAACTCGGCTGCACCTGCCCGAACAGCGCTACCTGGATTTCTGTTTCCCTATGGTCCAAGATCCGGACCGCACAATTCAACGCGCCCACCTGATTCTTGCTCCCAGCGCCGGTCCGCTGGGAGGATGCGGCAATGATCCGGGGCAGGCGCTGGAATCCAGGAGGGATT
The DNA here is from genome assembly GCF_052114325.1 of Glutamicibacter sp. MCAF14. Classification (NCBI taxonomy): domain Bacteria; kingdom Bacillati; phylum Actinomycetota; class Actinomycetes; order Micrococcales; family Micrococcaceae; genus Glutamicibacter; species Glutamicibacter sp. MCAF14. The sequence continues at coordinate 372,020 of NZ_JBFREO010000002.1, forward strand.
CCGCTGGCAACGAGTATTTGCTCTGTGCCGGTGAAGAGCGCAAGGGCCTGGAACTAGTTGCCCTGCAGCTGGCTTGCTCGGACCCCCTGCGCGATGCAACTTTTTGGTCGAAGCTGATGGGGTGGGACATCGTAAGCCAAATCCCAATGACTTTGGCCCATCCATCCGGCCTCGGCCCGCAGCTGATCTTTGTCCCAGAAGAATCGCCTAAAACTTCGCGGAAAAATGCGCTCCACCTCGACTTGCGCCTTGAAGCAGGGAAGAGCTTGGATGAAGCGCTGGCAACAGTCCGTTCGCTGGGCGGAGAAGAGCTCGACCAGCAGTGGGGAACCCTTCCTTGGAAGGTCTTCACCGACCCGTCAGGAAATGAATTCTGTATCTTGGAACCGCTGCCAACAGCCTGAAGGGTAATCGAGAAAGCCCAAGGACCCGCAAAAAGGAATAACGTGCCAGCACAATCACACGGCCAAAGCGCCCGCGGAACCGAACCGAACCGTGCGCGCACCAGATTGCTGGTCCTGGCGATGGCGTTCGTCACAGCAATCCATCTGCTCACCCAGCTGTTCGCACCTGCAGGGATATTGGCCGACGTTACGCAGATAATGCTGATGCCGCTGCTTGGCGCGATCATCATCGCGCTGACCAGCGCACAGCGCGGCAAACTGATCAAGCTGGTGCTGATCGCGATCCTCTTCTCGTGGGTAGGTGACACCCTGCCACGGTTCATGGAGGGCGACCAAGGATTCCTGGCCATGGTCGGCAGCTTCCTCATCGCCCAGTTCTTCTACATCGCGGCGCTGGCCAGGTACTGGAGATCCTCCGTAATGCGGCACTGGTGGATGACAACTCCATATCTCGGCGCATTCACAGTTTTAGTGCTTCTGTGTGCGCCCGGGGCCGGGGCACTGCTGGTCCCGGTGCTCATTTATGGAGTGGCGCTGACGGCGATGGCCATTTTCGGCACTGGGCTGGGGGTGCTCGCTGGCTGCGGCGGGGCGATATTCTTCCTATCCGATTCCTTGATCGCCTTACGATCCTTCACCACCCTTGACATCCCCGGAATGGGATTTTGGATTATGCTCACCTACGTGGTTGGACAGGCGATGATAGGAATTGCCGCAACGAGAACCGAGCAGCACCAGAAGGAAAAGAATCCATGCCGTTAGCACCAGAAGCCAAGATCCCGTTGATCCTGGTGCATGGCAATGGAGTGGACCACCGTATTCTCAAACCGCTGGAGCCGGTGCTGGAAGAAGCCGGAATTTTCGACCTGCACTTTATTGATTTGCCCGGCTTCGGTACGTGCCCGCCACTGGATGGCACCGGGGGATTGCCTGAGCTTGCGACATGGCTGGAAGAACGAATCAAGCGCATCGCGGGAACTGGGAAGTTCGCCCTGCTGGGCAACTCCCTTGGAGGTTTGCTCTGCCAGGAAATGGCCGACCGTTTCCCCAACCAAGTCCAAGGCCTATTCCTCCTGGCACCGGCGGTCTTCCCTGATAACGCGAGGCGGACCCTTCCCGAAGCACAGGTACTCGTGGAAGATCCGCAATTAATTGCCCAGCTTGAACCGAAACAGGCACAGCTATTTCAAGAGGTTGCCGTGATTCAGTCACCCCAGACCTGGAAGCGCTTCGTCTCGTGGGTTCTGCCCGGTTTGGAATGCGCGAACTTGCGGGCCATGGCCAAGCTCTCCAGACGCTACGTCCTGGACACTTTGCCCGTGAACCGCGAGAGCCAACTGAACATCCCCGTTTCGATCCTGTGCGGCAAACAAGACCACGTCACCGGATATCAGGATCCAGAACGGCTCGCGCACCGTTATCCTGCGATGCGCATGGTGGTGCTTGATCCTGCTGGGCATAACTTGCATCTTGAGCAACCCGAGCAAGTAGCCTTCGAACTACAGGACTGGTCCTGCCGCATTGGCAACATCCGTGGCCTGTTCCCAGAACGCGAGGTACGCAAGGAGCCGGAGAAATTTGAGTAATCGCTTGCATCCGGCTACATTTCGAATCAGCAAGTACGGTTGTTGCCAGAGCACGAAGGAATAAGGCATGGAAGAAGAACTCGTGCTGCGCGAGCTCGAAAGCGTAGATGAAGTGCCTGACCTATTGGACATATGGCGCGGTTCGGTGGAACGGCGAGGAGATTTCCTCTCCGCGGCCGATATCGATGCCGTGGCCGTGGCTTTGGAGGCAATCTACAGCCAATCGGTGTCCATTAGAATCGCGCAGCAAGGGCAGCGCATTGTCGGCTTTGCTGCCTGGGGCCCGACACAGATTGAATTGCTCTGGGTGAGTCACAGTGATCGGCAAAAAGGCGTGGGCCGAGTCTTGCTGGAACAAATCATTGCCACCACTCCGGGCGTTAGTGTTCATCTCGATAGCCAGCGTCGGCACGCCATCGATTTTTTTGGCACCTGCGGATTCAAGCTGATTTCCTCGGACGCAGAAGCTTCGGAGCAACGCGTCATCTTGCGCCACGGATAATCTGCTCCCCAGATCGTGGCACCATAGTTTCATGAGCGAAAATAGCCGTGAAATCCGTGAAGTCAACATCGAGCGCCTCGAAGCGCGCAAGTACAAAGCCACCAGCCTTGAATCAGGTGCCAGCCTTGAATTCGGCCAGGGCGAGGGTCTGCTGACCCCCGTTGAGCTGTTGCTTGCCGCCATTGCAGGATGCTCTTCCATCGACGTGGATGTGGCAACTACGCGCAGAAGCGAACCAGAGAAATTTGAAGTCAAGGCCAGCGGCTACAAGGTCACCGAAGACTCTGCGAGCCGGATGGAAGACATCCATCTTGGTTTCGATCTGAAGTTCCCGGATACCGAAGAAGGACGCAAAGCCGCTGGCATGATCCAACGCATCGTCAAGCTGTCCCATGACAAGTACTGCACAGTTTCACGGACGGTTGAACTTGGGGCCGCCGTGCAGAGCGAAGTTATCGACTAAGCGTAGGGAAATTTTCGCAATTCTTAGCTTGATATAGGGCAACGGCCGAATCTGCAAGAGATTCCAAGGCAATTCAGGGGTTCTAGCTGTGCGTGGAACTTTCTAACATTGCGTGAATCAGTTGTGGCATAGGGCACATATTGCGGATTTCGTGCAATCAGCTAATATTTCATAAGGTTTTCGCAATTCAACCTGTGAAAGTCTATTGAATCAAGCTGGGGGTATTGGACTTTGCCCTAGTCAGTGTTGGAACTTCATCGTAGGGTCGGATTGTCCCTACGTTGAAGGAGCAGCAATGCAGTCTGAGAACGTTTTAGGAAATATCGACTGGGCGTCGATGCTACAAAAGGTTGGCATCGCGCTAATCATCCTCATCATTACGTGGCTTGTTGCGCGCATAGTTCGTTGGGCTGCAGCCAAACTGGTGACTAGGGTGAAGTTCCTGCAAAAGCAGGGCAATGACGGAGAGCAGATAGGCCAATCCCTCGGCAAGGTTGCAGGGTTGATTGTCTGGCTCTTTGGCCTGGTAGCAATCTTGCAAGTCTTCGCACTATCTGAAGTCCTCTCGCCGGTGCAGGGTCTGCTCGGCGGCGTAATGGCCTTCATTCCAAACCTCATCGGTGCAGGCTTCATCTTCTTCATCGGCTACGTGATCGCAAATATCGTTCGCCAGCTATTGAAGACCGCGTTGGGAACCGTAGACTTCAGCAGCTTGGTCCGCAAAGTCACCCCGCGCGGCGAACCTGTAGATGGAGTCCAGTCACGCGAATCCCAAGCGAAGATCGTTGACATCATTTCCAACATCGTCTTCGCCTTGATCTTGCTGGTCGTGGCAATTTCGGCCCTGCAGGTACTGGGAATCGCGGCAATTTCGGATCCTGCTCAGCAGATGCTGCAGCTGGTCTTCACCGCAATCCCACAGGTCATTATGGCCTTGGCTCTGTTGGCAGTCGGTATCCTGATTGCCAAGTTCGTCGGTCAGTTGCTTGAAACCACTCTTCACGGTGTGGGTACCGACTCGGTCGTGGCCCAGTGGGGCATTGTTCCCGAAGGCAAGAGCGCATCGGGAATCATTGCCGGCATCGTCAAGATCGCTATCGTGCTGTTCTTCGGCGTGATGGCAGCTCAGATGCTGAACTTCCCAGCGATCACCAACATCCTCAACGAGATCCTGGCCCTGGGTGGCAAGATCATCTTCGGCGCAGCAATCATTGCCGCAGGTTTCGTCATCGCCAATGTCATCGGACGGTTCTTGGGTGACACCACCGCTTCAAAGATCATCCGCTACACAGCAATTGCGCTGTTCGTAGCGATGGGCCTGAAGTACATGGGTATCGCCGATTCGATCATCAACATGGCCTTCGGCGCAATTGTCATCGGTGCAGCACTGGCAGCAGCGCTGGCCTTTGGACTTGGCGGACGCGATGCAGCCGCACGCACGCTGACCAAGATGGAAGCAAGCAAGAACAACGACGGCCCGAATACGATGCCACCATCGTCAACCCCTGGTATCTAACTATCAATCACAGAACTTGAGGGACAGATAAAAAGCCACGGAATCCAATTTTGGATTCCGTGGCTTTTTTGAATTTCAGCACGCTACGGTTGCCTGCTCCACGGCAGCGCGTTCACTGCCGGTGCCGGGTCGGTGCGCAACCGAGCATAGGTATACACATCAATGCGATTGCCATCCACCAAGAACTTGCCCCGCTCGATTCCCTCACGCAGGAAACCATTGCTTTCGGCCACGTGCTTTGAACTGGGATTATTTGCCCGCAGTCCAAGCTCCAAGCGGTAGAGACCCAACTCGCCGAAAAGATAATCCACCAAACTCGCCACAGCACGGGTAGCCAGTGATCGGCCACGGTACTTCTGGTTCATCCAATACCAAACCCACGCGTTCTCATTGGAATGGTTCACCGTCCCGCACACCAAGCCAACCAACCGATCTTCGATGGTCACCGCCAGTGCCCGCTGGCGTTTCCTATCCTCAAGCAGCGCTTGGACATACGCGTGAGCTTTCTGCGGGGTATCGGCATCGCCTTGGCGCTTCATATCAGGGTTTGAAGAAAATGCCTCGAACACCGCTGCTGCATCAGATGGTTCAAGTGGACGCACACAAAATTCATCTCCTGCGCTCGCAGCCGCTTCAGCTTTTGGAGTAGAAGCAGGGATCTGTGCGCTGCTGGTGGTGCCCTGATGGAAGATCATCTGCCAGCGATCCTGCTCAAGGATCCACAGCGAACTGCGCTCGCTGCTCACCTCGGCATGCAAGTGCCAGCGTAAAAGCACCAGGTGCCCTGCCAGCTGCAACGCCACCGGGTTCGCCACCTTCAACGGGCCCGACTGTCGAATGGGTTCCATGGCCAGCTGGGCGATGATGCTCTCCCGGTCATAGTTCCGTCCGCTGGCTCCAACCTCGCGGAACCAAGGATGCAAGAGCCGCTTCAATTCCTCGACGCTGCTCCGGCGACTTGGATCCAGCAGTTCTTGCTCCAAGTCGATGATGACTTGGGCCAGCGAAGAATCAAGCCGAAGAGCTACAGGGAAGTCTTGAAAATCCATACCAGTAACTACATCACAGAAGATGACGGAACTAGTGGCAATAAAGTTCGACATTATGAGCTAGCTCATGCTTATAATCGCAGTAATCCGCGGGAGCCTGAATTGACCAGGCTGAGAGGGCACCGAGCCGACCGCTACACCTGATGCGGGTCATGCCGCCGTAGGAAGGAAGCGTGCCCTTGTGCATGTCAATATCGTTGGTGCCGGAATTATTGGCCTGGCTATCGCATTCGAACTCCAATCCCGAGCTCACACCGTCACGCTTATCGATCCGGGTCCGGGCCACGGCGCCAGCTATGCAGCGGCAGGAATGCTCGCTCCGGCAGCTGAAACCAATTGGGGCCACGGTGAGCTGCATCAGCTGCTCGCCGCATCGAATGCAGCCTATCCACAATTTATTGAACGCATAGAATCCGTGACCGGGCACCGGCCGGACTACCTGCAAAACTCCACGCTGGTTGTCGCTGCCGAGCCTGCTGACCGCGAAGCATTACATGAATTGGCAGAGCTGCAAGTATCCCTTGGACTGTGTGCGCAAAAGCTGTTGCCAAGCCAAGCACGAAAACTCGAACCGGCGTTGGCCGCCAATATCGCAGGCGCGGTCCTGTGCGAAGAAGACCATCAGGTCGACCCGCGCTCAGTTCTCAAGATCCTGCTGGCGCACCTGCGTCCGTCGCTCATTGAAGAATCCGTGCAGACGCTGCTCACTAAAGGGGAGCGGACCGTCGGGGTTCGCACCGTAACAGGCCGGATCCTCGAAGCTGACCAGACCATCCTTGCCACCGGGCTTGGCACGGTTCAAGGCCTCCCGCATCTTCCGCTGCGCCCGGTCTATGGAGATATCCTGCGGATCCAAGGACCTGCAGGACCTCCGCTGATTACCCGCACCATCCGCGGCATCGTGCACCGGGACAACGTGTACTTGGTCCCGAGAAAGGACGGCAGCCTGGTGCTTGGCGCCAGTGTCCGCGAAGATGCGCAACCGGCAGTGAACATCGGGGCCATGCACAACCTGCTGGACAATGCCCGCAAGCTGGTTCCCGGGATCAGCGAGTGCACCTTGAACGAAGCCACAGCCCGAGCCCGTCCAGCCACCCCGGATGACCGGCCGCTGATTGGCCGCCTTGATCCGGGCCTGGTTCTCAGCACCGGATATTCCCGCCACGGTGTCCTCTTGACCCCGTTGGGCGCCCGGATGACCACCGACCTCATCGATGGCGCAGAACCTGGGCAATTCGACTTGGCAGTGAACCCGCACCGCTTTGCTACGACAACTACTCTGAGCACTCATTGAATGGAGCACGCAGCTATGAAAACCATCGGCATCAACTTCAATTCCCAGCCAGTAGACCTGGCCGAAGGCACGACCCTGCGCGAACTGATCAGCACGAGCATCGGCAAGGAAATGGATGACAACTCGCTGGCAGTAGACGGCAGCAAGCTGGGAATCGCAGCCGCGGTCAATGGGGCCGTTGTCCCACGAAGCGCGTGGAATACCTGCCTGCTGGCCCAAGGGCACAGCGTTGAACTCGTTACCGCCGCCCAAGGAGGCTAAGCATGGAAACGCAAAACATCACCGAATTAGACAGCCAAACCGATCCCTTCCAGATCGCCGGGCGCACCCTGTCCTCCCGCTTGATCCTGGGCACCGGGGGAGCAACCTCGCTTGCCACCTTGGAAACCGCGCTGCAAGTCTCCGGCACCGAACTGACCACCGTGGCCATCCGCCACTTCTCGGCAGCCGGAGCCGGCAGCGTCTATGAACTCTTGCAGCGCAACAACGTGATCCCGCTGCCTAACACAGCCGGATGCTTTACCGCCCGTGATGCAATTCTGACCGCGCACCTGGCGCGTGAAGCATTGGAGACCAACTGGATCAAGCTCGAAGTCATTGCCGATGAGCACACGCTGCTGCCCGATCCGCTGGAACTGCATGCAGCTGCCGAGCAATTAGCCGCCGACGGCTTTGAAGTGTTCGCCTACACCAATGATGATCCTGCCCTGGCCCAGCGTTTGGAAGATGCAGGGGTGGCCGCCATCATGCCAGCCGGTGCCCCCATTGGCTCAGGTCTGGGAATCTTGAATCCACACAACATTTCCACCATCGTGTCACGCGCAAATGTGCCGGTGGTCCTCGATGCCGGGGTGGGAACGGCCTCGGATGCGGCCCTGGGAATGGAATTAGGCTGCGACGCGGTACTCCTCGCCAGTGCAGTCACCCGGGCGCACAATGCACCCCTGATGGCAGCCGCCATGCGCGATGCTGTGCGGGCCGGCCGAGCCGCACGGCTGGCAGGGCGCATTCCTCGACGCGAGACCGCGCTGGCCTCCTCGCCAGCCGAGGGCATGATGAAAACCCTGATCGGCGACTTCTCATGACCCGGGCACCCCTGGTCTCTGCTGGTGCCGAATTGGAACCGGCCGAATTGGCGCGCTATTCGCGGCACTTGACCCTGCCTGGAGTTGGCGCAGAAGGCCAACGGCTTATCGCCAATGCCAAGGTGCTGGTCATCGGGGCCGGGGGACTGGGAAGCCCCATCGCCAGCTATCTGATTGCCGCAGGTGTCGGCACCCTGGGCGTGGTGGATGATGACCGGGTTGAACTGTCGAATCTGCAACGCCAAATCATGCACCGCGAACACGACGTGGGGCGATTGAAAGTTGATTCCGTGCCGCGGCTGGCCCATGAACTGAACCAGCATGTCCGGATCACCACCGTGGCGCAGAAACTGGACGAAACCAACGCCGTGGCCCTATTCAGCGATTATGATCTGGTGATCGACGGCAGCGATAATTTCGCGACCCGGTACCTGTCCAATGACGCCGCGGAAATTACCGGCACGCCGTTGGTCTGGGGCACGCTATTCCAATTCTCCGGACAAGTCTCCGTATTTGATCCGCGCACCGGACCGATGCTGCGAGACCTGTTCCCAGAAATTCCCGATGCGGATTCTGTGCCCAGCTGTGCCGAGGGTGGAGTCTTTGGCGCCCTGTGCGGAGTGATCGGTTCGGTGATGTGCACCGAAGCTTTGAAGCTCATCACCGGTGTCGGCACTACCCTCAGCGGCAAGCTCTGGCTCTATGACGCACTGGATGCCAGCGTGCGGACCTTGTCCTTCTCCAAGGATCCAAAGCGAGAACCGGTTGTCGAGCTAGGACAGTACCAGGCTGCGGCGTGCGGCATTGAAAAACAAGACCTGGAGCTGAGCGTTGGGCAATTGACCGAAATGGAAGCGCAAGAAGCGGTCTTGGTCGTGGATGTACGCGAAGGCTGGGAACGCGAAATCGTGGCGATTCCACATAGCCAGCATGTGCCGCTGGCGCAGCTGCACGAAGACGAGCTCGCAGAACTGGCCCGTAGCGCGTCGAAAATCGTGTTCGTGTGCAAGACCGGTGCACGCTCCTATCAAGCCGCGCAGAACTTCGCATCCGGCCCGACATCAAGCATTCCGGTCTACAGCCTCAGCGGCGGAACCCTGGAATGGGTGAAACAAGTGCAGGGGCGCGACCTGGCCTACTGAACGGAAGATTCTGCACTGGCATACTTAACGCATGAGATTGGGAGCTGCGCTGGAAATCCGCGAATTGGAAAGCCAAGACGAACAGCAGGCAATCGATGCGCATCACCAGCTAATTGCCGAAGACTTCGAGTTCTTGCCTACCTGGTCTGCCGATGAGGATTGGGAAGACTACATCTACCGGATGAGTGCGGGGCGCCGCGGTGAGCACATCCCGGAAGGGTGGGTGCGCTCGGGGTTGTTCGCGGCCTTTGACCAGGGCGATCTGGTGGGGCGAGTTTCACTTCGATACGAGCTCAATGAAGGCCTGCTTCAAGTCGGCGGACATATCGGCTATGGTGTAATTCCCGAGTATCGTCGTCTTGGTGTGGCACGGGCACTGTGTAAATTCGGATTGCAGGAACTTCGCGAAGCGGAAATTGAACATGCGCTCGTAACTTGTGATTCCGATAACATTGCCTCAAAATCCACCATTGAAAGTTGCGGTGGCTTGCTGGACGCGGAACTTCCCGAAATTGAAGTCAGTGATGGGCCCAGCAAGTTGCGGTTTTGGATTTCAACGCGGTCAATCCGCTGAATTTTTCGCGACTGGTACATGAAATTCCTGTATGTTCTGACACAGATCAACAGACTATGAGTCTCGAGCGCGTAAACTGGATTGTTGGGTCGACTTTGGCCCCGACTCCATAGACCCAAATTCTCGAGCGGAAGTGAGCCTTCACGCATGTCAGCAAACACCATTACTCGCGATGAACTTCGCAATGTAGCCATCGTTGCACACGTTGACCACGGTAAGACCACCCTCGTCAACGCAATGCTCCAGCAGACTGGCGCATTCGACAGCCATGGTGAAACCGAAGATCGCGTGATGGACTCAGGTGAGCTGGAACGCGAGAAGGGCATCACCATTCTTGCTAAGAACACCACCGTGTTCTACAACGGCCCAGCAGCCGAGGGCAAGAAGATGACCATCAACGTCATCGACACCCCAGGCCACGCCGACTTCGGTGGCGAGGTGGAGCGCGGTCTGTCGATGGTTGACGGCGTTGTTCTGCTCGTCGACGCATCTGAGGGTCCATTGCCCCAGACCCGCTTCGTGCTGCGTAAGGCACTGAGCGCAAACCTGCCAGTAATCATCGTTGTCAACAAGACCGACCGCCCGGACTCCCGCATCGATGGCGTTATCTCCGACTCCATGGACCTGCTGCTGGGCTTGGCTTCGGACCTGGCTGATGAAGCTCCAGACCTGGATCTGGATGCGATCTTGAACGTACCTGTCGTCTTCGCCTCGGGCAAGGCCGGCTACGCTTCGATGAACCAGCCTGGCGATGGCACCCTGCCAGACAACGAAGATCTCGAACCACTGTTCGAGACCATCATCAAGCACGTACCTGCACCGACCTACACCGAAGGTGAAGTTCTGCAGGCTCACGTCACCAACCTCGACGCTTCGCCATTCCTTGGCCGTCTGGCACTGCTGCGCATGATCAACGGCACCCTGCGCAAGGGGCAGCAGGTTAACTGGGCACGCCAGGACGGCACCATGAAGCAGGTCAAGATCACCGAGCTGCTCGCAACCCAGGGTCTGACCCGTGTTCCAGCTGAGGAAGCCGGACCAGGCGAGATCGTTGCAGTTGCAGGTATCGAAGACATCATGATCGGCGAGACCCTCACCGACCTTGAGAACCCGAAGCCGCTGCCACTGATCACCGTTGATCCACCTGCGATCTCGATGACCATCGGTATCAACACCTCGCCACTGGCTGGCAAGGTCAAGGGCGCCAAGGTCACCGCTCGCCAGGTCAAGGATCGCCTGGACAAGGAACTGATCGGTAACGTTTCGCTGAACGTTCTGCCAACCGAGCGTCCAGACGCTTGGGAAGTACAGGGTCGTGGCGAATTGGCACTGGCCATCCTCGTTGAGCAGATGCGACGCGAAGGCTTCGAGCTGACCGTTGGCAAGCCACAGGTTGTGACCAAGATGGTCGACGGCAAGGTTCACGAGCCAATGGAACGCATGACCATCGACGTACCAGAAGAGTACCTGGGTGCTATCACCCAGCTGATGGCATCGCGCAAGGGCCGCATGACCGACATGGCTAACCACGGCACCGGCTGGGTCCGCATGGAATTCATGGTTCCTGCACGTGGCCTGATTGGCTTCCGTACCCGCTTCATGACCGAAACCCGCGGCGCCGGCATTGCCGCTTCGCTGGCCGAAGGCTACGAGGCATGGGCAGGTAACATCGAGTACCGCATCAATGGTTCGATCATTGCTGACCGTGCAGGCGTTGTGACTCCGTTCGCGATGATCAACCTGCAGGAACGCATGAACTTCTTCGTGAAGCCTACTGAAGAGGTTTACGAGGGCATGATCGTTGGCGAGAACTCCCGCGCCGATGACATGGACGTGAACATCACTAAGGAAAAGAAGCTCACCAACATGCGTGCAGCTTCCTCGGACAGCTTCGAGAACCTGACCCCACCACGCACCCTGACTCTGGAAGAATCGCTCGAATTCGCTCGCGAAGACGAGTGCGTTGAGGTTACCCCAGAAGCAATCCGCATCCGCAAGGTGCTGCTGAACGCCAACGACCGTGCCAAGGCTACCCGTGCACGCGCTCGCTCCTAATAAGCAAACAACCCTCGGGAGCAACCTCTCCGCGCTATGGCGTGGAACGGTTGCTGCCGTGGCAGCAGGATTGTTCGGCACCTCAATCCACGCATCCATCACCTATGTCGGAAACGATATTCCGCTGGTGTGGGGAGTGGGGCTGGCTTGGCTTCTGCTTGGAGTCCTGGTGTACTGGGCTGCGGTTTCCTCATCGAAACTCTGGGCCGGAGCGCTGGGGTTCATCGGCTGCTATGTCACTGTTGGCCTGATTTCCTATGTGGGTAACGACCAATTGATTTTGGGCATGCAGTACTACCGGTTCCTGCCCGGACCAACGCTGGCCTCAGCGTTGTGGATGTACGGCATGGTTATTCCGTCGGTGATCGCCTTGCTCTGCGCCCTGCGGGTGCTGCGCAAGCAACGACGCTAGAACTAAACACTGAAGGAGTTCTTCCCCATATGGGGAAGAACTCCTTCAGTGTTTAACGGCTAAGCGCTGCTTACTGGTCTTTGGGCGTATTGCCGGTCAGATCCAGGTGATGGGCAAGGAACAAGGATGTGGCCACGCCATCTGGATCAGGGTCGCGCACCGCGTAATCCTCAATGACAGCACGCAGGCGGCTCATCAGCTCCTTCTGATTCTCCTCATTGAGTTTCAGGCCCAAGCGGACCACCTGTATTTCCTGCGGAGCAAGTCCTTCAATTTCCTGCAGGAAAGTATCTACCAGCATCGGGGCCGCATCGGGGATGCGGGTGCCCCAGGACTGCTTGGTGCTTCGGTAGGGCACTTCTTTGGCCCCGCGGTTGCCGCGGCGTGCCTCCTCAGCGGCGAGGTAGCCGTTGCTGACCAAGGTGCGCACATGGTGCAACGAGGTCGCGGGATTCAAATCGAGAATGTCCGCAATTTCCTTGTTTGTACGTGACTCGTGGAGGCACAAGCGCAAAATGCGAAGCCTCAACGGAGAGCTGAGAGCTCGTGCTCGCGATTGGACAAGTTTATCGGAGGGCATGTAGACAGCATACGCGAAAAGCCTTGAGTGATTGGCAGATTCAAATCACATGTCGCCCCTAGCTACAGGGCAAAGCTGGCCAAGCACCATGGCTCAAATGAATCCTGGCTCCGCTTCGAGGGGCTACTCGCTGCGCGAAGCACGCGGCCGACGCCGTGCCGGGGGAGGCGGGACACGCTTGGCATGGGTGATCGCCTCACGGGGGATTCTCACCAGCTCGGTGCGCGTCTGGATGGTCACCGATTGCTCGGTGACTTCCTGCAACTCGCCCAAGGCATCTGAAAAATGTTCGCCGGTGCGCACATCGGATAACCGGTAGCGCACAACTAGGCGTTCACCGGGAGTCACATCACTAAAACTCAGCATTTGTGCACGTCATCTTTCCGTAAGAAGAATTCATCTGAACCCCAAGTAGCTGAAATGTGAATCGTCGATTACGTCACAGCGGGTCAATGGGCGGTCCGATGCATGGGTATCAGGACTAGACTGTAGTTTGAGCTGGTAGAGGTTTCAAAGAGCATCTAAAGAAACCACTAGCTCCTGTTGAAACCACCCAGTGCAAGGAAAGGTCTCGGCCCTCGTGACTTACATCATCGCTCAGCCGTGCGTCGACGTTAAAGACAAGGCGTGCGTCGAAGAGTGCCCGGTAGATTGTATCTATGAAGGTGAGCGCTCGCTCTACATTCACCCGGATGAATGTGTTGACTGCGGCGCCTGCGAACCTGTCTGCCCAGTTGAAGCCATCTACTACGAAGATGATGTGCCTGATGAATGGGCCGACTATTACAAGGCAAACGTCGACTTTTTCGACGAACTTGGTTCCCCCGGCGGTGCCGCTAAAATTGGTAATACCGGCACTGACCATCCATTGATCAGCGCCTTGCCACCACAGAACCAAGGCTAGGTTTTCACTTTTATGCTTGAGCTCCCCGATTACCCCTGGAACCAGCTTGCTCCGTACCGGAAGCAGGCGTCCGCGCATCCAGGGGGAGTCGTGGATCTGTCGATCGGCACCCCGATCGATGACACCCCGCAGCTGATCCAGCAGGCGCTAGCCGACGCCGCGAACTCCCACGGCTATCCGACCACACACGGAACGCTGGAAGTCCGCCAGGCCATCGTTGACTGGTTCGCCCGTCGACGTAATGTCACGACGCTGAGTACCGATGACGTCATGCCAACGGTGGGCTCCAAGGAAATGGTGGCTTGGTTGCCGCTGTTCTTGGGACTTGGTGCAGGCGATATCGTGGTTCGTCCCAAGATTGCCTACCCCACCTATGACATTGGTGCTCAGCTGGTCGGTGCCACACCGATCGCCACCGATGACCTCTCGGAACTGACCGCAGAACAGCGCGCCCAGGTGAAGCTGATCTGGGTGAACTCCCCGGGAAATCCCACCGGCAAAGTCCTTGATGCCGCCCAACTGGCCGGCATCGTGGCTCAGGCCCGTGAAATGGGTGCGGTTGTGGCCTCCGATGAGTGCTACGCCGAATTGGGCTGGGACGAATACGAGGGGAAGATTCCAAGCATCCTGGACCCGGAGGTCAACGCGGGAAATCTTGATGACCTGTTCGCCCTGTACTCGCTGTCCAAGCAATCGAATCTTGCTGGCTACCGCGCTGCTTTCGTGGCCGGTGCGCCAAACTTGATGCCTGCCCTGGTCAACAGCCGCAAGCATGCAGGCATGATTCTTCCCGGCCCGATCCAGCACGCCATGGCTGTGGCCCTGAACGATGACGCCCATGTCGCCGTGCAGCGCGAGCTGTACCGTGCCCGCCGTGCTGCATTGCGCCCGGCATTGGAAAACTTCGGGTTGACCATCGAAGATTCGGTGGCTGGCCTGTACCTTTGGTGCACTGATTCCCGCCCGAGCTTCCAGACTATCGAGGCCTTGGCTGAACTTGGCATTGTTGCCGGCCCGGGAGTCTTCTACGGCAGTGCGGGGGAGCGCCATGTGCGCGTTTCCCTGACCGCATCCGATGAACGGATTGCTGCTGCCGTTGAACGGCTGAATTCTTCCGCCAATCGGTGAAGATGACAGCCTAATTAGCTTGAAAGGGTCAAATCGCGGTATGTTCTACGGTGACGACTGACCTTTCGGAACTACACGCTTTCCGGTTAGGAGATGCAATGACAGATACTACGTCTGCACAGCTACACTTTGGAGAATCCAATCTTGAGCTGCCAGTAATTCAGGCAACTGAGGGCAACGATGGATTTGGCGTAGCCCCGCTTTTGAAGACCACCGGGAACGTGACCTACGATCCTGGCTTCATGAACACCGCGGCTACCAAGTCCGCGATCACCTACATCGACGGTGACGCAGGCATCCTGCGCTACCGCGGTTACCCTATCGAGCAGCTGGCCGAGAAGTCCAGCTTCATCGAGGTAACCTACCTGCTGATCTACGGCGAACTGCCAACTGCTGATCAGCTTGCCGACTTCGACAACTCGCTGCGCCGCCACACCCTGCTGCACGAAGAGCTCAAGGGCTTCTTCGGCGGCTTCCCACGCGATGCGCACCCAATGCCAGTGCTGTCCTCGGCTGTTTCGGCCCTGTCGACCTGGTACCAGGATTCGCTGGATCCAAAGGATGACGCACAGGTCGAGCGTTCGACCCTGCGCCTGCTGGCAAAGCTGCCTGTACTGGCCGCGTACTCGCACAAGAAGTCGATTGGCCAGGCACTGCTGTACCCGGACAACTCGATGAACATGGTCGAGAACTTCCTGCGCCTGTGCTTCGGCACCGCTGCCGAGCCGTACATCGCGGATCCAGATGTGGTCAAGGCTCTTGACCTGCTGCTGATCCTGCACGCAGACCACGAGCAGAACTGCTCGACCTCCACCGTGCGCCTGGTTGGTTCTTCGGAAGCCAACATGTTCGCTTCGGTTTCGGCTGGTATCCACGCACTGTCCGGCCCTGCCCACGGCGGCGCCAACGAAGCTGTGCTGAAGATGCTGCGCGAAATCCAGTCTTCGGGCATTAGTCCTGAAGAGTTCATGGCCAAGGTCAAGAACAAGGAAGACGGCGTACGCCTGATGGGCTTCGGCCACCGCGTATACAAGAACTACGATCCTCGCGCCAAGATCATCAAGAAGACAGCCCACGACCTGCTGGCAAAGCAGGGCAAGAACGAGCTGCTTGAGATCGCGATGAAGCTGGAAGAGACTGCGCTGAACGATGAGTACTTCATCTCGCGCAAGCTCTACCCGAACGTGGACTTCTACACCGGCCTGATCTACACCGCCATGGGCTTCCCGGAGAAGATGTTCACCGTGCTGTTCGCCATCGGCCGTCTGCCAGGCTGGATCGCACAGTGGCGCGAAATGATCAAGGACCCAGAGTTGAAGATCGGCCGCCCACGCCAGCTGTACATGGGTGAAACCGCTCGTGACTACCCCGGCTACCAGGCCTAAGGGAAGTTTCTAGAAACTGGTTCAAGGACCTGTCTTTCCACGCAAGTGGCAGACAGGTCCTTCCCTGTTTTAAGCGGTATTTCGGGAGTATCCTTTGAGACAGGGGAAACGACAAGTGTGCCGAAAAGTCAGGTGGTATGCATGTACTCGCGTCGTGGAAATAATTGGTCTCTGGCCATAAATACCAATCAGAATATGCTGATGGCGCTGTACTTGCGCGAACTGTCAGGCGTGCACCCCGCTGAAGCCGGGCCCAACAGCAAACTGGCATCGAACATCAAAAACCGCAACATCGAAGATGACTCGCACGGCCAGCTCAAGCAGGAATGGAGTTCTTGGTGGGATTCGCTGACCACCGCAGCTCCTGCCGATGAACCCAGCGCCAATGAGGAACTGATCAGGCGGCTCGAAGATGAAGGCTATCCGGCACTGGCTCGCCTAGCCCGTGCGCACTATGGCCAAGCCACCGTTTTTGCCCAGCAGCATGCCCAAGACTTTGCCGAAAACAGCGGGCAATACGCGCCCCAGCGGATGGATGAGCTGGAAAGAATCCTGATCGACCACGGGGTGGAACACGAAACCCAAAGCTGCCGCCAAGAGATCCAGCTCATTGACGTGCCTTTAGGCGAGCCAAGAGCCTGGCTGACCGGCACAGCTACCATCGTGGCCAGTACGTCGCTGCTACGCGACTCCAAGGCCTTCCAAGGCTTTATTCAGCCGATGGTGACCATCATCTTCCCCGGAGGATGAGCAGGAAACGAAAAAACTGGCAGATCACCATGGTGATCTGCCAGTTTTTTGATGGGCAATAAATTAGTTGGCGTGCAGGGCGCTGTTCAGCTCCACAGTCTGGCCGGCACGAGGCAGCGCTTCGACGGCGCCGGTGATCGAGTTGCGGCGGAAGAGCAGATTTGGCACACCGGAAAGTTCCAGCGCCTTGACCTGCTGCTCGTCCAAGACCACGCGGGTGCCCGCGGTGACATACAGGCCGGCTTCCACGACCGAGTCATCCCCGATGGAGATGCCCACACCGGCGTTGGCGCCCAAAAGCACGCGTTCGCCAATGACGATGCGTTCCTTGCCGCCACCGGAGAGGGTGCCCATGATGGAGGCGCCGCCGCCCACATCCGAGCCATCGCCCACGACAACCGAAGCCGAGATGCGGCCTTCGACCATCGAGGTGCCCAGAGTGCCTGCATTGAAGTTGACGAAACCTTCGTGCATCACGGTGGTTCCTGCCGCCAGGTGGGCGCCGAGGCGCACGCGGCCGGCGTCGGCGATACGCACGCCAGCAGGCACCACGTAGTCGACCATGCGCGGGAACTTGTCCACTCCGTACACGGTTACATCGCCACGGGCGCGCAGCTTCAAGCGGGTCACCTCGAAGCCTTCAACTTGGCACGGACCGAAGTTGGTCCACACGACGTTGGCGAGGTGGCCGAAGATGCCGTCGAGGTTGATGCTGTTGGGCTGGACCAGACGGTGGGAGAGCAGGTGCAGGCGCAGCCACACATCAGCGGTGTCAGCTGGGGCTACATCAAGATTAATGGTCAGTGAAACGACTTTTTGGGTGGTGCCGCGGGCTGCATCGTCCTGCGCAGCGGCAGCGAGTTCACCGGAAAGCTCTTCAGCCAAGGCGATTTCGCCCAAGACCGGAGCCGGGTACCAAACATCAAGGATCGTTCCATCGGAAGCGATCGTTGCCAGCCCATGGGCCGAGGCTAAACGTACAGATGATTCGCTGGATGCCACAGATTCTGAAGTCATACACTGATCGTATCTTTGTTGCCCGGAGTAACGTTGAAAATGACAAAAAAGTGAAGCTGAGAGACTCAGGAAAAGCCAGTCGTGAACGAATTGGATCTGCAGCAAGACGTTGCCCTGCTCACCGAACAGATCATGAACATTGAATCTGTTTCCGGCAATGAACAAGAAATTGCCGACAAGGTGCACCAGGCACTGCTTAAGTACCCGCATCTTGAAGTGCATCGGGACCAAGATGCCATTCTCGCCCGCACCAATTTTGGCCGCGAGCGCCGCGTGGTGCTGGCCGGACATTTGGACACGGTACCGCTGCCGCGCACCGAAGGGGCCAAGGGAACGGTGCCCGCCCAGGTTATTGACGGGGTGCTCTACGGCCGAGGAGCCACCGACATGAAAGGCGGCGTCGCCGTGCAGCTGGCGCTGGCTGCCGAGCTGACCGACGCCAAATACGATGTCACCTACGTCTTCTACGATCATGAGGAAGTCGAAGCCGCCAAATCCGGGTTGGGACGCCTAGCAAGGAACAGCCCCGAACTGCTGGAGGCGGATTTCGCGATCCTGCTTGAACCAACCAACGGCACGGTGGAAGGCGGTTGCAATGGAACGAGCCGCTTCGTCATCCGAACCCACGGCAAGGCAGCCCACTCGGGCCGAGCCTGGATGGGGCATAACGCCATCCATGATGCCGGTGAAATCCTGCGCCGCTTGGCTGAGTACCAGCCGCAGACCATTACCGTTGAGGGCCTGGAATACCGCGAAGGAATGAACGCGGTCCGGGTTGCTGGCGGTATCGCCGGCAACGTGATTCCGGATTATTGCGAGGTGGAAGTGAATTACCGCTTCGCTCCGGATAAGTCGCTGGCGCAAGCTGAAGCGGTGGTATTCGATCTTTTTGACGGCTTTGAGATCGAACGTACCGATGGTGCTGATGGAGCCAAGCCAGGATTGGATCAAGAAATCGCCGCCGACCTGATCAAGGTGCTGGGCCAGGAGCCCAAGCCCAAGTACGGTTGGACCGACGTTTCACGCTTCTCCGCCTTGGGGATTTCGGCAGTGAACTTCGGACCGGGCGATGCCCTGCTGGCGCACAGCGATGATGAGCATGTGCCACAGCAGGCTATCCGCGAATGCTTGCAGACCCTGCGCACCTGGCTGAGCTAGCGGACGCACTGGGCCAGTAGGCTTTTGCCGCAATAAAAAAATCTCCGTACCGTTTTGACTCAAACGGTACGGAGATTTTTTGTTCTCAGCTGCTAGGCCTTGGGATCGGCAGGATCCTTTGGACCTGGCACGTCAAGGCCTGCAGGGGCTCCGACAATTGCTGCAGCTGGGTTGGCAGGAGTATTCTTTTCCTTCTTCACACGGCTGCTCAGCCGGCTCGAGACCAGCACGGCGATCTTGCTGAGGGTGAAGTTGATCAGAATGAAGATGGCTGCTGCCACAATCAGCGCCTGCAACACGTTGCCGTTAGGCGAGGAATATGTGCGGGCGAAGAACAGCAATTCGTTGAAGCTGATGATGTAGCCCAGTGCGGAGTCCTTCAAAATGACAACGAACTGGCCGATCAACGCCGGCAACATGGCCACCAGGGCCTGTGGGATTTCAATATGCCGCAACGACATGCCACGGGTCAGTCCGATGGCAATGCCTGCTTCACGCTGGCCTCTAGGCAGGTTGTGCACGCCAGAACGTACCAGCTCTGCCACAACCGAACCGTTGTAGAAGATCAGGGCGGCAACAACTGCCCACATTGCCGTGTCGCCTGGCAGGGCCAGGGAGCGGGCGAAGAACACGTTGAAGAAGACGATCATCAGCAGCACTGGAACGGCACGGAAGAACTCGACGATCACGGTGCAGAAACCGTTGATCAGCTTGTTCTGCGAAAGCCGTCCTACGCCGAAGATCAAACCGAAGATCACCGACCCGATGATGCCGAAGAGCGCGGCCTTCAGGGTGTTCCACAGTCCGGGTAGCAGGTAGTTCTTCCAGGTACTGCCTTCAATGAAGTCATCCCACTGGGAAACCTGCATCTGGTCCTTGGCTGCAAGGCCCATGATGATCCATGCCACGATGCCCGCAGCAATCAGGGCGCCGACGATGTTGATCAGCAGGATCCGGCGTTTGGCCTTCGGGCCGGGAGTGTCAAAGAGAATTGAGGCGCTCATCGTGCCACCGCCAGTTTCTTCGAGGCCCAGGTGGTCAACAGGCCAACAGGGATAACAATGATCACGAAGCCGATGGCGAAGGTCAAGAAGATCGGGATCACGATATCTGCTCGGAACTCAATCATGGTCTTCATAACAGAGGAAGATTCGGTGGCTACCGAACCGACCGCTGCAACGGTGGAGTTCTTGATCAGGGCAATCAAGGTGTTGCCCAGCGGAACAATCGCGCCGCGGAAAGCCTGCGGCAAGATGACCAAGCGTGCAGCTGGCAAGAAGCTCAGGCCAATGGCACGGGCAGCTTCTGCCTGTCCCAGCGGAACGGTGTTCACACCTGAACGAATTGCCTCGCAGACGAACGCGGCGTGGTAGACCGCAAGACCGACAACGGCCAGGCGGAAGAAGTTCGCTTGGAAGTCGCCGCTGAGCACGAATCCGAGCTGGCCGTAAAGCGCCAGGACGCAGAACAGGATGATGATGGTCAGTGGGGTGTTACGAATCAAGTTGACGTAGCTGGTGCCAATGGCTTGGAAACTTCCCACGGGGGAGATGCGCAGCAACGCCAAGATGGTGCCCAGGACCAGGGCGCCAATGGCGGCCCAGAAAGTTAGTTGGATATTGACCCAGAAAGCTCCGGGAATGTCGTACTCAGTGAATATGGATAAGTAATTCTCCACTGCAAGCCTCTGTCTCGATGGCCGGGAACCGGCCAAGTGGCTATGGGTCCGATACCGGGGTCAGCCGGTTATCGGAGAAACACAGATTGCAGATGGGGGCCAAACACGCTGCGTTTGGCCCCCATTGCATCAGGTGCTGCTAGGCGCAGGTATCCGAAAGTGTTGGTGGGTTGGTCTCAGCGTTTGGCTTGTAGCCGGTACCCTCGGTGTTCTTGTCCAAGGCCTTCTGCCATTCGCCGGACTCGATCATCTTGGTGATCGCTGCGTTGATGTCCGCGCACTTGTCGGTGCCATCAGGCAGGCCCACGCCGTAGTTCTCCTCGGTGAATGGAGCGCCAACAACCTTGAACTTGCCCTGGTAGGCAGGCTGTGCAGCCAGGCCGGCAAGAATGATGTCATCGGTGGTGACCGCGTCGATGGTGCCGCCGCTCATCTGAGTGGTGCACTCTGCGTAGCCCGGAAGCTCCTGCAGGTTGGTGTTCTTCGCGTAGTTGTCCTTGACCTTCTGGGCCGAGGTGGAACCGGTGACCGAGCAAAGGTTCTTGCCATCCAGGTCCTCTGGGCCCTTGATGTCGGAGTCATTCGGGACCAGCAGGTCCTGGCCGGCAACGAAGTACGGGCCAGCGAAGTCGACAACCTTGTTGCGCTCATCGGTGATCGAGTAGGTTGCGAAGATCATGTCAACCTGATCGTTCTGCAGCATGGTTTCGCGGTTTGCCGACGGTGCCGAGATGAACTCGATCTGGTCTTCGGTGTAGCCCAATTCGCCGGCTACGTACTTGGCAACATCCACATCGAAACCGGTGTAGTTGTCGCCGTCCTTGAAGCCCAAGCCTGGCTGGTCGTACTTGATGCCGATGCGGATCTTGTCGCCGTCAGCTTCGCTGCCGCCGCCTCCGCCGCATGAAGTCAGGGCCAGAGCTGCTACTGCTGCCATTGCGGCTACAGCGCCGAAACGAGTCTTACGCATTGTTCCTCCTATTGGGTGCGTGATGATGAAATTAGTGGTTGGTGATGAGCTTGCCGAGGAAGTCCTTGGCACGATCCGTCTTCGGATTCGTGAAGAACTCCTGTGGGGTGGCCTGTTCAACGATCTGTCCGTCAGCCATGAAGATCACGCGGTCCGCAGCCTTGCGGGCGAAGCCCATCTCGTGGGTGACCACGAGCATGGTCATGCCTTCCTTAGCCAGACCCACCATGGTGTCCAGGACCTCGTTGATCATTTCCGGGTCCAAGGCACTGGTTGGCTCATCAAAGAGCATGACCTTTGGTTTCATGGCTAGGGCGCGGGCGATCGCCACACGCTGTTGCTGGCCGCCGGAAAGCTGTGCTGGCAGTTTGCCTGCCTGATTGGCTACGCCAACCCGTTCAAGCAGCTGCATCGCCAACTTCTTGGCTTCTTCCTTCTTCATGCCCTTGACCTTGATCGGACCGAGGGTCACGTTTTCCAAGATCGACTTATGGGCGAAGAGGTTGAAGGACTGGAAAACCATGCCGACATCGGCGCGAAGGTTCGCTAGCGCCTTGCCTTCGTCAGGAAGGGTCTTGCCATCAATTTTGATGGCGCCGTCGTCGATGGTTTCCAGCCGGTTGATGGCGCGGCACAGTGTCGACTTGCCAGAACCCGAAGGGCCCAGGATCACAACAACCTCGCCCTTGGCGACTTCGAGGTTGATGTCGTTGAGCACGTGCAGGGCACCGTAGTGCTTATTGACCCCAGTCAGCTGGACGATGGGGCCGTCAGAAGAAGCTTGAGCCTGATGATCGCTTTTCATGTTGTAGACATTACTTGATGTGACGCCGACTACGCGACCTTCCGACCATGTCACATCGAGTTGTTATCAAACTGTTCTTCAATCAGGGGTAGGTCACATCCGAAGTTGCACTGAAGTAACCGATAGAGTGAAGGTATGGTTCATCAGCGTAAGAGTGAAGAAAATGCTCGGGTCGGGCAAAAACGCCACATCGAAGCGAGCTGGCCAGGAAAGCAACCGGAAGATCAGCTTGACCACTATCTTCTGGAAAGCCCGCAGGCGGACGTAACCCACACCGATGTGTGGCGAGTGCTGCGCATCCAGTCCGAATTCGTCAGCGGCTTTGGAAGCATGGCCGGCACCGGCCCAGCTATTGCCGTTTTCGGTTCCGCACGCACCGATCCAAACAGCCCGTATTATGCGATGGCGCAGCGTGTCGGCAGCCGTCTGGCTGAAGAAGGCATCACGACCATTACCGGTGGCGGCCCCGGCGCGATGGAAGCTGCCAACAAGGGCGCAGCTGACAAGGATGGAATTTCTGTCGGCCTTGGCATCGAACTGCCATTTGAAACCGGGCTGAATGCCTCGGTGAACAAGGGCCTGAATTTCCGCTACTTCTTCGTGCGCAAGACGATGTTCGTGAAGTACTCGCAGGGCTTCATTGTGCTGCCTGGCGGCTTTGGCACCTTGGATGAACTATTCGAGGCCCTGACCTTGGTGCAGACCAAGAAGATCACCAGCTTCCCGATTGTGCTCGTAGGCTCCGAGTTCTGGGGCGGCCTGGTGGATTGGATGACCAATACGCTACTGGCCGAAGGCACCATTTCCGCTGGCGACTTGAACTTGTTTACCATCACTGATGATCCGGATGAAGCTGTGGACCTGGTGCTGCGTGCGCACCAGGAGCATCGGAAAGTCGGCGATCTGGCGAAGGGCGATTAGCTGATGCCGTTTCTGCTGATTGCCATTGCTGTCCTGTTGGTTGGCGCCGTCGCGCTGCTGCTCTCCAGCCAGCGGAAAAACGTGCCAGCCGGCCGGCATTTTGAATCAACTGGCGGGAACATCACCGGGTTGGTGGAGCATCAAGCCTCGTTGCCGCCGGTGCTCTTGCCCAAGAGTCCTCGCGCCCAAGACGTGGATAAAGTTCGCTTCTCTCTGGGATTGCGCGGTTACCGTTGCGACCAGGTAGATGAGGTGCTCGATGTCTTGGCTGCTGAAATCACGAACCTTGAGAATACGATTCGTGACCTTGAGTCACGGCGTGTGATTAGCGACACGGGCGAAAATTAGTAATAATAAAAGATAAGTGTCCCAACTCAGCACGGATTCCGTGCGGAGGATGGACTAGGCATTCGGTTGCATGCAGGGCAATTGCCAGTGCATGCGTTAGCCACAGACGAAGGGAACAGCTTAATGGCTGCTATGAAGCCACGCACCGGTGACGGGCCAATGGAAGTCGCAAAAGAAGGCCGCAGCCTCATCTTGCGCCTGCCAATCGACGGAGGCGGACGACTGGTAGTCGAGTTGAACAACGACGAGGCAACCGAATTGCGCGAGTGCCTGCTCAAGGTAACTCAGTAAGCTTGCCCAAGTTCTAGCTTTGCCGCACCAATAATTGTGGGACGGCAACCAAGGACCGACAGAAATGTCGGTCCTTTGTCTTGCCTGGAAGCTAGCGCTTTACGCCGGCCTTGGCCGGGAGCACAGTAGCGACGAACAATCCCTGCTCGGTAGGGAACAGGTGGGTCTGCAGGCGCGGATCTTCACGCAGCATGCGCAGTGCGTCCCGGGTCATGACCGTCGAATTGCGGCGTATCGCAGGCTTCGCCAAGCGGTGCTCATCAAAAGCGTTGTTCACGATGATGACCCCGCCGGTGCCGGCTAAACGCTTGGCCTCGGCAACGTACTCGAGCAATTGCTCAGCGCCGGCATCAATGAGCACCATGTCATAGGCGTGGTCTGCCAAGCGCGAGAGGACATTCTCGGCGCGTTCGTTGATGATGCGCGCCCGTGCCGAGGGGATGCCTGAATCGCGCAGGCCTTGGCGCATCGCGTTGGCATGCTCCAGATCCGATTCAATGGCTGTCAGGGTCACCGAGCTGCCCATCACTTCGAGCATCGCCAGGGAAGCGACGCCGACGCCGGAACCAATCTCTACGATGTTCCGAGGTTGGCGCAGAGTGCAGAGCATTTGGAGCATGGAGCGGCCCGCGGGATCGATGCACCGCACGCCCAGGTCTTCGGCACGCTCGCGAACCGATGCGACATGCTCTGGCTCGTTGACGTGCGTCTGGGTGTAGGTCCAGCTCGCGAAGAGTTCTGGATTCATCGAAGGCATTGGTGCGGGTCCTCAAGAGTTGATTTGGCGTGGCCACTTCCAATCGTACCTACGTCGTTACCTGAAGTTGTTGAACTTGGAGGTACTCGCGCAGGGGATTCTTAGCTTCAGCTCAGCTTTCCACTACATACTTGAAGTGTGAACAATGCAGGAAGTGACGCAATCTCGACAATGATGGATGCAGAAACCACGACCCCGACATGGGATCAAATGGTCCAAGAGCATGGCCAACAGGTGTTCCGCCTGTCCTACCGCTTGACTGGTAACCGCCAAGACGCCGAGGATCTTTCCCAAGAAGCATTTGTTCGCGCCTTCAAAGCGCTGGAAAAATACACGCCGGGAACCATGGGTGGCTGGCTGCACCGCATCACCACCAACCTGTTCCTGGATCAGGCTCGGCGCAAAAGCAAGATCCGTTTTGATCGTTTCGCCGAGGGCTCCGAAGAGCGTTTGCCTGGCACCGCGGTGACCCCGGAACGCTACTTTGAATTCAACAACCTGGATATCGATGTGCAGGAAGCCTTGCGCGCACTGTCCCCGGAATTCCGTGCTGCGATTGTACTTTGCGACATGGAGGGCTTCTCTTATGAGGAAGTCTCACGCATCCTGGATGTGAAGCTGGGTACCGTCCGTTCACGTATTCACCGCGGACGCGCCATGCTGCGTGACGCGTTGGCTCACCGCAATCCCGCCAACCGCCCAGCAAAGACCATGTCGTTGCCGCGTATTACCCGAGGCCTTCGGGCCGCTGGCTAAGCTCGTTCACGACATGTTCACCATTGGCATGGTGCGGTGACTTCGCTCGTGGCACTGGAACAAGGTAAACTTTTTACGTGGACTTTATTGGTATTAATGGCGGCGAGTTCATTATTCTCGCTGTGCTCGCGGTGGTTATTCTTGGCCCCGAAAAGCTTCCCGAGTACGCCAAAAAACTAGCCAATCTGGTCAAGGAAGTTCGGCGCATGGCCAACGGTGCCAAGGAGCAGCTGCGCGAAGAAGTCGGCGACGAGGTTGCCGATATTGACTGGAAGAAGCTGGACCCACGCCAGTACGACCCTCGCCGGATCATCAAGGAAGCGTTGGTCGACGAGTTCGATGACGCAGTGAATGCGGCCAAGGGCACCGGGGGTACCACTACGGCACCTGCACCGGTGCGTACTCAAATCCCTTCGGTCACCATGCAGCAGGCGTCGCTGGCAGCCGGCGAACCGGCCCCCTTCGACTCCGAAGCTACCTAGGGTGCAAAAGACTTAGAACGACATTGGCAGCGATCGCCCGGCAAGTCCGCGCGGTCGCTGTTCCAATTTCCCGGCCAATTCACGCAAGGCGAAGGCCGCGGGAGACTGCGGAGAGCTAAGCACCACCGGACGCCCCTCATCCGAGCCCACGCGTACCGACTCCTCCAATGGAATCTGGGTCAGCAACTGGACCGGGTAATCCAGCTGCTGGGACAAGGAATCGCTGAGCTTGGCGCCGCCACCGGATCCGAAGACCTCCATGCGCGTGCCATCGGGCAGCTGCAGGAAGCTCATGTTCTCCACTACACCGATCACCTTCTGATCGGTCTGCAAGGCGATGGTTCCGGCACGTTCAGCCACCTCGGTAGCCGTGGACTGCGGGGTGGTGACCACCAGAAGTTCGCTGTTGGGCAGCAGCTGGGAGACCGAGATGGCCATGTCCCCGGTGCCCGGCGGCAAATCCAGGAACAGGTAGTCCAGGTCCCCGAAGTAGACATCGGAGAGGAACTGTTCCAGGGCACGGTGCAGCATCGGCCCGCGCCAGATCACCGGCTGATTCGAGTCCAAGAACATGCCAATGGAAATGACCTTCACCCCGTGGGCTACCGGCGGCAGGATCATGTCATCAACCCGGGTAGGGTTCTGCGAGATGCCCATCAGCGATGGGATGGAGAAGCCATGGACATCGGCATCGATCAACCCGACCTTCAGTCCCTGGGAAGCCAGCTGGCAGGCGAGGTTCGCGGTAATCGAGGATTTGCCCACGCCGCCTTTGCCGCTGGCCACAGCGATCACCCGGGTTAACGAGGACGGATCGGAGAACGGGGTGCGGCGGCTGGCCAGGGACTCGCGCAGGTCCGCGCGCTGCTGCGGATCCATGACTCCCAGATCTACGTTGACCTGCTGCACGCCTGCTACGGCCTGCAAGGCGGCGGTGGCCTCGTCTTGGATGGTGGAGCGCATCGGGCAACCGGCGATGGTCAAGAGGATCTTGACCGTGGCAGTGCCCTGCGAAAGGACAGCTGATTCCACCATGCCCAACTCGGTAATGGGACGGCGAAGCTCCGGGTCGTGGACGGTTGCGAGTGCTGCTAGAAGTTCAGGAGAGTTGCTCAATGCTTAGTTGTTCTTCCGAGGCTGGCTGTGCTGGGGTTTGACGGTTTCGATCACGCCGGTTTGCGGCTGGGAATTCTTATTGCCGCCTTTTTTCCTGGCGCGCAAATGCAGCTCTTCACCATCTGTGGTTTCCAGCAGCTCTTCAAGGACATTGCGCAGCTCGGAACGCACATAGTCACGGGTGGCGACATCGCGCAGTGCTAGGCGCAGCGAGGCCAGCTCGCGAGTCAGGTACTCGGTGTCGTAGAGGTTGCGTTCGGCCCGGGCGCGGTCTTCGGTCAGCGAGACGCGGTCACGGTCATCCTGACGGTTCTGAGCCAGCAGCAGCAGCGGTGCGGCGTAGGAAGCCTGCAAGGAGAGCATCAAGGTCAGCGCGGTGAAGCCGATGGTGGCATCATCAAAGCGCCAGTTGATCGGGGCCACCGAGTTCCAGACCAGCCAGAAGGCGCAGAACACCGTCATGTACAGCAAGAACGTCGGGGTGCCCATGAATCGGGCGAACTTCTCGGTCGCCGAACCGAACAGATCCGGGTTCGGGGAGAACCGGGGCCAGAAGCGTTGTCGTGCTGCAAGCGGGGTATCCAGGCCGTTACTCTTGCGCTGCTCAGCCATAGCTGGAACTCCTTTGCTGCTGATCGGGTAGTTGGGTGCTCGTCGCTAGTCTTGCGAACGCCAGTCGTCGGGGAGGATATGGTCCAGCACGTCATCAACGGTGATGGCGCCGACCAGGCGTCCTTCTTTGTTGGTGACACCCACGCTGGTGAGGTTGTAGGTAGCCAAGTGGCGAACCACCTCGGAGATATTTGCCAGATCCGACATCGGTTCAAGCTCAGTATCTAGGATATCGCCCAGCGGCTCCGGGGGAGCAGCACGCAGCAACGCCTGGATGTGGACCTGGCCCAGGTAGCGTCCGGTGGGGGTCTCCAGCGGCGGACGCACCACATACACGGTGGAGGCCAGCGCCGGGCTCAATTCTTCAAGACGTACCGAGGCCAGGGCCTCGGCCACGGTGGATTCGGGAGTCAGGATCACCGGAACCGGGGTCATCACAGAACCGGCGGTGCCCTCGGGGTAGGCCAGCAGACGGCGTACGTCCTTGGCTTCTTCCTCGTTCATCAGATCCAGCAGCTGGTGCTTGGTCTCTTCGCTGACTTCGGCCAAGAGGTCGGCCGCGTCATCCGGGTCCATTTCCTCCAGCACGTCTGCGGCGCGTTCAAGGCCCAAGGCCGAAAGGATCTCGACCTGTTCGCGGTCCGGCAGCTCCTGGAGCACATCGGCCAGGCGCTCATCTTGCAGGTGCGCGGCGATTTCCAGTCGGCGCTTCTCATTCATCTCATGCAGTGCGTCGGCGAAGTCTGCAGGCTTCATCTCATCGTGGGCGGCCACGAAGGTGTCAGCTGACTGAGGTTCGGTCTGAGCCCCGTGGCTGACCTCATCCCAGGAGACCAAGATCTTGTGGCGGCGGCGCGAACGCAAGCCCAGGATGTTGGCCGTCGGCTCTCCGCGCTGGACGTAGTATTCGTTGATTTCCCAGTCGCCCCGTCGGGTCTGGGTTAATCCGACGTCTTCAATGACACCGCGCCCTGATCCGTCAACGAAGGTGATCATGCGGTCGAACATTTCGGCAACCACCAGGATTTCCTGGCCGCGCTGCTGGAATCGGCGCATATTGACCAGGCCGTTGCAGATCACCTGATTGGCTTCCATGGATTGGATGCGGGTCATTGGAACGAAGACCCGTCGCTTTCCGGGCACCTCGACCACCAAACCCACACAGGCGGCGGGTTTCTTGGGGCCGCGTGAGACCACCACGACATCGCGCAAACGGCCCAAGCGGTCGCCCAAGGGGTCGAAGACATCAAGCCCGAGCAGCCGGGCGACGAAGATTTTAGACACTTGTGCGCTCACCTTCCTAGACTATCGCGTTCCACGCCCGTTCTTGGTGTGCAAAGCCACAGGGCAAGCACTGTTTCTTTCACCCACAGCGATAGTTGCTTCACAACTAGGCAGGCTCACAGTAAACCTGTGCACAATATAGATATGACCTCGCCTCATGGAGTAAATTCGATTAGCACCAGCGGCCTTCCGCGCGGAGAATTGCTTGGACGCTACACCAGCTATCTCGACGCCCAAAAGCTCGTTGATTATCTGGCCGACAACGACTTCCCAGTCGCTGCGGTAAGCATCGTCGGCAATGACGTACGCACCGTGGAGCGAGTCACTGCAAAACTTTCCTACCCACGTGTAGCGCTGGCCGGCGCGGCCCAGGGCGGCATGATGGGCCTGTTCGTCGGCCTGCTCCTGACCCTGTTCGGCGGCGGCGGAAACGGCCTGTACCAGATCCTCTCGGCCATCGGCCTGGGCATGGCGATCTGGATGATCGCCGGGGTCATCAGCTATTCGACTCGTCGCGGCAAGCGCGACTTCGCCTCCTCCAGCCAGTTCGTGGCCACCAGCTTCGATGTCGTGGTGGACTTCGAGCATGCACAGGCTGCCAGGACCCTGGCTTCGAAGCTGCCGATGCGTCCAAATCAGGCACCGGCCCAGCCAGTAGCCCAGACTCCACAGCAGCCGCAGCCTCAGCAACCAGCTGCTGCACCAGCGACTCAGGGTTCAGCGCCTGCACCGGAAGCCGGAGCACAGCCTGCTGCTGAGCAGCCGCGCAGCGGACAGTTCCCTGACCTGCCAGATGGCCGCCCGCGCTACGGTGTGCGAGTCAACGAACCACAGCCAGCTGCCCCAGCACCAGCAAAGAAGCCCGAGGAAGCCAGCGCGGCCCCGGCCGCCAGCGAGCAGCCAGGTGGCGATCACGCTGCAGCCCCGGTCAGCGAACAGCAGCCAGCCAAGCAGCCGGAAGCCGAAGACCTCTCTGAGGTTGAGCCGAAGGTAGATGCTGCAGGGCAGACTCAGGCACCGGCCCAGGACGCAGAGTCCAACAAGGACTGAATCAGTTCATCCAGGCGCTCAAGGCCTGCAAGAACAACGAAAGGTCTGGTTGAAGTTACCCTGGTAACTTCAACCAGACCTTTCACTGCTTAACGCTGCAGGACTCCTTAGCCGCGCAGCTTAGCCATCCACGCTTCAACCTCCTCAGGCTTGCGTGGCAGGGCGGCACTCAGGTTCTCGGCGCCATCAGCGGTGACCAGGATGTCATCTTCGATGCGCACGCCCAGGCCGCGGTACTCCTCAGGGATCGCCAGATCCTCATCCTTG
Source organism: Glutamicibacter sp. MCAF14 (assembly GCF_052114325.1). Classification (NCBI taxonomy): domain Bacteria; kingdom Bacillati; phylum Actinomycetota; class Actinomycetes; order Micrococcales; family Micrococcaceae; genus Glutamicibacter; species Glutamicibacter sp. MCAF14. The sequence goes on from NZ_JBFREO010000002.1 coordinate 402,361, forward strand.
AAGTACAGGCCCGGCTCGATGGTGAAGACCATGCCCTCTTCAAGTACGGCGTCCAGGTACAGCTCGGCGCGTGCCTGTGCGCAGTCGTGGACATCAAGGCCCAGGTGGTGGCTGGTGCCGTGCGGCATCCAGCGGCGATGATGCTGGCCTTCTGGATCCATGGCTTCTTCCACCGATACCGGCAAGATGCCCCACTCGTGCAGGCGCTCGGCCAGCACACGGGTAGCGATCAGGTGCAGATCGCGGAACTTCAAGCCCGGCTTGGCCACGGCGAAGGCAGCATCAGCGGCATCCAGCACGGCCTGGTAGACCTTGCGCTGGACCTCGGTGTACTTGCCGTTGACCGGCAGCGAGCGGGTGATGTCTGCGGTGTACAGCGATTCGGCTTCGACACCGGCATCCAGCAGCAGCACTTCGCCGTCCTTGACGGTTCCGGTGTTGCGGATCCAGTGCAAGATGGTGGCGTTGTTGCCCGAGGCCGCGATGGTGTCGTAGCCCAGCTCGTTACCCTCGAGTCGGGCACGGGCAAAGAAGGCGCCTTCAACGACGCGTTCGCCGCGTTCGTGGGCCATGGCCTTGTCCAGGTTGCGTACTACGTCTTCGAAACCGTTGATGGTCGCGTTCACGGACTTGCGCAATTCTGCGATTTCGTACTCGTCCTTGACCAGGCGGATTTCCGAGACGAACTCGGACAGCTCGGTATCCAGCGCATCGCTGGCTTCCAGGTCCTGGCCGGTGTTCATGCGCGAGGTATCCACCAGGGCCTCGATGTTAAGATCCACCTCGCGGACCAGGCGGATGCGGATGCCGCCCAGGGCCTGCGGGCCGGAGTTCTTGGTGATGGCCATTTCCAGCTGGTCCAGCGAATCGGTTGGCATGCCGGTGCGGGCAGAAAGCGAGGAAAGGGTTGGGCGCGGGCCCACCCAGAATTCGCCCGAACGCGAGTTCAGGTAGAAATCGGTGGTGTCGCGGCCTGCCATCGGGGCGAAGTACAGGGTGGAAACGTGGTTCGAACCGTGCTCGCCCGTGCCGTCATCGGTTGGTTCCATCACCAGAACCGCATCCGGCTCGTGGTCGACACCCAAGCCGGTCAGGTGGGCGAAGGCCGAGTGCGGGCGGAAACGGTAGTCGGTGTCATTGGAGCGGACCTTGAGCGGTCCGGCCGGAATGACGAGGCGTTCACCGGTGAAGTTTTCCGAGAGCTTGGCACGGCGGGCTACCGCGTAGCCGGCTGCGGCATCTTGTGCTGGCAAATCGGAGGTATCAGGGGCCCACGAGGTGGCCATGAATTCCTGGAATGCCTTGGACGTTGGACGCTGGGAACGGTTGTTCACACGGTCTTCCAACGGCTGATCAGTGCTTGGTGCAGATGAATCTTGATTGGTCATAGTCCAAGTGTGTCACCATCAGCTGTATCCCAGCAAAGAATCAGCGCAGGGGATAACCTAGGCATATGCGAATTGACCTGCACACCCACTCCAATGTGTCCGACGGAACTGAAACTCCCACCCAGCTGATGCATGCAGCTTCGGTGGCCGGCCTGGATGTTGTGGCGCTGACAGATCATGACCAGACCACCGGCTGGCCCCAGGCCACGGAGGCGGCCTCGAAGCTTGGCTTGGGGTTCATCCCGGGCATGGAGATCACCTGCCAGGACTCCAACGGGATCAGCGTGCACCTGCTGAGCTATCTGCACGACCCGTCCTACCAGCCGCTGCTCGATGAACTGGATAATGCGCTGAACTCACGCATCATCCGCGCCCGGCGCATCGTGGATTTGCTTGCCGAGGACTACCCGATCAGCTGGGATCTGGTGGGGGAGCATTGCCTGCCCGGCTCCACCGTGGGCCGCCCGCATATTGCCGACGCCCTGGTCACTGCCGGGGTAGTGGAAAACCGCAATGAGGCTTTTGCCAATATTCTTTCTTCACGCTCGCGCTATTACGTCTCGCATCCAGCGGTCAGTCCGGTCACTGCGGTGCAATTGGTGCGTGAAGCCGGTGGTGTCCCAGTCTTCGCCCACCCCAAGGCCTCAGCGCGTGGACGGGTCGTTCCGGACTCCACCTTCCACGACATGATCGATGCGGGACTGGCAGGTGTTGAAGTGCACCACCGGGACAATACCGCTGAAGGCAAAACTTGGTTGCTGGAGCTGGCCGCCGAGCACGACCTGATTGTCACCGGCTCCTCGGATTACCACGGCACCGGAAAACTGAACCGGCTCGGTGAGAATCTCACCGAGCCGGACATGTTGCAAAGAATTATTGATCAGGGGACTGGTACGTCGCCCTCAATATAGTTGGTGCCTTCGGGCAACCGGGCCTTCATGACCTCGATGGCCTCGGGGTTCTGGTCGATCAGCACGAACTGGCGGCCCAACTTCGCGGCCACTGCGCCGGTCGTTCCCGAACCGGCGAAGAAGTCCAGCACCAGATCGCCGGGACGCGAAGAAGCAGCCACGATTCGGCGCAGTACCCCTTCGGGCTTCTGCGTCGGGTAGCCGGTCTTTTCCTTGCCGGTCGGCGAAACGATCGTGTGCCACCAGACATCGGTAGGAAGCTTGCCCAAGGCGCGCTTCTCCGGGGTAACCAGACCGGGAGCCATATAAGGCTCGCGGTCCACCTCGGCCGAGTCGAAGTGGTACTGCTTGGGATCCTTCACGTAGACCAAGATGGTGTCGTGCTTGGCCGGCCAGCGGCTCTTGGCCCGAGCCCCGTAGTCATAGGCCCAGATTAGTTCATTCAAGAAGCAATCACGACCAAAAATCTGATCGAGCAGCACCTTCACGTAGTGCACCTCGCGGTAATCTAGGTGCACGTACAAGGTGCCGTCCTCAGCCAGCAACCGATGGGCTTCGCGTAGCCGCGGCTCGATGAAGCTGAGATAGTCATCAAACGTATCGTGATATGAACGAGCGATTCCCAGCTCGGTGTTGTACTCGCGTCCCTTGAAACCAGTGCGGTCGCCTTCGCCTTCGGCAGCGCGAACCATGGTGCGCTGGGCACGGGTTTGCTTGCGTCCGGTGTTGAACGGCGGATCCACATAGATCAGGGTGAAGCTTTGATCTGGCAAGGAGCCGAGGATGGAGAGGTTATCACCGTGATACACGGTATTGCCCGCGGCCTGAACGCCGGACGGCTCAGCGTCCTGCGTTCGGGCCTGGGGCAAAGCTGGTTCTTCGGGTAGAGCGAGCACCGCTGGTGTGAGTTCCTTTCGGAAAAGTTGACGGACGAGGCGGACTGCTACTTAGTCCTGGCCGCCGTCTTCGGTGCTGCGGGTGCGGCGGCGCGGGCGGCGGCGACGTGCGGTGGCGCCGCTTTCAGCCTGCTGTTCCTCGCCGGAAACGTGAGTTTCGCGATGACGCTCATTTTCACGGGCCGGGCGGTCCTGCTTGCCCTTGGAGTGGCCGTGGCGTGCGCCGTCCTGCTCAGCTGCGCCGCCCTGGGAGCTATGCTTCTGCTCGCCGTTCACGGTGCGGGTACGGGTGCGCGAGCTGCTGCGGCGGCGCGGGGTGCGTGCCGATTCATCGCGGCGCGGCGAACCGTCGCCCTCAGCCGGTGCACTCTTCTTGGCACGCTGCAAGCGTCCCTTGGTGCCCTTCGGGATCTCCAGATCAGCGAAGAAGTGCGGCGAGGAGGAGTAGGTTTCCACTGGCTCTGGAACGTTCAGGCCCAGCGCCTTGTTGATCAGCGACCAGCGTGGCACCGAATCCCAGTCCACGAAGGTGACCGCGATGCCGGTGTTGCCGGCACGGCCGGTGCGGCCTACGCGGTGCAAGTACGTGTTCTCGTCATCCGGGCACTGCAGGTTGACCACGTGGGTGACGTCGTCCACGTCGATGCCGCGGGCGGCAACGTCGGTGGCGACCAGGATTTCAACCTTGCCCGAGCGGAAGGCCTTCAAGGCCTGCTCGCGGGCGCCCTGGCCCAAGTCGCCGTGCAGCGAACCGGCGTTGAAGCCGCGGTCGATCAGCTCATCGGACAGGCGGGCAGCCGAACGCTTGGTCTGGGTGAAGATGATGGTCTTGCCGCGGCCTTCGGCCTGCAGCAGACGGGCAACCATCTCATCTTTGTCCATGTTGTGCGCACGGTAGATCAGCTGGCGGATGTTGCGCTTGGTCAGCGAATCATCATCGCCCGGATCCTGGGCACGGATATGGGTTGGACGGGTCATATAGCGGCGGGCCATGGTGATCACGGCGCCGGGCATGGTTGCCGAGAACAGCATCGCCTGGCGTACTGGCGGCAGGGCGGCCAGGATGCGCTCGACGTCGGGAAGGAAGCCCAGATCCAGCATTTCGTCGGCCTCATCCAGGACCACGGTCTTGACCTGCTTGAGGTTCAGCACGCGCTGGCGGTTCAGGTCGATCAGGCGTCCTGGGGTGCCAACGATGACGTCGGTGCCGGCCTTCAGGGCGTTGATCTGCTCTTCATACGGGCGGCCGCCGTAGATGGTGGTGATCGAGATGTTCGAGTGCTTCGAAGCCTGGGCCAGATCGGCACCGACCTGGATAGCCAGCTCGCGGGTTGGAGCCACGATCAGCGCCTGCGGGGCACCGGGGAATTCAAGATCTTCATAGCCCTTGTCGCCTTCGCGAACCACGCGCTGCAGCGCAGGAATGCCGAAGCCCAAGGTCTTGCCGGTACCGGTCTTGGCCTGTCCGATGATGTCATTGCCACTCAGTGCGACCGGAAGGGTCAGGGCCTGGATGGGGAAGGCGTACTCGATACCGGCTTCCGAAAGCGAAGCAACAATGTCTTCGCGTACCTTCAGATCGGCAAAGCTCTGCTTGGCTGGCTCTGCTTCAACTGATTCGTTGTCTAGTGGTTCGGCAGCCTGTGCCGAAAGAGTCGTGTCAGTCACGATGTCTTTATTCTCGTTTCATGTGGGCGCAGCCCCTGCTCCTTCTTGGCTTGTCATAAGCCGCGAGCTTCTGGGTACTGCGCGAGTCCAGCGGAGCCGATCGCTTCGTTCACATTAGATGCCTTCGTCAAGCACCTGTGGGATGGTGACCGCTGGGAAGTCACCACAAAACTGTTTCATCTATCAGCCCATTGCGATCGGGCATCCTATTTACTAATAGGCCAAGCATAACTGGTTTTGCCGCAAAACCAGGGTTTGCGAGTCCTAGGCCACGATTTCGAAGCCGATCTTACGCGTTTTGGGATCGGCCTGGACCAGTTTCACCCGCACCAGGGTTCCTGGCTTCGCGCTGCCGGCGAACTGGCCGGTGACCGGATCCTGCACTAATTGCAAGGTTCCGGGACGCAGGCTTCCATCGTCCTTGGCCACCGCGTCCTTGAGCACGATAGCCTCGAATTCTTCCCCGATGCGGGACTTGAGTACGTAGGCTTCGAGCAGGTCAACGGCCGCATTATTAACCCTGTTCGCGGCGATCGAGCTGGTGCGCATCAGCCCCGGCAGCTCATCGAGTGCCGCGGTGAGCTGATCTGGGATCGGCTGCCCGGTGGACAGCAAGTAGCAGGTGAGCAGCACGAAGCGGTCTACCAGCCGGCGCAGCGGGGCCGTGGTGTGCGCGTAGGGCGCGGCCAGTGCGGCCTGTATCAGTTCTTCTTCTGGCTGCCCGGCAATGACCTGGTAGTCCGCGCCGCGGAATAGTGCTGCGGCGCGATGCATGATCACCAGTTGCTTGGGGTCGCTGACATCCAAGGTGTGCAGGTACTGCCCGTAGCTGATGGACGAATCCCAAGGCTTGCCCAGCAGCTGTGTCTGGGTGCGGAATTCCTGCTTGTCTTCTTCATCCGGGGCCGGCATGGTGCGCAGGATGCCTACCCCGGCCTTGAGCATGATGCGCGCGGCGGCGATTCCGGTTACCAGAGAGATCTGCGCGTTATGCTCTTCCAGCGGCAAGGGTGCGCGGCTGACCAGCTTGTAGCCTTCGCCGTCTTCCTCGATTTCCTGGTCCGGGAGATTCAGCGAAGCCCCTCCGCGCAGCTGCTCTTGGTTGAGCCGGGCCGCACCGATTTCGGCGAGCAATTCCAATTGCTCGTCCGGTTCCCCTGAATCGAGCCGGGCTTGGGCCGAAGCGTAGTCCAGTTGGGCGCGCGAACGAATGCGTACGCGTTTGAGCTCTACCTCGCCCAGTGCTCCATCGGCGTCCAAGGAAATTTTCCAGTGGAAGGCCGGACGGGTCTGGTCAGGCAGCAGCGAACCTTGATCTTCGGAGATCAACGGCGGGTGCAAGGTGATTTTGCGATGCGGCAGGTAGTAGGTCTGGCCGCGTTGGCGGGCGACCTGGTCCAGCTGGCTGTCCAGTGCAACGAAGGCCGGCACGTCCGCAATCGCGTAGTGCACGGTGTAGCCCTGGTCGTTGCGCTCCAGGAACATCGCCTGGTCCAGATCGGTGGCGCCCACCGGATCAATGGTGAAGAACGGGATCTGCGTGGCGTCATCTTCAGGAAGCTGGAGTTCGGCTACCGCCTGTTCTGCGGCCTGCAGGGTTGGCTCATCGAAGGGTGCCGGTACCTCGAACTCGGTTTCCAGGCCCAGCAGGAGCTGGGCCAACGAGCTGGCGGGCACGGGGCGGGGGCTGCGGATTCGTCGTTCAGTCACCCTTTAGGAATATCACGACTAGGTGAAGCAAATCACTATTTGATGCAAAGAGATGGCCGGTTTCGCTTTGAAGCGAAACCGGCCATTCACTGCCAAGGCGATGCTTTGGCAGTCAACAAGCGCTACTGTGCGAAGCCGACGCGGCGAACTTCTTCTGGGCCAACCTCAACGTAGGCGATGCCAGCTGAAGGTACCAGGACTTCGCGACCCTTCAAATCCTTCAGTGCCAGAACTGAGCCGTCGGCGATAGCCTTTGAGACCAGTTCGTTGACTTCTGCGTTGCTCAGCTCGGAGTCAAGTACAACTTCGCGGGCGACATTCTGAATGCCAATGCGGATTTCCATGATTCTCGCAGATCCTCTCGAACGAAATAGGTGTCCCGAATGGGTCCTCTGATGACTAATTTATCTAGTTTTCTTTCGGGAACTGTGAAATTCCGCGCCAAGCTAAACGGGAGATCAGTTCGACAGCCGAGTTCTGGTCCACCGCGGAATCGCTGGTAGCCCAATAGCGTGCCGAAATCTGGGACAGTCCGGCGAGTCCGCGGCCAATGAGCAGGCCTTCGTCTTCGCTCATATCGGTATCTTCAACAACGACCCGGGCGATGGATGAGGCCAGTGAGCTGTTGAACTGTTCAATGCGATCGGCGATGAGCGGATCGGAGAGCACATCGGATTCGAAGATCAGGCGGTAGGCCTGGGATTCGCCCTTGATGTAGCTGTAGTACGTGTTGATGGTGGCGAAGACGCGCTCGCGGTTATCTTCGGTGGAGCGGATGGCTTCATCCAGCTGCCGGCTGAAGTCGGCAAGGTGCGAATCCAGCAAGGCTAGATAGAGTTCGCGCTTGCCGGGGAAGTGCTGGTAGAGCACTGGCTTGGAAACCAAGGCGACTTCGGCGATTTCATCCATGGAGGCGCCATGGTAGCCATGGGCAACGAAAACCTGGTGCGCTGCTTGAAGCAGCTGGCGGCGTCGCGCTTCACGGGGCATCCGTTGCGGGCGAGTGCCTTTGCTATTTTCGAGTTCCGTCATGTCCAGTGGGGCCTTTCCAGCTGCAGAGCGCTCAGCTCCCAAGTCATTGCGGGAATTCTTGAGAGGTGACCTACTTGGAAGTAGTATTACATGCTTCTATCCGGAAAGTGGAAATATACAGGCGGAAAAGTAGATTTCCTACGCGGTTTTGGTTTCTGGGACTGCCGGGCAGCTGGCTTCGGGTTGTGCCGGCTGCGGCATTGCAGGCTCGGGCTGGGCGAGCTCGAGGCCGTAGAGGGTTTCCAAAGCCGAGACGTATTCGCTGGTGCGGCCTTCGCCTGCCAATTCGCGGGCGCGGACCGTAGGCACGTGCAGCAGCTGGCGCACCATGCGGCGCATGGCAAGCTCAACTTCTTCTGCCGCGGCGCTGCAGCCGTGCTGGGCACGGACCTTGGCGATCTCGGCATCCAAAACCGCTTTGGTGTGCTGGCGCAGTGCGACAATTGCGAAGTCCGCTTCGCGTTCACGCTGGGCTGCGGCAAACTCCGCAGTCGCGTTCTTCACGATGCGGCTGGCCGCATGCACGGCCATGGCCTGTTCGGTCGGAGCGGCCATGCGCACCGATTCCAAGGTGATCAGCTCGACCTGCGGCAGCTGGGCCAAGGTTGGATCGAAATCGTGGGTCAATGCCATGTCGATGGCGACCAGCGGATGGTTCTTCACGCGCAGCGATTCAAGTTCAGCACGCGAAAGCTGGTGCCCGCCGCCGGAGCAGCCGACGATGATGTCCGCTTCACGCAATGCTTGCGGCAGCAGTTCATCGGTTAGTGGGAAGCCGCCGCGCTTGGCGGTGAAATCTGCGGCACGTCCGGAGCTGGAGTACACCGAAATGCGGGCAACGCCGCGTTCCTTGAGCAGGGCCATGGTGGCGCCGGCGTAGGAACCGGTGCCGAAGAGCACGACATCCTGTTCAGCCCAGGCGCGGTCCCCGTCCATGAGCTCTTCAGCCAGATCCAAGGCCACAGACACGACGGACTTGCCCTGGGTACCCAGATCGGTGTTCGAGCCGACGTCCTTGGCTGCACGGGTGGCGTTCTGGAACAGGCGGGTGAGATTGCTGGTGGTGGTCTTCTCCTGCTGTGCCTGAGTCAATGCACGGCGGACCTGTCCGGCGATCTCGCGTTCGCCGACAACAGCTGAGTCCAGTCCGGCACCGACCGAGAAGAGATGCTCGATAACCGGATCGCCTTCCAAGGTGGTCAGGCGGCGGGCCAGGAAGTCAGGGGAGAGGTCGGTGCTGGATGCCAGCTCGCTGACCAGATGTTCTGCAGCGTCTTCGACATGATCTACGTCAGCGTAGACCTCGAAGCGGTTGCAGGTGGCCAGCACGACGGCGCCATTGATAGCCGCCGAACCGTTCACGGAGGCAGCTGCCAGCCCGTCGGCCGAGGCACTGATTTGTGCGACGGTCTCCAGATCGAGCTGCGAATGCGATGCGACAAGAGATAAGAAAACCACAGTGACCCTAGAATAGGCCGGAAAAAACTGCCAGACAATGCAGGCGTGCCTAAATTCGCATGGTTCCAAGGGGTTAGTTTGCTCACCTTCCCCTGCGGGCGAACGCACTTAATGGGCTTTTAATCTGAAGACTTGGCAGAATTGGGGCATGACCCTGTCGCAGAACCATCCGATGATTGATGGCCGTACCCAAGATTCCGCTCTGATCCAAGCTCTGACCGGCAAGAAGCCGTCGCATCACCCGGTGTGGTTCATGCGCCAGGCCGGCCGTTCGCTGCCTGAATACCTGAAGCTGCGCGAAGGGGTGAGCATGCTCGACTCCTGCCTGGACCCTGCCATGGCCAGCGAGATCACCTTGCAGCCGGTGCGCCGCCACAAGGTGGACGCCGGAATCTTCTTCTCCGATATCGTCATCCCGCTGCGACTGGCCGGCATCGGCGTAGACATCGTGCCAGGTGTTGGCCCGGTACTCGATACCCCGATCCGCACCGCCGAACAGGTCGCCGCCCTTCCAGAGCTCACCGACGAAGCCCTGGAACCAATCCGCGAAGCAGTGCGCCTGACCGTTGCCGAACTGGGCAGCACCCCGCTGATCGGTTTTGCCGGAGCGCCATTCACCGTGGCCGCCTACATGGTCGAGGGCAAGCCGAGCCGCGACCACCTGGGCCCGCGCACCATGATGCACACCGACCCGGAAGTCTGGGACGGATTGATGAGCTGGGCCGCGAATGCCTCGGGCAAGTTCCTGCGCGCCCAGGTCGAGGCCGGAGCTTCGGCCGCGCAGCTCTTCGACTCCTGGGCCGGCTCGCTGTCGCTGCCGGACTACCAGAAGTTCGTTGCTCCTTACTCGGTGAAGTCCTTGGACTACGTGCGCGATCTGGGTGTGCCTATGATCCACTTCGGCACCGGAACCGGCGAGCTGCTCACCGCGATGCGCGATGCAGGGGTCGATACCGTGGGCGTGGACTACCGCATCCCGCTGGAAACGGCCATCGAACGCCTGGGCCAGGACGTATCGGTCCAGGGCAATATCGACCCGGCTTTGCTGGCTGCACCTTGGGAAGTTCTCGAAGCGCATGTGCGTGAAGTGGTGGCAGCGGGCAAGAACGCTCGCGGCCACGTGGTGAACCTGGGCCACGGTGTTCCTCCGACCACCGATCCAACCGTGTTGACCCGTGTGGTGGAGCTCATCCACTCGCTGTAATTCAACAGGTCTAAGCTAGGTTCAGGGTCCTTGTCCAACTGTCCGTCGAGGACAAAGTGCAGGACAGGGCCCGGTCAAATTCTGAAGGTAGAAGGGTGCTAGGTACGTGAGCAAGGAACAGCGCAACCTGCGTGCAGGGGATTCATCCGAAACCACTGATGCGGCCAAACCGCGACGCGATATTGCCAATGAGGCCGCAGCGCACGCCTTGCGCCTGTTGGAAAAGGTGCGCCACGCCAGCGAAGCACGCCTAGCTAAGACCGATACGGATGGTGATGGCCAGCAGAACGCGGCACCGCATGCAGTGGTGATCGGCGGCGGCATCGCCGGACTGGTTGCCGCCCGCGAACTGCGCCAGACCGGCCACGAAGTCACCGTGCTGGAAGCCACCGGTAACTTCGGCGGATGCGTACGCTCCACCGAAGTTGCGGGACTGAGAATTGACGCCGGCGCCGAATCCTTCGCCGTGCGCGGGGGAGTCGTCGCCTCCTACCTCGACGAGCTGGATCTCGGCGAGCAGATCGCCGCCACCTCCGGGCAGCCTGCTTGGCTCATCCAGGGCGAGGACCAAGAGATCCTGGCCCATCCGATGCCGGCCACCGCGATGCTGGGCATCCCGGGTAACGTGCGCACCGATGAAGTGCGAGCGATCATCGGCCGTCCAGCCACCGTGCGCGCCGCGGCAGACCTGATCACCCCGATGAGCAAGAAATGGGCTACCGAAAAGCTGTCCATCGCTGAAGTGGTCCGTGCACGCATGGGCCAAGCGGTGCTGGATCAGCTGGTCGCTCCAGTGGTCAACGGCGTGTACTCCACCGACCCAGCCAAGATCTCCATTGACGCCGCCGCGCCGGGACTGCGCCAGGCCATGCAGGAGACCGGTTCGCTGGCTCGTGCGGTGTCCAAGCTGCAGGCTTCGGCCCCCGCAGGCTCCCGGGTCGCTGGGCTCAACGGCGGCATGCACACCATGGTCCAGGCCCTGGTGGCCCAACTGGAAGAAGCTGGAGTCGCGCTGGTGCGCAATTGCGCTGCCACCGCCTTGAGCCATGATCCGCAAGCGGCTGCACCGTACGCCGTGCGAACCCTGGGCCAGGAATTGCACGCAGATCGGGTAGTGCTCGCGGTTCCCGCGCAGCCTGCCCTTGAATTGCTCAACCCCCTGTTCGCCGCAGAACAGCAACTTGACTCCGATGGTGACGCCAACGCCATTGCCTTGGCGATTCTGGTAATCGACAAGCCGGAACTTGATGATGCCCCGCGCGGTTCAGGGGTGCTGGTTTCCAAGCAAGCCCCGCTGGCCGCGAAGGCGCTGACCCATTCGACCGCCAAGTGGCCTTGGCTGGCTGACGAGTCCGGCCCAGGCACGCATGTCATCCGCCTGTCCTTTGGACGGATCGGCGAACACGAGAACCTGGTCGAATCCGGGGATGACTCCGCACTCATCGACCAGGCAATCAAAGATGCTTCAAAGATTCTCGGTGTTCAATTGCATCGTGATGATGTCTTGGGAAGCACCGTTTCACGCTTCAGCGACATGGTTCCGCTGCAGGGGGAGGCCGCAACGGCGCGCCGCACCGCACTGCAGCACAACCTGTCGGACTTCGAAGGGCTCGATGTAGTTGGCGCATGGATTGCCGGCACCGGGCTGGCGCGAGTTATCGCCCAAGCCCGCAGCGCCGTGGCAATCAGCGCCCGCTAAGCACCCCCAAGCTAACTAACCTGGACAGCTGTCCAAAACCAGATCAAGGAGAATACCAAGTGAGCACCGCACCGGAGCATAATTCCCCAGTCATTCGCGAACGTGAGAATGCAGGAGAAAACCCGACGTTCTTCTACACCCTGTGGACCATTTTCAAGCGTTCGCAAATCGTTGAGCGTTCCGAGGCCGCTGCCGCTGAATTCGATGCCCTGATCGAGCAGCTGGCTGCCGAAGGCGCCATCGTGCGCGGCATCTACGACGTCTCGGCCATGCGCGAAGACGCAGACGTGATGATCTGGGTCCACGGTCCAGCCGCTGAGCTGCTGCAGGCCTCGATGCGCAAGATCCGCCGCTCCGCACTGCTGGAGGGTACCGAAATCGTGTACTCCACCATGGCCGTGCACCGCGAAGCAGAATTCGCCAAGGACCACTCGCCGGCATTCGCCCGCGGCGTGGATGCCAAGGAATGGATGACCGTCTACCCGTTCGTGCGCTCCACCGAGTGGTACACCATGGATCCAGCAGAGCGCGGCAAGATGCTGCGCGACCACGGCATCCTGGGCCGCGAATTCCCTAACGTACTGGCCAACACCGTAGCCGCTTTCTCCTTCAGCGACTTCGAATGGCAGATCTGCCTGGAAGCCGATGACATGATCGATTTGGTCGACATGATGCGCCACCTGCGCTACACCGAAGCCCGCCACCATGTGCGTGAGGAGACTCCGTTCTACACCGGCCGCCGCATCTCGGCCGCGCAGGTACTAGAGGTCCTGAAGTGAGCCAGGCCTTCGACCCCCGCCAGGGATATGACGGCCAAGGCCGCATGATCCCCAAGGCGTACGACGCCATCTTGCTGGCGTCCTTCGGCGGACCCGAGGGCCAGGATGATGTCATCCCGTTCCTGCGCAAGGTCACCGAAGGCCGCGGTATCCCGGACGAGCGTCTGGAAGAAGTCGCGGTGCACTACCGCAAGAATGGCGGTGTCTCGCCGATCAACGCGCAGAACCGCGCGCTGAAGGCCGCGCTGGAAGCCGAACTTGCTGATCGCGGCATCGACCTGCCGATCTACTGGGGCAACCGCAACTGGCACCCGTTCGTGAATGACACGCTCAAGGAACTGGCCGCCGATGGGCATCGCAAGGTGCTGCTGATGGGCACCGGCGCGTACTCCGGCTACTCGGCATGCCGCCAGTACCGTGAAGATGCTGGCATGGGCCTGCTGGAAACCGGTCTGGACGGCGTGGTGGAGATCGACAAGCTGCGCCAGTTCTTCGATACCCCGGCTTTCGTGACGCCTTTCGTCCACTCGCTGCGTACCTCGCTGGCCAACGTCCGTGCTCAGCTGGCTGAAGCAGGGAAGGAAGATGGCCAGATCAAGATCGTCTTCGTCACCCACTCCATCCCGATGGCCGATGCCCAGGCCGCCGGGCCCGAAGGCATCCGCGCCGACGGGTACGAGAACCTGTACACCACCCAGCACCAGGCCGTAGCTGACTACATCCTCTCCCAGGTTGAAGAAGCCCAGGGGCTGGAGCATTCGCTGGTGTACCAATCGCGTTCCGGGGCACCGCATGTGCCATGGCTGGAACCGGACATCAACGATGCGCTGGAAGAAGACGCCGCCGCAGGGATCGCCGGGGTAGTGGTGGTGCCCATCGGCTTCATCTCCGACCACATGGAAGTGATGTGGGATCTGGACACCGAAGCCCGGGACAGCTGCGCCGAGCTGGGCCTGGCCTTTGACCGTGTCGCCACCCCGGGGACCCACCAGGCGTTCATTACCGGCCTGGTGGACCTGGTTGAAGAACGCCTGGCCGGCCCCGATGGCAAGGCGCTGCGCGAGGGCCGCACCTCGGTGGTTGCCGGCGGTCCATGGTTTGATGTCTGCCGTCCGGGCTGCTGCGAGAAGCGTGCCCTGGACGGAACGTTGCGCCCGACGATCGGCGCAGTAGATTCAGAAGTTGGTGTACCCCAATCATGAGCGAATCATTTCGTGTAGGAACCCGTGGCAGCGCGCTGGCCACGACCCAGACCGGATGGGCCGCGCAAAAGCTGGCCGGGATTTCCGGGCTGGACGTGGAAACTGTTCTGGTCAAGACCGAAGGCGATGTGGTGACCGGTTCGCTGGCCACCCTGGGCGGCACCGGCGTCTTCGCCGCCGCCCTGCGCCAGCACCTGCTGGATGCCGGCTGCGACCTGGCCGTGCACTCGCTCAAGGACCTGCCGACCGCGCAGCCTGAAGGCCTGGTGCTGGCCGCGATTCCCGCGCGTGAAGACGTGCGCGATGCGCTGTGCTCGCGTGACTCGCTGGGACTGGACCAGCTGCCGCACGGTGCCAAGATCGGTACCGGCTCGCCGCGTCGTGCAGCCCAGCTGCTGGCCTACCGCAGCGACTTCGAGATTGTTGATATCCGTGGCAACGTCCCAACCCGCTTGGGCCGCGTCAAGGGTGTAGGGAAGACCTTGGATGATGGCAGCGTGGGACGCTCCACCCAGGGCGACCTGGATGCGGTGATCCTGGCAGCTGCCGGCATGCGCCGGCTGGGCTTGGAAGATCACATCACCGAGTACCTGGATCCTTCGATCATGCTGCCTGCACCGGGCCAGGGCGCTTTGGCTTTGGAAACCCGCAGTGCAGGTTCGGGGCACCAGGCCCTGGATGCGGCGCTGTCCCAATTCGATGATGCCCACACCCGCATGCAGGTAGAGGCCGAACGCGCGCTGCTGTCCACGCTGGAAGCAGGGTGCGCCGCCCCGATTGGTGCCTTGGCCCATATCGACGGCGATGACCTGGTTCTTGAAGCGGTGGCCTGCAACCCCGATGGCTCGGAAACCATGCGCCGCAGCGCACGGATCGCCTGCAGCACCACCGATGCTGCACAGCAGCTGGGCCGTTCGCTGGCGCAGTCGATGATCGCCGATGGCGCTGCCGTAGTCGCCGGGCTGGCATAGCTCAGGGCCATGGCTTATCAAGCACTGATCCTGCGCAACCCGGCACGTGCCGCGGCCACCGTGCAGGAATTCGATCAGCTGGGCATCACCTCGTGGTGCGCCCAGCTGATCGAAACCGTTTGGCCTGCCGATCGCAGTTCGCTGCAGCACATGGCCAGCGAGCTGGTGGCCGGAGCCTACTCCTGGCTGGTCTTCACCTCGGTGAATACCGTCAAGGTAGTGCAGCAGGTCTTGGATGGCCAGCCGTTGCCCGAGCCGCTTCGCCTGGCCTCGGTCGGAGAGAAAACCACCGAAGCCATCGAAAGGTACTTGGGCCGCAGCGTGGACTTCGAAGCTGAAGAGCAATCGGCTGCCGGCATGCTTGCGGCCTGGGTCCCTGAGCCGGGCGCCAGGATCTGCTATCCGCACGGCGATCTGGCCAGCTCCACGCTGGCCGACGGGCTGGGCAAATACCCGGTGCAGGTCAATGAATTCATTGCCTATGAAACCGTGGATGCTCCGGCCGATGGCACCCCCGTGTCAGAGCCGGAAGCGGTACCCGGACTCAATGTCTTATCGGCGAACCGCATCGGTGACAGACTGGAAGAACAGGATCTAGTGGTCTTCTCGGCTCCCAGCGTAGTCCGACGTTTCGTGCAGCTGGCAGGTACGCAGCTGCCCGAGAAACTGCAGACCATCGCGATTGGCCGTCCGACGGCCCGGGCCATGGAGCGTGCCGGGCTGCCGGTGCATGCGGTGGCCTCTGCTCCCACCCCGCAGGGCCTGGCCCGTGCGGCCCAAGATTTGCTCCGGTACCGGTAATTCCCGGACCGGAAGTGTGCACAACGAAATAAGAAGTTATGAGAACTGGAGAAAGAGGAGCCATGGGTTTCCCTCAGCATCGCCCGCGCCGGTTGCGGCAGAATCCCGCCATCCGCCGTTTGGTGGCAGAAAATGAGCTTTCGGCACGTCAACTGATCTTGCCTGCCTTCGTGCGCGAGGGACTGGCCGAGCCCAACGAGATCACCTCCATGCCAGGGGTCTACCAGCACACCATGGACTCGCTGAAGGCTGCCGCGTCGAACGCGGCCGAGCTGGGCCTGGGCGGCATCATGCTCTTCGGCATCCCGGAAGTACGCGACGAGAACGGTTCAGCCGGTCTTGACCCGCAGGGCATCCTGAACCGCGGCATTGCAGCGGTACGCGCCGAAGTAGGCGATGAACTGGTGGTCATGTCCGATGTCTGCCTGGACGAATTCACCTCGCACGGCCACTGCGGCGTGCTCGATGCCCAGGGCGGCGTGGATAACGATGCCACCTTGGAAATCTACGGCCAGATGGCTGTGGCCCAGGCCGAGGCTGGCGCCCACATGCTGGGCCCCTCGGGCATGATGGATGGCCAGATCGGCGTGATCCGTGAAGCACTGGATGCTGCCGGACGCCAGGATGTGTCCATCCTCGCCTATAGCGCCAAGTACGCCAGCGCGTTCTACGGCCCGTTCCGCGAGGCCGTGGATTCCCAGCTGGTGGGGGACCGCCGCACTTACCAGATGGATTCGGCCAACCGCAGCGAAGCTGTGCTGGAAGCTGAACTGGATATTGCCGAAGGCGCGGACATGATCATGGTCAAGCCGGCCATGAGCTACCTGGATATTGTGCGCGATATTGCCGATATTTCCCCGGTTCCGGTCTCCGCCTACCAGATCTCCGGCGAGTACTCGATGATCGAGGCCGCAGCCGCCAACGGCTGGATTGACCGCAAGGCCTCCGTGCTTGAATCGCTGCTGTCGATCAAGCGTGCAGGCGCCCAGCAGATTTTGACGTACTACGCCGCCGAAGTTGCCGGCTGGCTCAAGGAAGGTAAATAAGACGCATGTCTAACTCTGAAAAGCTTTTTGCCGAGGCCCGCGAGGTCATGCCAGGCGGCGTGAATTCCCCAGTGCGCGCCTTCGGTTCAGTCGGTGGAATTCCTCCGTTCATGGTGGGGGCCAAGGGCGCCTACCTGACCGATGCCGATGGCAAGGAATATGTTGATCTGGTGTGCTCTTGGGGTCCGGCACTGCTGGGCCATGCCCACCCGGAGATCCAGGCTGCCGTGCACGCGGCTGTGGATCGCGGCCTGTCGTTCGGCGCATCCACCCCGGATGAAGCCAGGCTCGGCGCGCTGATCAAGTCCCGCATGGGCGGGGTAGAGCGCGTGCGGATGGTCTCCACCGGTACCGAAGCGACCATGACCGCTGTCCGCCTGGCTCGTGGCTTCACCGGCCGCGAACTGGTCATCAAGTTCTCCGGCTGCTACCACGGACACCTGGACGGCCTGCTGGCTGACGCAGGATCGGGCCTGGCCACCTTGGCCCTGCCAGGTTCTGCTGGCGTGACCGCTGCGACCGCAGCCGAGACCCTGGTCCTGCCATACAACGACCGGGCAGCAATTGAAGCTGCTTTCGCTGAGCACGGTGCAAACATTGCCGCCGTAATCACCGAATCCGCACCGTGCAACATGGGCGTTGTCGTGCCAGAAGATGGCTTCAACAAGTTCCTGAAGGACACCACCGCCAAGCACGGCGCACTGCTGATCCTCGACGAGGTGCTCACCGGCTTCCGCGCATCTTCCTCGGGTTACTGGGGCTTGACCGGCAAGGACGAGGGCTGGAATGCGGACCTCTACACCTTCGGCAAGGTCATCGGCGGCGGCCTGCCGACCGCCGCCCTGGGCGGCCGCGCCGAGGTCATGGACTATCTGGCACCGTTGGGGCCGGTCTACCAGGCAGGTACGCTCTCGGGCAACCCAGTGGCCATGGCCGCTGGCATCGCCCAGCTGACTCACGCCACCGAAGAGGTGTACGCGCACCTGAACAAGCAGTCCGAGGCGTTGCAGTCCTCGATCACAGAGTCCTTCAACGCCGCAGGCCTGGATCACTCGATCCAGCGCGCCGGCACCTTGTTCTCGGTAGCCTTCGGCACCTCCGAAAAGGGCGTGCACAACTACGCTGACGCGCAGGGGCAGGAAGCCTTCCGCTACGCGCCGTTCTTCCACTCGATGCTGGAGTCGGGAATCTACCTGCCACCAAGCGTCTTCGAAGCATGGTTCGTCTCGGCAGCCCACGACGATGCGGCAATGGAGAAGATCTTCGCAGCCCTTCCAGCAGCCGCGAAGGCAGCTGCGGCCGCCAAGGCCTAGTCCTTAGCAACAAATGCATCAGCCAACGCCTCGCAGGCACCTGTGGTGCCTGCCAGGCGTTGGCTGTTTAATCCTCGATAGCTTGAGGGTAAAGAAAACTGCCCGAGTTCCATGATTGGAACTCGGGCAGCTGTGGCTCTGGCGTTGGGGCTGTGCCCCGCTGCTGGAAGAAGTACTTAGAAAGCGGCGATGACGCTGCCGTCGTTCCAGGTCTTCTCGATGTAATCGCGGACCTCATCCGAGTGCAGCAGCTCTTCGAGCTTGGCAATGGCTGGGGTCTCTTCGCCATCGCGCCAGGTCAGGAAGTTGGCGTTCGGGTTGTTCTCGC
Organism: Glutamicibacter sp. MCAF14; assembly: GCF_052114325.1. Lineage (NCBI taxonomy): Bacteria > Bacillati > Actinomycetota > Actinomycetes > Micrococcales > Micrococcaceae > Glutamicibacter > Glutamicibacter sp. MCAF14. The sequence continues at coordinate 420,767 of NZ_JBFREO010000002.1, forward strand.
CGGACTCCTGAGCCAGGATCTCGTCCTTGTTCAGGTTGGCCTGGACGATGAAGTTGCCGTTGATAACAGCCACACCGATGGAATCGTCACTCATGTAGTACTGCGGAACCTGCTCGGCGTTGGCATCCTTGAGTACCAGGCCCAGAGGGTTCTTTTCCTTGTCGCCTTCGACCGTGAGGACCGAGTCATCGTCGGCGATGTTCTTGAGCAGACCTGCTTCTTCCAGAACACGCATGCCACGGATCTGGTTTACCGGGTCGTTGTTCAGCAGCACGGTGGTGCCCTCGGTGACATCCTCGGTGTTGTCGAACTTCTTGGAGAAGACAGTCATTGGCTCTACGTGAACGCCAGCGCCGTGGGCGAACTCGTAGCCCTTTTCCTTCATCTCGGTGGCGAGGTAGGCCTCGGTCTGGAAGTAGTTGGCATCCAGCGAGCCGTCGGCCAGCGAAGTGTTTGGAAGAACGTAGTCATCGTATTCAACGACGTCGATGTCGATGCCGGCTTCCTGAGCCAGGTTCTCATCGATGAAGTTCAGGATGTCTGCCTGTGGAACTGGGCTGGCGCCTACCTTGATAACCGTAGGGTTCGCTGGATCCAAGGTAGCTGCAGCGTCTGCAGTCGGTTCGCTGCTGCCGCAAGCGGTCAGTGCGAATGCGGTGGCAACACCGGTGATGGCGAGTGCGAGTTTCTTGCGCATAACTTGTTCTTTCCTTAGGTAGAGCCGTGAGGCACTGTGTGAGTGAATTTGCCGTGTCCTCAGCGATTCCACGGCGCCACCGGATGAACCGGTGGAGGTTATTTGCTAGCGGTGATCGACCTTGCGGGCAATTACATCGCCGATGATCTGGACCAGCTGGACCAGGATCACGATAATGACGATGGTCGCAAGCATGATGGGCATGCTGTAGCGGGCGTAGCCGTAGGTGTAGGCCATGCGGCCCAAGCCGCCACCGCCAACCAGGCCGGCCATGGCGGAGTAGCCGATCAACGTCACCATGGTGGTGGTGATGGCCGCGATGATCCCTGGCATGGCTTCGGGAACCAGAACCTTGCGGATGGTTTGGAGCTTGGTGGAGCCCATGACTAATGCGGCATCGACCTTCCCCGAAGAAACGTCCCGCAGCGCGGTCTCAACAAGGCGGGCGAAGAATGGAACGGTACCGATGGTCAACGATACGGAGGCCGCGATCGGACCAAGTGAGGTGCCGACCAGCATGCCAGCAAAGGGAATCAAAGCAACCATCAAGATGGCGAAGGGAATGGAACGGGTGATGTTGACGATGACGGCCGAAAGGATCGCGTTCAGCCAACGAACGGGACGCAGACCGCCCTTCCCGGTGACATGGAGCAAAATACCCAGCAGCAACCCGATGACTACGGTGACGATGCCGGAAATCACCACCATCTGCAGAGTTTCGACGGTAGCGACCCACATGGCCTTGAGTACGGTGGGGGTGAAGAAATCCATTGCTTACTTGGCTCCCTTCACGGTTACGGCGATGCCGGTGGACTTCAGGTGATTCACAATTGCATTCAAATCGGCATCAGCAGCCAGCTGCAGGCGCAAGTGCGCGTACTGCTGCTCGCCAAGCTGTTCAACAGAACCAGCCAAGACATTGACATCGGTATTGAACTGGCGCGAGATCGAGGAGATCACTGGCTGGGTTGCCTGGTCGCCGGTGTAGAGCAGGTCCAGGATCGGGCCTTCGCCGTCGACGCGCGGAGCATCACCAGGAAGCGGGAGCAAGGTGGAAGCCAAGCTGCCTTTGGCGTTGGTGATGACCTGTTCGATGTTGCCGTGTTCCACGATTTTTCCGGCTTCAAGCAGCGAGACAGAGTCGCAGGCCTGTTTTACGACGTGCATTTCGTGGGTAATGATCAGCACCGTGATGTTCAGCCGGTCACGCAGCTTCTTGACCAGATCCAGGATTTCGTCAGTGGTCTTCGGATCCAATGCGCTGGTTGGCTCATCGCACAACAGCACATCTGGATCAGTGGCCAATGCGCGGGCGATGCCCACGCGCTGGCGCTGGCCGCCGGAGAGCTGGGATGGGTAGCCCTTGGCGAACTTGGTCAGGCCCACAAGCTCCAGGAGTTCAGCGACCTTGGCATCAATTTCAGCCTTGGGGGTGCCCACTAGTTCCAGCGGGTAGGCCACGTTCTGCTCGGTGGTGCGCGAGTCGAAGAGGTTCGCGTGCTGGAACACCATGCCGATTCGACGTCGCGCATTCCGCAATTCGTCGGTGCTGACGTTGGTCAGCTCCTTGCCGTTTACGGCAACGGTTCCGGAGGTGGGCTGGTCGAGCAAGGTCAAGCAACGGACAAGAGTGGATTTACCCGCTCCAGAATGTCCGACGATGCCATGAATTTTCCCGGTAGGGACTTCAAGGCTGACACCATCAAGGGCAACAACATCTTTGCTGCCCTGCTGGTAGACCTTGCGCAGGTCACTAACTGTGATCACTAGGCGTGTTCCTTCAGATTCTCAAAGGGTGTAGAGAGTACCCTCCATTGAATCACTATCGAACAAAATCGCTCGAATTAAGGGAAAAACACCTTCAAACTTCTTAGTGCAAGGGCTTATTTGGCAGTGCGTCGAATAAAATTTGCTGATTTATGACAGTAAATGAACGAATGGCTTCCACATAGTGGTCAACAGCCATAGTTGACCTATGTGAAATGACGCACAATGGCCTGGTTATTTCACTTTTTACGACTCAGTGATGGGCCATGCGCCATCAACAACAGCTTCAGGCTTCGTCTTGCGCAGGTAAGCCTGGAAACTTTCTGCCTGTTCTTTCGCCCAGCCGATCTGCCAGCCGTGCAATACCATCGGATCAACTTGCAGCTGCGGGTAGCGTTCGCCCAACTGGCGCGCGACCTCGACGCAGGCAACAGCATCAGCCAAAGACGTGTGTGCATTCTCTAGAACTACACCATAGAATTCGCAGGCCGCGGCCAGGGTGCGCTTGCCTTTGCGGAACCGATCAACCTGCTTATCGATGATGAACGGATCAATCACGTTACCGGGGAAGAATGGCTCAAGGTCGTATCGAACGGCTTCGCTGTAGAGCACAGAGAAATCGTAGGACGCATTAAAGGCAACGATTGGGGCTTGTTCCGAAGCGAACTTCAATAAGTTCAAGATCTCTTGGACGGACTGCTTCGCCGGGGCGCCCTCGGCGCGCGCCTTCTCCGTGGAGATGCCGTGAACCGCTGCTGCGGCTTCAGGGATCTCAACCCCGGGATCCACCAGCCACTCGCGGTTATTCACCACGTTGCCCTCGGCATCCAACAAGACAACCGAAGCCGTCACGATGCGTGCAGTGTTGGTATCAACACCAGTGGTTTCCAAGTCAAAGCCAATTGCCAGGCCCTTATGCCATTCAGTCATGGGTATAACGCTACAGCCAAGGCCGGACAGGACAGCTGTTCGAATTGCGTGTTGTGGAGTACTGCAAGCTAATTGGCAGAATAGAACCATGACAGCTCACTTGCCCCCACCGCCACTGGACTATTCCCAAGCAGTGCACCAACTTGCTGCCTTGGTGCCGGCAGGTGCGGTCCTGAGCTACAAGGACGTGGCCGAACTTCTGGGAAGCGGGGGAGCCCGGCAGGCAGGAAAAGCGATGGCAAGCGCTCCAGCAGGCACACCGTGGTGGCGGATCATTCGCTCGAATGGATCGCTGACCGAAGCGCTGGCCGAAACTGCGCAACGGCACTGGGATGAAGAAGGGCTGGCTGCTCCGGGCCGGCACGTGAACATCAACAAATCCCGCTGGAATCCCAGCAATCAGGCGTGGGAAGAAATTGATGCGCTGCGTACGGCGTTGGGCAACCCCAAAATGTCCGAGATGGATGATCAACTATGAGTATGGAAGAGACCCGAAGCCAGCCCACCGCACAGACTGCGGAGGTTCTTGGCCAACTGCGCTCGGTGAAAGGCCCCGTCCTTGTCACCGGTGCCCCGGGCACAGGAAAGACCCATCTGCTCATCGACACCGCAGTGGCACATCTCGACGCCGGGCTTGACCCGCAGTCCTTGCTCATTATCGGTCCAACCCGACTGACCGCCGCCTCGATTCGCGACGAACTCAGCCGCCGGGCGCAACGCACTTTTACCGAACCTGTGGTGCGCACCTGGTCCTCATATGCCTTCGACCTGATTCGCCGTGCTCGCGTTGAGGGTCTCTTGCCCCAGCTTGAACGTGCACCGCGTTTGCTCTCTGGCCCGGAGCAAGACACCCTGATCGGCCATCTCCTAGAGGGCCATTCCGCTGGCCTCACCGAAGGACCGCAGTGGCCCAGCGAACTGGAACTGGCCGTTGAGACACGAGGATTCCGCAAGGAAATTCGAGAGTTCTTTGATCGTGTTTCAGAGCTCGGCCTGGAACCAGCGGATATTGCAGACCTGGGACAACAAGCCAAGCGCCCCGAATGGCATGCCGCTGCACTGTTCTACCAGGAGTACCGAGACCTGCTGGACCTGGGCAGCGCCGAAGCCTTCGACCCGGCTGGCCTGATTACCCGTGCGGCGCAGATCCTTGAAGAGAATCAAGGATTCCTGCATGAAGAACAAGACCGCTTGGCTTTGATCCTCGTCGATGACCTGCAAGAAGCCACCCTGTCTCAGCATCGCTTGCTGTCATTGCTGGGCAAGGACCGTGCGATGGTCGCCTTCGCCGCTCCAGACAGCGTTGTCCAAGGATTCCGTGGAGCGCGCACCGATGAGCTGCATCGTTTTGCACAGAACTATGCGCACACCACCGAAGCGTCTTTCATGGAGCTCACCGGTGGCTTGCGCATGTCGCCACAAATCACCGAAGCGTGGAAACGGATCGTCAGCCGCGTCCCGCTGGCCGCAGGACTACGCGGACGAACAATCGAAGCATTGAATACCTCCGAGCATGAACTGTGCCAAGCGCTGGTCTTCGAGAATTCCACCTTGGAAGAACGATTCATCGCCCAACGCATCGTGCACTTGAACCTGTACGAGAACCGCAGCCTCGCCGATATTGCAATCGTCGTGCGCAACGGATCGCAAGTGCGTTCCTTCAGCCGCTTCCTTGAAGGCCAGGGAATTGGCATACAAGTGCCGCCGGCGGAAATCCCATTGAAGGATGAAGGGGCGGTCCGCCCGCTGCTTGATTTGCTGGACTTGGCGTTCAGCGATTCGCTCACCGATGACCCGCTGCTGATGCAGAATTTGTTGCTTTCCCGCTATGGGATGAGCACGGCCTTGGAGATCCGCCGGATCCGCCAATTGCTTCGCCAGCAGGAAGCTGAAGCCGGTGGACGCCGTTCCAGCCAGGAGTTGCTGGAAACTTGCCTGCGCGAGCCGGCACTGGCTGAGAAATTGGGCAAGCCCGGCTTTGGCCTGAAGCGGCTGCTGTCCATGTACGGTGCACTGCAAGAAGAACTAAACAGCGGAACTGCTACACCAGAAACAGCGCTCTGGGCCATGTGGGAAGCCTCGGGCCGCGCCAAAGCCTGGCGTGAAGAAGCACTGGGCACCGGTACCGCAGCACGCCGTGCCGACCACGACCTGGACGCTGTGCTCTCGCTTTTCCAGGCTGCCGAGCGTTTTGTGGACCAGCTTCCTGGCGCCAGCGTCAAGCAGTTCATTGACCACATCCTGCATCAAGATTTGCCGATGGACTCGCTGGCCACCCGTGCCGCTGGCGGGCAAACCGTCACGGTACTAACCACCGCAGCGGCCGCCGGAAAACAATGGCCGGTGGTATTCATTCCCGGACTGCAAGAAGGCTCGTGGCCTAACCTCCGACTGCGCGGGGAACTGCTGGGTTCCAACGCACTGGCCGATGCCGCCGAGCACGGCATTGATTTCCTGGCCACCAGAACACCAACGCACCTGGTACGCCAAATCCGCAACGACGAATTGCGCAGCTTCAGCAATGCCGTCTCCCGTGCCCAAGACCAGCTGATCTGTACTGCGGTGGATAACGAGGACAGCCAGCCCTCATCCTTCCTGGACCTGGTCGAACCACCGGGCCCGGAGGGGCGTGAACCAACCGCGGTTCCACGCATCCGTTCGCTGCCAGCCTTGGTGGCGGAGCTGCGCAGCACCGCCGAAAAGGCCAAAGCGGCAAGCCTAGGGGCAGTGCCTGCGCCGGCAGACGTAGAAGCGCATAGCCTCTACCAAGACGCCGTGCACGTGCTGGGCCGCCTTGCCCACGCTGAGCAACCGGTACGTGGCGCGCATCCAAGCTCCTGGTGGGGCCTGAGCCCGGTGACCACCACAGAGCCGGTGATCCCTGAGGACCAGCCGCGACGCGTCTCACCATCCAAGGTCGAGACCCTGGTGAAGTCGCCGCTGAACTGGTTTGTGCAAAGTGCCGGAGGCACTGCCGCCCATGATTTCGCAGCGTCGCTAGGCACCCTGATCCACTCCATTGCCGAAGAGCACCCCGAGGCCAGCGGAAGCGAATACGAGCGGATCCTTGAGCAACGCTGGCCGGAACTGGAAAAACTGGAGAATTGGGAAGGCCAAAGGGATTTTGACCGCGCCAACGGCATGCTCAGGAAATTTGCGGCCTACTGCGTGACCATGCGCCAAGAAGGCCGCGAACTGGTGGCCAGGGAAATGCCATTCCAGGTCGAGGTTCCCGCCGCTGATGGCTCGCACATCCAGCTGCGCGGCATTATTGACCGAGTCGAAGCTGACGCAAACGGCAAGGTGAGAGTTGTCGACCTGAAAACCGGATCCTCTGCCCCAACCAAGGAGGCCACCTTGGAGCACCCGCAGCTGGGTGTCTACCAAACGGCCATACAGCTCGGTGCGCTGCAAGAGCACGAGGAAACTGCCGGGCTGCCCGATGAGCCAGCCGGTGCTTCTTTGGTGTATGTCGGGACCAATACCAAAAGCGCCTCGGTGCGTGAACAACCATCAATCGGTGACGAAGACTGGGCTCGCACGCTCATACTCGAAGCCGCCGCACTTATGGGAAATAGCGAATTCATCACCCGGCACGTTTCGGGATCAGCCGGGATTCTCGGCAACTGCACGCTACCGGAAATCTGCCCATTGTGCGCCCAAGGACGACAGGTCACCGAACCATGAGCAATATCAGATTCACCCCGCAAGAACTCTCCGAAGCCCTAGGCGAGCAGTTCCCACCCACAGCCCAGCAGGCAGAAATTGTTGCTGCCCCGCTGGAACCCATGCTGGTGATCGCAGGAGCCGGTTCGGGAAAGACCAAAACCATGGCCGACAAGGTTGTCTGGCTGGTAGCCAACCAGCTGGTCCGCCCGGAAGAAATCCTCGGGGTGACCTTTACCCGCAAGGCCGCTGGCGAGCTGTCCATCCGCATCCGTGCCAAGATTGCCCAGCTGGTGGCCACCGGACTGCTCAGCGCAGAAGAAACCAGAGACTTTCTGGACCCCTCCGTCTCCACCTACCACTCCTACGCCAATACGCTTGTCCAAGACCACGGGCTGCGCCTTGGCTTGGAAGAAGACAGCGCACTGCTCGGGGCAGCACAATCATGGCAAGTAGCCCACTCGGTACTGGAAAAATACACCGGCAGCTATGAACACCTCAACAGCGCCACCAGCACCTTAATCGATGCCATCGTGTCCTTCAGCTCCGAAGCTTCAGAACATCTGGTCACCGCGCCATATGCACATCAATGGATCGATGACCTGGTCGAAAGATTGCGCACCCTGCCAATGGACGCAGAAAAGCCGAAGAAGACTACCCAGGCAGCCATTAAGCTCATTGACAAGCTCGCCTCACGCGCCACCATCGCGGAGCTGGCTGAAGAATATGCCTCGGAAAAGAAGCGTCTGGGCGTGATGGACTACGGGGACCTGGTAGCCCACGCCGCTCGCATTGCCCAGGAAGTGCCAGCCGCTGCGCTCGCCGAACGAGCCAGCCACAAGGTGGTACTTCTTGATGAATTCCAGGACACCTCGCACGCGCAAATGGTGCTCTTCTCCCAGCTCTATGGCCAAGGCCATCCGGTCACCGCGGTGGGTGACCCCAACCAATCCATTTACGGATTCCGCGGGGCCAGTGCCGGCCAGCTATTCCGCTTCCCAGAAGTCTTCCCAATCAATGGCGAGAACAGAAACGACGTTGCCCATGTAAAGCACCTGACCATCGCGTGGCGCAATACTGTCAACGTGCTTGCAGCGGCCAACAGCATCACTGCCGCAGCACCCCAACACCAGGGCCCGGTCTCGGTCAAGCCGTTGGATTCTTCGGCGCATGCCAAGCCCGGTCGCGTGGTGCTCAACCGTTGTGCAACGGTGCGTGAAGAAGCAGAAGCCATTGCAGAGATGATTGTTGCCGAGAATAGGAAGGCCGCCGAGCCGAAGACCAGCGCGGTGCTCTCACGCAACCGCACCCAGCTGAGCATCATGGGCGAAGTACTGGCAGAACGCGGCATCAAATACCAGCTGGTGGGCCTGTCCGGATTGCTGAGCACCCCGGAACTGACCGACCTGGTCTCGTACCTGCATGTGCTGGTTGACCCCCTGCGCTCCGATAAGCTCATGCGGATCTTGGCCGGGGCACGCTGGCGGTTGGGAACCGCAGACCTGATGGCCTTCGCCGACTGGTCCCGCCAGCTGGAGCGCCGCCGGGCCCACGGCCTGCAGTCAACCCCGGCAGCCGATGAAAGCGCATCGAGCGATGAAGATGTGCTCAAGGAGGCAGCACGCGCCGAACTCAACGATGCGGCCAGCCTGGTTGAAGCACTGGACTTCCTGCCCAAAGAAGGCTGGACGAGCAGTGACGGCAGAACTATCAGCCCCGCTGGCTATGAACGGCTAGCGGCTCTGCGTGATGAACTTGCCGGCTTGCGGCTACTGGCCAATGACGATCTGGAAACGCTGATCCGCGAAACCGAACGCGCCATGAATCTCGACATCGAGGTAGCGGCCAGGCCCTGGATCTCCAGGGACAAGGCCCGGGCCAACCTCGATGCGTTTGCCGACGTGGTGCGCGAATATTGCCGCAATGCGCCACGCGTGGAGCTGGCTGGTTTCCTGATGTGGTTGGAACAGGCTGCCGAAAAGGAAAAAGGTCTCCCACTGCCAAGTGAAGACGCAGATCCTAGCGCGGTGCAGCTGCTGACGGTCCACGCCTCAAAGGGACTTGAATGGGACATCGTGGCGGTGATGACCCTCAACGACGGGGTATTCCCCGGTTCTAAATCCGACCGCTGGACCAGTGGAGACAAAGCGCTGCCATGGGAATTGCGTGGAGATCACAAGGACCTGCCCCAATGGGACACCGACCAGCCGGCGTTGAAAGAACTGCTGGAAGCCGAGTCGATTTTCAAGGATAGGGTTGAAGACCACCATATTGCCGAAGAACGCCGCTTGGCCTACGTTGCGGTGACTCGCGCGAAGTCCTTGCTCATTTGCAGCAGCAGCGTCTGGACCAGTACGCGTACCAAGCCGACTGCGCCATCAGAATTCTTCAACTGCTTGGTCCCGTTGGCTGAAGGGGAAAATCCTCAAGCTGAAATTGGAGTCTGGGTGGAAGATGAGGATGCTCCTGAGCAAAACCCGAGCACCTTGACGCCGCTTGAAGCTGTGTGGCCCTATGACCCGCTGGAAGGGCCAGTCATCACCGGGGGAGTGCAAAAGACTCCCCACCCGTATTCACGCCGCGAGGTCATCGCCGAGATGGCCAAGGATCTTGAAGTTGTTTCCCAAGAGCATGAGCCGCTGACCAGCTTCGGCCAGCAGTGGGCTGAGGAAGCTGGCAAGCTCCTAGGGCAACGCGAATTCCTGGTCGGGCGTGAACGCCGCATTGAAGCACCCGAGCACGTGCGCGCTTCGCTGTTCGTTGAGCTGGCTGAAGACCCTGTGGAGGTATTGGAGAACCTTCGGCGCCCAGTGCCGCGCCGTCCAGGGCTTGCCGCCCGACGCGGTACCGCGTTCCACGCCTGGATTGAAGAGTTCTATGAGAAAACTTCGATGCTGGATCTGGGAGATCTTCAGGAACCAGCCGACGGCTACCTTGATGAGGCCTTGGATCTTGAATCCATGAAGGAAGCTTTCTTGTCCAGTGAATGGTCCAAGCTGCAGCCGGCCTATGTCGAGGTTCCTTTGGAGACCCGCGTGGGGCCGGTGGCTGTGCGTGGCCGCATTGATGCTGTCTTCCAGATGGAAGATGGCACATGGCTGATGCTCGACTGGAAGACCGGACGTGTTCCCAGCGGCAAGGACCTGAAGAGCAAACTAGTCCAGCTGGCCGTATACCGGCTCGGCTGGTCTCGTCTGCATGGAATCCCACTAGAGGAGATCAAGGCCGCGTTCTACTACGTGGCAGCGGGCATCACTATCCATGCCGAATACCTGCATAATGAGCAGGAGCTTGAACACATGATCTCCAGCGCCTTCGACCAGCTCAGCAACTAGTTGGAGGGGAATCCAACAAGACTTTACTTGGTGGATTCCCCTGCCTGCTGGTCCTTGTCTGCAGCTGGATCAGTTTCGGTTGCCGGCTTCGCCTCGGATTCCGCGGAATCGCTCTTAGGCTCATCATCCTGGGATGCTGGCTCTTCTGCGTCCGCCTCGCGCTTCGCCGCAACAGCAGGCTGATCCGCAGAGTCCTGGTGATCCGCAGATTTCTCTGGGGTCGACTGGGACTGCGGCTTTTCCGGAGCCAGAGCAGTGACTTTCTCCGTATTGATGCTCGGAGCAGCAATGGAGACAGGCTTTTGCGCTGCCTGCGGGGCAGGAGCTTCGGGCTGCGTGGCTAAAGGTCGAGGTGCTTCCACTACCGACAGCGGCTGGCCGCCGTACTCGGCGATGTTCTGGTCCAACTCGCGCAGCATCTCTTCTGCTTCGGCAATGCGTTCGGCATCCTTGGAGTCCAAGGACTTCACAAGCCACTGCGCCAAAGCGAATTCGGCTGCCAATGCTGCTCGACGCATGATGTGCGGATCCGCTGACTTGCCCCGAGCTTCCACATAGGCGCTGAATACGCGCTCGCTGAAGCTCTGGTCTTCAATGGCAGAAAGCCACGCAAAATCATCGGCCGGGTCGCCAACATGCAAGTCGGTCCATCCCTTGACCGCGGTAATGCTGGAATGTGAAATCTGCAGCTGCTCTTCATCGAAGTCGCCATGGACTACGGCAGCGTTGAAACGCCACAGGGCCACATCTTCCATGGCGTGTTCCCAACGGCGTAGCAATCGGCTTGGTACCTTGCCGGTCGCTGCCGCGGTATCCAGCTCGTTGAGCTTTCGCTGGCGGATCTCATCTGCGGAGTAAGTTGGAAGGCCTGCGACTTCAACAGATTCATCGGGGATCTGGTGGATGGAAGCCATGCACTGGCCCAGGGCCTTGGCCAGATTGCTGCCTTCATCAACCAACTCGTCGAGGGTCGGGACGTGTCCGGGCATGTCTTTGTAGACGAAGGTGCGCAATGGTCCCTGTCGTACGGTGCCGGCGACAGCGGGCAGGGCGAAGGGAAGCGAAGCACGCACCTTCGCTGAGAATGCGCGCAAGGCTGAAAGCTCAGCTTCCAGGCGCATGCTGGCTTCGTCGTGGCGAGGTGAGCGTACACGCCAGCGATGCTTGAGTGCATCGACGATTAATGCTGAATCGAAGTCTTCTGCGTCGTCAGACAGCGCTGCGAAGCCCACCGGGGTCAGTCCGGGGACGGCGGCGGTGGCAATTGCGGCGAGTTCCATGGCAGTGCGTTTCACAAGTTCCACCGTATGCGAGATTCTCTTTCCTATCGTTGAATGACGCACGGAATATGGTGGGATTCACCGGCAATGCTCAGTGTTGCGACGAATCTCATTGCCCAACCGCAATCCACAACCAGAACGCATCGAGGTTCCAAGGCGCTGTGTGCATTAGGTTAGAGATATGGCGCTGGCAGAAATTTATCGAACACCACTTACCGGACTTCATTTTGGGCAGTCTTTGATTGAGCGCCCGCTGACCGAACAGCAAGATCCGCTGCTGCTGCCCAGCTTGCTGAAGCAAACGGGCACCAAGGTGATGCTGCTCAGCGGTGATGGGGCAGCAGCTACCGACTCTGAGCTGTTCTTCCTCAGCGGCACTCAATATCAGGCCAAGGAGTCAGAACGCCAGGTCTACCTAGGTCGTGCTGCCGGCACAGACTATGTCCTGGCCATAGTGGAGGCCGACGACTACAAGGACTCGGGCTTGGGCAGCTGGATGACCCTGCGCGAAGGCTTCGCCATGCTCTGCGAGCTGCATGCCGAACTCTTTGTTGAAGCCCAAGCCATAGCCAACTGGATTCGTTCGGAGAAGTTCTGCCCGCGCTGTGGTTCGCCGGTTGCCGCAGCAACCTTCGGCTGGGGCCAGCGGTGCGTGAATAATGACCATGAACTGTTTCCGCGGACCGATCCGGCAATTATTGCCTCGGTGATCGACAGCCAGGACCGTTTGCTCTTGGGATCCAACGCCACCTTCAAAAAACGGATGTACTCGGTGCTCGCTGGCTTCGTGGAAGCAGGGGAGTCCTTGGAATCTGCCGTGCGCCGCGAAATCTTTGAAGAATCAGGGGTGCGTATTGGCGAGGTGGCCTACCGCGGCTCCCAGCCTTGGCCGCTGCCGCGATCCTTGATGCTTGGTTTCGCCGCTGAAGCTGTGAGTGAACAGCTGGTTCCGGACGGCGCTGAAATCATGGATTTGCGCTGGTTCACCCGGGCCGAACTGCGTGAGGCTCTGGAATCGGGAACAATAGAGATACCGCGCGGAGTCTCGATAGCCCACGCATTGATCCGTACCTGGTACGGCGAACCCCTTCCGGAGGCCCTGAACAAGTGACCGAATACGACAATCCGCCAGCAGTAGATTTGCTCGCGGGCCTGGACGCTGAACAGCGGCAAGCAGCTGAAACCCTCAGTGGTCCTCTGTGTATTCTGGCCGGAGCAGGTACTGGCAAGACCAGAGCTATTACCCACCGCATCGCCTATGGCGTGCATACCGGAATCTACAATCCAACCAGTGTTCTTGCCCTGACCTTCACTACGCGTGCAGCTGCCGAGATGCGCACCAGATTGCGCCAGCTTGGCGCCTCGGGGGTGCAAACCCGCACTTTCCACGCAGCGGCGTTGCGCCAGCTGCAGTACTTCTGGCCCCAGGCCATTGGCGGTAGCTTGCCTAACCTGGTGGAGCACAAGGCTCCGCTGATTGCCGAAGCCGCTCGGCGCCTGCGCATTTCCAGCGATCGGGCGATGGTGCGTGATTTGGCCGCGGAAATTGAATGGGCCAAGGTGTCCATGCATACCCCGGAGAGCTACGCAAAAATCGCCTCATCGCGTGACCTGCCAAATGGTCTGGAAGCTGTGAGCATGGCGCGTATTTTCCAGACTTACGAAGAGCTTAAAGATGACCGCTCTGTCATCGACTTTGAAGATGTGCTGCTGCTGACCATCGCGATTCTTGAAGACAACGAAAAGGTCGCAGCGAACGTACGCCAGCAATACCGGCACTTTGTTGTCGACGAGTACCAGGACGTTTCGCCGTTGCAGCAACGGCTGCTGGATCTCTGGCTGGGCCAGCGCAATGAGCTATGCGTAGTCGGAGACGCATCGCAGACTATTTATTCGTTCACCGGTGCACGCCCGGATTTCCTGTTGAACTTCAGCGCCCGCTTCCCAGAAGCAAAGGTCGTCAAGCTGGTACGTGATTACCGCTCGACCCCTGAAGTGGTGAACCTGGCCAACAAGGTGCTGGCCAACCGACGCATCGAATCCCAAGTTCCAGATCGCAACGTAACTTGGCCAGAGCCACTGGAGCTCATTGCCCAACGCGATCATGGTCCGGCACCTGAGTTCTTTGAAGCAACCGATGATGAAAATGAAGCTGAGGAAGTCGCGCAGCGCATCAAGAAGTTGCTCAAAAACGGCCAAGACATCTCCGAAATTGCCATCCTTTACCGGACCAACGGACAGTCCCAGGCTTTTGAACAAGCCCTGACGGCCTATTCCATTCCGTACGTAATGCGCGGAGCCGAACGATTTTTCTCCCGTCGGGAAGTCAAGGAGGGCATGCTCGCTTTGCGGGCAGGGCTGAGCGTTGCCGAGGATACCCCGGTGGCACAGATGGTCCGCGACATCCTCTCTTCACATGGCTACTCGGTCAATGCGCCTAGCGGTGGAACCGGTGCAGTGCGCCAACGGTGGGAATCGATGTCGGCGCTGGTGCGCTTGGCTGATGAAGTTGTTGCACTGAAAAAACAGCAAGAAATTGATGCAACCTTGCACGATGTAGTCAAAGAGCTCGAAGACCGTGCAGCGATCCAGCACGCACCGACGCTTGATGGCGTCACCTTGGCATCATTCCACGCTGCCAAGGGCTTGGAGTGGGCCGCAGTATTTCTCGTTGGACTCAACGAAGGCCTGGTTCCCATCTCCTATGCCAAGGATCAGGCAGGCTTCGACGAAGAACGTCGTCTGCTCTACGTGGGTATTACCCGCGCCCGCATGCATCTGTTCCTTTCATGGTCACTTGCCAGAACCCCCGGCGGGCGAGCTCACCGCTACCCATCAAGGTTCCTTGACGGCATTAAATCGGTACGCCAAGCCAGCAGCAGGCAACCAGCTGCGTACCGCAAACGTGAACAGAAAGTCACTCCAGCAGTCTGCACGACGTGCGGGTCCTTCTTGACCAGCGCCAAGGAACGCAAGCTCAAGCGTTGTGCTTCTTGCCCTGCAGCCTATGACGAAGCACTGTTTGAAAACTTGCGTGAATGGCGATCTGAAATTGCGCAATCGAATGCCGTCCCGGCTTTCGTCATCTTCACCGATGCAACGCTGATGGCCATTGCCGAGCACCAGCCGGATTCGGTCCAAGGCCTGTCAAAGATTCCAGGGGTGGGTCGAAGCAAGCTCGAACGCTATGGCGAAGCAGTACTTGCTGTCGTAGGCGAGCATCGCGCATAGGGCTGTGCACAGTTGGGAAACCAAAGCAGTAGCCGTACCTCGCGAAGACTTAGCTTTTAAGCAATGAACTGGCTGGCGGATCAGGCGATTCGCGGCCAGCGCCGTAAAGAAGGGAAGGGGCGCGGTGAAATGCCAGCTTTTCCAAAGACCGTTGACTTCGTAGCTCCAGATGAGATCCCGGTACGGATCATCCGTTCAGCCAAGCGCAGCAAGACCATCTCCTCCCAATGGCGTGATAACCGTCTAGTGGTTCAAGTTCCTGCGGCGTTGGATGAGAAATCCGAGCGAACCTTCGTTGACGAAATGATCGCGAAGTACCGCAAAGGACGCCATGCGCGCACCGCAGGGCATACCGACGACGCATTGGAGCTTCGCGCCGCATCATTGGATGAGAAATACTTTGCCGGCAGGGGCGCGCCGGAATCTGTCCGTTGGGTTTCCAACCAGAACAAGCGTTGGGGTTCAGCGTCCTACCGGCAACGTACGATTCGACTATCGGCAACGCTGCAGCACATGCCCAGCTGGGTGCAGGACTATGTCTTGGTCCACGAACTGGCACATCTGGTAGTGCCGAAGTCAGGTCATGGCCCCGAATTCCAGGCGCTGCTGAACCGATTCGAGCGTCGTGCCCAGGCCGACATCTTCTTAGAGGCATTCCATGCCGGCTACAACGCACACGCTAAGGAACTTGGTCGGGCCGCTGACGAGCTTTCGGGCTTCGGGGACGACGAAGAACAATGAGATGAAGCAAAAATGTGGCATGCGCGCGGTAAGCGCACATGCCACATTTTTATTTGGACCTGTTTAGTTCTTTGGATCCTCTGGGTTTCCAGATTCATCTTTGCCTTCGGGATCTTCTCCAGCTTCGGGATCAAGGTTCTCGAACCCGCCGTCCAAGAGCTTGCCCAAAGCGGCGTCGAAATCATCGAATTCGGTCGCGGCCAGTTCACGGCGATGCGTGAACCCCTTCGGATCAGTGAGATCTTCAACCGTAGGCATCAGATCAGGGTGGTCCCAAACAGCGTCGCGGCCATCGGTTCCACGCTCTTCATGCAGGTGCTCCCACAGGGCAGCGGCTTCGCGCAATTTGCGTGGGCGCAGCTCAAGACCTACCAAGGAAGCGAACGCTGACTCTGCCGGACCGCCGGATGCGCGGCGACGACGCATCGTCTCACGCAGGTGGCCGGCAAATGGGAGGTTCTGGGCGGCCAAGGAGACTACGTGGTCAACCCAGCCTTCAATCAATGCCAACGTCAGCTCGAGGCTTTCAAGAGCCTTTTCCTGAGCGGGCGTACGCTGCTGAGCGAACATTCCTTCACCGAGCATCGACTGCAGGGCTTCAGGATTAGACGGATCGATATCGCGTACTGCCTCTTCAACGGCAGACATGTCGATGTGGATGCCGCGAGCGTAGGACTCCACCGCACCGATCAACTTGGAGCTGAGCCATGGGACTCGGGCGAACAACCGTGCGTGGGCGTTTTCGCGCAGCACCACGTACAGCAGGACCTCCTGCTCCGGAATTTCCAGGCCATCGCCAAACTTGCTGACGTTAGTGGCAATAATGCCGGGGGTGGTTCCCGCCAGGGGCAGTCCGATATCGGTGCCGCCGAGCACGTCGGTAGCCAAGCCGCCCAGGGCGGTACCCAGCTGCATGCCGAACATGCTCGCTCCCAGAGTGCGGAACATGGAATCGGAGTTTCCGAGCATGCCCTTCATTTCCTCGGGGATCTGGTCCTTCATCGCGCTGGTGATTGCTTTAGCCACTGACTCGGCGACCGGTTCGGTAACCTGCTTCCACGTAGCCAAGGTCTTGTCGTACCAGCGCTTGCGAGTCCAGGCCTCGGTCACGTGGCCGTTCGGCTCGAACACCGTGGCGTTGTTGAGCCACAGATCAGACAGGTTTGAAGCATCGCGGATGGCGTTATTGCGCGCCTCGGAAACCGCCGGATCATCGCTGGCATAAGCCTGCAATGCCGTATCGGATGCGAGTTTCCAGTTCACCGGACCGGAGGAGGCGTTATTGCTCATCATCGCGGACATCATTGCTTGAGCCTGCTGCATCATTTTCTGCATCGCAGCCGGATCACCTTGAGCGCCAAGGGCATCGCGAAGCTGCGGTGGGAGGTCATTCGGGTCGAATCCGCCACCGAAGAGCTGACCAAACATTGCAGAAAATGGGTCCTGCGGATTGTTTTCGTCGTCGTCGCCGTTGGGGCGGTTGTTCGGGGGGTTCTGTGCCATGTCTTTAAAACTACCGCGACTAGCTGATAGTTCCCATGAATCGGGGCATCAGTTCGCTTTCGGCACATCGAATACTCCTTGATGCTGATGCTTTTCATCCCTTGGCTTCAGTAGGCTAAGGAGGGAGGAAGTCTGCAAGGACTGATCCACTATTTTTTTGACAGTTGGCGGGAGCAGGATCAGTGCACGTACGGGAACCACAAGACTCGACTCTGGAGCCGGGCGATTCTGCCCGTACTCCGCAAGGTTCCAAAACCATCAAGCGCACGAGCGCTGGCATTGTTGCGCTGTTGCTCATCGGCGTGATGATGTTCCTCCCTACGAATTTCATGATCCGTTCGCCTGGCCCGGTGTTCAACACCCTTGGCGAGGACAACGGGCACGACGTGGTTTCGATTAAGGGCGCCGAAACGTACCCTTCGGACAGTGTTCTGGATCTGCTGACCATCTACGTCCAAGGTGGCGGGCAAAACCGAATCACCATCCCTGTCGTGCTCGAAGCGCTGATCAACCCGACCAAGGATGTTGTTCCGGAAGAAACGATCATTTCCCGCGGTGTCTCTTCAGTAGAGAAAAATGAGCAGAATGACTTCATGATGACCTCATCGCAGGACCTGGCAGTGGCTGCGGCATTGACTGAGCTCGATGAGGATTTCACCGAATGGCTGACAGTTGCCGAATTCTCCACCGACACGAACGAGAAGGCACTTGAGCCGAAAGATCGTCTGCTGAAATTTGAAGGCGAGGAAATCACCTCCCTCAAAGAGCTGAAATCCGACCTGAATTCCCATGGAGCCGAACCAGCGACCTTGACCGTTGGCCGGCCGGACAAGCACGGGGTCTACAGCAACACCGATGTCACCGTGAACACCACAGAAGCCGAAAACGGTGACCGTCAGCTGGGTGTCTACTTGGGCGCCGAATACGAATTCCCCATTGATGTGAGCTTCGGATTGGAAAATGTTGGCGGCCCAAGTGCCGGCATGATGTTTGCCTTGGCGATCATTGATCGTTTGACGGAGGGCTCATTGGCCGGCGACGTGCATGTGGCTGGCACCGGTGAAATTACTGCCGATGGGGAAGTGAAGCCAATCGGCGGAATAGCGCAGAAGATGGTCGCGGCGAAGAATGCAGGAGCAACCGTCTTCCTCGCTCCTGCAGATAACTGCGCGGAAGCTGTTGGACGGGTGCCGGACGGGCTGAACGTCATCAAGGTTTCAACCTTGTCGCAGGCCCGCCAAGCCTTGGAGAAGATTTCTAAGGGAGAAGACCCGAAGACTTTCACGACTTGTGAATAGATTTAGCCGAGCATCAAGGGAAGAATGTGATGCAAGGAATCAAAATTGTACAAATACATTCGTACAAGACTTAGGTACACGAGTTCTCTGGTTGCAAGCAACGAGCAGAACCCAAAGTAAGGAATAGATAGTGTCTTACGGATCGGATAGTCCGTTCGGGGGTCCTCCACGGCCCCAAGAACCACAACGACCTTCCAACCCCTCGGGCAAGAAAGCCTCGCCGCTGACCCTGACCATCTTCGCGGTGGTCATCCTCGTCGCGGTCTTCGTTTTCTTGTCGAACTTCTACGCTGACATCCTGTGGTTCAATCAGCTGGGGTTCTCCCAAGTTTACTGGACTGAACGTATTGCCAAGCTCGTGATCTTCGTGATCGCTTTGGTATTGATGGCAGTACCCATGTGGTTCTCGATGCGCAGTGCCTACAAGCACCGCCCAGTCTATGCGCCAAACTCAACTCGACCTGATTCCATGTCGCGTTACCAGGCCCAGCTGGAACCAGTCCGCCGTTTCTTAATGGTCGGCATTCCGGTGGTGATCGGCATTTTCGCTGCTGTTGCCGTAGCCGGCCAGTGGCAGACCATTTTGCTGTTCTTCAACCAGGTTGGATTCGGAAGCACTGACCCGCAGTTCAATATGGACCTGGGCTTCTTTGTTTTCTCCTTGCCGTTCATCGGTCTGGTCAATGGCTTCCTGATTTCAGTTGTGCTGCTCGGCGGCGTAGCTGGCCTGCTGACTCACTACCTCTATGGCGGCATCCGTGTCGAAGAGCGTGGCGGCATTACCGTTGGCAAGGCCGCTCGCGTGCACACCGCAGTAGTGGTAGCTGTCTTCCTGATTCTGCAGGGTGTGAACTTCTGGATTGGCCAGTATGAGACCTTGACCGACCAGTCCGGTCGTGTTGCCGGTGCACTGTACAAGGATGTCCATGCTGTCATCCCGGCTCAGATGATTCTGGCTATCGTGGCTGTACTGATTTCCATCACCTTCGTGATTGCAGCAATCAACGGCCGCTGGCGATTGCCATTGATCGGTACTGCCATGCTGGTTGCTACCATGATCGTTGCCAGCGGCGTCTACCCATTCCTGGTTCAGCAGTACAAGGTAGTCCCTTCCCAGCGTGCCCTGGAGCGCGACTACATTGAGCGCAACATCGAAATGACGCGCTTGGCCTTCGGTCTGGACGAAGTCGAAGTTACCGACTACGACGCAAAGATCTCGACCGAGAAGAACGCTCTGGCTGAGGAAACGGCAACCACTGCGAATATCCGTTTGCTGGATCCGAACTTGGTGTCGGCTGCTTTCGCGCAGCTGCAGCAGTTCCGTGGCTACTACACCTTTGCCGAGACCTTGAACGTTGACCGTTATGAGATCGACGGCAAGGTTGAAGACACTGTTATTGCAGCCCGTGAAGTAAACGTTGACCCGACTGACACCTGGGTAAACCATCACATTAACTACACCCACGGTTATGGGCTGGTGGCTGCTTACGGTAACCGCGTAGCTGCTGGCGGCCGTCCGGACTTCATGCTTGGCGGCATTCCTACCTCCGGTAGCTTGATTACCGATGAGGACTACGAGCCGCGTATCTACTTCGGTGAGAATTCCCCGTCCTACTCGATTGTCGGCGGACCGGACGAAGGCTGGACCGACCAGGAACTTGACCGCCCAGGTACCGGTGGCGAGAACCAGGACACCCGTTACACCTTCCAGGGTGATGGTGGTCCAAACGTTGGCAACATGTTCAACCGTTTGGTCTACGCATTGAAGTTCGCCTCTACTGACCTGTTGCTTTCACAGAACGTCAATAGCGAGTCGCAGATCCTCTACGATCGGGATCCGCGTGATCGCGTGAGCAAGGTTGCGCCATACCTGACTCTGGATTCCCAGGCTTACCCTGCCATCATCGATGGCCGCGTGCAGTGGATCGTGGATGGCTACACCACCTCGAATGACTTCCCATATGCACAGCAGCAGCAGCTTGATTCGGCAGTGACCGACTCTTTGACCAATGCACAGGACCTGTCCTTGACCGGTCGGGTCAATTACCTGCGCAACTCGGTGAAGGCAACTGTTGATGCCTATGACGGTACGGTCAAGCTTTACGCTTGGGACACCGAAGATCCGATTCTGAAGGCTTGGCAGGGAATCTTCCCTTCGGCCTTGAACTCCTTGGATGACATGTCCGCTGAACTTATGGAGCATGTCCGCTACCCAGAAGACATGTTCAAGGTGCAGCGCGAAGTGCTGACCACCTACCACGTGGATGATCCGGATGCGTTCTACGAGTCCAACGATGCGTGGGCCGTCCCTGATGATCCGACATCGTCTACCGCGGGCGTCAAGCAGCCTCCGTACTTCATGTCCCTGAAGATGCCTACCCAGGATGAAGCTTCGTTCTCGTTGACTTCGACGTTCATTCCTGCCGCAGCGGCCAATGGCCAGCAGCGTAACGTGCTCTTCGGCTTCCTCTCCGCCAATGCCGACGCTGGTTCAAAGTCCGGAGAGAAAAATGAGGACTACGGAAAGCTGCGTCTGCTTGAGCTGCCTCGAGACACTGCGGTACCTGGTCCAGGCCAGGCTCAGCAGAACTTCGATACCAACACCCGCGTGACCACTGAGCTGAACTTGCTGCGTCAGGGTGCTTCGGAAGTCAAGAACGGCAACCTGCTGTCCCTGCCCGTTGGCGGCGGTATCCTCTACGTCCAGCCGGTATACGTCCAGTCTTCGGGCCAGACAAGTTACCCAACCCTGCGTAAGATTCTGGTTTCCTTCGGTGACAAGGTCGGCTTCGCCGATACCTTGGCTGAGGCGCTCGATGAGGTCTTTGGCGGCGAATCCGGTGCTGTAACCGGTGAAACCGAAGGCGTCTCGCCTGAAGACGCTCCAAAGGGCGAGAAGGAACCGACCAAGACCGATACGCAGAAGCTCTCTGAGGCTCTGGCCGATGCGAACGAAGCGATCAAGGCTGGCCAGGAAGCGCTGGCCAAGAGCGACTTCGGAGCTTATGGTGAATCGCAGAAGAAGCTGGAAGATGCCTTGAACCGTGCGATGGACGCAGACGCTGCCATCAACGGCACCGAGGCTGAAGGCGAAGTGAAACTGGACGACGGTACGAATGAGGACGCCGCCCAGTCGCCAGCACCACAGGATGGCGCCGAGGGCTAAGTATCAGCCTCAGCTTCCCGATTTGCTTTCACTCCGCGATGATGCAAGAATTGTCTAGTCATCGCGGGGTGGAGCAGTTCGGTAGCTCGCCGGGCTCATAACCCGGAGGTCAGAGGTTCAAATCCTCTCCCCGCCACGAATGACAAAATGGAGATCCGAAAGGGTCTCCATTTTGCGTTAACCGCCAAGGTGCCTGCCTGCCGGAAAACCCTGAGAATAATGCCTGGGTCAGTGGGGTCAATGAACGAGGGAGAGCAGGCATGCGATGCTTTGCGAGAGCTGCCAGATCCAACGGGCAGAACTGCACGCAGATGCTGGATGCTTTTTGGCAGTGAAGAATTCCAGAAAAAGCTGAATCCAGCGAGAGGGGCATTCGGGTACGTACGGAGAGCTGCCGCGCTGGATAGAAGCAAGGACGCTGAATGACCCGGCTATATGGGTATCACGGATGAATAATTCGGCTCAGGTGGGAGTTGTAGGCGTAGTGCGATTAAGGACACTCTCCTCGATTCGCTATTGAGTTCATCTGTTGGTAAAGTTGTATTTACCGACGCGGGGTGGAGCAGTTCGGTAGCTCGCCGGGCTCATAACCCGGAGGTCAGAGGTTCAAATCCTCTCCCCGCCACGAAAGTGGAAACGGAGATCCGAAAGGGTCTCCGTTTTTGGTTTAACACCATGTTGCCCAGTTGGCGCCTGCGGCTCATCACGCAACATGGCCAGCATGCCACAGGGGAGTCAAGATTACGGGCTTCGGTTCCTTGCTCGCATGATGCTCGTGGGCCCTTTGCAAGTAGGGCGAAGGGCCGTCGGGGTGCCAGAGGAGCAGTACCTGAAGACGTCCGCTTTACGGGTTGGAACCAGCCGGTTTTGTGCGGGTGACGAAGGCCACTGTCTCAGGATTAGCCAAGTCATTCACTGATTGGTAATGTTGTATTTACCGACGCGGGGTGGAGCAGTTCGGTAGCTCGCCGGGCTCATAACCCGGAGGTCAGAGGTTCAAATCCTCTCCCCGCCACGAAAGTGGAAACGGAGATCCGAAAGGGTCTCCGTTTTTGGTTTAAGCATTAAAAACAATTGGCTGGCAGCTTTCATGCTGCCAGCCAATTGGCGGTTCTTCGGAAAGCCGAGAGCTTAGCTTTCCAGAGCACCTGTCTGCTTGGCCTTCAGAGCGGCCAGACGGGCTTCTACCTCGGTCTGCTCACCTAGATCCTCCAGTGATTCGAACTGTGCGTCCAGGCTCGATGCCTGCAGCTCAGCGGCACCGCGAGCACGGGCTTCTTCCCGGCGGACTTTTTCTTCAAAACGGCCAATCTCGCTGGATGGGTCCATGATATTCACGGACTTGATCGCTTCATTGACCTGGTTCTGGGCATGAGCCGATTTGGAGCGGGCTACCAGCTCGTCGCGCTTGCTGGCCAGCTCGGTGCGCTTTTCCTTCATCATGTTCAAGCCGTTCTTGAGCTTGTCCACAATTTCACGCTGAGAAGCGATGGTCGGTTCGGCGGTCTTCATCTCGGATTCCGCCTGAAGCTGGCGCTGGATAGCGACCTTGGCCAGATTATCGAACTTCGAAGCTTCATCAGCCTTGCCGGCCCCACGGAACTCATCGGCCTTATTGGAGGCTGCCAGAGCCTTGTTGCCCCACTCCGAGGCAGCCTGTTCATCTTCGCGGAAGTCGTCTTCCAGCATGCGCAGGTTGCCGATGGTCTGGGCAATGGCCTGCTCCGCTTCGGCAATATTGTCGTTGTAGTCACGCACCATCTGATCCATCATTTTCTGAGGATCCTCAGCTGCGTCGAGCATTGCATTGATGTTGGCCTTGGCTAGCTGGGAAATGCGTCCGAAGATTGACTGCTTGATCATGGTTGGACCTTTCTGTCCGTCAGGAAAACACTGGGTAATTCAAAACCACTGGTGAAACTAGGCAGGCGAGCTAGAAATTGCCGCCGCCACCGCCGCCTCCGAAGCCACCTCCTCCGAAACCGCCGCCGTCTCCACCGCCGAAGCCGCCGAAGCCGCCCCCGCCGAAGAATCCTCCGCCGTCGCCGCCGCCGGAATGGCCGCCATGGCCACCGCCGCCGAGGATGGTATTGATCAGGATGCCACCGAGCATTGCTCCGCCAATACCATCGAACATTCCGCCGCTGCGTCCGCGGCCATAGTTTCCGTACCCGTTGGAGTCGCCGAAACCGCCAAATCCGCTGACGTCGCTTTCAGCCATCTGCGCTGCCTGATCGGCGAGCTGGATGGCACGCTGTGCGGAAGAAACAGCACGCTGCGGGTCGTTTCTGGCCAGCGAACGGGCCTCATCAAAGGTGCGCTGGGCCTCCGCAAGACGGGTACGCGCCGAGGAGCGCACGCCGCCGCGGCGGGCACGGATGTAATCGTCGGTACCGCTGATGCGCGAGGCCGCAGTATGCAGCAACGAGTCCAGCTGGGACATTGCCGCCTGCTGTTGCTGCGCGTGGTTGCGCGAACTCGCTAGCGCATCGGAGAGTGGTCGGACTGCCTCATCAAGCTGGGTAATCAATGCCAGGGGATTGTACTTGTCGCTGCCCAGAGCCTGCTTGGTGCTGTTCAGGGCGCTGCGGACGCCAGCAGCGGCACTTGCCAGGCTTGGATTCGAACCGTTGGCGACAAATGCATCGGCTTGCGCCAGATCGCGTTCGGCCAGTGCAATGGAAGACTTCAAATCCTGCTGTGCCTGGCCCAAGGCTTCGCCAGCCTTGTTGATGGCCTTGAGCAGCACGTCGGCCTGGTCTTGTGCTTCTTCCGCATTTTGGATCAGGATTGCGGCGTTGGACCGGTCGGTGGCCAGCTTTTCTGAAGCCTGCTTCAGCGCCGAGGCCGCAAAGGTCAATCGATCGGCGGCTTGATCAGCGTTGTCCTTGATCTGTGAAACTGCACTGGCGTCATACTGGGCTGCCAGGCGCTCGAAGTCGGCGACGCGCGCCGACAACCGCTGGTTGAGAGGTTCCTGATTCGCAGATACTTCGGCAATGCGCGCTTCGGCATTCTGCTCCAGCTGGCGCAGCTGCTTGAACTCGTTGGCATGCTCCTGCAATGAAGCATTGACCTTCTGGCAGCGGTCAATGATCTCGTTCAACCAGGAACGCTGATCCTGCTCGGTATCGGGGATATCGTCATCCAGCTGCTGCTGCAGGCGGAAGGACTCGGTCAGATGGGTCTTGGCCTGTTCGATATCTTGAACGTAAACCTCGATCGCCTGCTTGCCGTACTGTGCTTCGGCGAAGCCCAATTCCTGCTGGGATGAACGGATTGAGTCATCCGCTGCCACCAGCAGCTGGTCTGCCTGCAAGCGCAGCTGATCCAACGGGACCAACGGTGCCTGCGGGGCGGGGGACCCTTTGTGTCCTGGATACGGGCCTTGGCCGCCCTGGCCAAGCTGATTAGCCTTCTTCTTGCCGCGCCGGGAAAGGAAGAGATAACCAACCACTGCAACCGCACCAATGACCAGGACTACGGTAAGGAAGCCGCCACCGGAGGAAGAACCGTCCGGGCTGCCACCAGATTCAACGCTGCGTATGCCCTCGATGGCCCCGTCCACTGCGCCGGCCCAATCATTATTGCCCAACGCTGCGCTAATCATGCTGTTGTAGATTTCGGTGTCTGCCTCGGCAATCGGACCACCGGAGGCGCCCTCAAAATATGCTTGGCGACTTTGAGTGGCGACCACCAGAATCGAGTCGGCGCTGCCCAATCCCTTTTTGTTGGCTACAGCCAGGGCCCACTCATCGGCCTGGGTCGGATCCGAGAACTCATCGACGAAAATCGCATACAGATTCAGCCCGGTGTCGTTTCGCAGTTCTTTGATTTCGGATTCCAAGCGCTGCTCGTCGGCCCCAAGGACGCCTGAAGAATCCACCACGAAGTCGCCAGGTGGAATCGTTACAGGCGATTCGGC
Source organism: Glutamicibacter sp. MCAF14 (assembly GCF_052114325.1). Taxonomy (NCBI): domain Bacteria; kingdom Bacillati; phylum Actinomycetota; class Actinomycetes; order Micrococcales; family Micrococcaceae; genus Glutamicibacter; species Glutamicibacter sp. MCAF14. The sequence goes on from NZ_JBFREO010000002.1 coordinate 446,306, forward strand.
CATCGCAGGTGCCGATATGCCTATCGAGGCTACCGTTGCCAATACTGCTCCTGCCAGGAGCCGTCGAGCTTTCATACGCATGTCTTGTTTCCCCACCTGATATGCATCAGTCAATCAAAAATCGGAAAATCCCGATCTGGTGATCCCCGAGATTGGGTTCACACTTATGATTGATTCTATTTGGCCTAATGAACAACGTCTACGCCATTCAGCTGGCAGAATAGTTAACTCACAGGAGGCGCTCAGAGACCACAATTCGATGCCACAGACCAGAGATGAATAATGGAACTCAAGACAATCTTCAGTTCGAAAGAGGCAAGCCATGAGCCAGACACCGAATGAGCCGCGTGGGAACAGCGCAGACGATTCCCCAGAGCCAGCGAACGAGACCACCCCGGTAGCTTCGTCCGAACCTACAGTGCGTTATCCCCGAGTGAACCAGACACCGGCCGCCAGCGAGCAGCCAACGGCTTCCTATGCGTCGTCGGATGCTCCGGCAGCACACTCCCAAGGGCAGCCAGGACACAACGGATCTGCCTATGGATCTCCTTATGGCACCGCGCCTCAGGGTCCTGAAAATTACCCGATCCCGCCAGAGAAGCGTTCCAAGAACAAGAAGTCCTACTCCGGCAGCGTCCTGATCGCAGGCATGGTCGCAGCTGCCTTGGTTGGCGGTGTCACCGCCGCTGGAACCACCTACGTGATGAACGATGACGCTGGATCGTCGTCGGTAACTAATTCCACAAGCCAGGGTGTGGTCATCAACAACCCGGACTCGGTTACCGAGGTTACGGCAGCCGCTGCCAAGGCCAGCCCGAGCGTGGTCACCATCGAGGTCTCCGGAAACGGGTCAAGCGGATCCGGTTCGGGCATCGTCCTTGATAAGAGCGGCAATATTCTGACCAACACCCACGTGGTGACCTTGGGTGGCGAAGTTGCCGATCCTTCGATTTCGGTACAGATGAACGACGGATCGGTGCATAGCGCCACCGTTGTCGGAACCGACCCGCTTTCTGATCTGGCCGTGATCAATATTCAGGCTGAAGGGCTGGTGCCTGCCACCTTGGGCTCGTCGGCTGATTTGAATGTCGGGGACTCCGCCGTAGCAATTGGTGCACCGCTGGGTCTGAGCGGCACGGTGACCGACGGAATCATCTCAACGCTGAACCGCACCATTTCTGTCGCTTCCTCCGCTGTTCCCAAGGAAAGCGACCAGGGTGAAGGTGGAGATGGCAACCAGTTCAACTTCCAGTTCCCAGGACAGGAAAAGGAACAGCAGCGCTCCAGCGGTTCCATCTATGTGAACGTGATCCAGACCGACGCGGCGATTAACCACGGCAACTCAGGTGGTGCCCTGGTCAACGCCAATGGTGAAATCATCGGCGTCAACGTCGCGATCGCATCCTCTGGCAGCAGCGAAGAAGGCGGGTCGATTGGCGTGGGCTTCGCCATCCCGATCGATTATGCCAAGCGTGTTGCCCAGGAGCTGATCGATAACGGCGTGGCCACCCACGGCCTGCTCGGCGCCACAGTGACTCCGCAGGGTCCTGCCAAATCCGACCAGCAATCCCGTTCTTCGTTCTCGGTAGGCGCTCGCATTGTTGAAGTTTCCGCTGACTCGGCAGCCGAAAAGGCGGGCTTGAAGTCCGGTGACGTCATCACCGGTGTCAACGGCCGTGCCGTTCAGGACTCCCAGACCGTCACCGCGGCGATCAGGGAAATTCCTGCCGGGGGAGAGGCAAAAATTACCTACCTGCGTAACGGTCAGGAAGAAACCGCGACAACTACCGTGGGAACCCTGTCAAACGGCTAAACAAATCGTCATGATGACGCTGTGAATCAAGTGACGCAAGCTGGTCAGCAACCAGCCTGCGTCACTTGTTGTTCTCAGAGCGATAAACACTCGGTGAACAGCGTTGAGTCGATACGATAGATACTGAAGAAATCAGTCTGCATCGGTGCCCGGCACTGGTGTGGGCATCAAAGCTTGTAGGAAGGCGCGAATGAGCGAGGAAAGCACCACGCCACTGAAAATAGTGGTCCTGGTCAAACACGTCCCAGATGTTCAGTTTGATCGTCACATCGATTCGGAGACACTGCGCCTTGACCGTGCAGAATCGGTGCTGTCCGAACTAGACGAGTACGCAGTGGAAGCAGCTGTAGCCATTGTGGAAGCCAACGGCGGTTTCGCCGCCGGGCATGAAGTCATCGCCGCATCCATGGGTCCTAAGGGATCGGGCAACTCGGTCAAGAAGGCGCTGCAGATGGGAGCCAGCTCGGGACTTCACCTGAACGATGAAGCCCTGGCCGGCTCTGACACCATCGCCACTTCCAAGGCCCTGGCGGCATTGGTTGAGCACGTGGGCAACGTGGACCTGGTGGTTACCGGCATGTCCTCGACCGACGCTGAAACCTCGGTCATCCCAGCTCAGCTGGCAGAACGCCTCGACTTTGCACAGCTGACCCACGCCCTTGAGGTTGGATTTGATGCCACGCAGCGTGAACTGAGCATCAAGCGCGATCACTTGGATCGCACCTTGACGTTGAAGGCGAACCTGCCAGCGGTGCTTTCGGTGACCGACCAGGCCAATGAGCCTCGCTACCCGAACTTCAAAGCCATCATGGCCGCCAAGAAGAAGACCGTCACGGAACTGGACCTCGCAGCCATCGGGCTTGAAGCGGCAGCCGTTGGCGCCACTGGTTCGAACGCCGAAGTGCTCGGAGCAGAAGCCCGCCCGGCACGCGAAGCCGGAACAGTCATCAATGACAGCGGCCAAGCAGGCATTGCCTTGGTAGATTTCCTGGCCGAACAGAAGCTGATCTAAGGAATATTGAACATGCCTTCAGCACTTGTATTTTTCACTGAACTTTCCCAAGCACCTTCCAAGGCCCAGCGTGAATTGCTGACTCTGGCCTCCGGTTTTGAGAATCCTGCCGTGGCCGTGGCCTCCGAAGTTGGCGCTGGCGCCCGGGAAGTCCTCGCCTCCTATGGCGTGGCGAAGCTTTTCACCGCTGCCAGCGATGAGCAGATTTTCGGCGCGCATGAGATCTCCGTGCTCGACGCTGCTCTGCAGGCTACCGGCGCGGAACTGGTCCTGCTAGCCAACGACAACTTCAGCCGTGAGCTCGGTGCCCGCCTGGCAGTACGCCACAATGGCGCGATCATTACCGATGTAACTGGCATCAGCGCGGACCTGGTCGCCACCAAGGACGAACTCGCCGGAAGCTACAGCGCCCAGGCAAAGGCCATCCGCGGCACCCTCTTTGCCACCTTGAAACCGAACAGCATCCAGGACGCCCCGGCAGCTTCTTCCTCGGCTCTCGCGGTAGAAGAACTAGCGCTCAATAGCGCAGGCGACGCCAAGGTCCGTATTGCCGACGCGCAGGCCAAGGCAACCAGCGACCGCCCGGCCTTGTCCGAAGCCCGTGTTGTGGTTGCCGGCGGACGCGGTGTCAATGGCGACTTCGGCCCGCTTGAGGACCTTGCTGACGCGCTGGGCGCCGCAGTAGGTGCCTCGCGCGCAGCCACCGACGCTGGCTGGATCTCCCATGACGCGCAGATCGGCCAGACCGGTGTCACCGTTGCCCCGCAGCTGTACATCTCTGCAGGCATCTCTGGCGCGATCCAGCAAAAAGCCGGCATGCAGACCAGCAAGTTCATCATCGCCATCAACAAGGATGTCGACGCACCAGTGTTCGAAATTGCAGATCTGGGCATCGTCGGCGATCTGGCCAAGGTGCTGCCGCAGGCAGCCGAAGAGATCCGTCGTCGCCAAGCATGATCGATACAACACCTTTCATCAACGCCCGCACCGCACGTGTCCTGGCCTTCGGCGCCCATCCCGATGATCTGGATTTCGGTGCCGCAGGTACCGTCGCGGCCTTAACCGCTGCCGGTGTGGAAGTGCAGTACTGCATCATGACCGACGGAGATGCCGGTGGATTCGATGACCGTGATCCTGAACTGACCGCAAAGCTGCGCCATGAAGAGCAGAAGCAAGCCGCGGCCAAGGTCGGGGTCAGCACCGTGCACTTCCTGGGCGAACGCGATGGGTTCTTGGAAGCCAACCATGATGTCATGCGCAAGGTCGTTAGGCTGATGCGGCAAGTCAAGCCGACCATCGTGATTGCCATGCACCCGGAACGCAAATGGGAACGGATCCAGGCAGCCCACCCAGATCATCTGGCCTGCGGCGAAGCGGTGACCCGCGCGATCTACCCTGCGGTGGAAAATCCTTTCTCCTACCCGGAGCTGCTCGCTGAAGAAGGCCTCGAAGCCTACAAGGTGCCTTGGCTCTGGTTATGCGGAGCACCGCAGGAACGCGAAAACGCGTACGTCGACATCACCGAGTTCTTTGACAAGAAGATGGATGCTTTGCGTTCGCACTTCACCCAGCACCCGGATGTTGGGGCGATGGAAAACTATGTTTTGCAGCAGTGTGAAGAAAATGCGCAAAGTGCAGGCTTGGCCCAAGGCAAGCTTGCGGAAGCTTTCCATGTGGTTGCGGTCAACGCCAGCGACACCATCGCAGGGTTCTAACCTTTGTAGCTGCGTCTAGGCCGAAAAAGAGCTCGGGGCGAAGATCATGAATTGATCTTCGCCCCGAGCTCTTTGGCTAGCTGTCGCAGCAATTACTTTTCGTCTTTTGCGGCCTTATCTTCAGCCAGTGGCAGGTCGACGGAGGCTTCAGCATCTGCCGATGGTGCCTCCGGGATCTTAGAACCCTCAACGGTGATGTGAAGGGCAATCACGTCATCGGCTGGGGTCAATCCTGCCGAGGCGTCTTCACCGGTGCTGGAAACGATGACGGAGATGCTGCCGGATTCACGCACTGCCCAAGCAACGTACTGTTCCGAACCGTCCAAAGCAGGAAGTTCTGAGAGTTCAACGCCTACGGCATTTTCAGACTCCGAGGAGCTGAGAACCGCTTTTCCGCCGCTCTTCAGTTCAACGGTCTGCGTGATGGCGTCAGCGGCGTCGGCAGCTTTAGAGGCCTTGGTGCCTCCGTTGAGCAGAGACAAAATGACCACCGCTAGAACGACGATGATGGCGAGTCCCGTGACGGCGAAGATCCAGCGCTTAGGCTTTTTCTTTGCTGCGCGTGAACTGCTGGCCACTTGGCTCACCAGATCTAGACCCAGGTTCTCTTCCTGGGGCTCGTCGCGGTGCTGAGAATGGCTACCGTTCATTGTCTTGGAATCTCCCGAAGTGTAGTCGGCACAGTTCAATACCTGGAAACTGCAGGTACAGACTCGAGCCTACTTTATAAAGATTAGGTAAAGCTGTATGCGTGGCGTTGGCGAGCTGGTATTTTACGCGCCGGCAAAGCCGTGCTGGCGCCAAGCCTCGAAAGCAACCACTGAAGCGGTGTTAGCCAGATTCATCGACCGACGGCCTGGAAGCATGGGCAAGCGAACCAGGTCGGTGACCCGTGGATGCTTCTTCTCTTCGCTGCTCAAGCCGACCGATTCGCGGCCGAAGAGCAGGATGTCGCTGGTCTCGTAGCTGATGTCCGAGTAGACGGTGCTGCCTTCGGAGGTGAATGCGAAGACACGGCCCTCACCGAGGGCTTCAAAAGCTGCGTCGAGATCCTCATGGACGGTGACGTAAGCAAGGTCGTGGTAGTCCAAACCTGCACGACGTAGATTGGCATCTTCGAAGTTGAAGCCCAGGGGCTTCACCAAATGCAGCTCTGCGCCGGTGATGGCGGCTAGTCGGATAGCGTTGCCGGAATTACCCGGGATCTCTGGGGCATTGAAAACGATACGAAACACTGAACCAGTTTAAGCTCTCGAAACCGGAATTCGAGCCATTGAACTTAGTACATCGCCTCACGCAGTCGTGCCAGCGCTACGCGATCGACGACATTTGGCGATGGGCCAGAGCCCAAAAAGAGTTTCAATTCGCGAATCAAACCCGCCGCGTTGAGCACATTCGGCGTCGAGGCAAGCGTGGGATCGGCATTGCGACGGTACTCAATGACCGGTTCATGATAATTTCCGTTGGCCGAGAGCACCAGGGTGAAGGAAACCACGTTCATCTGCATGAATTGCCGTTGCAGACCGGAGATGGAGAATTGTGGCGGCTGGGTCAGTTTATTGCCGTGACGCAAAACATGCCCGTCGAAGGAGTAGTAGCCATCAGGCAAAGTCATCGTATTGATCACTGCCATGCGGTAACCGGCGAACAGCACATGGTCGTAGTACCCGGAGGAAGGCGAGCGCAGGCCGTTGACCAAGCGCGCAGCCGGCAGGACATTCAAAAGGTTCTTGGAGAGCAAGTTGATGCTCTGGGCTTCGCGGAATAGCCGCGCACGGTTGGAGAACAGTCCGCGCTTACGCGGCTCTCCGTGAATCCGCTGCTGACAGATCTTGGGATCCAACAAATCAAAGGAATCCACGGAGAACGGCGGAACATATTCGGTGGGCAGCTGGGCCTTGGGCTGCTGGGGGCTCTTGCGTAAACGTTCGTCGAAAGGCTTGGCGGTGAAGCCGGCGCGTGGGGCATTGCCCGGAGTTTGGAACGTCTGCTCATGGCTCAGCGGAGTCGCGGCATCGTTGATCTGCTGGAAGGCGCGTTGGACCTCTTTGAACTTGTCTTCGCTTCCCCCGAGATCCGGGTGGGTCGCGCGAGCGGCCCTGCGGTAAGCCACCTTGATCTCTTCCATGCTTGCAGTGGACGCGACACCAAGAATTTCATACGGGCTTGGTGTGCTCATTGAACGGAAGAGTCCTCTCGGTGGAATGGCCAGATGGCCGGTGAATCCTAGTTTAGCGAACCGAACCCAGCGTTTTCTTTGTAGAAGCGCCAAGTTGCTGGGTAATCTCTATTCTCATGAGTTCTTTTGTTCATGCCGGAAAAATCCGGGTTATCTTCCACCCCGCTTCAGGCCGAGGCCGAGGGATGCGCCGGGCACAGCAGCTTGCCCAAGGGCTCAGTGCGCTGGGGCTGGACCATGAACTGCTCGATACCTCGGTGAACAGTGTGGAACAAGTGGGTAACCAGCTCAAGGCGTCGCGTGCCATCGTGATCATCGGTGGCGATGGGCTGGTCCACCACAGCATCCAGCGCATTGTCGGGACGACCATCCCCATTGGCATCATCCCAGCAGGAAGCGGCAACGACTTTTGGCGCATGACCATTGATTCAAACGCTGAAGAATCCCTGGCCAAGGTGTTGGAATTTTTCCAGAACCCCACCTCTACAACTCCCATCGACGTACTCGAGCTGCGCTTCGACCATACCAGCGGAGCGCACCGCTATGCGCTGGGGGCGGTTTCCTGGGGATTTGAAGCCACCGTCAATGCCAAGGCCAACGCACTGCCGCGACAGCTTGGTGCCCTGCGGTACATTGCAGGCCTGGTCTTGAGCCTGCCGCAATTACGCGGCTACCGCAGCGAGGTGCGGGCCGACGGGCTGGAATTCAGTGGAAGCGTCTTGGCCGCCAGCCTGGCAAATATCAAATCCCTCGGCGGAGGGATCAGGCTTTTCCCGCACGCGGACTTCTCCGATGGATTCGCAGAACTGGCGATGGTGCGCGGACCTCGAATCCTGCGGGTCCTGCCGCATCTGGCGAAGATCCTCACGGGCGCACCGCACCCGTGGAAAGTCAGCGCCCAGCTGAAACAGGCACGTGTTGAAACTACTCAGCAAAGCTATGCCGATGGGGAACTGGTAGGGCAGGGCCCGTTTGAATTAGCGGTTATCCCTGCGGGGATCCAGCTGATTTCTTGAGCCGGTAGTCGCAGAAGAGCATGCTGTCCTCTTCAAAGAGGGCATGCAGGTCAAAGGATTGGAACGTCTGCGGGCCGTGTGCTGCAATCCGCATGCCGTCTCCAGCTACCACGGCAGGGGAGTAGCTAATGCAGGCCGAGTCAACGACGCCGGCGGCGGCAAACTGCCCAAAGATGTGGGGGCCTCCTTCTGCATGGATGAAGCCGTGCCCCTGCGCCTGCAGATACGCAATGATTTCCTGCGGATCACATCCACCATCGGTTTCTGAAACCTGCACCAGAGTTGTATTCGGGCCGAATGCCTGGCGCTGTTCGCTGGTGACCCTGACGCTGGTGAATAGCAAAACCGGAACCGGGGACTGGACGAACACCGGATCGTTCGGTTCCAGGTTCAGTCCTCGCGAAATGAGCGCCAATACAGGCTGCGGGGCCATGCCCTGCTCAACGCGCCAGCTGATATCTTCGTCAGCGAGCAATTGGCCTTCGTAGCCTTCGGCACGAACCGTTCCAGCGCCCACCAGGATTACGCTGGCAAGGCGCCGCAAGAGCGCGAAGATCCTGCCATCGGCGGGGGAACCCAGGCCTTTTGACAGTCCATTGACCTGTGCACTGCCATCGATGCTGCTCACGAAGTTGAAACGCACGAACAGACGTTGCTCACTGGAGTAGCTCTGTAGCAGGAACCGGTCATCAACCTGATCGGCCGGGTGGGGCAGCAATGCACGCATCTTGAGAATTCCTTTACTTGCTGGCTTCGCGTTCGGGATGGGCCGGAGGATTGACATCGCCCATGTTGTGAATCTGGTAGGCCGGCTCCCGCCAACCTTGTGCAGCTTCGATCAGGTGCACGGTCTGCACTGACTCCGGGATATTATGCATCCGCAAAATGCGGGCACCATTCATGGCGCAGATGGTTGCGGCCACCATTGAGCCGACCATGCGTTCGCTCTTGGGCAAGTCCAAGGTCTCTCCAATGAAGTCCTTGTTCGACACCGCGGCCAACGCCGGATATCCCAAGTCAGCGAAGGCCTGGAACCCGGCTGTCAGATCGAGAGTATGGCGTGTGTTCTTGTTCAGATCATGACCGGGATCAATAATGATCTTCTCCGGTGCAACACCGGCGTCCAAGGCAATCTGCACTTTCTGGACTAGGTACTGGCGGATTTCCTTGACCACATCCTCGTAGTGCGGGCGCGGATAAATGGTCCGGGGCTCGGCCAGCGAATGGGTGATGACCACGTGGACATTGTTTGCTGCAACCACGCGAGCCAATTCCGGGTAGGAAAAACCGGTGGTGTCGTTGATGGCATCTGCGCCGGCGTTGATGGCTGCCTGCGCTACTTGCGGGTGAAAGGTGTCTGCCGAAATGATCACGGTACTGCGCTGACGCACCTGCTGGATCACCGGCACAATACGCTCAGCTTCTTCCTGCCACGGAAGCTCAGGGCCAGGGGAGAAAGGGACCCCGCCGATATCCACCCAATCGGCACCTGCATCAACGGCATGCATGGCCGCGGCTACCGCATCATCCAAGCCAAAGGTCGACCCGGCATCAAAGAAAGAATCCGGGGTGCGGTTGATCACTGCCATCACGGCAATGCGCTGCGAGAAATCCAAGGTGCGCTGAGAAAATTCATGGACAGGAGCCAAGAAGTCAGGCTTGAACATTGAGGAAGGCTCCCTTGGGTAGATTCAGCAGGTCATCAGGTCTTCTTCTATTCATACCACTGAGTACGGTTGGGCGGCAGAATTCACCTTGTGTTCTCGCTAGGCTAAGAGCATGCAGTTTTCACACCTTTCGGCTAAGCACGGAGCATGGATCTCCGCTGCCTGTGCCTCGGCTGACCCCAGTACCGTAGTCGCTCAAATCCCGCATGGCTATGAACGCTACGTGCGCATCTTGCACCCGGCGCTCGACGAAGATGACCAATTGGTGCGTTGGGATGCCGTGGCACGAAGCCGCAACCACATCATTACCGCAGCAGATCTCTTTGAAACCGTTGCCGGTCTGGATGCACAGGGCAATCCTGCCACCGAAGACGCTTGGGTGGACTCAGACCTTCCACTGGACCAGCTTCCAGAAGAGCAATGGCAGGCGCTCGCCGCAGAGCTGATCAAGGCGACCCCCAATGAGCAGAAGTACGTGCTTGGACTCTGGGCGGGATATGCCTTTATCGAAGGTGGGGAACGCATCCAAATTGAGCGCGAACCTGATCCTGCGTTAAGCGAAGAAGAAAACCAGCGCGTTTACGAGCTGGCGCTCGCCGAAGCCCAGAAGCCTGCCTTCGGCCCTGAGGTCCTTGACGCAGAACAGCTTGAGCTCGGTGGCGGCTACCGCAACTACCATCTGTTCGAAGCCGATGCGCAGTTCCTGGCGCAGCCGCAATGGGCTGCTACCGCCGACGGGGCCCAGCGCCAGCGGCCGGCGTTGGCCTTCGCGGCGGATCACCAGTGGATGCTGTCCACCGAACCGTTTGACGACTGCACCATCCTGGGTGGGCCAGCGGCGCTGATTGAAGCGATCTTGAACCATCCGCAGCTCGAAGCCATCGAGGTCGGCCAATTCACACGAATCGGCCATTCAAACTAGGGTGTCCAACCCCGTACCATTGAAGAGTTATGAATACTTCCGCCGTATACCTGGATCACGCGGCAACCACCGATCTGAATCCAGCAGCTCTAGCTGCCATCACCGAACAGTACGCCCGCACCGGAAACCCGTCCTCATTGCACGGGGCCGGGCGCCGAGCGAACCGTGTCGTTGATGATTCACGCCAAGCAATCGCGCAGGCAGCCGGGGCGCACTCCAGCGAGTTGATCTTCACTTCCGGGGGAACCGAATCGGATAACCTGGCGCTCAAAGGGCTGTTCTGGAACCGCGTCGCGGCCAACGACAAAGCCCGCGCCATCGTGCTTACCGGCATCGAGCACCACGCGATCTTGGATACGGCCACCTGGCTGCAGAACCACGAGAATGCCACCTTGCTGTGGCTGGCCGTTGATGAAGACGGGGTCGTTGACCTGCAGGCAGCTGAAGAGCTTTTTGCCAAGCACCACGATCAGATCGCTGTGGCGACCTTGATGTGGGCCAATAACGAGGTGGGCACCGTCCAGCCGATTGCCGAATTTGCCGCTTTGGCGGGCAAGTACGGGATCCCGGTGCACTGCGATGCGGTCCAGGCTTTTGGTGCAGTGACGGTCGACTTCGCCAACTCGAACTTGGCCACCATGGCCATTAGCGCGCATAAGATTGGCGGCCCGGTGGGCATCGGCGGACTTCTTGTTCGCCGCGATCTCGTGCTCACCCCGGTACAACATGGCGGAGGGCATGAACGCAAGCTGCGTTCGGGAACCTTGAACGCGGCCCTGGCCGCAGGTTTTGCCGCCGCTGCCACCGCAGTGCGTGCCGAGCTGGCTGATGAAGCGGCCCGGCTGGGCGAACTGCGCGAATACGCGGTAGAGAAAATCAACGAGTTGATCCCCGAAGCCGTGCTCAACGGTCCACGGGATCAGGACAATGAAGGCAAGCGGCTTCCGGGCAATCTGCACTTCACCTTCCCTGAATGCGAAGGCGATTCGCTGTTGTTCGGTTTGGACATGGTGGGCATTGCCTCTTCCACCGGGTCGGCGTGCACCGCTGGCGTTCCACAGCCTTCGCATGTTTTGCTGGCTATGGGACGCGATGCGCGTTCGGCCCGCAGTGTGCAACGCTTCACATTGGGGCATACATCCACGCGCGCAGACGTTGATGCATTATTAGAGGCTTTGCCCGAAGCATATGCTCGGGCGAAGAAGGCTGGAATGGCAGCCGATGAAAGCAGCATCCACACGGCAGGAACAGGTTTTACACGATGAAGGTACTAGCAGCGATGTCCGGAGGCGTGGACTCGGCGGTAGCCGCGGCCCGCGCAGTTGAAGCCGGCCACGACGTCGTCGGTGTCCACCTGGCCCTGTCCCGCATGCCCGGAACCCTGCGTACCGGCTCGCGCGGCTGCTGCACCCTGGAAGATTCGAATGATGCTTGGCGTGCCTGCGACAAGCTGGGCATCCCGTACTACGTCTGGGATTTCTCAGACCGCTTCGCCGAAGACGTCGTCCAGGACTTCGTGGACGAATACGAAGCCGGGCGCACCCCGAACCCGTGCATGCGCTGCAATGAGAAGATCAAGTTCGCCGCACTGCTGGAAAAGGCCTTGGCGCTGGGCTTTGATGCGGTGTGCACCGGGCACTACGCCAAGGTGCTGCGCGATGACGAGGGCAACCCGGAACTGCACCGCGCCGCCGACTGGGCCAAGGACCAGTCCTACGTTTTGGGCGTGCTGACCCACGAGCAGCTGGAGCACTGCATGTTCCCGCTGGCCGAAACCCCTTCCAAGGCTGAGGTCCGCGCCGAAGCGGCCGCCCGCGGGCTGACCGTGGCGAACAAGCCCGACAGCTACGACATCTGTTTCATCCCGGATGGCGATACCCGTGGCTGGCTGGCCGAACGCATTGAAATGAAGCCAGGTGAAATTGTCGACCACGAAGGCAATCAGCTCGGCGAGCATGAAGGCGCCCAAGCCTTCACCGTAGGCCAGCGCAAGGGCTTGCGCCTGGGCCGTCCGGCGGCCGATGGCAAGCCGCGTTTCGTCTTGGAGATCCGTCCCAAGGAGAACAAGGTCATTGTCGGCCCCGAAGCACTGCTGGCTGTAGACCAGCTGCGCGGCATCCGCATTTCCTGGGCCGGTGTGCCCATTTCCGAGGTCTTCACCGGAGAAAAGTTCGATTGCATGGTGCAGGTGCGCGCCCACGGCGATCCGGTGCCTGCTGTAGCCCATATGGAACGCTCGGCAGAGAGTCACGATGAACTGGTGGTCAACCTGCCAGAAGGCATGCGCGGTGTCGCCCCTGGGCAGACCATGGTGGTCTACCAGGGCAGCCGTGTGCTGGGCCAGGCCACCATCGACTCGGCTCGTTCCAGCGAATGGGACTCCAGCAAGGTCAGCTGAGCATAGTAACGAGGAAACCCCTTGGATCCATGGATCCAAGGGGTTTCCTCGGTTAAGGCTAGTTGCGAACGAACTTGATGCGCCAGCGATCTGGGCCTTCGGTCAGGTAGGTGGTTTCGAACGCGTCCGGTGAACGCTGAGCCAGCTGTGCGAGCAGGGGCAGGGGATTGTGCGTTGCCGAGATGACCAGTCCGGCACCTGGGCGCAGTGAATCGAGGGCACCGAAGATCGAGCCGTGGCGGATGGCGTGCGGGATGGTCTGCACATCGAGTTCCGGGAGGGTTTCATCATGCTCTCCGCAGGCGCACGAGCCACTTGGCTGCTGGTGCTTTTCAGCTTCTGCCTTGTTTGCCGAGAGTTCAATTCGCTCTGCCATGAAATCCTCCTAGATTTCGTCAGTGACTACCCGTGTCATGAGCCACCTTGCGTGGCGGGGTTGAACTTATTTTATTACAATTAACTCAGTGGAAAAAGGTAGTGGTGCCTAAATGATCCCGAGACAGGTGGAAACGATGAAACGCAGCGGCATGCAGCCCGTAGCCAGACGCACTTCCTCGGGGCGCATCCATTCACCGACCCGCGAACGCATCTTGGAACTGGTAGGCAGCGCGGATCAAGGCCTGGCCCTGACAGCGATTGCCGCCACTACCGGCCTGCATGAAAATACCGTGCGCGCCCATCTCGAAGCCCTGCTGGAAGATGGCTACCTGCTGCGCAAAGCGGCCGAAGCCACCGGCCGCGGCCGTCCGGCATGGATCTGGTTCCCGGCCGAGACCCAAGAATCCACCTATGCCGCCTTGGCCTCAGCCTTGGCAGAGCAACTGGTGCACAGCGCAGATGATCCGCGCGCAGCGAGCATCGCTGCCGGACGGCGCTGGGGACAATCCCTGGGCACCGGTCCTGAGGCCACGCACTTTCCTGCGCAACCAGCTGAAACGCTGGTCCTGAACTCACTGGAAGCCATGGGGTTCGCCCCAGCGGTGAGCGAAGATCACAGCATCACGTTGAATGCCTGTCCGCTGATCGGTGCTGCCGAAAAGAATCCGGGGATCGTGTGCAATGTGCATCTGGGCATGGTGCGCGGCCTGCTGGAATCGGCCGGAACCTCCAGCGAAGGCACCGAACTGAAACCCTTTGCCTCCAAGCACACCTGCCAGCTGGAACTTCCGCTCTCCAGCCAAGGCCAGCAATGAACCGAACAGCGCTGCCGCGGCTGGCAGCTGCGCGGCGCAAAGGACGTTGGCGCCTGATGCTGATGCTGCCAGCGATGCTCTGCCTGCTGGCCGGACTGGACGCGGCACTGATCCTCTTGGACCTGCCCGCACCGATGATGATCTCATCCTGGGGTCAGGCCCATGGACTGCTGCTGGTCTTCGGGTTCGCAGGGTCCCTGATCGCCCTGGAACGCGCGGTGGCCCTAGGCAAGCTCGCCGGATATGCGGCCCCGCTGTGCCTGTCCCTTGGCGGGCTGGCGCAGCTGTTCACCGTGCCCCAGTGGATCCCGGCCGGCTTGTTCATCGCCGGTTTGGCGGCACTGCTGGGGGTTTACATCCCGTTGTGGCGGCGCCAGCGCGCCCACGCGGTGATGATCCAGATGATCGGCGCCTGCGCCGGATTGGGCGCGGCAATCCTATGGGCCGGTGCAGTGCAGATTTCCTTGCTGCTGCCGTGGCTGGCCGTCTTCCTGATCGCCACCATCGCCGGGGAACGCGTGGAATTGGCCCGCATACAGATCAGTGCCCGCGCCGAACACGCAGCGGTGCTGCTGAACTTGGGCCTGCTGCTAGCTGCCGCAGCCTCAACCCTTTTCGTGCAGATCGGGTCGGTGCTCTTTGGCTGCTTCCTGCTGGGACTGGTGATCTGGCTCGTGCGCCACGACGTGGCACGACGAACCATCAACTCCACCGGTGCGCCGCGTTTCATGGCCGCCTGCCTGCTGGCTGGCTATTTCTGGCTGCTGGTTGCGGCAGTGGTGTGGGCATTGGGCTATCCGGCCAGCACCGCCCGCTATGACACCGTGATCCACGCGGTTTTCCTGGGCTTTGCCATTTCCATGATCATGGCCCATGCCTCCACCATCTTGCCGGCCGTGCTGGCCATCAACCTGCCATACCATCGGGCCATGTGGATCCCGGCCGCCATGCTGCATCTGGGGCTGGTCTTGCGGATCTGGTTGGGCGACGGATTGGGCGTTCAGATCTTGTGGAAGGCAGGGGGAGCAAGCAATGTCGCGGCCCTGCTGCTCTTCGCCGCTATCGCTGTGTACTCCGCCCTGCAGGCTGCAGGGCAAGCAAAGAAAGAAGCCGCACACCATGCGTGAGCCGATTGCCATCAACCCCGCGGCGCAAAGAATTCCCGGCCGCGGCTTTTGGGCTTTGCGGGATCTGCCAACAGCCCTGTGGCTGATTTTCGCGGTGGTGGTTTCCCTGATCCATCGTGAACTGCCCGCGCCGCGCTGGTTGCTGATCCATCTGATGATGCTCGGTGCGCTGTCGCACGCCATCTTGGTCTGGTCCCAGTACTTCGCCACCGCCTTGCTCAAACTGGTCAATACCGCCCAGGCACGCCGGCAGCAAAGCTACCGTCTGGCCTTGATGAACTGTGGCGCACTGCTGGTGCTGATCGGCGTGCCCAGCGAGCTCTGGGTGCTGGTTGCCATCGGGTCCAGCGCGATCGCCGCCGCGGCCCTGTGGCACGCGGGGTGGATGTACCGCAACATCCGCAAGGCCTTGCCTTCCCCTTTCGGGCCCAGCGTGCGCTACTACATTGCCGCGGCATGCTTCCTGCCTATCGGCGCGGGGCTGGGAACCTGGATTGCCGCCGGCTTGCCTTCAACGCTGCATGAACGGATGACCGTAGCCCACGCCATGGTGAACCTGCTCGGATGGGTAGGGCTGACCGTGGCCGGAACCCTGATCACCCTGTGGCCCACGATGCTGCGCACACGTATGGCCCAGAACGCGGCCACCGCCTTGCGCCAGGCCTTGCCGGTGCTGGTGGCCGGCGCGTTCACCGCAGCTGCCGGGGCCGCCAGCGGATTACTGCCACTGGCCGCACTTGGCTTGCTTGCCTATCTGGTGGGCTTGGGATTGTTGGCATCGCCCTTTATCTTCGCTGCCAGGTCCAAACCGCCACGGAACTTCGCCACGCTGAGCGTACTCGCTGCGGCCTGCTGGTGGATCGGCACCTTGATCTGGACACTGAGCGCCATGTTCACCAGCGGCAGCTGGGAGCAGATGGGCAAGCACTTCGATGCCATTGCGCCGTACCTGGTCGCCGGATTCGGCGCCCAAATCCTGGTCGGTGCCCTGTCCTATCTGATTCCGGTAGCGCTGGGCGGGGGACCGCGCCCGCTGAAGCTGGCCAATGCGGTCTTTGACCGCGGCGCGGCCTGGCGTATAGCGATGGCCAACGCCGCCCTGCTGGCCTGCGCCTTGCCGGTCTCCTCGCTGGTCCGTGTCTTCTGCTCGGTGCTGTACCTCATTGCCATGGCCACCTTCATCCTGCTGCTGTTCACGGCGCTGAAAACCCACCGCAAGGCCAAAGCCGAGCTGGCCCAAGCACAGCAACCCGGATCCGGCCCGCGCCCTGCACCGGAACCTGTGGCCGAACGCCCTGCCGGGCAATTGGCCGGACAAGCTGCCGCCGGGGTCATGGCCGTGGTGCTGGCGGTGGCTGTTGCCGTGGCCATCGACCCAGCGGCCGCAGGGGTGCGCGAACCGGTACCCGCCAGCAGCGAGCAGAACCTTGCCGCCTCTAACGCTCCGGTGCAGCGGGTGCAGGTCGAAGCCAAGGACATGGCCTTCACACCCAACGTAATCGAGGTGCCAGCGGGGACCCGACTGGTCATCGAGCTCAGGAACACCGACCCCGGGCAGATCCATGATCTCGTGTTGGCCAACGGCGTCGATTCCGGACGCTTGGCCACCGGAGAAAGCGCCAGTATCGATGCTGGAATCATCAGCGAAGACTTGCAAGGCTGGTGCTCTATCGTAGGGCACAAGCAAATGGGGATGACCCTGCAGATCAAGCCAACTGGTGCCGCTAAGCCAGAAGCCTCGGACGTCTCGCCCCAGGGCGGCCACGAGCAGCATCATGCAGGCGGCGACGGGCAGGAAGCCGCTTCCGCTGCGGGTCCGGACCTGAACGCGGTACCAGGCAAGGACTTCTCAGCGTTTGACGCACGGCTTGATCCCTTGCCGAAGAACGGGGCGAAACCGGTCACGCACCGCGAAACCTTCACCGTCAGCGAGCTGCAATTGGATGTCGCACCGGGATACAGCCAGAAGTTGTGGACGTTCAACGGCACGGCTCCTGGCCCGACCCTGCACGGCAAGGTGGGGGACAAATTTGAAATCACCTTGGTAAACGATGGGAGCATGGGGCACTCGATCGACTTCCATGCCGGGGCCTTGGCTCCCGATGAACCGATGCGCACCATTGCCCCGGGGCAGAGCTTGACCTATGAGTTCACTGCCACCAAGTCGGGGATCTGGATGTATCACTGCTCAACAGCCCCGATGAGCGCGCACATCGCCAATGGCATGTTCGGCGCGGTCATCATCGAGCCGGATGACTTGCCCGAGGTGGACCAGTCCTTCCTGCTCATCCAGTCCGAATACTATCTGGGAGCGCCGGGCGGGGAAGTGGACATGGGCAAGGCCGAAGCCCAAGAGGAGGACCTCGTAGTCTTCAACGGCTACGCCAACCAGTACACTTTCGAGCCGCTGGAAGTCCAGGCGGGGGACCGGGTGCGCTTCTGGGTGCTGGATGCCGGGCCGAACAAAGCCAGCTCCTTCCACGTGGTTGGCGGCCAATTCGACACCGTCTACGCCGAGGGGCACTACACGCTAGATGCCCGCCAGGACAATGGCGGAGGCTCGCAGGCCCTGGCGCTGGCTCCAGCCCAAGGCGGCTTTGTCGAGCTGGAACTGGATGAAGCAGGGAATTATCCGTTCGTCACCCACTACATGTCGGATGCCGAAAAGGGAGCGCACGGAATGATCAGCGTGAAGTAGGCGCGATTCCCCGCCCGCAAACCGAAAAAGGTGCCCGGTCAGTTCAATAAACTGGCCGGGCACCTTTTGAGCATGTTGCTGGAATCCTCTAGGCTTCGTCGACAATGCCGAACATATGTGCAGAAATATCCTGGTACTCCACGCGGGTCTTGCCCTTTTCCAGCTTCGGAAGCTGCGCCGGGGAGTGGCTGTGGCAGTGCACGAAATCGAAGGTGGGCCACCACTTCTTGGGACGCTCGTATTCGCTGAAGCCGCAGACTTCGCAAACCAGATGAATCCACACGGGGCGTTTTCCGGTGCGGTTTGCGCGCGACTGTTCCAACCATGCTGGGGGATTGGTATTCAGCTCACGGAACTCGGCTTCGCTCATTTTTGAGGGGATGCCGTGGCGCTTGGCCATTTCTACTGGGATATCCAACGCGATTGCTGCGTCTCTACGAGTCATCATTGACATCTAGCTTATGCCACCGCGCTTGCCTGCCGGAAGGAATGCCAACGCATCTCACGCTTGAGTTAGAAAGGCTATGGGCTGAAGCACAAAAAGCGGGGGTCCAGGCCACAGATTTTGCCAATCAACGCTAATTCCATTCGTCGTTTGTGCGCTGCATCACCTAGGCTGTCTGAAGCATGTGTTAATCATCACCATCCATGCATGTACCTAGAAGAAGGATGACTCATGACTCGTAAGAAGAACGGACTGCGACTCGCAGCAGCCGTTGTGGGTATCTCTGCCCTGGCACTGACCGGTTGCACCCAGGCGGCAGACAGTGGCAACGAAGATGGCGGCAGCAACGGTGAAGCCAGCGCCCCAATCACCTTGGGAACCACCGACAAGGTGACCTCCCTGGATCCAGCTGGATCCTACGATAATGGTTCATTCATGGTCATGAACCAGATCTACCCATTCCTGCTCAATTCCGAGCCCGGCAGCCCAGACCCATCGATGAGCCTTGCCGAGTCGGCAGAATTCACCAGCCCAACCGAATACACGGTCAAGTTGAAGGAAGGCCTGAAGTGGGCTAACGGCCACGACCTGGATTCCAAGGATGTGAAGTTCACCTTCGATCGCCAGCTGAAGATTGCTGACCCGAACGGTCCATCCTCCTTGCTGGGCAACGTCGAGTCCATCGAAGCCCCGGATGCCACCACCGTGGTCTTCACGCTCAAGGTCGCCAACGACCAGACCTTCCCACAGGTGCTCACCTCCCCGGTCGGCCCAATCGTGGATGATGAAGTCTTCTCTGCTGACGAGCTCATGGATGATCAGAAGATCGTTGATGCCAAGGCCTTCGGCGGCCAGTATGTCATCGACTCGTACAACAAGAACAACCTGATCTCCTTCAGCGCCAACGACGCCTACCAAGGCGTGCTCGGTGCTCCAGCCAACGACAAGGCTGCGATCAAGTACTACAAGGACGCCAACAACCTGAAGCTCGAAGTCCAGGAAGGCAAGATCGACGTCGCATGGCGTTCGCTGACCCCGACCGACATCGAGGACCTGGGCAAGAACGATAACCTGGCAGTCCACAAGGGCCCAGGCGGCGAGCTGCGCTACATCGTCTTCAACTTCGACACCATGCCATACGGTGCCAAGACCGATGACGCTGATGAAGCCAAGTCGCTGGCCGTACGCCAGGCCGCAGCCCACCTGGTAGACCGCGAAGCCATCGCGAAGAACGTCTACAAGGACACCTACACCCCGGCGTACTCGTACGTACCGCAGGGCTTCACCGGCGCTATCGAACCCCTGAAGGACATGTACGGCACCGACAGCAAGCCAGATGCAGCCAAGGCCAAGAAGACCTTGGAAGACGCAGGCGTGAAGACCCCGGTCAAGCTGGCCTTGCAGTACAACCCGGATCACTACGGACCGAACTCGGGCGACGAATACGCACTGGTTGAAAAGCAACTTGAAGCCGATGGCCTGTTCGAAGTCGACCTGAAGTCGACCGAGTGGGTCACCTATCAGAAGCAGCGCGTCACTGACTACCCGGCCTACCAGCTGGGTTGGTTCCCGGACTACTCCGATGCCGACAACTACCTGTCGCCGTTCTTCGCCAAGGACAACTTCCTGTCGAACCACTACGACAACCCTGAAGTCGACAAGCTGATCTCCGACCAGCGCGGCATGACCGACGTTGCCGAGCGCACCAAGGCCATCGAAGAACTGCAGACCATGGTAGCCAAGGATCTGTCCACGCTGCCGCTGCTGCAGGGTGCCCAGGTCGCTGTTGCAGGCAAGGACATCAAGGACGTTGACAAGACCTTGGACGCTTCGTTCAAGTTCCGTCTCGGTGTGCTGAGCAAGTAATCCTGCTCCAGCCTCGCAGACACTGAACCTGAGGGGATCTGCCGCGCGCCAGCCATGGCGCGCCAGGCGGATCCCCTTGGCATGCGCCGTCATTGAAAACCACAAGACGGCGCATCGCCACGCATCCTGAACTATAAGGACTGACGATGACTATCACGTCGCCACCGGGCCAAGAAGCCAGCCCGCTAGCAACACCCAAACCAGCAAAGCAAAATGGCGGGGGATTCCTCCGCTACTTGATTACCCGATTCTTGCTGATCATTCCCACTGTTTTCATCCTCATCACAGTGGTCTTCTTCCTAATGCGCGTGACCGGCGACCCGATCACCGCAGCCATGGGCGGACGCCTCACCCCGGATCAACTGGCGCAGCGCATCCATGAAGCCGGCTATGACCGGCCGATCCTGATCCAGTACCTCGAATACCTGGGCCAGGTCTTCACCGGAGACCTGGGACGCACGCTGAGCGATAACCGCGCGGTGACCGAGGTGCTGACCACCTACGGTGCAGCAACGGTGGAGCTGGCCATCAACGCCGTACTGGTCGCGCTGATCGTCGGCATCCCGCTGGGCCTGGTTGCCGCGAAGTTCCGCGACCGCTACCCGGATGCCATCTTGCGCATTCTGGCCATCCTTTCCTACGCCACCCCGGTATTCTTCGCCGGCCTGCTGCTCAAGCTCGTCTTCGGCGTCTGGCTGGGCTGGCTGCCAATCAGCGGCCGCGCCGATTGGCAAACCGAACTGGCGCTGACCGGCTTGCAAAGCCCATCGGGCATCTACTGGCTGGACGCACTGCGCAGCGGCAATATGGAAGCGTTCTGGAACGTCACCGAGCACGCCATCCTCCCTGCCCTGGCCTTGGGCCTGCTCACCGGCGGCGTGTTCCTGCGCCTGGTGCGTACCAATGCAATTGGCACCCTGGGCCGCGAATATGTGGAAGCCGGCCGTTCGCGCGGCGTCAGCGAATTCCGCCTGACCACCAAGCATGCCTACCGTCCGGCGCTGATTCCGATCATCACCGTGATGGGCCTGCAGATCGCCATGCTGCTAGGCGGCGCGGTGCTGACCGAAACCACCTTCGAATGGGCCGGCCTGGGCTTCAAGCTCGCCGAGTACCTCACCGCCCGCGACTTCGTGGCCGTGCAGGGCATCGTGGTGCTTCTGGCCATTATCGTTGCCATCACCAACTTCATCGTTGACGTGCTGGCCGCCTTGATCGACCCGAGAGTCAGGTACTAATCATGAGTACACCAACACTGCCCACCTCGAACAAGTCGTGGATCAACCGCCTTCCGGTGATCTCGCACTTGAAGATGTCCTCGGGACTGCAGCGCGGCATGCTCATCGCAGGCCTGGTGCTCTCCGGCGTGTTCTTGATCGCCGCCATCTTCGCCCCGCTGATCGCGCCCTTTGATTTCGCGCAGTCCTCGGATGCTTCCGGAGACTTCCCACGCCAAGCAGCCCCGGATGCCAAATTCATCTGGGGTACCACCGCTACCGGCTACGACGTATTCTCCCGCACCCTGTTCGGTGCGCAGACTGCCATCTGGGTCATCCTCGCCGCTGTGGTCATGTCCCTCTTCCTGGGCGTGCTGCTGGGCTTGATCTCCGGCTACCTCGGTGGCTGGTTCGACCGCATCATGGTGGTCCTTGCCGATGCGATCTACGCTTTCCCATCGCTGTTGCTGGCCATCGTGATGTCCATTGTGATTTCCCAGGGCCAGTCCTCGCTCTTCGGCGGCGTGATGGCCGCGGCCATCTCCATCACCGTGGTGTTCATCCCGCAGTACTTCCGCGTGGTGCGTGCCGAAGTGATGCGCCTGAAGGCTGAACCTTTCGTGGAATCCGCCCAGGTCATCGGCGCCAGCCCATGGCGGGTGATGTTCGCCCACCTGCTGCGCAACGCCACCCGAACCCTGCCGCTGATCTTCACGCTGAACGCCACCGAAGCCTTGCTGACCCTTGCGGGCCTGGGCTTCCTGGGCTTCGGCATCGAACCGACCAGTGCCTCGGAGTGGGGTTATGACCTGAACCGCGCCATGTCCGATGCCACCAGCGGCATCTGGTGGACCGGCCTGTTCCCAGGTCTGGCTATCGTGCTCACCGTAATGGGCCTGACCCTGGTCGGCGAGTCCATGAATGACCTCAATGACCCGCGCCTGCGCCGATTCAGCCGCAAGAAGGCCAAGCGCATCACCCAGTCCGGAAAGGTAGGAGCAAGCCAGTGACCAACAGTCCTATCCTCAACTCCGAGGCAGCTGCAGCCCCTGAGGTCTTGCGCATTGAAGACCTGAATATCGACTTCGTCACCGACGCCGGCGCCGTGCCGGCAGTGCGCGGTGTGGACCTGTCCGTGAAGGCCGGAGAGATCCTGGCAATTGTGGGCGAGTCCGGGTCCGGCAAGTCCGTTACCGCACGTACCGCACTGGGCATCCTTGCCGAGAACGGTGCCTCGCGCGGCGGGGTGTACCTCAACGGCAAGAACATGCTCACCTTGCGCGGACATGAACTGCGCGCAAC
Source organism: Glutamicibacter sp. MCAF14 (assembly GCF_052114325.1). Classification (NCBI taxonomy): domain Bacteria; kingdom Bacillati; phylum Actinomycetota; class Actinomycetes; order Micrococcales; family Micrococcaceae; genus Glutamicibacter; species Glutamicibacter sp. MCAF14. Next base: position 468,876 of record NZ_JBFREO010000002.1, read on the forward strand.
CCGCGGCCGCGACGTGGCGATGGTCTTCCAGGAGCCTTCCACCGCTTTGAACCCGGTCTACACCGTGGGCTGGCAGATCATGGAGGGCATCCGCGCGCACAACAAGATCTCCAAGAAGGACGCCAAGGCCCGGGCCATCGAAGCGATGCGCCAGGTCGGCATCCCGGATCCTGAAGCCCGCGTGGATTACTACCCGCACCAGTTCTCCGGCGGACAGAAGCAGCGCGTGGTCATCGCCGCCGCGCTGGCTTTGAAGCCGGAGCTGATCGTGGCCGATGAGCCTACCACCGCACTGGATGTCACGGTGCAGGCCGAAATCCTCCAGCTGCTGCGCGATCTGCGCGATGAGCTGGGCACCGCCATTGTCATCATCACCCACAATATGGGCGTGGTTGCCGATATTGCCGACCGGGTGATCGTGATGAACCAGGGGCAGATCGTGGAGCAGGCGCCAGCCATCGAGCTCTTCGAATACCCGCAAGAGGACTACACCAAGTCCCTGCTTGCCGCCGTGCCGCACCTGGGCCGCGAAAGCGCCTCGGCCGGTCTGGTGGAACGGCCTAACCAGGACGCGCCGGTGCTGGTTGAAGCACAGGGGCTGAAGGTGCACTTCCCCGTGCGCATGGGTGCAGCCGGCTTCACCGCGGTCAATGAGGTGGACCTGAAAATCCATGCCGGCGAAGTCTACGGCCTGGTGGGGGAGTCCGGTTCGGGCAAAACCACCATTGGCCGCAGCATCGCCGGGTTGAACCGCATCACCGGTGGTTCGTTGAAGGTACTGGGCTATGAAATGGCTCAGTTCAAGGAACGCACCTTCAAGCCGCTGCGCGAGCAGATCGGCTTTGTCTTCCAGGACCCGGCTGCCAGCTTCAACCCGCACCTGACCGTGGGCGAATGCGTGGCCGAGCCGCTTCAGGTGCACCGGGACTTGAACCCGGTGCAGAACCGTGCGAAGGTCGGCGAACTGCTTGAAGCTGTTCAGCTTCCAGCAGGCTTCTCCAACCGGTACCCGCATGAGCTCTCCGGCGGACAGCGCCAGCGTGCCTCGCTGGCCCGTGCACTGGCCCTGGATCCAAAGCTGCTGATTGCCGATGAGCCAACCAGTGCGCTGGATGTCTCGGTCCAGGCCAAGGTACTGGAGCTGTTCCGCGAACTGCAGGTCGAGCTGGGCTTCGCAGCCCTTTTCGTCTCGCACGACTTGGCTGTAGTGGACCAGCTGGCAACCTGGGTGGGCGTGCTGTTCCGCGGCCAGCTGCTGGAGGAAGGCCTTGGCTCGAAGGTTCTGGCCAACCCGCAGCATGAGTACACCCAGCGGCTGATCGCCTCGCTGCCGGTCCCAGACCCGCGGGAGCAGGCACAGCGCCGAAAACTCATTGAACAGCTGAACGCTTCCTAGCAGGCGGCGGATCAGCGAAGTCGGCGCATGCCCCGGACATGGTGGAAACACCGTGCCCGGGGCATGTCACTTTGTGGGTAATACGACTGATGAACCCGTAAACTGGTGAATATGAACGAGCCGAAGAACGCTGAGAGCGCCCAGTCATTCGACCCGCACGCCAGCTCGTTGCAGGGCGAGGTCCAAAATGAAGTCCTCGAAGAGCTGTATGCCATCCGCGGCAGCATCGACAACTTCGATGCCCAACTGGTCTTCCTATTGGCTGAACGCTTCAAGGCGACCCAGCGCGTAGGTCATCTGAAAGCCATGCACCAGCTGCCGCCAAGCGATCCCAATCGCGAGAAGGCGCAGATCGAGCGTTTGCGCGCCCTGGCTCATGAAGCGCACCTTGATCCGGAATTCGCTGAAAAGTTCTTGAATTTCGTGATCTCTGAAGTCATCCGCCACCACCAGAACATTTCTGACTCGCATAACAATGCTTAACCAAGAGAACCAAGCAGTTCTCCGCCAGGATGTGTACGCCACCGCGTTCTGCCAGTTTCCGGGCACCGACCCGATGGCCATCCACGAGGTGGTGCGCGGTGAATTAGGCGAGCCGAATCTCGCAGTTTTCCCGCAGCTGCCCGATCGCGGCGTGGGAGCCGATGCGGTAGGACGCAGCGCCACCATGCTTGCGGAGCTCGGGTTCGACCTGCAGCCGCACGGCTGGCGCGTTGGCACCCCTGACGGAATTGACGCCCGCCGGGCCCGCAGCATTCTGCGCAGCGACGAGAACCTGCTCGCAGACGTGCTCGGCGCCGAGTCGAAACCTGCACAGCGGCTCAAGCTGAGCGTGCTGGGTCCATGGACCCTGGCCGCCAGCTTGTACCTTGCCAACGGTGAACGGGTTATCAGCGACCATGGGGCCCGCCGCGACATCATCGAGTCTTACGCCCACGGCATCAGCGAGCATCTTCAGCGGCTGGCCCGCATTACCTCGCTGCGCGACTTCACGCTCCAGCTCGATGACCCCTTGTTCGGAGCAGTGCTTGATGGCACGGTGAGCACCGCCAGCGGTTACCGAACCCTGCGTTCGATTCCACGCGCTGAAGTGCGCAGCTCCTATGCGCAGTTCCTCGAAGTGCTTTCCGGCCAGGACCCGGATCGCCAGTTCACCTCGTTGCTGAACCTGCCTACCGGAGATGAGCGCTGGATTGAACGGGTGGAGATCTTGCACCAGGCCGGAGCCGACGCATTGGTGATTGATCCTGAAGGCATGACCAACGCCAAATGGGAACGGATCGCCGGGCTGGTTGAAAGCGGAGGCCGGGTCTTCTTGCAGGCGCTTGCCCCTGGAGCACGGGCACCGGGCGTGGTTCAAGCGGTTAAAACCATTCTCCGCCCCTGGCGCCAGCTGGGTTTGGGACTGGAACAGCTTGGTGCGCTAACCCTGATGCCGCGTGGAGATTTCTCCACTTGCACCTCGACGCAGGCGATCGGAACCCTCCAGCATCTAGCCAGTTATGCCCAAGCGTTGGAGCAGACAAGAGTTGATGCGTAGCTAACTGCCTGATTCATGCCGGTCACAGCCCGAAAAGGGCAGTTGATCATGTATCTTAGGAATAGTGGGGTAGCTGATCTACCCGGTTTAGCCAGTTGGTTGAAACCTCGACCTACGGTTTCAGGGGGACATGGGATGAAGGCACGGATTTTAGTCGTTGATGATGACGAAGCGTTGTCAGAAATGATTGGCATCGTCTTGCAAAATGATGGTTTCGATACCTCATTTTGCTATGAGGGTTCCGGTGCTCTGGAAGCATTCCGTGAGTCGAACCCAGATCTGGTGCTCCTTGACCTGATGCTTCCGGGCATCGATGGGATTGAAGTCTGCAAGCTGATCCGCGCTGAATCAGATGTCCCGGTCGTGATGCTCACCGCCAAGTCGGACACCGCTGACGTGGTCCGCGGCCTGGAATCAGGTGCCGATGACTACGTGCCAAAGCCTTTCAAGCCAGCCGAACTCGTAGCCCGCGTGCGTGCCCGCCTGCGTCCAAACGAAACCCACGCCGCCGAAACCTTGCAGGTAGGCGAAGTGACCATCGATGTGGCCGGCCACCGGGTGACCCGCGGAACCGATGTGGTTTCACTGACGCCGCTGGAATTCGACCTTCTGGTCACCATGGCACGCAAGCCATGGCAGGTCTTCAGCCGCGAGCAACTGCTTGAAGCAGTCTGGGGTTACCGCCACGCGGCAGATACCCGACTGGTCAACGTACACGTGCAGCGTCTGCGCTCCAAGATCGAGATTGATCCGGAGAAACCACAGATCATCCAGACCGTGCGCGGTGTGGGCTACAAGGCTGGTTCGGCAAGTTGAGCCCGCACACGTCGACCGGTGCAGAATTGGTTCCGGTCGATGTGCATGCCCGCTCGCAGGCCAAATCTGCGCGGTGGAGCAAAATCGAGCAATGGATCAAGCATCCGTGGAGCACCGGCAGACTGCGCTGGCAACGGCACCTGCTGTTCCGTACCGTCATCTCGACGCTGCTGTTCACCGCGCTCGCCTTGGTTGCCGCCGGTGCCTTCCTCTCCAACCAGATTTCCTCGACGCTCTTTGACGAGCGTGTCAACCAGATCTCCAAGGAATCAGAACGCGGCCTGTCCCAGGCCCGCTCCATTCTTGAATCAGCGTCCACCACTGACCGCGCCTCCACCCAGGCGCTGGTGAACTCCACCCTGTCTGCGTTGGAAGGCGATGGCGCGACAGTGGTTCGCGACTTCGTGCTGATGCCCATTGCCGGTGACCAGTCCCTGTATGTCGGCCCGATGGCTTCTGGCTCCCTGACCACCCGAGCGATCCCTGCCGATCTTTCGGAGCGCGTTGCAGGGGATCAGGGGATCTATTGGCGTTCCATCGAACTGGGCGCCGAGGATGCAACCCAGCCCGGGCTGATCGTGGGCACCAAGGTGCTGATCCCGCCCGGACGAGAATATGGCCTGTACCTGGTCTATGACCTGTCCAGCGTCCAGGACACCCTCGAATTCATTAACCGCGCGATGGCTTTCACTGGCCTGATCCTGCTGCTGGTCGTAGGCTTCGTAGCCTGGTCGGTGGCCCGAACCGTGGTCCGCCCGGTAGCCGACGCCGCCTACGTTTCCGAACGCATTGCCTCAGGGGACCTGGATCGCCGCATGAAGGTGGCCGGCAAGGATGAAGTGGCCCGCTTGGGCTCGGCTTTCAACCATATGGCGCACTCCTTGCAAGAACAGATCACCGCCTTGAACAACCTCTCCGCAATGCAGCAGCGATTCGTTTCAGATGTCTCCCACGAATTGCGCACCCCGCTGACCACCGTACGCATGGCGGCGGAAGTGATTCACGATGCGCGCGAAAATTTCGACCCGCTGACCGCACGCTCCGCTGAGCTGATGTACAACCAAATTGAGCGTTTCCAGCACCTGCTCAATGACCTGCTGGAAGTATCGCGCTTCGATGCCGGCGTTGCAGTACTCGACAGGGAATCAACAGACCTGAACGTCATTGCCCGCAAGGTCATCGATATCGCCACCCCGGTGGCTGACGAATACGGTTCGATGATCCGGCTGAACGCTCCCAGCGACGGCTGCGTAGCGGAAGTGGACCCCCGCCGTGTGGAGCGCGTCATTCGCAACCTGGTGCTCAACGCTGTGGAGCATGGCGAAAGCAAGCCGATCGATATCACTATCGGGTCCAATCAGAACGCCGTGGCCATCACGGTGCGCGACTACGGCATCGGCATGTCCGAAGAAGCCTGCCGGCACGTCTTCGACCGTTTCTGGCGCGCCGACCCGGCGCGTGCGCGAACCACCGGCGGTTCCGGCTTGGGCCTGTCCATTTCAATGGAAGACACCCGGTTGCACGATGGCCGTTTGGAAGCGTGGGGCAAGCCGGGCGTGGGTTCGGTCTTCCGTTTGACCCTGCCGCGCAGCGAAGAGCAAGAAATTGTTTCCTCGCCGCTTCCGCTTGACCCATCGGTTCCTGAAAGCCTGGCGAGCGTCGTCTTGGGCGACAGCTTCCCGCTCACTGGTGAAGTCCCCAAGATCGGCTATACCCCGCTGATTCTCGACCTGGACTTGGATGAGGCATCGCCCGATGACGATGTCACCGACCCAAGCCTGGGAAGCGGCGAACGGAAGAAAGAAGGGGAGAGCTGATGAAGGATAAGATCTTTTCCAGCCTCGCAATAATTCTCTGCGCGATGCTGGCCCTGTCCGGATGCGCCTCGATTCCCAGAACTTCCACGGTCCAGCAGATCGAAGCCGAAACCGATGACGGCGGTGCCGAAAGCTACAGCTATGCGGCCGAAGGGCCAGCCGAAGGCGCTGATGCCCGAGCCATCGTCGAAGGATTCGTCGAGGCCGGACGCTCGGTTTCCGAAGACTACGCAGTCGCCCGCGAATACATGAACGCGCAGCTGGGGAAGACCTGGCGCGGCGATACCCAAACCCTGATCTATGACGCCTTCAACGTGGTCAATGGGGCCAACGCGAACCGATACACGATCCAGCTTGAAATCACCGGGGAAGTCAACGAGCAGGGCGTGCGCACCAACTACCCGGATCACTCCACCCGAGCCGTAGATGTTGAAGTCTCCAAGGTCCAAGGCGAATGGCGGATCACCAAGGCTCCGGACGGCACCATGCTCGAAGCTTCGACCTTCACCAGGATCTTCGCTGCGCAGACCCTGTACTTCTACGATGCGAGCTTCGCCTACCTGGTCCCGGATGTCCGTTGGTTCACCTCGGGATCCGGCACCACCACCTCGATGGTAGAAGCGCTGCTGGACGGACCTGCGCCCTACCTGCAAAACGCGGTGGTCTCGGCATTCTCAACGGCCAGCGAATTGGTGCGTTCTGCGGTACCGGTGCGCGATGGCGAAGCAACTATTGACCTGAACTCCGATTCCTTCGCCGATGCCACCGACCGCGGCATCTCGCTGATGAAACAGCAGCTTGAAGCGACGCTGACCACCCTGGCCCCGGTGGACAAGGTGAAGCTGCTGCGTGAAGATAATGAAGTGAACCTCTCTTCAGAGGACACGAATATCGAGCCGGCCAAGATCAACCCGAGCACCCAGGACACGCTGATTGGCATCTCGGATCAGTACCTGGTCTACGTCAAGGGACTGTCAATCATCCCGGTGGGCGGCGTACCTGATATTTCCGGTTACAACCCGCGCGACCCCGCCATGTCTCCGGTCGGCAACCGCTATGCCTTCCTGAACGGGAAACGCACCCAGCTGTGGGGCATCGACGACAAGGGCGAACTGAGCCTGTCCTTGGAAGGCCGAGAACTGATCCAGCCTTCGATGGATCTGGCCGGGTGGACCTGGACAGCAGATAACGGGGCTACTACGCCAATACGTGCGGTTCCGGCCGACACCGAAATGAAGGGCGAAGCGCGCCCGATCGATGTCGCCTGGCTGGAAGACGCGCAGATTGATTCCCTGCGGATCTCACGCGACGGCGCGAGGGCCTTAATCGTGGCGACCAAGGGCAAGGAATCGTCGGTGTACGTGGCCGGAGTGATCCGTGATGCCGAGGGCGTGCCGCGAGGACTTACCGATTCGCCGATGAAGATCTATCCAGAAGTTCCAGTGAATACCGCCCTGTGGGATTCGGACAGCTCGATCATCGTTGCCGAGCTGGGCAATGACAAGGCCGTTGAAGCGGCCCAGATTACCTTTGAAGGCGGCAGCGAGCACCTGCAGCTGCTGTTGGGAATGGTGGGCATCGCAACGGGTGTGGGCAACCGCCGTGAAGTCTATGCGGAAACCAACGAAAAGCTGTACACCCGAGTCGGCAACTCCTGGCATGAACTCGATGACTTCGCCCAGGACGTGGCCTACCCGGGCTAACCAGCACAATGCTCCACAGCTCGCTCGCGGGCACCGTGCTGCTCCGGACTAATCAACGAGTCTGGAGCTATGGGATTTCTCGACGAGTGCATGTGGCTGGCTGATGAGCTGTGCCATCAGCGCTGCATGCGCTGGATTGGATTTGGCGCCAGGGAAGTTGCCAACTTCATTCTTCCGGCCAGCTGCGCGGTCTGCGGGCGGGCGGACTTCCGGCTCTGTCCCGAATGCCGCAGCGAAGTCCAACACCAGCTGCACCTGCCCCCTTTGCCGGATTCCCATCACCTGTACGTTGAACTCCCAGCGCTAAGCCGGCAGCTGGCCGTGAGTGCCTGCGGGGCCTACGGCAAGGAGTTGGCTCGTGCGCTGCTGGCATTCAAGAACAAGCAACGATACTTCCTAGGGTCGGTCTTTGCCCCTTATCTTGCTGCGGCACTGAATGCCGGGTGCGTGCCGCAGCGGGAGAACCTGCCCACCTTGGTGGTGCCGATGCCAAGCTCGCTCAAGGCAGTGGGACAACGCGGGTACTGGCCGGTGAAGACCATGCTGGATCGCGGTGTGGAAAGCGGGTTATTCAGGGCTGATCTTGAATGCCGCAGTTTGCTGCACTACCGGTTCGGATATGCGCTGGGTGGGGCGCAGAAAACCAAGAGCGGTTCAGACCGGCGTGGCGGCCAGACCCATTTTGTTGCCGAGCCGGCCACGGTCAAAGGCCAGCCGGTGATTCTGGTTGATGACGTTCTCACCACCGGTTCCACCTTGAGGCATGCGGCGATGGCATGTATTGAGGCAGGATATGACGTCACCAGCGCGGTGGTCCTGGCTTTGACCAGACCCCCGAATACCGACCCTGAACAGTGATTACGCTGACCGCGATCGGAAAATGTGAACCCAGATACTTGAATCTTGGCCACGGTGGCATAAGGTGAAGTATGGGATGCATCACAGATGCAGTGAAAAGCCCATCTTCAGTCCGAAGAGAAAGAATTTTCGGACTGTTGTGTCACCCGACTCTCTATTGGAGGACACCATGGAGCTGAACTACAGCGGACGCAACATCACCATTTCGGATCGTTTCCGGGAGTATGTTGATGAGAAAATCACCAAGGTTGACCAGCTGGCTACGAAAGTACAGCGTATCGACGTCAAGGTCCTCAAAGAAGCACACGCTCGTGATCAGAGCACTGCACTGTCCGTTGAATTGACTGTCGTTGGCCGTGGCCCAGCAATTCGAGCTGAAGCTCGTGGCGCTGACAAGTTCGCTGCTTTCGACATCGCGTTCGCTAAACTGCTTGAACGCCTGCGCAAGGCACGCGATAAGAGCAAGGTTCACCGCGGCAACCACACCCCGGTCGCTGTCCACCAGGCTACCGGCAGCCTTCCAACCGCTTCCAGTGGAAAGTCGCTGGTTGAAGAAACCATCGAAGCCCAGAAGGCCGCGGAAGCAGCTGAAGCTCAGGAAAACGCCGAGTATTCGCCAGTGGTCATTCGCCGCAAGTCCTTCCCAGCTGAAGTGATGAGCGTTGATGATGCAGTGGATCGCATGGAATTGGTTGGACACCCGTTCTACCTGTTCATCGATGAAGCCACCGGTGAGCATGCTGTGGTCTACGGTCGTACCCAGTACCAGTACGGAGTCATCTCCTTGGACCCATCGCTGAGCTCCAACGAAGAAGCCACCAAGGAAACTCGTGGCTATCGTGACAAAGTCATGGCAACCGAAGGCTAGTCATCGGAACAACAGCCACTAGCTTGGGCGGCCACCGCATTCTCAGCCTCAAACAGGCTCGACGAATCGCGTTGGCCGCCCAAGGCCTGTCCAAGAGCCGGAAAGAACAACCCGTCACCGCACGGAAAATCGTCAACACCATCGATGGCATTGCGCAATTGCAGATCGACTCGGTCAATGTGGTGCGCCGGGCACACTACATGCCGATATTTGCCCGGCTGGGTGCCTATGACATCAGCACGCTGGACCAGCTCTTGGCTAAGCCGCGCAGCCCCATCACCGAATACTGGGCTCACGAAGCCTCGGTGATCAGCGCAGAACTGATCCAGGATCTGAGGGTGTGGCAGCGAAGAACCTGGAATGACAGGTCTGCCGGGTTCAGCACCGAGCAGCACGAACTCTCGGCTCGGGTTATGCAGTACCTTAAGGAGCATCCCGGATCCAGTGCCCGGCAAATCAGCCAAGCGCTGGATGTGGCACCGGTTGAAGTGAAGACCCACTGGGGTTGGAACTGGAACGACACGAAATACGTCACCGAGTCCCTCTTCGCACAAGCGCAGATTTTGACCCTGGGACGCAACTCCCAGTTTGAACGCCGTTATGCGCTGGCCGGCGACGTTGTGGAGCTGCCACCGGAAATTGATGCACCGCACCGCCATGAAGCCCTGACCCGATTGGTCGCGCGCGCACTGAAGGCCCTCGGTGTGGCGACCGCCCACTGTGTCGCCGAGTATTTCCGCCTGCCGATACGTGAGGCCAAGGAAGAACTTGCTGCGCAAGCCCTCGACGGGCTTATTGAAGAAGTCCAGATTCAGGGCATTTCCGAACCGTGCTATCTGCAGGCCGGAACCAAAATTCCACGCAAGATCGACCGCGATCTGCGTTTGCTTTCGCCATTCGATTCCATGGTTTTCAACCGCCGCCGGTTGGAGAAGTTCTTCGACTTCGAGTACCGTATCGAAATCTATGTCCCGGAAAAGCTCCGCCGCTACGGCTATTACGTTTTCCCAATGCTCCATGGAGAAGAATTTGTTGGCCGGGTAGACCTGAAAGCTGACCGGAGCAGATCGGTGTTGCACGCCAAGCAGGTGCATTATGAGCCGGGCGTTGACAGCAGCATTGAAAGCGAGTTGCGTGCCGAGCTGGAACGCATGGCGCGCTGGTTGGAACTCGACCAAGTGGAAATAGGGCTGTGAAAGGCCTGTTGATCAAACAGCTGTTCGCTATGAGAACAGACCAAACGAGATTGAAATAGCAAGATGTGCTGTTTTCCTCACGTAGACTAAAGACGCCAGAAATTACTGTGCTTGAGATATTGGGAGCTACCACGTGGCATCATTGCTAGAACGTATTTTGCGTACCGGCGACAAGAAGATTCTGAAGACTCTTCGTAAGTACGCCGACACGATCAATACGTTGGAAGTCGAAATTCGCGAACTTTCGGACGAAGAGCTCAAGGGTGAAACCGACAAGTTCCGCGAACGTTTGGCTAACGGCGAGACGTTGGATGACCTGCTCCCGGAGGCCTTCGCGGTCGTTCGCGAAGCCTCGGACCGCGTGCTTGGCATGCGCCACTTCGACGTTCAGCTGATGGGTGGTGCGGCCCTGCATATGGGCAACATCGCTGAAATGCGTACCGGTGAAGGTAAGACCTTGGTCGCGACCGCACCGGCGTACCTGAATGCGCTGACCGGCAAAGGTGTCCATGTCGTGACCACCAACGACTTCCTGGCACAGTACCAGTCGGACCTGATGGGACGCGTTTTCCGCTTCCTCGGACTGTCCTGCGGTTGCATCCTTTCCAGCCAGAAGCCTAATGAGCGTCGCAAGCAGTATGAAGCTGACATCACCTACGGCACGAACAACGAATTCGGCTTCGATTACCTGCGCGACAACATGGCGTGGAGCAAGGATGAGCTGGTCCAGCGCGGCCATAACTTCGTGATCGTCGATGAAGTTGACTCCATCCTGATTGATGAAGCCCGTACCCCGTTGATTATTTCCGGGCAGGCTTCAGGGGACGTGAACCGCTGGTACACCGAATTTTCCAAGATCGTCTCGCGCCTGAAGCGTGAAGACGACTACGAGGTCGACGAGAAGAAGCGCACCATTGGCGTGCTGGAGTCGGGCATCGAAAAGGTCGAGGACTACCTGGGCATCGATAACCTCTACGAAGCAAACAACACCCCGCTCATCGGTTTCCTGAACAATGCCATCAAGGCCAAGGAACTGTTCAAGAAGGACAAGGACTACGTCGTCGTCAACGGCGAAGTCATGATCGTTGACGAGCACACCGGCCGTGCGCTGGCTGGTCGACGCTACTCCGAGGGCATGCACCAGGCTATCGAAGCCAAGGAAAGTGTTGAGATCAAGGCGGAGAACCAGACCCTGGCTACCGTTACCTTGCAGAACTACTTCCGCATGTATTCAAAGATTTCTGGCATGACCGGTACTGCGCAGACTGAAGCTGCCGAATTCATGGGCACTTACAAGCTCGGCGTGGTGGAGATTCCGACCAATAAGCCAGCGATCCGCATGGACCAGTCTGATTACATCTACAAGAATGAAGTCGCCAAGTTCAACGCAGTGGTAGAGGATATTGCCCAGCGCCACGCAACTGGCCAGCCAATCCTGGTGGGTACCACCAGCGTGGAGAAGAGCGAATACCTCTCCCGGCTGCTGTCCAAGAAGGGCATCCGCCACGAAGTGCTCAACGCCAAGCAGCACGCTCGCGAAGCCGCCGTGGTGGCTATGGCCGGACGCAAGAACGCTGTCACTGTTTCCACCAACATGGCCGGTCGCGGTACCGATATCATGCTCGGCGGCAACGCAGAATTCCTGGCCGTGGCCGAGATGGAACGCCGTGGCTTGGACGCGGAACAGAACCCAGAAGAGTACAACACCGTCTGGGACGAGGTCTTTGCCAAGGCCAAGCAGACCGTTGCTGCTGAGTCGAAGGAAGTTGCCGAGCTTGGTGGCCTGTACGTGCTGGGCACCGAACGCCACGAATCGCGCCGTATCGATAACCAGCTGCGTGGCCGTGCTGGCCGTCAGGGTGACCCGGGTGAATCGCGTTTCTACCTGTCGATGACCGATGATCTGATGCGCCGCTTCAACTCCGGCATGGCTGAACGCATCATGAATAACCCATCGATGCCAGAAGATGTGGCTTTGGAATCCAAGATGGTTTCCCGCGCTATTGAATCTGCCCAGGCTCAGGTGGAAGGCGTTAACGCTGAACAGCGTAAGAACGTGCTGAAGTACGATGACGTGATGAACCGCCAGCGTGAAGCGATCTACGCTGACCGCCGCTCCATCTTGGAAGGCGATGACCTTGAAGAAAAGGTCGGTCATTTCTTGGAAGACGTGGTCAAGGCCATGGTGCTGGAAGCAACTCAGGTCGGCGACCCCGATGAGTGGGAGCTGAAGTCGTTGTGGACCAACCTCAAGCAGCTCTACCCAATCGGCATTACCCTCGACGAGGTCGTGGAAGAAGCTGGCGGCGTAGGACATCTCTCGGCGCAGTTCCTGGAACGTGAAATCCTCTCGGATGCCCAGTACCAGTACGAGGAGCGTGAGAAGCTCGTGGGTCCTTCCACCATGCGTGATCTGGAGCGCCGGGTCGTGCTCTCGACCATTGGACGCAAGTGGCAGGAACACCTGTACGAGATGGATTACCTCAAGGAAGGCATCGGCCTGCGTGCCATGGCTCAGCGTGATCCACTGGTGGAATACCAGCGTGAGGGCTACACCATGTTCCAGACCATGATGGAAGGGATCCGCGAAGAAAGCATCGGCACCCTGTTCAACTTGGACATTCCATCGGGTAGCGAAGCAGCCGCAGCGCCAGCCATCGACGAATCAGCAAAGCCTAAGAACTTGCAGTTCACCGGTCCTGACGAGGATGGCGAGGCCAGCACCACGAAGGCCCAGGCCGAAAGTGCTAAGAAGAAAAAGAAGGCGAAGCGCGGCTAGATCAGCTCGACGTCAGTAACCTGCCACCGTCCGTGCCATGGCTCAATTTTGAGGGCCACGGCACGGACGCGGTATTTAAAGCCCAAGACGACGGCGCATTCCCACGAACCAGAAATGCACCGGTCCAGGTGCAAGGAGATGATCTGCCCGTGCGCCGTGCCTGGCAGTGGTTCAAGGGTGTACTGGCAGGTTTCCAATAAGGCCCGGCGCCTCAGTTTGGCAATACATGCTGGTTCCATCACGAACGCGAGCTGATTTACTGTGCGGTAGCCGGCTAGGATTTCAAACACTGCGCGGGCAACGGCATGCGAGATCTCAATGATGGCCCGGTGCTCGGCACGCTGGACTGCGGAGCGATGGAAGATATGATCCAAGGCTCGGCGCAAGTGGGCAGGCGCAGGGCAGGTTTCGACGGGGGCAGCGGCGGCTTGGGAACGCTCGGGGCGATCGGTCGTGTACAAGTCCGGGCGGTAGTACTCGGTGTTGGCGTTTCGTGGGCTGATGGCGATCGTGCTCATGATGGAGTGGCTCCTTCGTAGTTACTTTGCGGTGCAAGCCCGCCTAATGCGCTGGTGGCAGTTCAAGCACGGTTCCGATGGGCAAGAGGTCTGGATTGGTACCAATGGATTTCTTGTTTTGTTGATAGATCTTGGGCCAATATGCCGAGATCTCTTCCGCTGTCGCCTGAACTCCCAAGTGATCCGCGGCGATACTCCATAGGTTCTGTCCCGGGGCGACAACGACTTCGGGGCGGTGCTGCACGCGTTGGCGTGGATTTGTGGCACCGGGCGAGACCAGCTTGTCGATCGGAATGCTCATGGAGTCTGGAAACCATTGCGGGCTGGGTACCGAGGCCTGTTGCGGATTGGGGAAATTTGCAAGCTGGTGGTCGTGGTTTTCCACGAGTCTCTGGGCCTGGTCGATGGATACCGGTTGGATGGCATATGCCCCGGTGGTCGAGGACAACGCGATTGACGTTCCAAGCAATGATCCGAGAACTTTCTTGCTCAGCCCGGGTGCGATCCGTTGGAAAAGGCGCGAGAGCTTGCGTTTCTTGTGTGTAAAGGCCCAGCGAATCAGCCTGGCTAAGGCCAAACGCAGCAGATGAAGCGTGAGCAGAGACAGCAAGGAAACGCTGAGCAGAAGCTTGATGCGATCGGTTATGGACCGGCCGTTGTCAGCGGTCTGGATGTACTCGGCGATCCATGCAACGCCCACATAGCTAATGACCAATGATGCTGCTGTGAAGAGCGCGAAGATGAGTATTCGTTGTTGGCGAGACATCCGATCCACTTCCTTAGGTGTGTTTTGATGTCATTTGATGCTGTTTGATGTTTATAGTGGCACTTAAAGTGCGTTTTGTGAATAGGGTTACGTAAAACTGTTTAGTCTCGTACAGTGGGCGCATGCGGTGGGATTCGCTTTTCGACGACCTGGAAGCTCAGCTAAATGAGCAAAGCCAAGCGCAGTTGCGTGAAGAAATCGCGGAAAACATCAGGATTGAACGGGCCACCGCCGAATTGCTCCCGACGTTGGTGCGCTTTTCAGGACATGAAATAGCACTGCGGGTATCTGGCGGAACAGAACTGCGCGCCAAGCTCGGTCCTTGCGCCGCCGACTACATCTGTCTCGAAACGGAGCATTCCCAATGGGTGATCCGGTGCAGCGCGATCCAAGCACTGGCCCTTCCGCCAGGCAAGGTGCCAATTGCCGATCAGCACGGTGCGGGCCGTTCGGTGAAATTCTCGAGCGTGCTGCGCGGATTGCTTCGAGATCGCGCCCGATGCCAAATCTTCAGCCGTGACGGAATAAGCCTGGCAGAGGGCACCTTGGCTCAGGTAGCCAAAGATTTCTTGATGATTTTGGTGCACCCGCGCGACGAATATGCCAGATCCCAACAAGTTTCAACACAACTCCTGATTCCGCTCGAAGCCATTGGATGGGTCGAAGCGAAGCACCTTTCATGATCCACAAATCTAGAACAAGTCTTTTCAGCTGGACTAAGTTGTCGTAGGCTCACCAACCATAAGCACCTATGCTGGCGGAAGGTCGAAGCCTTGATGACAGAACAGAGCCCACAGGAAACGCGAACCCCATCTGCCTCACGCGTGCGTCGGCCTAGCTGGAAAGATCCGCGCCTTGCACTCGGTGCCGTGCTGGTCATTGCCTCTGTTGCCGGCACCGTTTATTTGGTCGGTGAATTGCACCAGACCTCAACGGTGTACGTGGCAAGCAGCAATATCACCCTCGGGGAACAACTGACGGCTGAGAATATGAAAACCCAAGAAGTCCAGCTAGGGGATACTCTGGAAAACTATCTGCATGTGGACATGCCGGTAGGCCAAGAAGCCAGGGCAAATACCTTCATTAGTGCCGGCGAACTGATCCCGGTCACCTCTATTACCAACAGTGCACTTGGCTCGCGCAGGCCGATCAACGTTGAGCTTCCTGCAGATCTTTCCTCATCGATCACTCCGGGAAGTTTTGTCGACGTATGGATCGCGAAGCGCGAATCCAGCGGAAACACCTATGAGGTGCCAGAAAAGCTCTCTTCCATGGTCGAAGTCGCGGCCCGCGTTGAAAGCGGAGGGGGACTGGTTGGCACCCACGGCACAAACTTGGAACTGCTGGTCGAACCGAACCAGCTCGAACCATTGCTCCAAGCATTAGCCAATGAATCTCGAATCATCGTCGTCTTCAACCCCGCAGGCACAGAACAATGAGCATCTCGGTAGTAGTACTCGGGGACCAAGAGAAAATCGTCCGGCAAATCGAAAGCTACCGCGGGGAAATGATGGTCACACGCGTCTGCTCTGATATTGCAGAAGCAATCGCTGCCTGCAATACCGGCATGGCTGACGTATTGCTGGTTTCTGATGCGCAACTGGTACCGCCGATGGAACAGATCGATGAATTGCTGATGCACCAAACCGCAGTGGTCTTGTTCTTCGAACGCCCAGAAAATTGGCAGCCCCTACCCGACGTTCTGCATTTACCTGCAACCGTCGCCATGGTCGAGCTGGAAGAACGCATCTCATCAACTGTGCAATCGCTGACTCGTCCCGCCGCTGGCGCAACCGGCGAGAAGCTCGAACTAGACGATGTATCAACGGGGTGCAATGGCAAGATCGTCAGCTTCTGGAGTGCCCCGGGATCTCCGGGACGCAGTACTGTGGCATTGAATTACGCGGTGGAAGCCGCGCAAGCAGGCCTGGATGTGGTGCTGCTGGATGCTGATACCTATGCGGCCAGCATCGCGATCCAGCTTGGCCTGATGGAAGAATCGGCATCCATCGCGCAGCTTTGCCGGGTGATCGATTCAGGCTCGGTGGATGTAGCCCGGCTCAACGCCGCATGCTCCATGGTCCAGGTCGGGGAGGCGAACATGCGGGTTGCGACCGGAATCCCGCGTGCCAGTCGCTGGCCAGAAGTTCGAGCCTCAGCACTGCGCCGCGCGTCAATGCTGCTCAGAGAACACCATGACATCGTGGTGTTGGATTTGGCCCCATACATTGAACTCGATGAACAACTCAGCTTCGATACCCAAGCGCCGCAACGAAACGCTGTCACCGTGGAGATGCTGCAATGTTCCGACGAGCTGTTCATGATCGTGCGGGCCGACAGCGTGGGAATTCCGCGAGCCTTGCGAGCCATAGATGAACTTGAAGAAGCATTACCCGGACTGAAGTCAAAAATTGTTTTCAATCGGGTGGGCACCGGCAGCACCGGTCGCAGTCCGAAACGCCGATTGATTGAGGCGTGGGACCGTTTTGGCCCGACGCGAGAAATCGCTGGATATTTGCCCGATGACAGCGCATCATGCAACGCGTCGGTGCTCGGTGGAAGTCCTTTACTCGAAATCGCCCCTCGGTGTTCATTGCGTACCGAAATACGGTCCTTGGCAGGCATAAAATCCACGGATTCACCCAAGAATCAGACTAGTCGTCGATTTCGCGCCAAAGCTTGAACCCTAGCGATGAAAACCGGGTAATGTGGATTAAACTAGAGATCCGCAAAGGCGCGGATTCGTCGAACTTTGTTCTTGGAGGCGTTCATTTGAACTCGTCGGAATCCAGCATGTCAGAATCATTCATGGATGCGACACTCACCTCGAAATTGGTGAGCGAGTACTATGGCCAAATTGCGACCGAAGACGTGGCGGCCTATCGGCCCGACGAACTCGAAGCTCGCGTGGCAGCACACCTGGAAATTGGGTATCAGCGCGACGCGGACACCGCCAATGTCGCCATTACCCGCAACAACGGAATTTCAGTGGTGCACATCGTTACCGATGACATGCCATTTCTTGTTGACTCCGTCACGGCCGCATTGGTGCAATTGAACTCACCGATTCAGCTCGTGGTGCATCCAACCTTCGTCGTCTCGCGCAAAACCGAAACCGGAGAAATTACCAAGATCAGCCACGCTGGTCTGCAGCACGTGGCCAGCGGCGACACCGCCGCGCTATCTGATCTGAGCTCGCTGATTTCCGCCGGTGCCGAAACCCGCATCGAATCATGGATTTCTGTTGAGCTTGCTCGCGAACTCAGCGATGAGCAGGCCAAGGAATTCGTCGAACGCCTGTACAGCGTTCTGACCGATGTACGCGTAGCTGTCAAAGACTGGCCAGCAATGCTCGATCGCGCCAAAGACATCGCCCAGAGCCTTCCGCAGACGCCAAAGGCTGAAGAAATCGCAGAACTACAGCAGGCATCAGAACTGCTGGACTGGTTGGCTGACGGCAAGTTCACCTTCCTGGGTTACCGCGACTACTCACTGGACACCATCAATGGCGAAGATGTCCTAGTTGCTCGCCCCGGCAGTGGCCTGGGCCTGATGCGTGATCTGGCGGACCCGGGTCCACAGCACCTGACCCGCCGTGGTCGCATCACCGCCCGTGACAAGCGCGCGCTGATCATTACCAAGGCCAACGCCCGTTCCACCGTGCACCGTGGCGTGTACCTGGACTACGTTGGGGTCAAGAGCTTCGACGCCAATGGTGACGTCAACGGCGAACGCCGCTTCATCGGCTTGTTCTCCTCAAGCGTTTACACCTCCAGCGTGAAGACCGTTCCGCTGGTCCGAGAAAAGGTTGAAGCCGTGCTGAAGCACACCGGTTTCGCGCCTGACTCCCACTCGGGCAAGGACATCACCACCATCCTGGAAAGCTACCCGCGCGATGAGATGTTCCAAATCTCCGTCGACGAGCTGACCAAGATCGCCCTGGGCATCTTGCGCCTGCAGGAACGCCGCCGTACCTCGGTCTTCTTGCGCAAGGATGACTACGGCCGTTTCGTCACCGCCATGGTATTCCTGCCACGCGACCGCTTCTCCACCGCAGTCCGCCTGCGCATCGAACAGGAACTGCAGCGTAGCTTCAACGCTGAATCCGTTGAATACGAAGCGCAGCTGGGTGCCGGTGCACTGGTTCGACTGTTCTACCGCCTGCGCCTGCAGCGTCATGGCTTGGCCCCGGTAGTTGATCCCAAGGGGCTGGAAGATCGCATTGCCAAGGCAGTGCGTTCTTGGTCCGATGCGATTATCGACACCGCACGCGCGAGCTTGGAACTTGGCGACGCGAACACGCTGTCCAACGCATGGGCCGAAGCTTTCCCGGCTTCCTACAAGGTGCAATTCGAAATTGAAGATGCGCTGAAGGACATCGACCTGCTCACCGAGTTGAACGAGCCAGAAGTCGATGGCCTGGTAGTCTCCTTCTACGACGACGAGAAGCAGGACGAAGATTCTCCTGTTTCCAAGCGCATGAAGATCTATGTCACCAAGCCGCTGCTGCTCTCGCGTATCTTGCCAGTTCTGCAGCACCTGGGACTTGAAGTCGTTGATGAGCGCCCATATGAGTTGAATCCAGAAGGAATCGGCGAACGCTACATCTACGACATGGGTCTGAAGATCGATGAAGAGATCGATTTCAAGTCCGTGGAAAGCAAGCTCGCTGACGCTTACTGCGCAGTGGTGCGCAATGAAGCTGAGTCCGACAGCCTGAACGCGCTGGTCCTGCACGAGGGACTTTCGTGGGAAGAAGTCTCGATGCTTCGCGCCTACGCTCACTACCTGTTGCAGCTCGGTGTTCCTAATTCCACCGACTTCATCGCCAACACCTTGGTGGGCAACCCCGCGGTCACCCACGCCATTGTGGAGCTTTTCAAGGCGA
The DNA here is from genome assembly GCF_052114325.1 of Glutamicibacter sp. MCAF14. Lineage (NCBI taxonomy): Bacteria > Bacillati > Actinomycetota > Actinomycetes > Micrococcales > Micrococcaceae > Glutamicibacter > Glutamicibacter sp. MCAF14. The sequence continues at coordinate 488,021 of NZ_JBFREO010000002.1, forward strand.
CCTTCGATCCGCAGCTGAGCACCGAAGCGTCGCAGGCATCACGCGAAAAGGCTCACGCCGAGATCACTGAAGCGCTCGAATCGGTGCCAACCTTGGATGCTGACACCTTGCTGCGCCGCATCGTGAAGGTCATCGAAGCGACCAAGCGCACTAATTACTTCACCACCCATCAGGCGCTGGCCTTCAAGCTGGCTCCTGAAGAAATCGACTTTGCGCCGTTCCCACGTCCGAAGCACGAGCTGTGGGTCTACTCGCCACGAGTTGAAGGTACCCACTTCCGCTTCGGCGCAGTTGCCCGTGGTGGCCTGCGTTGGTCCGATCGCCGAGAAGATTTCCGCACCGAAGTCCTGGGCCTGGTCAAGGCCCAGATGGTCAAGAACTCCGTGATCGTGCCAACTGGCGCCAAGGGTGGTTTCTACGCCAAGCAGCTTCCTAATCCTGCCTATGATCGTGGTGCATGGATGGAAGAAGGCAAGGGCGCATACAAGGTCTTCATCCGCACCTTGCTGGAACTGACCGACAACATGGTCACCGACGAAAACGGCGAACACATCGAAGCCCCAGCCAACGTGGTGCGTCGCGATGGCGATGACTCCTACCTCGTTGTTGCTGCCGATAAGGGAACCGCAAGCTTCTCCGATATCGCAAACTCGATCTCGGCTGACAAGGGCCACTGGCTGGGCGATGCTTTCGCATCGGGCGGCTCGGTGGGCTACGACCACAAGGGCATGGGCATCACCGCACGCGGTGCCTGGGAGTCAGTCAAGCGTCACTTCTTCGAACTGGGCGTCGACACCCAGAAGGACGAGTTCACCGCCGTTGGCGTGGGCGACATGTCCGGTGACGTATTCGGCAATGGCCTGCGCCGTACCCCGACGGTAAAGCTGGTGGCAGCCTTTGACCACCGCGATATCTTCCTTGATCCAAACCCGAACGCCCAGGTGGCCTTCGATGAGCGCCAGCGCTTGTATGATCTGCCGCGCTCCAGCTGGGCAGACTACAACAAGGAACTGCTCTCGGCTGGCGGTGGCGTGTACTCGCGCAGCCTGAAGTCCGTACCGATCAGCCCCGAGGTCCGCGAGGTTCTGGGACTGGATGCCGGCACCACCAAAATGAGCCCTAACGAACTGCTCAAGGCCATCCTGAGCGCACCAGTTGATCTGCTCTACAACGGCGGCATTGGTACCTACGTGAAGTCAGCGGCCGAAACTCACGGCCAGGTCGGTGACCGTGCCAACGACGCCATCCGCGTTGACGGTGCTGATCTGCGGGTGAAGGTTGTAGGCGAAGGCGGAAACTTGGGCATGACCCAGCTTGGCCGTATCGAGGCGGCACGCAATGGCGTCCTGCTGAACACCGACGCCATCGACAACTCTGCTGGCGTGGACACCTCGGACCGCGAAGTAAATATCAAGATCTTCGTGGACCGCCAGATCAAGGCGGGCAACCTCACCGAGGCTGAACGCACTGAGTTCCTGCTCTCGATGACCGATAACATCGGTGATCTGGTGTTGAAGACCAACTTCGAGCAGAACGTGTTGCTGCTGAACGAAAAGCACGCGGCGCTGACCTGGACGCCGGCTTACGAGCGTTTGATGCAGTGGCTTGAGAAGCATGCAGATCTGAACCGCGGCCTTGAATTCTTGCCAAGTGCGGAACAGCTCGAAGCACGCCGGACTGCAGGCGAAGCGATGACCACGCCGGAACTTGCGGTGCTGGCAGCCTATGCGAAGATCCAGCTGGCCAATGCGCTGAGCGAATCTGATCTGGCTGATGATCCATACTTCGCCCAGACGCTGAAGCGATACTTCCCGGCCAAGCTGGTGGAGCGTTTCGGGGATCAACTCGAATCCCATCCGCTGCGCCGTGAAATCATTTCAACCGTCATCGCCAACGATATCGTGAACATTGGTGGCATTACCTACGTCTTCCGTGCCATGGAAGAAACCAGTGCCAGCGAAGGCCAGATCGCTAAGGTATTCTGCGCACTGCGTGAGATCTATGGTTTCGAACGCCAATTCGATGCAATCAACGCGCAGCCTGCGGGAACCGACCTGGAGCACTGGGGACGCCAGCACCACGATATGCGTCGTCTGCTGGATCGCGCTACCCGCTGGTTCATCAACCGGGTTGACCAGGACCTGCTGGTGACCGAAGCGGTCAAGCGCTACGAATCCACGGTAACCGAACTGCGCGAGGCACTGCCGACCCTGGTTCGCGGTACCGACCTGGAGCGTTTCGAGCAGTGGCGTGAAGAGGCCATGAGCCAGGGCATTCCGGAGCGTCGTGCCAGCATGTGGGCCACTCAGTTCGAGTCCTATGCGTTGTTGGACGTGGCAGAGTATGTGCACCGCACCGAGACCGCACCGGTCAAGGTCGCAGAAACCTACTACGTGCTCTACGACCAGTTCGGCGTGGACAGCCTGCTGAACCGCATCACGCACCTGCCGCGTTCGGATCGCTGGCAGGCCTTGGCCCGTGCCGCGATGCGCGATGATCTGTACACCACGATCATTGACCTGACCGGTAACATCTTGGATGCACACGGCGATATTGCGGATCCTGCAGAGCGTGTTGCTGCGTGGGAGGAAGCAAACGCGGCTAACCTTGATCGTGCGAAGACTATGTTTGCGGAAGTGAACAGCCTGGAACGAGATGACATGGCGTCCCTTTCCGTGGCACTTCGTCTCTTGCGTTCCATCGTTCGAAGGTAAACACCGCCAATGGCCCTCATCACTGAAGAACTACGTCAACGTGCTGCACTAGCGCCCGGTGATGAGGATTGGCTCCACCTGCTGGTGGGGGACTGGCAGCTGGTCTCGGATTTAGCATTCGCAGACCTGGTGCTCTGGTTCCCCACCGGGGACGGTTCCTATATCGCGTTGGCCCACGTGCGCCCTTCCACCTCGCATACTGCATTCCACAGCGACTTCGTGGGAGAACGGATCCGCAAGGATCTGCGCATCATGGTGGACCGTGCGTGGGAAACTAAACAAGTGCAACGCTCGGCTGAACAAGCCGGCAAAGATATCATCATGGGACTGACCACGGTGCAGGCGATTCCATTGGTGCGCCAGAACGTACCCGTCGCGGTCATCACTTCCCACTTTGACCCAAATCAATCCCGTACTCCTTCCAATCTTGAATTGGTCTACCGCCAAAGCGCCGATGACCTTTTGCAGATGGGCACCCAAGGACTCTGGCCAGACTTCGCCAGTCCTACCGGCTCTCGTCGTGGTGCACCACGCGTAGGCGATGGATTCATCCGCCTCAGCATTGATGGCGCCGTTGAATTTGCCAGCCCCAATGCGGTCTCCGCGTTCCGCCGGCTCGGTGCCGCCGATGTCCTCCAAGGCCAGCCGCTGGCTGATCTGACGATGGCCCTGGTCAGTGATCGTCGTGTCGTGGATGAAACCCTTCCCCTGGTGCTCCAAGGCAAGATGCCATGGCGCACTGAAGTAGAGCACCGCGGGGTCACGTTGTCTCTGCGTGCAATACCATTGCGCAACGAATCAAAACGCTGGGGCGCACTGGTGTTGTGCCGAGACGTGACTGAGCTTCGCCGCCGGGAAAAAGAACTGGTCACCAAGGACGCGACGATCAGGGAAATCCATCACCGGGTCAAGAACAACCTCCAGACCGTCGCTGCGCTCCTGCGCATGCAGTCACGTCGGATGAGCTCAGCAGATGGCAAACAGGGCCTGGAACAGGCCATGCGGCGCGTGTCGACCATCGCCTCGGTTCACGACTTCTTGTCCAAGGGACTGAACGAGACCGTGAAATTCGATGACCTGATGGATCGACAGTTCCGCTTGATCGTGGAAATTGCTTCTCCTGAACAACGTGTCTCGACTCGTCGTGAAGGCGAATTCGGAATGCTTGACGCGGATTTGGCTACTCCACTCTCACTGGTCATCAACGAATTGGTGACCAACGCCGTAGAACACGGATTGGCGCAGCGCGATGGTGAAGTTGCCCTGGTTGCCGAACGATATAAGGGCGCAGACAGCATGGATTGGCTACGCGTTGTCATCGAGGACGATGGCCACGGGCTGTCGGAAGAGCCACGCCGCGAGGGACTCGGGCTGCAGATTGTGCGCACCTTGGTTACCAGCGAGCTCTCGGGTGAGATCCGTTGGCTGCAAGGGGAGAAGGGCGGGACAAAGGTTGTTATCGATATGCCTTTGGACTTAGACCGCCGTAGCTCGTAAGCGCGCTGGCCTTAGATAAAACAAAAGACAGACCCGCCCAACACAGTGTGTTGGGCGGGTCTGTCTTAGCGCTATTTAGCGGTAGTTCTTCATGTGAGCCTTGATGCTGGCTACATAGTGCTTGGTGTCCTCGTACATGCCGTTGTTTCGGACTCCGGCCAGACCCTGGTAGTAAGATGCAATGGCATCATCCAGGTTGTCGGTGTTATCCAAGTTGTAGGCAATAACTGCGACACCAGCGACAACGTTATCGCGTGGGTTCAGCACGTTCAGGTCCTGGCCGATAACCGATGCAATCCAATCACCGGTGCTTGGCAGTACCTGCATGGCGCCAACAGCGTTAGCAGGGGAGACCGCACGCATGTTGAAACCGGATTCCTGATACGCATGAGCCAAAGCCAAAGCTGGGTCCACGCCCATGCTCTTAGCAGTGGAACGGATCAGGGCCTGCATCTCGCCGCGGCTAGGAACGCTGGTCGAATCAAGGTAATCCTTGTTCGAATTCGCGTCCTTCACTACATGATCTGCATAGGTGCGACCGGCAAAGGTGTTGCCAATCTTCTGCTTCTTGACCTGGCCCGACGGTGCCACCGAAGATCCGGAGACCTTCAGCTTTGCCCCGATCTTCAGCGGCGAGCTTGCGCTGTAGTCCGGGTTCAGATTCAGCAACGAAGCCAACTTCATATCGTGGCTGGTAGCGATGCCACTGAGGGTATCGCCTGACTTGACGGTGTAGGTCGAAGTCTTGGCCTTGGGCTTCGCCGTGCTCTTCGATGAAGAGCTCGATGACGATGATCCGCCTGAAACCTTGATCTTGCTGCCTGGGAAGATCGGCTTGCTTGCCGAGATATCGTTGGCCTTCAGCAACTCAGACAGGCTCATACCGTGCTTGGAAGCAATGCCGCTGAGCGTATCGCCGGACCTCACCGTGTAGCTGGAAGAAGCCGAAGATGAAGACTTCTTCTGCGAGGACTTTGACGAAGAGCTCGAAGACGAAGAACCGCTGACCTTGATCTTGTCTCCAGGGAAGATCACCTTGCTGGCCGAGATATCATTCTTGCTCAGCAGCGAAGACAGGCTCATGTTGTGCTTGATCGCGATGCTTCCAAGCGTGTCACCGTTCTTCACGGTGTAGCTGGAGGAGCCCGAAGAGGAGGAAGTCTTCTGCGACTTCGAGGAATTGCTGGAGCTCGATGCTGAACCCTTGACCTTGAGCTTATTGCCCGGGAAAATCACCTTGCTGGCGGAGATGTCATTCTTGCTCAGCAGATCCGACAAGCTCATGTCGTGCTTGTTGGCAATGCCGCCGAGAGTATCACCATTCTTGACGGTGTAAGTAGCGGAGGTTGAAGAGCTGGACTTGGTCGTGCTCTTCGAGGCTTTTCCAGAGACCTTGAGGGTCTTGCCGGCAATGATTGAATCGCTCTTAAGATTATTGAGCTTCTTCAGAGCAGACACAGTGGTGTCGTACTCCTGTGCAATGCTCCATAGGGATGCGCCTGCAGGGATCTTGATTTCCGAGACGTCTCGCTTAGCGGGCAAACCAAGAGTCGATACACGCGAAGCAATCAGGTGGGCTTTGATCTGGTCCTCAGCAACCTTGATGGTCTCTGGAGTTACCGCCTTGGCAAAGCTGCCCGAGGTGTTAGGAACAGTCGTAGGAGCTGCCTGCGCGGCCGGGGCCAGCGCGAGGCTACCAATGACCGCTGCGGGAATGGCCGCGCCTGCTACAACGCCTAACGCATGCTTGGAAGCATGTTTGGATTCGTGGGGCATGGAGTCAATCCTCATTTGTACGGTGAAAATAACGGGCTCTGCTTCGCAGGTAACAAAGTAGGAAGGTTCCTCACTGTTGTCTGTGATGCAATTGTTATCAAAGTGATACAAGAAAATTTACACTACTCCTGTGACTCATGGGAACTAATGAGGTGAGTTTTCCTCAATTTTCTGCGCAGACCGGGAATTTGTGGGAACCTTGAGGGGTGAAGGAAACCGTAGAACTCGTTGGCCAATGGCTGACCCTGCCCGATGTGGCCGAAGAATTAGATGCAGATATCCGCCGCGTGCACCGACTGCTGGACGAACGAGCCATCGTGTCGTTGAGAATCGGACCTCGCAATGTGCGTTCCATTCCGGCAGATTTTCTCCAAGACGGAGTTGTAGTGGAAAGCCTGAAGGGTACCCTGTCGGTCCTTTTGGACTCGGGATACTCTGACGAAGAATCGATCGTTTGGCTGTTCACAGACGATGAATCGCTCCCGGGCACCCCAATGAATGCCTTGCGCACTGGACGTAAAACTGAAATTCGTCGCCGGGCGCAGGCCCTGGGCTGGTAGACGTCCTGAGAAGTTAATCTCTTTATAACCAAAAGGTCTCAACCGTAATCCACATCACGTGGCAGGTTGAGACCTTTTGTTACTTGTAAGGGAAGATACGTTATTTGCTTCTCTTGGTCACGGCGTTGCTCAGTTGCTGCAGTCCGGCATGAGCCAACGGAGTGACTTGCAGCGTACTGAGCGCCAGATCTGACTGTGCGGTCAATTCACTGATGCTCTGCTCGGTTGCAGCCAACGCGYCGCTTTCGCGCAGAATGCTGCTTAGCCGCAGCACTTCTTCCTTGCCAAGGTCAACAGCGCCGAGGCGTGTTTGAATAAAGTCCTGTTCCTCGGGGCTTGAGAGCAAGAGCGCGTGAGCTATCAATTCGGTGCGCTTGCCTTCCAGAAGATCTCCACCGGTTGGCTTACCAGTGATTTCTGGATCCCCAAAAACGCCCAGAACGTCATCGCGCAATTGGAACGCCTCACCCAATGGAAGCGCAAAGGCTGAGTAATGCTCCATGAGTGATTCGCTTGCCCCGGCAAGAGCACCACCGAGTAAGAATGGATTCTCGGTGGAGTACTTCGCGGACTTGAAACGCACAATGGTGCGCGCTCGTTTAACCGCTTCCTTCGGATCGTAGGCAGGGCCAGCAGACTCTTCTAGAACGTCGAGGTACTGTCCGGCCATCACCTGCGTACGCATTTGGTTAAAGATCGTCCGGGCCTGAGCAGTGAGAGAAGAAATCTCAGAGAATACTTCCTCGCTCAGTGAGAGGCATAAGTCGCCGGTAAGGATCGCGCTGGCCATGCCGTAGTTCCGCGCGCTTCCTGCAAGTTCCAGTTCCTGATGCTGGGCTTCGAAGCGCTTGTGGACACTTGGCTGGCCACGACGGGTATCTGAATTATCGATGATGTCATCGTGGATCAATGCAGCGGCTTGGAACAGTTCCAAAGCCACACCGAGGCGAACAATGTCGCGGTCTTCGGCCTGGCCGCCAGCTCCAAGGTAACCCCAAAAGGCGAAGAGCGGGCGCAGCCGCTTGCCACCACGAGTCAGGGAAGTGATTGCATTGACGATTTCGACAGCACTAGTGGTGATCTGTCCAACCTCAACACTTTTCGCGGCCAGAAATTCCTCTAACAACTGCGCAACGTCAGCAGTAAAAGTTCGGCTCAAGCTCTGGGCTTCAGTGTTGAGGGCCGGCACGGAATGAGGCAGCGACATGCAAAATCATTTCTACGGGTGAACTGATGGTGGTTAGCATCAACTCTACCGGTGTTTTGCGCCAGGGGAATTAAGTGTAGGCCGTATCTGGGAGCTACACGCAATCCGAACATATATTCGAGTAAGGTGGTTAGTAGTAAGACGGGAAGAAGGTGAGTTGAAATGACAGAGCGTGCCATCTTGCACGTCGACATGGACGCCTTTTTTGTTTCGGTGGAACTGCGCGCCCGTCCTGAACTAGTTGGCAAGCCGGTGATTGTCGGTTTTCCTGGCGGGCGAAGCGTCGTGCTGTCGGCCTCATATGACTGCCGAGCACGTGGAATCCATTCGGCAATGCCGATGAGCCAAGCGATCCCATTGATGCCAGAAGCAACTGTGATCGAACCGAGCCACCACAGATATTCGTTGGCCTCAGCTCAAATCATGGAGTACTTCCACACCCTGACGCCACTAGTGGAGCAGGTTAGTATCGACGAAGCATTCCTGGACGTTACCGGAAGCATGCGCCTACTCGGCGGCCCGGTGCAGATTGCACGGGAAATCCGAGCTCATATCCGCCAAGAGATGGGACTACCGGCCAGCGTTGGCATTGCCAAGAATAAATTCATTGCAAAGTTAGCTTCGACCCATGCCAAGCCTGACGGGATGGCTGTGGTTGCCCCGGAAAGAACCGAAGAGTTCCTTCATGATCTGCCGGTGTCGAAAATGTGGGGCGTGGGTAAGCGGACCGCTGCCCAGCTGCAGGCTTTGGGAATTGAGACCGTGGGGCAGCTTGCCATGCAGAATGAAGAAAGGCTGATTAGCCGGCTGGGGGAGCATGGTCGTTCATTGCATCTGCTTTCGCGAGGCATCGATAACCGTGCGGTGGAAATTACCAGGGACGAGAAGAGTATTTCTTCCGAGCATACGTTCGCTGCGGACATCACCGACCTGCAGGTGCTTGAAGGTGAACTTCTACGGCTGAGCCACAAGGTCGGGCAGAGGCTACGTCGACAAGGCAAATCAGCTAATGGCGTCGGATTGAAGATCAAGTACAAAGACTTCTCAGGAATTACGCGCTCCAAGGCCCTGGCCGCGGCAACTGATTCATCAACGAAAATCAGTGAGTCTGTGCTGGCACTGCTACGCAAGTTGACCCCGCTGGCCCAACCGGTTCGGCTAATCGGCGTGAAAGCTGAGAGGTTGCAGGATTTCGAGTTGGGTCTGCAATTTAGCTTGGACCCACGAGAAGAAAAAGCCCGAGAAGCAGAACGCATTGCTGACCAGATAGGACAGAAGTTCCCGCAGTCCATCGTGACCCCAGCGCGTTTTCTGCGGCCCAAGGAATAAACGCAATCTGTGTAGAACATATGGATATCTGGACAGTGGTGAAGATCAACTAGCAGGGCGGGTGCAAAAGAGTCTATCCTTGAAGTAAGTTCATCAGAATTGTGGGAACTAATTCCACAGGTGCAACGTTGAACTTAATGACGGTGGACGACCGTTGAGATTGCCTTTGGAAGGAGAAGACGATGCCGCTATCGGAACACGAGCAGCGTTTGTTGGAGCAGTTGGAAAAGCAGCTGCATGAAGACCGTCGCTTCGCTTCCAGCATGAAAGGCCCAGCGAGCACGGGGCGCCTGTCGACGCGCAATATCGCGTTGGGTATCTTGTTGGTCATCGTCGGCCTTGCGGGGCTCATTTTCGGAATCTCGCAACACATCATCATTGTCGGTGTTATCGGCTTTGCGGTGATGTTCGGTGGCGTACTGCTCGCCCTGACTAAATCAGCTACAGGGAAAATTGGCCCGTCCAATGCTGCTGGACCAAAGCCCGCAGCCAAGAATAATTCGCAGTTCCTTTCCGGTCTGGAAGAAAAATGGAACCAGCGAAAGCGTGATCAGTCTGATAACTGATCGGCATTGATATCGAGGTGTAACCCGTTGGGTTGCACCTCTTTTTCGTTTAACCCCAAGTAACTGCTTGGTGTCGCGAGCCAGGGAACCGACGAGCGTGGTGCGCGATGGTCCTGAAGTCAGGGGTGGCAGAAGCGATCTGGGCTATGTCGGATTACGCACTTTCAGGGTGATCTTTAATTCTCCGCAGATTCCAAGGTTCGCCCTATGGGAGGTGCACGAGAACACCTCCACTTTCCTCCCCAAGGTCCTCCACTTCCTACCACTGCGCCCAAAAGTATCTACATTCCGGGGATTTTGCATGCAAAATCTCCGAAAAATACGTGATCACGCTTTTGGGAGATCCACACCCCTCCACCTGAACATAGGCTGAGAATCCCCTAGATTTCGGCATTTTTTAAGTCCAGACCCTCGCGAAACCAGTGAAATTGCATTGACAGTGGAGGGTTGTGGAGTAAAGTGGAGACAAGTAGAGAAGAATGGGGCTTCTGGCCACTTCACGGGAAAGGTGGTGTGCATGTTCTTAGGAACTTACACACCGCGTCTTGATGAAAAAGGTCGGTTGATTCTTCCAGCTAAATATCGTGACGAGCTGTCCTATGGGCTGGTTCTTACGCGTGGGCAAGAGCGTTGCATTTACGTTTTTAGCCAGCGGGAATTTGAGAAGCAGCACGAGCAATTGGCACAGGCGTCTTTGACCTCTCGACGAGCACGCGACTATTCGCGTGTGTTCCTCTCAGGGGCCTCGGATGAAGTTCCAGATAAGCAGGGACGCGTCACGATTCCGCAGGTGCTACGCACTTACGGAGGCCTTGACCGGGAAGTCACAGTGATTGGTGCAGGCAACCGCATCGAAATTTGGGATACAACCGCATGGCAGCAGTACTTGGATGAACAAGAAGAAGTGTTCTCCGATACTGACGAAGACTAGGACCCTCGGGGACTAGATCGACAAAACACCACATTTGTTGGGATGAGATCTCCAGCCACCATGGGGTAGAAAATCGTCTGGCTTCACTTCCCCGGAGCCAGAAGGTTGGATTGCTGCTTGGTTGGAGGGGGATCTGATCTCAACAACAGATTGAAAGCGAAAGGGGGCGCAGTGCCAAATCAGGATTCCCAGCGACCAGCATCCGAACGCCACGTTCCAGTACTTCTGGACCGATGCGTTAACTTGCTAGCTCCAGGTATTGAGCGAGCAAATGCGGAAGGCCGTCGGGCGATTGTGGTGGACTGCACCCTAGGAATGGGCGGGCATTCCGAAGCCATCCTCCAGCGCTTCGAGAACCTGCACTTGATCGGTCTGGACCGCGATGAGCAGGCCCATGAACTTGCCGGCGCTCGTTTGGCGCCGTTCCAGGATCGCATCGATCTTGTGCACGCTGTGTACGACGAGATTGCAGACGTCGTGGAAGACCTGGGATTCCCAGGCATTGACGGCGTGCTCTTCGATCTCGGTGTTTCTTCGCTGCAGCTCGATGAACGCGAACGCGGCTTCGCATATTCTTACGATGCTCCGCTGGATATGCGCATGGATACCTCCGTTGGCCCAACTGCCGAGGACTTGATCAATGACCTGGACCGCGACGAACTGCTTCGAATCATCCGGCAGTGGGGCGAAGAAAAATTCGCCGGACGCATCTCCACGGCTATCGTCGAGGCCCGCGCGAAGAGCCGGATCAGCACCACCGCTGAGCTGGTCGAGGTCATCCGCAGTGTCGTTCCAGCGGCTGCGGCCCGTAACCACGGCCACCCAGCAAAGCGAACCTTTCAAGCATTGCGTATCGCAGTGAATGAGGAACTTGACGTTCTTGAGCGTGCTATCCCGGCAGCAATGGGTGCGCTAAATATCGGTGGGCGAGTTGTCGTGATGAGTTACCACTCGTTGGAAGACAAGATCACCAAACGACACTTCGTTCAAGGATCGACTTCCTCGGCTCCTCCCGGATTCCCGGTGGAGCTGGAAGAACACAAGGCCGAATACAAGGTGCTCACCAAGGGCACCGAAAAGCCAAGCGAACACGAAATAGCCGAAAATTCACGTGCAGCCTCAGCCCGCCTGCGAGCTGTGGAACGAGTGTTGAAGAGGAGCTAGCATGAGCCAACGAGCCCAGCGCCGCGTGCAGAAGACCGCAGCCGTGAACAACCAGCCGGTTGTCGACGGTAATACTGCGTGTGCAACGCGACCCGAGCCCGTCCCCGCTAGCAACCTCCCCAAAGGAGACTCGCGCCAGCGAGTCACCCTTTCGTTGGTTCCTAAGCTGAACGAGAACAACAAGCGCTCCATGTACGCCATGTCTGCTGTGCTTGTTGCATTGGCATTCAGCGTCATCGTCACCTTGGTACTGCTCAACACCTCGGTAGCCCAGCGCCAGTACGACATTGTGAACCTGCGTTCGCAAGAACGCGCGCTCTCCCAGGAGAACCAAGCACTGCTCAAGGAAGCCCAGTCACTGGCTGCACCACAGGCCTTGGCTTCCAAGGCAAAGGACCTCGGGCTCGTCTCACCAGGTGCTCCCGGATTGATCAGCCTGTCCGATGGCGAGATCGCCCAGGAAGCTAAGAAGGCCGTTAAGGCCAAGAACAGCAAGCAAGAATACGGAACGATTCCGCTGCCTGGTGAAAGCATCCGCGAGGGCAAGAGCGAAGCTAAGGCCAAAGAATCAAACACGCCGAAGACTACTGTAGGCAAAGCCCCAGCAGATTCACAGAAGAAATCCGCGGAAACTGAAGGTTCCAAGGAACCTGAGGTCGAGGCCAAGAAAGCCGAACGTGAAGTAGCCGAAGATGGCCGCCCTGTGTTCAGCGACACTGAGCTAAACGGGGGCACGATCCCCGCACCAAGCATCAAATCCCCAGCAGAGTAGCTAGCTCTTTCTAAGCTAGATACAGGTGGCTAACGCTGCTGGAAAACCACGCTGAGGGAAAGTTAGGTTCTTTTGTGAGCTCGTCCGCAATAGACACTGCAAAAAAGCGAATGCGCTTGGTGCTTGTCCTCTCCGTGGCATTGCTACTGGTGATCCTGGGGCGGTTGGTCTGGGTTCAGGGCATCAACTCGGCCAGCATCGCCAACGCGGCGCAGGCCAACCGTGAACGCGTTGAAACCATCGCTCCCAATCGCGGATCCATCGAAGACCGCAATGGGACTATCCTCGCTGCCTCCGTTGACCGCTATGACCTGGTGATTGACCAGCGCCAGCAAGGCGAGACCATTCGCCGTGCCAAACGTGACGGAACCAATACCCAGGAGCGCATCACCTGGGATCAAGCCATTGATGAACTGGCTGAAGCTCTTGAGCAAGACCGCGACGAGCTGGCCATGAAGGTACGTCCTCAGGGCGATGCCAAGCCCAAGGGCTACGTCATGCTCGCCAAGAGCGTGACCCCAGAAGTTCGCAATGAAGTTCTTGAAATCGGAATCCCTCGATTGGCCTCTTTGCTGCGCAGTGAACGTCAGTACCCGCAGGGTGTCATTGCTGGTCCATTGCTCGGCTTCGTACGCAACTCTGAAGACCAGACCAGCGTGGTTGGTGCAGAAGGCTTGGAACTGAGCCAGGAAAAGCACCTTGCCGGCACCGAAGGCAGCCGCAAATACGAAATCAGTGCTGACGGTGTGCGCATCCCGGTCACCGAGGTAGAAGAGACCCCGGCTGTCGACGGCCAGGACGTCATTCTTACCATTGACTCGGATATCAACTACGTCGCCCAGCGTGCGGCCGAGAAGAAGCAAGCACAGTTCAACGCCGAGTGGGTTTCCGTGGTCGTCATGGAAGCGAAAACCGGCAAGATTCTGGCGATTGGCGACTCGGCAGAGCTGGACCCCAATGATCCAGGCGCCACCGATCCTGAATTCCGCCGTTCTACCTCCATCACGCGTGCTTTTGAACCCGGATCCACCGGCAAGGCAGCGATCTTCGCTGCCGCCATTGACCAAGGAGGAGTGGATCCGCTAACCGAGATGCGCGTACCGCACAAGAAGACGTTCACCAAGGAAACCATCAACGACTCCTTGGAGCACTCGACCTACGACATGACCGTTGCAGGCATTTTCGCCCGTTCATACAACACCGGCACCGTGATGGTCGGAAATACCATGAGCAAGCAGACCCGCTACGACTACATGCGCGCCTTCGGCCTCGGAACACCGATCCGCGTCGGGCTGAACGGCGCCAGCGCTGGCCAGTTGGCAGCTCCGGAGAACTGGGACCGCCGCCAGCAGTACACCACCATGTTCGGCCAGGGCTACTCGCAGACTGTGCTGCATACCGCTTCGATCTTCCAGGCCCTGGCCAACAAGGGTGTTCGCCTTTCGCCGAGCCTGATCGAGGGGTACCGCAATGAAGACGGCACCATGACCGAAATCCCAGCACCTGAAAAGAAGCGCGTGGTCAAGAAGAGCACGGCAGCTGAAATGCTCAAGCTGATGGAAACGGTGGTAGATAGTGGTACCGGTTACAAGGAACGCATCCCCGGATACCGTGTAGGCGGCAAGACCGGTACTGGCCAGGCCGCCAGCGCCAAGGGCTATGACGGCTATACTTATTCTTTCGCAGGTGTAGCACCTTTGGAAGATCCGCAGTTCGTTGTCGTGGCAACAATGTACCGCCCAAAGGGCAATTGGCAGGACTTCTCGGTAGCCGACACGTTTACCGACGTCATGAGCCACACCCTGAACACATTCAATGTGCCTCCGAGCACGACTAAGTCAGAGGCGTACGACGTCTTTGTAGGTGAGGATCAGAAGAAATCTTGGTAGCCCAGAACCCCGACACTCCTCGTGAGCTTGAACGGTACCTACGCCCAGAGAACACCGCAGGCCTCGGCTTCGACCAGCTCTGCGGCACCGCCGGGGCAGTGCGCACTGGCGCATTGCTCAACGCGGCCCCGCAGATCCTCGGAGTCAGCCTCAACCCGCAGATCGTACAGCCTGGCGATGTCTTCCTCGGTATCTCCGGGGCGAAGCGCCACGGTGCAGAATTCGTGGAAACCGCTGTCGCCAATGGCGCGGTTGCCATGATCACAGATACCGCTGGACTCGAATTCCTCGGCGATGGCCTGTCCATCCCGGTGGCCGTCGTCGCCGACGTGCGCAAGAGCGCAGCCGCGATTGCCCAAAACGTCTACGGAACCGATCAGCGCAGTCCGAAACTCTTCGGCGTGACCGGCACCAACGGAAAAACCACCACCACCTACATGATCCGTGCGATCCTTGACGCCCTGGGTGAAGAGACCGGACTGATCGGCACGATTGAAATGTCTGCTCGCGGGCAGATCATCCCCAGCGTGCTGACCACCCCGGAATCCACCCAGCTGCATGGGGTGCTTGCGCGCATGGCGCAGCAGGACGTCAGCTCGGTAGCCATGGAGGTATCCAGCCACTCGCTGAGCTACGGCCGCGTTGATTCGCTGCGCTTTGCTGTCTCCGGCTATACCAACCTCACCCAGGACCACCTGGATCTTCACGGCACCATGGATGAGTACTTCGAAACCAAGGCTCAGCTGTTCACCGCCGAACGCTCCGAACGCGCGGTCGTCATGGTCGATGACCAGTACGGCCAGCGTCTGGCTGAGCGTGCACCGGTGCCAACCGAAACCCTGAGCCTTGATGAAGCCCACCCTTCGGCGCACTGGCGGGTCACTGAGCTAGCGCACAGCGGCCTGGGCCACAGCTTCACCCTGCGCCACCGCGATGGACGCGAGCTGCGAGCACGTACCCTGCTGCCGGGCATGTTCAACGTTGCCAATGGCGCACTGGCAGCCGTCATGGTTCTCGCCAGCGGTGTAGAGCTCGATACCCTGCAGCGTGCCTTAAACGCGGGGGACCCGCTGTCGGTCGCCGTGCCAGGACGCATGCAGGTAGTTGGCGAATCCCCGGTAGCAGTCGTCGACTTTGCGCATAACTCAGACGCACTGGCCAAGGCACTGGATTCGATCCGTCCGGGGGAGCAGGGCCGGCGAATCGTCGTCTTCGGCGCCACCGGAGAACGCGATAAGACCAAGCGCCCGGATATGGGAGCGGTAGCCGCCCGCCACGCAGATATCGTCATTGTCACCGATGATGACCCGCACGGAGAGGACCCGGCCCCAATTCGCGAGCAGGTTGCCTCCGGAGCGCAGCAGGTACTGGACACTGAGCGTCCCGGCGTGCAGGTTCACAACATCGCGCCACGCGCCAAAGCCGTAGAGTTCGCTGTGAGTTTGGCGCATGCCAACGATGCGATTCTCGTGGCCGGACGAGGACACGAAGTTAGCCAAGACGTCGCGGGAATTGACGTTGAGCTCGATGATCGGGTGGAACTAGCGAAAGCACTGAATCTTCATGGATTTGTGACCAATTCCTAGACCGCACAAGTCCACTATCATCACCGCTCAAGTGTAAAGTCCTTATTGCCATGATTGAACTGTCTCTGACCGACCTGCTGGAAATCACCGGCGGCAAGGCGACTGCTACAGTCGCCGCCGACACGGTGATCACTTCCGTTGCCACTGATTCGCGCGAAGTCCTCCCAGGCGCCCTATATGTCGCTAAGCCCGGTGAATTTTCCGACGGCCACACCTTCATCGACGGCGCACGCGCCGCCGGCGCCGTACTGTCCCTCGCCGAACGCATCATCCACGATGAAGAACGCCGCGAACACCCGGCGATCATCGTTGAAGATGCGGTAGATGCCATGGGCAAGATCGCCGCCCATATCGTGTCCTACCTCAAGGCCAAGAACGATGCCAAGGTAGTGGGCATCACCGGCTCCGCTGGGAAGACCACCACCAAGGACCTGCTGGCTGGCATCTTGTCGCAAGCAGCGCCCACCGTATCGCCTATCGGCTCCTACAACGGTGAAGTCGGCGTGCCGCTCACGGTCTTCAGCGCCACTGAAGAGACCAAATACTTTGTCATCGAGATGGGTGCCACCGGCATCGGCCATCTGAGGTACCTGACCGCTATGGTGCACCCGCATGTGGGCGTCGTACTGTGCGTTGGCACTGCCCACGCCGGCGAATTCGGCGGAGTGGAGAATATCGAGAAGGCCAAGGGCGAACTCGTTGAGGCCCTGGACACCGAAGGCATTGCCATCTTGAACGCCGAGGATCCACGCGTGGCACGCATGGAATCGCGGGCTCGTTCCCAGGTGCTCTTCTTCGGCACCGGAGCGGTTAAGCCAGAGAACGCGGGAGTCTGGGCCAGCGACGTTGTTGTCAACGCCGAGGGCCAGCCAGAACTCACCCTTGAATTCCCCAACGGCTACAGCAAGCGGATCACCTCCGGGCTGCTGGGCCGCCATCACGTCTCGAACATCTTGGCCGCAGCGAATGCAGCGCTGGCACTGGACATCGATCCAGAACTGATTGCCGCGGGCCTTGAAGGCCGTGCTGCCGGAAGCCGCTGGCGGATGGAACGCCTTGAGCGTGCCGATGGCGTGAGCATCATCAACGATGCCTACAACGCCAACCCCGAGTCGATGCGCGCAGCACTGGTGACCCTGGCCGAACTTGGCCTGGGCGCTGACGGTGCACCGGGCCGGCGTACCTGGGCGGTCCTGGGCGAAATGCTGGAACTGGGCGACGAAAGCATCCACCAGCACGATTTGCTGGGCCGCATGGCAGTTCGCATGAACATCAAGAAACTTGTCGTGGTAGGCCGCGGCGCGAAGCCCGCCTACAACTCTGCAGTGCTCGAAGGCAGCTGGGGCGATGAAGCCTACTACGTCGAAGACGTGGAAGAGGCTCGCGCGCTGCTCGAAGAACAGCTTCAGCCTGGCGATATCGCCTTGTTCAAGTCCTCTAACGGGGCCGGTCTGCGCTTCTTGGGCGACGAGATTGCAGCATTCGCGAAGGAAGGCGACAAGGCATGATCGCATTGCTTTTGGGGGCAGGCATTGCCCTCGTTTTGACCATGGTAGCGATGCCCCTGTACATCCGCCTGCTGACCAAGAAGCAGTACGGTCAGGTAGTTCGCGATGACGGACCGAACTCGCATGCCATCAAGTCCGGCACCCCCACCATGGGCGGCGTAGTCTTCGTCTTAGCCGTCTTCGTGGCGTATTTCGCCACTCACGGCATCCTTTCGCTGATGGGGCGCACCTCCTCGGGCATCACCGCCAGCGGACTGCTGGTCTTGCTGCTCTTCGGCGGTATGGGACTGGTCGGCTTCCTCGATGACTTCATCAAGATCTTCAAGAAGCGTTCGCTGGGCTTGCGCGCCTGGCAGAAGATCGTGCTGCAGGCCATCATCGGCATCAGCTTTGCGGTGCTGGCCCTGCAGTTCCCCGACGAGAAGGGGCTGACCCCCGGCTCCACCGCAATCTCTTTCCTGCGCGATACCAACTTTGATTTGGCCTTCGCCGGACCGATGATCGGTCTAGTGCTGTTCGTGATCTGGTCGAACTTCATCGTCACCGGCACCACGAACGCCGTCAACCTCACCGACGGCCTGGACGGCCTAGCCACTGGCGCATCAATCATGGTTTTCGGCGCCTACACCTTGATGGGCATCTGGCAGCAGAATCAGGCCTGCAGCAACATCAACTCCATGGATGTCTGCTACTCGGTACGCGATCCGCAGGACCTGGCGCTGCTTGGTGCCACCCTGTCCGGCGCGCTGATCGCCTTCCTCTGGTTCAACGCCAAGCCAGCAAAGATCTTCATGGGCGACACCGGCTCGCTGGCAATCGGCGGCGCAGTGGCTGCCTTCGCAATCCTCTCGCGCACCCAGCTGCTGCTGTTGGTCATCGCGGGCCTGTTCGTGATCGTGGCGCTGTCGGTGATCATCCAGGTGGGCTACTTCAAGCTCTCCGGCGGCAAGCGCGTCTTCAAGATGGCTCCGCTGCAGCACCACTTCGAACTCTCGGGCTGGTCTGAGGAAAATGTAGTTATTCGTTTCTGGATTCTGGCCGGCCTGTTCGTGGCAGCCGGACTGGGTCTGTTCTACTCTGAATGGGTTGTCGCACTGTGAGCCTAGAAGCAAGCAAATCACTGGACGAACTCAATAGCTGGGATGCCAACTGGAAGGGTCTGCGCGTCGTTGTAGCAGGACTGGGACTCTCCGGATTCTCCGCTGCAGACACGCTGATCGAACTAGGCGCAATCGTCACGGTCATTGACGGCCGTGATGACCAGATGAACCAGCAGCGTGCCGAAACCTTGAAGATTGTCGGCGCCCACGAGGTGCTGCTTGGCAACGACAAGGTGCAGGCACTGCCGCTAGTTGATGGGCAGCAAGCCCAGTTGGTCATGGTTTCCCCAGGATGGAACCCACGCAACCCGGTGATCGCAGAAGCCGAATCCAAGGGCATTGCCATCTGGAGCGATATCGAGCTGGCTTGGCGCGTACAGAATCGTGCAGGCCACACCGCTCCCCAGTGGCTAGTCATCACCGGCACCAACGGCAAGACCACCACCGTGGGCATGACCGAATCGATCCTGCGTGCCGATGGCCTGAAAGCCATTGCCGTAGGCAACGTCGGCACCCCGATCCTGGACGCAGTGCGCGAACCAGTGGACTATGACGTATTCGCTGTCGAGCTCTCCAGCTTCCAGCTGCACTACACCCACACTATTTCACCGGTAGCTTCGGTGGTCTTGAACCTGGCAGAAGACCATGTTGACTGGCATGACGGGTTCGAGAACTACAAGGCCGCCAAGGCCAAGATCTACGAACGCACCCAAATCGCCGCGATCTTCAACGCGGCAGATGAGGCCACCATCAAAATGGTGGAAGACGCTGATGTAGTTGAAGGCTGCCGCGCCATCGGTTTCACCACCGACACCCCTGCCGTATCCATGGTGGGCGTTGTCGAGGGCCTGCTGGTGGACCGCGCCTTCCTGGAAGAGCGCAAGACCAGCGCAGTGGAATTGATTGCCCTGAAGGAAATCGGGGAGATCGTTCCACGCCACACCGCGGCCAACGCCGCGGCGGCCGCAGCACTGACGCGTGCCTATGGCGTGCACCCGGAAGCTGTTGCCGCAGGCCTGAAGAACTTCGATTCCGGCGACCACCGGATCCAGGCTGTTGCGCGCAAGGACGACATCCTGTGGGTCAATGACTCCAAAGCCACCAACCCGCATGCAGCCGATGCATCCTTGGCTGCGTTTACCCGCGTGGTCTGGATTGCCGGCGGCCTGTCAAAGGGCGTGGAATACGGCGATCTCGTGGCCAAGCATGCCCAGCGCCTGGCTAAGGTGCTTCTCATTGGCACCGATACCGCAGGTTTGCGCGAAGCCCTCGCGGCACACGCGCCAGAGGTTGAAGTCATCGACATCACCGATTCGGTCCAAGACAGCGAAGGCGCAGCCCCATCAGGTGCACAGGTGATGACCCGTGCAGTGAGCAAGGCCGCTGAAATCGCCCAAGCTGGGGATACCGTGCTGATGGCACCGGCTGCCGCGTCGATGGACCAATTCAGCTCCTACGCGCAGCGTGGCAACGCATTTATCTCTGCCGTCAGTGATCTGATGGATAAAACTGAGCAAGACAAGTAATTCCGAACGCACCGAAATAACAGCACCGAGGTAGGAGGCAGCGATGGCGGCGAAACCCAGCAAGAAGCCAGCAGGTAGCAAAGCTGAACTGCCTTGGTACATGCGACCGCTTCGACTCCTGGGCACCGTCGAGAATTCCAGTGGCCGCATGGCGTCCACCGACTACTGGCTGGTGCTCGTTGGATCTATCGTGCTTGCGGTTTTCGGTGTGCTCATGGTCCAGTCCTCGGCCTCGGTTGAAGCGATCGCCAAGGGCCGTGACGGCTTCACCGTGGCTCTGGCCCAAGGCGCTTTCGCGGCCCTGGGCATCGTATGCATGCTGATCATGCAACGCGTGAATCCGGAAACGCTGAAGCGGCTCGCCTGGCCTGCGGTCATTACCGCGGTAATCTTGCTGTTCATGGTGGCCTTCACGCCGCTGGGTCACACGGTGCTCGGTAACCGAAACTGGATTCGCATTGGCTCCTTCGGTCTGCAGCCCAGTGAATTCGCCAAGTTGGCGCTGGCGGTTTTCGCCGCGTTCATGCTGGAAAAGAAACAGCATCTGCTGCAGGACATCAAGCACCTGCTCGTGCCTATCGTCGCTCCTGTCGGAGTTGCGATTGTCGGTCTTGTCGTTGTCGGCAAGGACGTGGGTACGGCGCTGGTGCTGCTCATGATCATCGCTTCAGCAATGTTCCTGGGCGGGATGAGGATGAAATGGCTCGCCGCGTGTTCAGCCCTGGGCGTCCTGCTGTTGGCGGTAGCGATCCTGGCCTCGTCGAACCGGCGCCAGCGCATCACGGCTTGGCTGGACACCGATTGCGGCCCGAGCAATGACCTCTGCTACCAGGCCAGCATGGGCTTGCATGCCTTCGCTTCGGGCGGCTGGTTTGGCGTTGGCGCCGGCCAATCTCGCATGAAGTGGTCGTATGTTCCTGAAGCCCAAAATGACTTCATCTTCTCTATCTTGGGAGAAGAATTCGGGTTGATCGGCGTGCTGTTCGTCCTGGTGATGTTCATCCTGTTGGCCCTGGCGATGTACCGCATCGCGGCGCGCGCCAATGACATGTACACCAAGGTGCTCATGGGCTGCCTGATGTCCTGGGTTATCGGCCAGACCTTCGTGAACCTTGGTACGGTCACCGGCGTCTTGCCGGTGATTGGTGTGCCACTGCCGTTTATTTCCTCCGGTGGTTCGGCCATGCTGGCCATCATGCTCGCCATGGGCTTTGTGCTCTCCGCAGCTCGCGCTCAAAAGCTAGAATTTGAAGGGCAGCTGGAAAAGAAACCAGTCAAAAGCAAGAAAACCAAGTAGCAGCCTGCACTCGGCAGCTGACAAGTTGTAAAAACCCACCACCGGATCCTTGGTGGACGTTGATCCTGCTGCGAGGCAGGACGAAGGAGTACAGCAACAGATGAGCGAAGCACTTCGTCTAGTCATCGCTGGCGGAGGAACTGCCGGCCATATCTCTCCAATGCTGGCGATCGCCGATGCAGTGAAGGCAGAGCATCCAGAAGCCCAGATCACCGCGCTGGGTTCTCCTGGTGGCTTGGAAACCAAGCTGGTACCGGAGGCCGGATACCCGCTGGAGCTCAGTCCCAAGGCACCGATGCCCCGAAGCATCAACGCTGACCTGCTCAAGTTTCCGTTCCGCTTCATCAAGGCGCTGAATAACGCCAAAAAGGTTCTGCGTGCCACCGGCGCCCAAGCAGTGCTCGGCGTGGGCGGCTACGTGTGCACCCCGGCCTACTTGGCAGCCAAGCAGCTCAAGCTGCCAATTTTTGTCCACGAGGCGAACTCGGTTGCCGGCATGGCCAATAAGCTCGGCGCAAAGAATGCAGTCTTCGTCGGCACCACCTTCGCAAACACCGGCTTGCCCGGCGAAGTGCAGGTGGGGATGCCGATGCGATCCAACGTCGCGACCATGGACAAGGCAGCCTTGCGCGACCAAGCCCGCGAATACTTCGGCATCACCGCAGACAAGCCGGTGCTGCTGGTGACCGGTGGTTCTTCGGGAGCGCAGAGCATCAACAACGCCATCGCACAGTCGCTGGAGGAGTTGAACCAAGCCGGAATCCAGACCGTTCACATCACCGGGCGCGGCAAGCAGATGCTCGATGACTCCGGGGAACTATTGGCCCATGAAGGCTACACCCAGCTCGAGTACGTGGATCGGATGGACTTCGCCTACGCTGTGGCAGATCTGATGATCTGCCGTTCCGGTGCGGGCACTGTCTGCGAACTGGCCGTCGCCGGGACCGCATCGGTGCTGGTTCCGTTGCCGATTGGCAATGGCGAACAAAAGCTCAACGCCCGTGAGCTGGTAGCAGCCGGGGGAGCAGTAGTTGTCTCCGACGCGGAATTCACACATTCATACATCACTGAAAATGTCATCAATCTGTTGACCGATCAGCATAAACTTGAACAGATGAACGAAGCCGCTGCCTCATTGGGGCAGCGCGACGCCGCTCAAATCATGGCGCGACGGATTATTGAAGAAGTTTCAACTCGCCAGCGTGCGGGTCAGGAAGGCTAGAACCATGGCATTGCGAGCCGACGAACTGAACGCCGATCTGGGCAAGGTGCACCTGATGGGTGTAGGCGGGGTTGGCGTATCAGCAGTTGCACGGCTGATGCTCGACTACGGCCTGCAAGTCTCCGGCACTGATGCCAAGGACCTCCCTGTACTCACCGGATTGCGTGAGCGCGGGGCACGGATCCACGTCGGCTACGACGCGGCGAACCTCGGCGATGCGGACACCGTGGTGATCTCCTCGATCATCAAACCCGGAAACCCTGAATACGATGAAGCGGTACGCCGCGGACTGCGCATCTTGCATCGCTCCGAAGGCTTGGAAGCGACTATGCGCGGACATGAGAAGATTGTGGCCATTGCCGGCACCCACGGCAAGACCACCACCACCTCGCTGACCGCGCACATGCTCAAGACCATTGGTACACGGCCCAGCTTTGCAGTCGGCGCGAACATTCCAAGCTTGGGCACCAACGCCGAACTGGGTTCGGGATCCTACTTCGTTGCTGAAGCCGACGAATCTGATGCTTCCTTCTTGAACTATCGTCCGGATGTCATCATCGTGACCAACGTCGAAGCCGACCACCTGGATCATTATGGAACCGCCGACGCGGTCCATCAGGCATTCGTCGACTTCGCCCAGCTCTTGCCAGAAGACGGCCTGCTGATTTGCTGTGCCGATGATGAAGGCGCAAACAACCTTGCACGCAAGATGCGTGCAGCACGTTCGGATATCCGCGTGCAGACCTACGGCTTCAGCGATCACGCCGACCGCCGCCTGTCCCAGGCGCAGGCCACGGAAGATGGCCGCTTCACCGCCACCATCGAATGGGGCAGCGGAGAAAGCCGCATCCTGGATCTGGCCGTCCCCGGACAGCACAACCTGCTCAACGCTGCAGCGGCCCTGGCCGTAGGCATTGACGCTGGCTTGGAGGTCCAGGAAGCACTCGATGCCCTCTCCAGCTTCTCCGGTGCTGCCCGGCGCTTCGAATTCAAGGGTGAAGCAGGCGCAGTACGCGTCTACGATGATTACGCGCATCACCCCACCGAGGTGCAGGCGGCCTTGACCGCTGGTCGCACCGTGGCGGGCAATGGCCGGTTGCATGTAGTCTTCCAGCCACACCTGTTCAGCCGTACCCAGGAGTTCTACCGCCAGTTCGCCCAGGCTCTGTCCCTGGCCGACTCGGTTGCGGTGCTGGATATCTATCCGGCACGCGAAGAGCCTATCGAAGGCGTGAACAGTGAACTGATTGCCTCGCGTATCGAAGTTCCTGCCCAGGTGCTTGCGCCAGCGGCAGCCGTTGCGCATGTGGTGGAGAAAGCTGAACCCGGCGATATCATCATGACCATTGGTGCAGGTGATGTCACGGCTCTGGGGCCAGACATCCTCAAAGCGCTGAGCTAGCTCCTCCCGTCCATCGATCCAGACCGCCGTTGGTGGTCCGCATCCGTCAAGCAAGGTGACCCATGCCCGAAGCAGCAAAAGTCGTCGAACTTCCGGAAAGCCCGGAGAAAAAACGACGTAAGATCCTGATCATCGTCGCGGCCAGCATCGTCATTCTCAGCCTCGCGGCGGTGTTGATCTTGAGCTTCTCGCCGGTAATCGCCGCCAAGAAGATCGAGGTAACCGGCACCAAGCTGGTCAATGCCAAGACTTTGACGGAATCATTGGAGCCGCTCAAGGGCGTTCCGTTGCCTCGGATTTCTGAGTCCAAGGTTCAGGAACTGATCGGCGAGCAGCCGGCAATTGATGAAATCGTCGTGAAGGCGCAGATGCCCAATACTTTGGTCGTGGAGGTGCTCGAAGCAGTGCCGGTTGCCATCTTGATCGAAGGTAAGAAGGAATACCTGGTCTCCGAGACCGGGAAGAAGCTTCGCACCGTGGGAAAGAAGGATAAGGACAAGCTCCCGAAGATTAAGGCCAGTGACGCCACTGCCGATCCGGAGCAGTTCAAGCTGTTGACCGGGATCTTGAGCACGGTTGATGCCAATGTGCTCAAGGAAGTTTCAACGGCGACGCTGTCCCAGGCAGGTTTTGCGGAATTGGCTTTGCCGAAGAAACGCACGTTGATTTGGGGTGACGCTGAAAAATCGGCACTCAAAAACGAAGTGGCGACGATCTTCTTGAAAGAGCTTGAGAAAAAAGGCGAGGGCAAGACAACCATCGACGTCACCAACCCAGAAAACCCTGTGGTCTATTAAGTCGTGACCCTCTGGGCGCGGGAAGACCAATAAGCCAAGAAATTCTGGAAAGATAGTTTTGAATAAGCGACACGCCTAGGCGGTCGTTGCAGAAAGACCATACGGCTCATAGCGTTTCTAATAGCGATAGCTTGACAGATCCTAAACCTTAAGGCTAAAGGTGAAGGCTCTTGGCTGGAGTCGTAAACATGTAGCACATCTAACAAGGGAAGCGGGACGTGGCAGCTCCACAGAATTACCTCGCGGTCATTAAAGTCGTCGGAATCGGCGGTGGCGGTGTAAACGCAGTCAATCGAATGATCGAAGTCGGTCTCAAGGGCGTAGAGTTCATCGCCATTAACACCGATGCTCAGGCTCTGCTTATGAGTGATGCCGACGTCAAACTAGACGTAGGACGCGAACTTACTCGCGGCCTGGGCGCTGGCGCCAACCCTGATGTGGGACGCCAGGCAGCTGAAGATCATGTAGAAGAAATCGAAGACGTCCTGCGCGGCGCCGATATGGTCTTCGTGACCGCAGGCGAAGGCGGCGGTACCGGTACCGGTGGCGCACCAGTCGTGGCACGCATTGCCCGTTCGCTCGGCGCACTGACCATCGGTGTTGTCACCCGTCCATTCACCTTCGAGGGTCGCCGCCGTGCGAACTCCGCCGAGTCGGGCATTGAAGCCCTGCGCGACGAAGTAGACACCCTCATCGTGATTCCGAATGATCGACTGCTGTCGATCTCGGATCGCAACGTATCGGTACTCGACGCATTCCGCCAAGCAGACCAGGTGCTGCTTTCCGGTGTGCAGGGCATTACCGATCTGATCACCACCTCGGGCTTGATCAACCTCGACTTCGCCGACGTGAAGTCCGTGATGCAGGGCGCAGGCTCGGCACTCATGGGTATCGGTTCGGCGCGGGGCGAAGACCGCGCAGTCAAGGCAGCCGAACTGGCTATTGCCTCGCCGCTGCTCGAAGCTTCCATCGATGGCGCCCACGGTGTCCTGCTGTCCATCCAGGGCGGCTCGGACCTCGGCCTGTTCGAAATCAACGAAGCTGCACGCCTCGTGCAGGAAGTTGCCCACCCAGAAGCCAACATCATCTTCGGTGCCGTCATTGACGACGCCCTGGGCGATGAAGCACGCGTAACCGTGATTGCTGCCGGCTTCGACGAGCCAGATGTCACCAGCAAGCCAATGGCGCCGGTTGCAGCAAAGCCAGCTGTATCCTCCCGCCCGGCTGAGCCAGTGCCAGCAAGCGTTCCTGAAACTCCAGCACCAGCTGCCCCTGAAGCTGCTAAGCCAGCTCAGGAACAGCCAGCTGCCGCAGAGCAGAAGAGCTCATTCCAGGATCTTCCAGATGTTGTCGACTCGGACCTGAACGGTTCGAACGATGATCTGGATGTCCCGGACTTCCTGAAGTAAAAACAGCAAGAAGCTGAGCAGTGCTACATTTCGCGTCGAACCTCGATCCGAGCATCCAACTGGCGTTCACATCGCAGGCTGAGGGCAACCTCGCCCTGCATGTGAACGACGATCCCCGCCTGGTAGCGGAGAATCGAGCCAAATTGGAGGACTTGATCGGGGTTCGACGCTTCTGTCTAAACTTCATGAATCAGGTGCACTCCGCCGATGTTCAAGAAGTGAAGCCGGTAGAGCGCGCCTCGTGGCTGGAACCAGCTGCGCCCACCTGCGATGGACTGCTGGACCCAACCGGGACCCAGGCCCTGGCCGTGATGGTAGCCGATTGCCTTCCGGTACTCTTTGTTGGACGAAATTCACATTCCGGGAAAACGCTGAGTGCAGCAACGCACGCCGGACGGCGCGGACTGCTTGATGGCATCTTGACTAACACGGTCAAGGCATTGGAAAGCCATGGAGCCGAACAAATCGAAGCCATTATAGGTCCATCGATTTGCGGTCGTTGCTACGAAGTTCCTGAGCAGATGGCCCAGGAATCCGAAGAGCTGCGCAGTGGCATTCGCACCACCACGCGGTGGGGTAGTGCGGGACTTGATCTTCCTGCATCAGCCGAAGTTGAGCTTCGCGGGCTTGGCG
Organism: Glutamicibacter sp. MCAF14; assembly: GCF_052114325.1. Lineage (NCBI taxonomy): Bacteria > Bacillati > Actinomycetota > Actinomycetes > Micrococcales > Micrococcaceae > Glutamicibacter > Glutamicibacter sp. MCAF14. The sequence goes on from NZ_JBFREO010000002.1 coordinate 514,906, forward strand.
TTGCTGTCAGGCAATCTGGGGTGTGCACACTGGAAGATGAAAGCTACTATTCTTACCGGCGTTCAAGCGATGCAGGACGCTTAGCCGGCCTGATCTGGCCAGCGGCTCAGGGTGCGCGACACACCGCCAGCAATTGATCGAATGAACGATGCCAGCATTATTTTGTGCGGTAGCGTCGAAGTAGCGGAAGCGTGCAATGGGGTTGCATGCAAGGGATAAACGAGGAGAAATATCGTGGCTGACGGACTGCGCAAGGCAATGGTCTATCTCGGCTTGGCGGATGCCGTCGAGCAGGAAGAGACCCAGGCACAAAACTCTGAGCCTAAAACCCAAGTTCGGGTTGTTGAAGACAACGTTCCAAAACGACCTGCCGAAGCCCCTCGCCCTCAGCCTGTTGTGAGGCAGGCTGCGCCGCAAACCCAAGCTAGAGAACCAGAGACGGAATACCGTGCTCCGGTCACCCCTATTAAGCGTGCCCCTTCAGTACGGGATGAGGATTCCGAATTGCGTCAGATTACAACCGTCCACCCTCGTTCTTACAACGATGCCAAGATCATCGGTGAGAACTTCCGTGACGGCATCCCGGTGATTATGAATGTCACCGATATGGGTGAAACCGATGCCAAGCGCCTTGTCGATTTCTCGGCTGGCCTGGTTTTCGCCCTGCATGGCTCCATTGAGCGAGTCACAAACAAAGTCTTCCTGCTTTCGCCAGCGTCTGTTGAGGTCCTCGGAGAAGACCGCAAGCAGTCTGAAGCGCAGGCAACCTTCTTTAACCAGAGCTAAGACACCAGGAGCAAACGCACAAAATGGTGTTCGGGATCATCTATCTCGCGTTAGCAATCCTCCAAATTCTGCTCTTAATGAGAATTGTGTTGGATGTAACGGAAAGCTTTGCTCGCCACTGGCGACCCAAAGGCATCGCATTGATTGTCGCAAGTGCAATCGTGTCGATTACTGATCCTCCGCTGCGCTGGTTGCGTCGGAAGATTAAACCCCTGGATCTCGGCGGAATCCGCCTTGACCTGTCTTTTCTCGTGTTGTTTATCGTTGTCATCATCCTGAAGATAGTGGTAGCCAACCTTGGACACACGACTGGTATCTGATTAGGCTTAACCCGTGCTTCACGGGGATTGTCCTAAGCGGTCAAAAGCTGTAGATTCAAATAATAAGAGACTCGCGCGTAAGCTCGATTTCGTAATAATTGTCCAAATCGTTATATCCTTTAGGAAATGGTGCTCCGACTTCACCGGTCGCGACACTGACAAAAACGGTAAGTGTTTCGCAAGGCAAGACATGGTCGTGCGGAAATGATCCCAGTATTGAGGTGACCCAATGGCTTTGACGCCAGAAGACGTAGTCAATAAGCGGTTTCAGCCGACCAAGTTCCGTGAAGGCTACGACCAAGACGAGGTAGATGACTTCCTCGACGAAATCGTTGTGGAGCTGCGTCGCCTAACCGGTGAGAACGAGGCTTTGCGAAGCCGTCTTGCCGAACTTGGCGAAGATGCTGGTTCGGTATCGAAGGAACAGGCTGTGCCTGCACCTGTATCGGCCGCTCCTGCTACTCCAGCTGCTAAGCCAGCCGAGGAGAAGAAGGCAGAAGCTAAGCCTGCAGAGCCGGCAAAGGCAGAAACCCCAGCTGCTAAGCCAGCTGAGGAAAAGAAGGCAGAGGCTAAGCCTGCTGCAGCTGAGAAGGCACCAGCCGCGCCAGCTGCTCCGGCCGCAGCCGCAGCACCAGCTGCTGCTTCTCGCACCGAGTCCGCAGAGTCGGCGGCCAACGTGCTGTCCATGGCTCAGCGGTTGCACGACGAATACGTCGCTGCCGGTGTTGAACAGCGCGACAAGATCATCTCCGAAGCGAAGACCGAAGCTAACACCTTGGTCACCACCGCAGAAGAGAAGAGCCGCAAGACCTTGTCGGCCCTGGAACAGCAGAAGTCTGTTCTGGAGCGCAAGCTCGAGCAGCTGCGTGGCTTCGAACGCGATTACCGTGCTCGCCTGAAGACCTACATCGAAGGACAGCTGCGTGACCTTGAGTCCCAGGGTTCGATCGATGCTGGTGCAACCGGCAAGACTAACTAGTCGCTGGCAGTTCAGAACTTGATCTAGCTATCAAGTAAGATCAACGGTGGTGAACGGATAAATTCCGCTCACCACCGTTGACGTTTAAGAGAAGATAATGGGTACCACCGTGGATGAAGCTCAATCCGGAAATACAGGCGTGAAGGCGAGGAAATACGCAGGCCTTGGCTTGGTGATCGCGCTGATCGCACTGGTGCTGGACCAAACAGTGAAGATCGTCGTTGAACAGAACATGCGGCTTGGACAATCAATTGAAGTGATCCCCGGATTCTTCAACATCCACTACATCCTGAATCCCGGCGCCGCCTTCTCCATCGGCGAAGACTTCACCATCGTGTTCGCCCTCCTGCAAATAGCGGTAGCGGTCTACGTCATCTACCTCTTGACCCGCAAGATCCTGGTTAGAAGCTGGGTCATTGCCCTGGGTTGCTTGCTCGGCGGTGTGCTGGGCAATGTTGTCGACCGGCTGTTCCGCGAACCATTCTTCGGGTTCGGGCATGTGGTCGACATGCTGTCGGTCAACCACTTCGCCATTTTCAATGTCGCAGACTCCTTCATCGTCTGCTCCATGATTGCCGTGGCCTACATGCTCATCCGTGGACGCAACCTCGATGGCACCATCGGGGAAGCTGGCGACAAAGACAAGACGGACAACAGCGAAACAGAACCGAACGCATGATCTCGAACGAAACCGCCATTCACGAACTCCTCGTTGACCCAGACGATGCCGGGGCACGCCTGGACGCCTACATCGCACGGGTCCTGCAAATCCCACGCACCTTGGCCTCCAGCCTGTGCAAGGACTCGCAGGTGCAGGTCAACGGGCGAACCATCTCGAAGTCCCTGAAAATCAAGGTGGGGGACCAGCTGGTAGTCACCATCCCGCCGCAGGCAGACCCATTAGAAATTAAGGTTGAGAAAGTGGAAGAGCTGAAGATCATCGCGGACGACGATGACTACGTAGTCATCGATAAGCCCGTGGGCGTCGCAGCCCATCCATCCCCAGGCTGGGTAGGCCCAACGGTCGTTGGAGCGCTGATGGCTGAGGGCTACAACATCACCACCTCCGGCGCTGCTGAACGCCAAGGCATCGTGCACCGCTTGGATGTGGGCACCAGCGGCCTGATGGTTGTGGCGAAAACCGAACGCGCCTACACCGAGCTCAAGCGCGCCTTCAAGGAGCGCACCCCGAAGAAGATCTACCACGCAGTGGTCCAAGGACTGCCTGACCCGCTGCAGGGCACCATCGACGCACCGATTGGACGCCACCCGGGCCACGACTGGAAATTCGCAGTGCTGGATGGTGGCCGAGATTCGGTGACCCATTACAAGATCATCGAGGCGTTCGGGCGTGCTTCGCTGGTCGAGGTGCACCTGGAAACAGGCCGCACCCACCAGATCCGCGTCCACTTCTCAGCTTTCGGACATCCATGCGTAGGCGACCAGACTTATGGCGCCGATCCCAAGCTGGGGGCCGCACTGGGGCTGACTCGCCAATGGCTGCACGCCAAGCGCCTGGGATTCAGCCACCCGGTCTCCGGACAATGGGTGGAATACGAAAGCGAATATCCTGCCGATCTGGACGGGGCCGTGGAGCTGCTGCGCGAGGGCGGCTACTAAGGATTCAAGGTGCTGCTGGACACGATCCAGCAGCACCTTTGTCGTTATTAACACAGCATCGTGCCCCGGCCAACAAGGCCGCGAAAGACTCGCTAGACTGGTTGGGTGAGTGCTACACGTGACGGTTTTGTCCATCTTCATACCCACACCGAATATTCCATGCTGGACGGTGCTGCACGCCTCGGCGAGCTATTCGCTGAAGCCAACCGGCAGGACATGAAAGCCCTGGCGATTACCGACCATGGCTACCTCTTCGGTGCATTCGACTTTTGGCGCCAGGCCACCGGGGCCGGCGTCAAGCCGATTATCGGCGTCGAAGCCTACGTCACTCCGGGCACGGCCCGTGATGACAAAACCCGTGTGAAATGGCGCACCGACGAATCGCAAAAGGGCGATGACGTTTCCGGTGGCGGCCTCTACAACCACATGACCTTGCTCTCCTATAACAACAAGGGCATGGACAACCTCTTCAAGGGCTCCTCGCGTGCCTCGCTGGACTCGGTGTTCGGCAAGTACCCGCGCTGGGACCGCGAGCTGCTCAACGAGCATCACGAAGGCATCATCGCCACCACCGGCTGCCCCTCGGGCGAAGTGCAGACCAAGCTGCGCCTGGGCCAGTACGATGCTGCCAAGGCCGCCGCGGCAGAACTGCAGGACTTGTTCGGCAAGGAGAACTACTTCTGCGAGATCATGGACCACGGTCTGGAGATCGAACGCCGCATCACCAAGGACCTGCTGCGCCTGGCCAAGGAACTGGACATTCCGCTGGTGGCCACCAACGACTTGCACTACACCCACGAATCCGATGCGAAGGCCCACGAAGCGCTGCTGGCCATCAACTCCGGTTCCACGCTCGATGAGCCGACCTATGACCAGGGTGGCAGCCGTTTCGCCTTCTCCGGTACCGGCTATTACCTCAAGAGCGCACGCGAAATGCGCGAATTGTTCAAGGAACTCCCTGAAGCGTGCGACAACACGCTGGCCATCGCCGACCGGGTGGAAGTTTCCTTCGACACCAACGCGAACTACATGCCGAAGTTCCCTTGCCCGCCAGGCGAGGACGAAACCAGCTGGCTGATCAAGGAAGTCGACAAGGGCCTGCACTACCGTTACCCCAACGGCATTCCCGAAGCTTCGCGCAAGCAGGCGGACTACGAGCTGGACGTCATCATCAAGATGGGCTTCCCGGGCTACTTCTTGGTCGTGGCCGACTTCATCAACTGGTCCAAGGACCACGGCATCCGCGTCGGTCCCGGACGTGGTTCCGGTGCAGGTTCCATGGTTGCCTATGCGATGCGTATTACCGACCTGGACCCGCTGGTCCACGGCCTGATCTTCGAGCGTTTCCTGAACCCGGAACGTGTTTCCATGCCCGACTTCGACGTCGACTTCGATGATCGCCGCCGTTCTGAGGTCATCAGGTATGTGACCGAAAAGTACGGCGATGAGCGCGTATCGATGATCGTGACCTACGGTTCAATCAAGACCAAGCAGGCGTTGAAGGACTCCTCGCGCGTGCTGGGCTACCCATTCAGCATGGGCGAATCGCTCACCAAGGCCCTGCCGCCGGCAGTGATGGCCAAGGACATCCCGCTCAACGACATCGACAACCCGGAATCCAAGCGCTACTCCGAGGCCGGGGACTTCCGCAACCTGGTGGCCAATGACCCTGAAGCAGCGCGCGTCTTCGAGACAGCCAAGGGCCTGGAAGGACTGAAGCGCCAGTGGGGCGTGCACGCCGCCGGTGTGATCATGAGCTCGGATCCGATTATCGATGTAGTGCCGATCATGCGCCGTATCCAGGATGGCCAGGTCATCACCCAGTTCGATTACCCGACCTGTGAAGGCCTGGGGCTGATCAAGATGGACTTCTTGGGGTTGCGCAACCTCACCATCATCTCCGACGCGTTGGAGAACATCGAATACAACACCGGCACCAAAATTGATCTCGAAACCCTGACCATCGAGGACCCCGAGGCCTACAACCTGCTGGCCCGCGGCGACACCTTGGGCGTGTTCCAGCTCGATGGCGGACCGATGCGCTCGCTGCTGAAGATGATGCGCCCGGATAACTTCGAAGACATCTCCGCAGTCATCGCCCTGTACCGCCCGGGTCCCATGGGTGCTAACTCGCACACCAACTACGCGCTGCGCAAGACCGGGTTGCAGGAAGTTACCCCGATCCACCCGGAGCTGGCTGAACCGCTGGCAGAGATCCTGGGCGGCACCTATGGCCTGATCGTTTATCAGGAGCAGGTTATGGCTATTGCGCAGAAGCTGGCCGGCTACTCGCTGGGCCAGGCAGATATTCTGCGCCGCGCCATGGGCAAGAAGAAGAAGTCCGAGCTGGATAAGCAGTTCGCCGGCTTCAAGCAGGGCATGAACGACAACGGCTACTCCGATGCCGCCGTGCAGACCCTGTGGGACATCCTGCTGCCTTTCTCCGACTACGCGTTCAATAAAGCCCACTCCGCGGCTTACGGAGTGGTCTCTTACTGGACCGCCTACCTCAAGGCGCACTACCCGGCCGAATACATGGCCGCACTGCTGACCTCGGTGGGCGATGACAAGGACAAGCTGGCCCTTTACCTGAACGAATGCCGCCATATCGGCATCACCGTGCTGCCTCCAGATGTCAACGAATCGGCGTTGAACTTCACCCCAGTGGGCAAGGACATCCGCTTCGGCATGGGAGCGATCCGCAACGTGGGCACCAACGCGGTGTCCGGCATGGTTGAAGCGCGCGCCGAAAAGGGCAACTACAACGACTTCAACGATTTTTTGGGCAAGGTTCCAGCGGTGGTGTGCAATAAACGCACCATTGAATCGCTGATCAAGGCCGGTGCCTTCGACTCGATGAAGCACCCGCGCCGTGCCCTGGTGGCCATCCATGAAGAAGCCGTCGACTCGGTCATCCAGGTCAAGCGCAATGAAGCCGCCAACCAGTTCGACCTGTTCAGCGCGCTGGGAGCCGAAGACTCTTCGGAATCGATGCACGTGGCCATCCCGGACCTGCCGGACTGGGACAAGAAGGAAAAGCTGGCCTACGAGCGCGACATGCTCGGCCTGTACGTTTCGGACCACCCGCTGCAGGGCCTGGGCTCGGCCCTGGACCAGTACGCGGATATGCCGGTCACGCATGTGCTCTCTGATGACGGGCCGCAAGATGGCCACATCATTTCCATCGCAGGCATGATTTCCGGATTGCAGCGGCGCATCGCCAAGAAGAGCGGCAATCCGTATGCACGCTGCGAAATCGAAGATCTTTCGGGCTCGATGGAAGTCATGTTCTTCGGCCAGGCCTACCAGCCGATCGCCGAGATCCTGGCCGATGACCTGATCGTGGTCATCAAGGGCCGGGTGCAGCGCCGCGATGACGGATCGATCACCTTGAATGCCCAGGAAATGATGATCCCGGAAATCTCCGAGGATGCCAACGGGGGCCCGGTGGTCATCGGCATTCCAACGCATAAGGCCAACGAGACCCTGGTGCAGAAGCTCGGTGATGTGCTGCGCACGCACAGCGGCAATACCGAGGTGCGCGTGAAGCTCACCGGCAGCCGCGGCACCTCGCTGATGCGCCTGGGCATGAACTTCCGGGTCAATCCGAATCCGGCATTGTTCGGCGACTTGAAGGTGTTGCTGGGGCCGAACTGCTTGGACGTGTAGCCAACTGGATGCTTGCCTGGATGACCGGAGAAGGTAACTAATAACCCTTCTCCGGTCATCGGCGTTAAACTAGGTGGGTGAGCACTATTCCAGAAATTGAATTCGCAGAACTCGCCACCCTAGATTGGCGCAACGAATCGCTGAGCTACGCACAGCTCAAAGCAAAACTGCCGCGTCCGGAGATGAACTCCCAGACCGCTGCCGAAACGGTGCAGCAGATCATCGATGATGTCCGTGCCCATGGCATGGAAACGCTCAAGGATCTCGCCGCGCGCTTCGACCACGTGCAGCTGGAGCATACCCGTGTGCCACAACATGAGCTGGACCGCGCCCTGGAAGAACTCGATCCGAAGGTTCGCCAGGCGCTGGAAGAATCCATCGACCGCGCCCGCGTCTTCGCCAAGGCCCAGCGCCCACAAGATGCTGAAGTCAGCTACGCCGCCGGCGCCACGGTCACCCAGCGCTGGGTTCCGGTCCGCCGTGTCGGCCTTTACGTACCTGGCGGCCTAGCCGTCTATCCATCTTCGGTGATCATGAACACCGTCCCGGCCCAAGCAGCCGGTGTCAGCTCGCTAGCACTAGCCAGCCCGCCGCAGAAGGAATTCGGCGGACTGCCGCACCCCACTATCCTGGCCGCTGCCAAGCTGCTGGGCATCGAAGAGGTGCACGCCATGGGCGGCGCCCAGGCTGTAGCCGCATTCGCCTACGGCGTGGATATGCCCGATGACGAACGTGGCGGCATTGAACCGGTCGATGTGATTTCCGGTCCGGGCAACATCTTCGTGGCCACCGCCAAGCGCCTGGTCAAAGGCGTGGTGGGCATCGACGCTGAAGCCGGTCCAACCGAAATCGCGATCCTTGCTGATGCCTCGGCTGTGCCGGGCTTTGTTGCCGCCGACATGATTTCGCAGGCCGAGCACGACGCCAATGCGGCAGCGGTGCTTGTTACTGATTCTGCAGAGCTTGCCGCAAGCGTGCGCACGGAACTGGTGGCGCAGGTAGCGGCTACCAAGCACTCGGCCCGCGTCAAGGAAGCCCTGTCCGGTGCTCAGTCGGCGATCATCTTGGTCAAGGATCTGGGCCAGGGGATCGAAGTGTGCAACGCCTACGCCGCTGAGCACCTGGAGATCATGGTTGACCAGGCAGAGGCCGCCGCGGCGCGGATCACCGCTGCTGGAGCCATATTCGTAGGTTCCTACGCGCCGGTGTCCTTGGGCGATTACTGTGCAGGATCCAACCACGTGCTGCCAACCAGCGGTACCGCACTGCACGCCTCGGGCTTGAATGTGAATACGTTCTTGAAGGCCATCCAGGTCATCAATTACGACAAGGCCGCCTTGGGTGAGGTTGCCGCTCACGTCATTAATCTTGCCAATGCCGAGGACCTGCCAGCCCACGGTGACGCGGTCGCGGTGCGAAAAACGCATTAGACGCTAAACTGTTAGGTGACATGAGTTGATTCTTGTCACCGATGGTGAAATGAGAATGCTTCTTAGGCTACAGATGGAGGTGCCGTGAACTGCCCGTATTGCCGCAATGCTGATTCCCGAGTGGTTGATTCCCGAGTGGCCGACGATGGCGTCTCGATCCGCCGTCGACGCCAGTGCACCGCCTGCTCGCGCCGATTTACCACCACCGAAACTGCCAGCCTCAACGTGCTCAAGCAGTCCGGTGCCGTGGAACCGTTCTCACGCAATAAGGTCATCAACGGCGTACGCAAGGCCTGCCAGGGCCGCCCGGTCACCGATCACGACCTGGCTATCTTGGCCCAGGAAGTCGAAGAAGCCGTGCGCACCTCAGGTGCAGCTGAAATTCCAGCGCACCAGGTTGGCCTGGCCATCTTGGAACCGCTTTCGCGACTGGACGAAGTGGCCTACCTGCGCTTTGCCAGTGTCTATCACAACTTCCAGTCTTTGACTGATTTTGAGACGGCCATTGCCCGCCTGCGCGATCGCCGAGGTAGAACCCCGCAGGGAACCCAACGTCCGCTAACCGCCGACTAGCAGTCCCGGCAACCAAAGCAAATGCCCAAAACCTGAAGAGGTTTTGGGCATTTGCATTTAACGATTTTGCAGCAGCGGCTAGGGCAGGGTGAGAATTTCTGCGCCGTTGTCGGTGACCAGCAAGGTGTGCTCGAACTGCGCGGTGCGCTTCTTGTCCTTGGTGGTCACAGTCCAGTCGTCGTCCCACATGTCCCACTCGATGGTGCCCAGGGTGAGCATTGGCTCGATGGTGAAGACCATGCCCGGCTCGATCAGGGTGTTGTAGCCAGGAGCCGCATCGTAGTGCGGAATGATCAGGCCCGAGTGGAACGCTTCGCCCACGCCGTGGCCGGTGAAGTCGCGAACCACGCCGTAGCCGAAGCGCTTGGCGTAGGTTTCGATGCTGCGGCCAATCACGTTGATTTCGCGTCCTGGCATAACGGCCTTGATGGCGCGCTTGAGCGAATTCTCGGTACGTTCCACGAGCAGGCGGGACTCTTCATCTACGTCGCCGACCAAGAAGGTGGCGTTGTTATCGCCATGGACGCCGCCGATGTAGGCGGTGATGTCGATGTTGATGATGTCCCCGTCTTCCAGCACCGTGGTGTCGGGGATGCCGTGGCAAATGACCTCGTTCAGCGAGGAGCACAGCGACTTGGGGAATCCGCGGTAGCCCAGGGTCGAAGGGTAGGCGTTGTGGTCCATCAGGAACTCGTGGCCGATGCGGTCCAGCTCATTGGTGGTGATTCCGGGTTGGCAGGCCTTGCCGACTTCCTGCAGCGCCTGAGCGGCAATTTTCGAAGCTATGCGGATGCGTTCGATGACTTCCGGGCTTTTGATTTCCGAAGCAGTGTTGGTTGCCGGTTCTTTCTTGCCAACATACTCGGGACGTTCAATATGTTTCGGTACCGGAAGTTCCGGGGATACCGTTCCGGCGGTGAGATTTCCAATAGGTGCAGTCGTTGCAGTAGCCATATTTTTATTCTAGCTTCACGCTACCGCCACTTTGCTCAGAGCTGGCTAAGAGCGCAGGTGGTGTTCCACCTATTTTTCTTCGGTTGGGATACCGTGGAAAGCAACAGCACAATCAGCGACAGAAGGAGTTTCCCATGAGCTCAGTAGGCACCCCGGGCGAGGGACAGTACTGGTACAACGTCTCCACCAAGACCGTGGAGAAAGGCCCGCAGTCCGATTGGTCCCAGTTGCTAGGTCCGTACGACACGGCCGCGGAAGCAGAAACGGCCATGGCCAAGGTGCAGGCGCGCAATGAGGCGTGGGATGAAGCCGAAGAAGACGACGCCTAAGCATTGCCAGCGCCTCTTGGCGTAGCGCAATGGAAAGCACAGTGGTGCGTGACCCAGACGCTATGCTTCAGGGCACGCAGATCGGCGTATTTTTTCACGAAGCGCGGTGTGCGCCGTCCGCCAAGACCCAGCATGTCCTGCCAAACCAGAACCTGCCCGGTGGTGGAATTTCCGGCACCAATACCAATGGTGGGAACAGCCAACGCGGCATCGATTTCGGCAGCGACCGGGCTTGGAACCATTTCCATCAGGATGCAGAACGCGCCGGCATTCTGCATGGCCAGGGCGTCTTCCTTCATCTGCTGGACTGCATCGCCGCGGCCTTGCACTCGGTATCCGCCCAGGGCGTGCTCGGATTGCGGGGTGAAGCCGATATGCCCGATGACTGGAACACCGGCAAGCACCATTGCCTGGACATGTTCTGCGTACTGCGCGGTGCCTTCCATCTTGACCGCGTGGGCATGCCCTTCCTTCATCAGGCGCACCGCAGTGGCCACAGCCTGGGCGGGGGATTGCTCGTAGCTGCCGAAAGGCAGGTCCGCGACGACCATGGCACGCTTGGCGCCATTGGCCACAGCCTTGGTGAAAGTGATCATCTCATCGAGGGTGATCGGCAAGGTTGACTCGTAACCGAGCACGGTGTTGGCAGCGGAGTCGCCAACCAACAGCATCTCGATCCCGGCGGAATCAAAAATTTCAGCCATCATTACGTCATAAGCAGTTAACATCGCGAATTTTTCGCCGTTGTCTTTCGCCTGCTGCAAATGATGAAGTCGGATACGGGACGGGCCTTTTTCGGGATTCCCTGGATATGGTTGTGGCATGAGACGACTTTATCGCACTTGGACAGGGCGATGCTGACCGGTGGGACCGTTCTAAACCGATATAGTGTTGCCACAGGTCAATTTTCTTACCGGTTGTGATCAGCACCGGATATTAGAATCCCAAAGGTGGTGGAAAATGGATCGTCAGCAGGAATTTGTACTGCGCACCATTGAAGAACGCGACGTTCGGTTTGTGCGCATGTGGTTTACTGACGTCGTTGGTTCGCTGAAGTCAGTGGCGTTGGCTCCTGCTGAAGTCGAGGACGCTTTCGAAGAAGGTCTGGGCTTTGACGGCTCATCCATTGACGGGCTTTCCCGGATCTCCGAATCTGACATGCTGCTTCAGCCAGATCCTTCCACCTTCCAGATCCTTCCGTGGCGTGGAGAAGTCGAACCGACTTCCCGCATGTTCTGCGACATCCTCACCCCCGAAGGCCAGCCTTCGAATGCCGATCCGCGCCAGGTGCTCAAGCGCCAGCTGACCGAAGCATCGAATATGGGCTTCACCTGCTACACCCATCCGGAGATCGAATTCTATTTGCTGCAAAACGATCAGCTGGACGCCAATGGGCGCCCTCAGCCGATCGACAACGGCGGCTACTTCGATCACGTGCCAGATGGCGTGGGCCAGGACTTCCGCCGGGCCTCGGTGACCACCTTGGAAGCCTTGGGCATTTCGGTGGAGTTCTCCCATCACGAAACCGGTCCGGGACAAAACGAAATAGATCTGCGCTACGCAGATGCGTTGCAGACCGCCGACAACATCATGACCTTCCGTACCGTCATCAAGGAGATGGCGATGCAGAAGGGCATCCATGCAACCTTCATGCCCAAGCCTTTCAGCGATCAGCCAGGCAGCGGCATGCACACGCACTTCTCCTTGTTCGAAGGCGACGCGAACGCGTTCTTCGAAGCCGGGCGTGAATACCAGCTCTCGGACGTGGCCCGCTCATTCATCGCCGGCATCTTGCACCACGCGCCGGAAATGACTGCCATCACCAACCAGTACGTGAACTCCTACAAGCGCCTGTGGGGCGGCGGTGAAGCGCCAAGCCACCGCTCGTGGGGGCACAACAACCGTTCTGCACTGGTACGCGTACCGCTGTACAAGCCGGGCAAGGGCCAGTCCGCCCGCGTGGAATACCGCGGCATCGACTCGGCAGCCAACCCTTACCTGGCCTACGCAGTCCTGCTGGGTGCCGGGCTCAAGGGCATCCGCGAAGGCTACGAACTCGAAGAGCCCACCGAGGATGATGTCTGGAGCCTGTCCACCGCGGAGCGCCGCGCGTCGGGCCACGTTCCGCTGCCGGGCAGCCTGCATGATGCCTTGCGTGCCATGGAAGAGTCAGAGCTGATGGCCGAAATCCTCGGCGAGCAGGTCTTCAACTCCTTCCTGTCGAACAAGCGCACCGAATGGGAAGAATACCGCCAGGTCATCACCCCGTACGAGCTGAACAAATATTTGGGAATCCTCTAGAGACTTCACCGCGTGAAGCTGCGCAGTGACATGTGGGAGAACACGAAACACCATGCCGGAAGTACCCTCACGAGCACTGATCAACGCTGGCTTCAGCGATATCGAACGGGCCAAGAATTTCCTCCAGGCCGAGGAACTGTCCAAGATAGATCCCAACCTGGTCGTGAGCAAGATGGCGCATGCGCCGGACCCGGACCAGGCCTTGCTGCTGGCCTTGAGGCTGGCTGACCGCCATCCCAAAGTCATCGACATCTTCATGGCTCCGGACAGCTGCCAAGGCCTGGTCAGGCTCTTGGGCAGCTCTTCTGCGCTCGGTGAGTTCCTCATCCGCTGCCCCGAGGCGCTGGATATTGTCCGCAAGGCACCTTCCGGTGAATTTGTGCAAGTCTCCGCCGAGCAACTGGTACAGGACCTGCTGGCATCCATCGACGCCACGCAAAGCGACGGCGGGCATTGGGTCTCGGCCTATACCGGAGCTGAAGCTCGCCAGCGCTTGCGTACCGCGTACCGCAAAGCCCTGCTCTCCTTGGCGCACCGGGACTTGGGATCCACCCAACCGCAACGCATACTGCCCAAGGTGGCCGCCGAATTAGCCGACATGGCTGGCGCTGCGTTGGAAGGCGCGTTGGCTATTGCCCGGGCAGAAGCAGCCGAGCAGTACGACGCCGAAGACGTTGACCGGGTGAAGATCACCGTGATCGGCATGGGCAAGTGCGGCGCTCGGGAACTGAACTACATCTCCGACGTCGACGTCATTTACGTCCATGACTCTGCCCCGAGCATTGACGAAGACCTGGCGGCGGCTATTGCCACAGTCATCTGCGGCAATACCGCGCGCGCACTGATGGTGCCAGGCCCAGAACCAATGCTCTGGGAAGTCGATGCGAACCTGCGTCCCGAGGGCAAGGACGGGGCCCTGACCCGCACGCTTTCCTCCCATGAGGCGTACTACCGACGGTGGGCGCATTCGTGGGAATTCCAAGCCTTGCTCAAAGCCCGTGCAATCGCCGGCGATAAGGAACTGGGACGCTCCTACGAGCGGATGGTCGCTCCGCTGGTGTGGTCCAGCTCGGAACGCGAAGGGTTTGTCGAATCCGTCCAGGCCATGCGCCGACGGGTCAGCAACAACATCGATAAGCAAGATGTGGCCTGGCAAATTAAACTGGGCCCCGGCGGATTGCGCGATGTCGAATTCACCGTCCAGCTGCTGCAGCTGGTCCACGGCCGCGTTGATCCGGCCATCCAAGTGCCCACCACCACCTTGGCCATTCAAGCGATGAGCGACATCGGCTATATCGGCCGGGATGACGCCACGAATTTTGATGATTCCTATCGTTTCCTGCGCCTGCTGGAACATCGTATCCAGCTGAGCCAATTGCGCCGGACCCATCTGATGCCCCGGGTGGAAAGCGCTCAGCGCGTGCTGGCACGTGCCATTCGCGGAGCCGGCGACCTTCAGTCGAGCAGCCCGGAGAAGCTGATGCGCCGCTGGAACGAAACCAAGCGCATGGTGCGTTCGCTGCACGAGCGTATTTTCTACCGCCCGCTGCTGGTGAGCAGTTCCAACCTTTCAACCGACGACGTAAAGCTCACCGCGGAATCCGCGCAAGCACGACTGCGCGCGTTGGGCTATCTGGACCCGAAGGCCGCGATGCGCCATATCGAGGCGTTGACCGGCGGAGTCTCGCGCAGCGCCTCATTGCAACGGCAGCTTTTACCGGTGCTCTTGGACTGGTTTGCCCGTGGAGTGGATCCGGATGCTGGTCTGCTGGGATTCCGGCGACTGAGCGAAGCACTGGGCAAATCGCATTGGTTCCTGGGCATGCTGCGCGATACCAACGCCGCGGCCGAGCGCCTGAGCCATCTGCTGTCCAATACGCGCTTCCTGACCGATCTGCTGGCCAATGAACCTGCTGCGGCCGCCTGGCTGGGCTCTGACGCCTCCTTGGCGCCACAGACATTCGAAAACCTACTGCAGCAGAACACCTCGATCATTCATCGCGCGAAGCAGCCTGAAACGGCAATCCGGATGATCCGCATGGTGCGCCGCCGTGAGTTCTTGCGCGTGGCATTGGCTGACGGTGCGCGGCTGCTGACCGTGGATGAAGTCGGTGTAGCGCTGTCGAATATCGATGCGGCCATGGTTGACGGGGTGCTCAAGGTCCTTCTGGCTGCCGATCAGGCCAAGCATGGAGAGCACGCGGTCATTGCAGTCATCGCGATGGGCCGGCAAGGTGGCCGGGAGATCGGCTACGGGTCCGATGCCGATGTCCTCTTCGTGCAGCGTCCGGTGCCAGGAGCCACCGCCCAAGCCGCCCAAGAGCAGGCGCTGCGCGTTGTGACAGATCTGGTGTCGTGGACCGCGAAACCGTTGAAGCCGGCAATTCCAGCCGAGGTGAAACTGAAGGTGGACTCGGACCTGCGCCCCGAAGGGCGCCAGGGAATGCTGGTTCGCTCACTTGATGCCTACGCCACGTATTACCAGCGCTGGGTCGAAGTGTGGGAACGCCAAGCCTTGCAACGCGCACGCCCATTTGCCGGCGATGACCAGCTGGCCGGTGAATTCATGGAATTGATCAAGCCGGTGCGCTACGGCAAGGGTTTGGAAGAGACTGAAATCCGAGAGATCCGCAAGATCAAGGCCCGGGTTGAATCCGAACGCCTGCCGCGCGGTGCTGATCCTAATCGGCATTTGAAGCTCGGGCGCGGTTCGCTCTCAGACATCGAATGGCTGGTGCAGTTCTTCCAGCTGCAATACGCCTGGAAGCACGAATCCCTGCGCACCACCTCGACGCTACAGGCCTTGGAAGAGCTGGCCGCCTTGGAATTGATCAGCCAAGAGGATAGCGAACAGCTGGCAGATACATGGCGGCTTGCCACGCAGATCCGCAGCGCGGAAATCATTACCTCCGGCCGCTCCAGCGACGTGCTGCCCAGCTCGGCGCGCGATATGGAAGCCGTTGCCCGTTGGTGCGGCTACGAACCGCACTTCGGCGCGGAATTGGAAGAAGACTACCTGCGCGCCACCCGCCATGCACGCGCCATCTTCGAAGTGCTGTTCTACGGATTTGAGGATTAGGCAGCAGCATGACCGTTGAAGCGCTGCTGGTGCGCTCCTGGCGTCCGCTGGCTTCCTCGTGCCGGCCGTGAGAGCGCCGAGTGCTCTTGGGTGCGAGCGCACAGCTGTGGAACGAGGCCAGCGCTGCCTTGCTCAATTGGGAAGTGAAGACCCGTAGCGGATTCAAGATCGATCCGCAGGTGCCCGCTGTTGCCGGCCAGCTACCCGTGATCACCATCGGTGCTGGCCTGCTGCGCGTGGTGGAACCGGTGGCAGTCATGGAAGTCGCAGAAGAAGAACACTGGGTGGGCTTTTCCTACCGGACACTGCCAGGGCACCCCGTCCAGGGCGTGGAAGCTTTCATTCTCGAACGCGTAGGGCAGCAGGTTTTCCTGCGCGTCAGGTCGGTGACCGAACCCTCTGATGTTCCGTCCTGGCGACGAGTCTTCTGGCTGCTGATCACGGCTCAGTGGGTCACCCGGTGGCGTTACCTGCGGGCGCTCAAGCCCTGATCCGCACCCGGGATTCTTCCGCCCATCCCTGCCAGAGTCCATGATGGGGACTATGGTGGATCGTGTCACCGTTACGCGTAGTACTAGTGCAGGGGAGTTCCTACGATGTTTGACCCGCAGCTGATGCAGGCGGCCATTGATCAATCCCTCTTGGCCTTGGAAGCTGATGACAGCGGACCATTTGGTGCCGTGGTTGTTCTGGAGGGCAAGGTCATTTCCGCCGCCTGTAACTCGGTGGTCGGTTCGATGGATCCCACGGCGCATGCGGAGATCAATGCCATCCGTGCCGCAGGACAGGTGTTGGGCAGTTTTGACCTGTCCGAGTGCGAGCTGTACACCAGTTGCGAACCGTGTCCCATGTGCTTGGGAGCCATCTATTGGTCCCGCTTCAAGCACGTCTACTTCGCCAATAATCGTGAAGAAGCCGCCGCCATCGGTTTCGATGATGATTTCATTTACAACGAGCTCGAGCTTCCAATGAGCGCGCGGAAAATACCTTTTACCCGAGTTGAGGATTCCGGTGCGATTCGCGCCTTCGAACTTTGGGAAGCGAAGGACGACAAGCAGGAATATTAGCCGTTGCTTAGGGGACCGAGCGCCTACTGCGGCCTTGGTTGCCCGTGCCTCGCTGGCTGAAATAGAAAAGTCCGCACAAGCTTGCCAAGAACAATGTTCTGGCAGCTTGTGCGGACTTTCTGCGTACTACGCGGAAACTTCTCCCGCTAGCTGATTAGCAACCGTAGTAGAGCTCGAACTCGTATGGGTTCGGGCGCAGGCTCAGTGGTCGGATTTCGTATTCACGCTTGTACTCAATCCAAGTCTGGATCAGGTCTTCGGTGAAGACACCGCCTTCGAGCAGGAACTCGTGGTCGGCTTCCAGAGCCTTCAGAGCATCTTCGAGGCTTTCAGGAGCGCGCTGGATATCCTTGGCCTCTTCGGCAGGAAGCTCGTAGAGATCCTTGTCGATTGGCTCTGCTGGTTCGATGCGGTTCTTGATGCCGTCCAGGCCAGCCATCAGCTGAGCTGCGAATGCCAGGTATGGGTTCGAGGAGGCATCTGGAGCGCGGAACTCGATGCGCTTGGCCTTAGGGTTCGAACCGGTGATTGGGATACGGATACCGGCAGAGCGGTTGCCCTGCGAGTAAACCATGTTCACTGGAGCTTCGTAGCCCTTGACCAGGCGGCGGTAGGAGTTCACGGTTGGGTTGGTGAACGCGAGCACTGCATCAGCGTGCTTCAGCAGGCCACCGATGTACCAGCGAGCGGTATCGGAAAGGCCAGCGTAGCCCTTTTCGTCGTAGAACAGTGGTTCGCCGTTGGCCCACAGCGACTGGTGCACGTGCATGCCCGAGCCGTTGTCGCCGAAGACTGGCTTCGGCATGAAGGTTGCGGACTTGCCCCATGCATCAGCGACGTTCTTCACGATGTACTTGAAGAGCATCAGTTCATCGGCCGAGTGGACCATGGTGTTGAACTTGTAGTTGATTTCAGCCTGGCCAGCTGCGCCGACCTCGTGGTGGCTGCGCTCAACTTCGAGGCCTGCCTTGTCCAACTCAACGCAGATGGCGTCGCGCAGGTCAGCCTGCTTGTCAGTTGGAGCCACTGGGAAGTAGCCGCCCTTGAATGGGGTCTTGTAACCCTGGTTGCCGCCCTCTTCCTTGCGGCCGGTGTTCCAAGGTGCCTCGTCGGAATCGATCGAGTAGAACGCGCCCTGTGGCTTGGATTCGTAGCGAACGTCTTCGAAGATGAAGAATTCTGCTTCTGGAGCGAAGAACGCGGTATCAGCGATACCGGTGGACTCCAAGTATGCTTCTGCGCGTTCTGCAACACCACGTGGGTCGCGGTGGTATGGCTCACCGGTGCGTGGGTTGATGATCGAGAAGTTGAACGCCAGAGTCTTTTCCAGACGGAACGGATCGATGAAACCAGTGGTTACATCTGGGATCAGCTGCATGTCGGAATCAGAGATGCCGGCGAAGCCGCGGATGGAGGAACCATCGAAAAGCTGGCCGTTGACGAAGAAGTCGGCATCCACGGACTTGGCTGGCACGTTGAAGTGCTGCTGTACACCGGGTAGGTCGGTGAAACGGATATCGACGAACTTGATGTCCTCTTCGGCAATATATGCCAAGACTTCTTCTGGACTGGTAAACATGTGCAGGTTACTCCCTGGTGAGATATAAGGTTTGGTAAACGGAACTTGTAGCCAGAACTATCCGGCTGGTTCTCTTGCTTACGAATCAATCCTACCTATAATCCATTTCTGAATGGTGTCTCTATTGTTTCCAGCCTGTTACAAGTGGAAAATCCGGGCGTGTCGAATCGCCCTGATCTGCACTAATAGCGACCTGTAACAATGTGACTTGGTTAGTTGTTGGTTCAATCTCGTTATGACAGTGGCGCACAGGATCGCTGGATAGACTGTCCTAGTGGAAAGAAAAGACTTCAGCTCGTGGCTTGAAGGGCCGCCGCAGCACAATACGCAAGAATGGCCTGGGCAAGATATGGGGCGTCCTGAGAAGGGCCCCGGATCAATTGCCAGATTCCCTCGACGGGTTGGCGCGCTGCTCTTGGACTGGGGCCTATCGATGCTGTTGAGCTGGTGGCTGTTTGACAGCCATGATCTGGCTACATTGAGCCTATTCTGCGCAGGACAGATCATCGGAGTCGGGTTTACCGGTCACACCATCGGGCATCGAACCTTCGGACTGCAGGTCCAGGCCCTGGACGGAACAGCAATTAAGCCACTGCAGGGTTTGATTCGATCATTGCTGCTGTGCCTGGCCATACCAGCGTTCATCACCGACAAGGACCAGCGCGGACTGCATGACCGCCTGCCCAAGACCATTCTGGTGAACATCACCTAGGAATAACGCTAGAAGGCAATAAAGAAGCCGCAACGGGAATTCCCGTTGCGGCTTCTTTATTGTTCGTCTTTAGCGTCCGCGGGTTGCGCGGCGGTTTGGACGGACGCGGTTTGGATCTACACCCTTAGGGATAGGCAGACGGTTTGCGGTCAGCGTGCTCAGACGCTTGTCGACTGCACTGACTTCCAACTTCGTGATCGACTTTGGAAGCTTCTTCATCTCCTTGCCGACCTCAGCCAAGGGGGTCTGGTCTTCATCGGGACCAGCGTTGATCACGTGTACGGGAACGTTCGGCAGCACCCGGGCAATGCGCTTGCGCTCGGAAGCAGCCAGATCGCGGACTCGCGACTTCGGCCCTTCGGTGACCAGGACAATGCCGGGGCGTCCGATGCCCAGGAATACCAGATCCTGGTGACGGTTGTAGGCAACTGGCTCCTGCTTCAGGATCCAGCCGCGACGCAGCACGCTCATGGCAGCGCCAGCAGCCCCGGGACGTCCTTCAAGCTGCGAGAACGCGGCTTTTTCGGCGCGGCGGGACATGATGAACATTGCGGCAAGCAACGCCAGCGGAATCGCGATGATCAACATCGTGATCCAGTTATTGATCAAGAAGCCGATGACCAAGCAGACAGCAATAACGGCCAAGGCGGCCAATGCCATCCACCACACGACCATAGGGTCGTTGCGGCGAGTCATCTGGAAGACCTGGCCGATTTGCTTCAGGCGGCCTGGTTCTTTGTTCTTCTTCTCAGCTTTTGGTTTACGCGAAAACAAGCCACGCTTAGGCGCGCCTGCGTCGTTGTCGGAGTTTTTGGCCATAGTGCCTTAATTCTACGCGATGAAGTTGATAGATCTAAGCCGAGCGAGGACGAACATGACTTTTTCAGTCCGATTGTCCGTTCATGCGGTGGCGAAAGGCCCCGGAGCGTGCCAATGACGTTAGTCAAAAGCTCCGGGGCCTGAAGTGCTTGAAAGTTTTTCGGATCAAGCTACTTGATCAGCGAGGCAGCTTCCTGGCGGGTATTGCCCGAGGATTCGATGTGTGCCAGTGCCTCAGGTATTTCGCGGCCCTTCTTGCGCATGGCTCCAGCCCACAAGCGCCCTGCGCGGTAGGAAGAACGTACCAAAGGACCGGACATGACCCCGGCGAAGCCGATTTCTTCGGCTTCCTGCTGCAGTTCCACGAACTCCTGCGGGGTGACCCAACGGTCAACTGGCAGGTGCAAGTCGGTGGGGCGCAGGTACTGGGTCAGGGTCAGCAGGTCACAACCGGCTTCGTGCAGATCGCGCATGGCCTCGGAAATTTCTTCGCGAGTTTCGCCCATACCCAAGATCAGGTTCGACTTGGTGATCAGGCCACGATTGCGGCCATGGGTGATGACATCCATGGAGCGCTGGTAGCGGAAGGCCGGACGGATGCGCTTGAAGATACGCGGCACGGTCTCCACATTGTGGGCGTAGACCTCAGGGGCCGAGTCGCAGATCGCATCCAGGTTCTCCGGCTTCCCGGTGAAGTCAGGAATCAGCAGTTCCACACCGGTGCTCGGGTTCATCTTATGGATCTGGCGCACGGTTTCTGCGTACAGCCAGACGCCCTCATCTTCGAGGTCGTCGCGGGCCACGCCGGTAACGGTGGCGTAGCGCAGATCCATCTTCTTCACGCTCATTGCGACCTTGAAAGGCTCCGAGCGGTCAATCGGTGCTGGCTTGCCGGTGGCGATCTGGCAGAAATCGCAACGGCGGGTGCACTCGGAACCACCGATGAGGAACGATGCCTCACGGTCTTCCCAGCATTCGAAAATGTTCGGGCAGCCAGCTTCTTCGCAGACGGTGTGCAGGCCTTCGGACTGCACGAGGTTCTTCAAACCTACGTATTCAGGGCCGATGTTCAACTTGGCCTTGATCCAGTCCGGCTTACGCTCCACCGGGACTGCAGCGTTTCGCTTTTCTACGCGCAGCATACGACGGCCTTCTGGTTCGACACTCATTAACAGCTCTTTCTATGGGGAGGGCGTGACTGTCTAAACGACTTGTGGGGTGAGCAGACGCTCAATTTCGGCTTCCACGCGGTCCACGACGTCTTCGGGGTGGACTGTACGGCCAAGTTCTTCAGAAATGGTGGTGACACCGGCATCGGAGATACCGCAGGGGATGATCTGATCGTACGCAGAAAGTTCATTCGAGCAGTTCAGCGCGAAGCCATGCATGGTCACGCCGTGGTTGATGCGGATTCCGATGGCCGCAATTTTGCGGTCCTGGGCGCCATCTTTGCCAGGAACCCAGACTCCGGAGCGGCCCTTGATCTGTGTGGTGGGGATTCCCAGCTCGCTGACCACGTTTATCAGTGCTTCTTCCAAAGTCTCCACGTATAGGCGAATGGCGCTGATTTTGCGTAGTCTGACGATGGGATAGCCAATCAGCTGTCCCGGTCCATGCCACGTCAGCTTTCCACCACGGTCAACATCGACCACGGGGGTTCCGTCTAGCGGGAGGTCTTCAGGTTCAGTTCTCTTGCCAGCGGTATATACCGCTTCGTGCTCCAGGAACAGGACTTTTGGGGTTTGTGCGTCCGCGGCTACCGCATCATGCAGCTGGACTTGGTAATCCCAAGCTTCCATGTAGGGCACAAATTTTGAGCCTAGTCCGACTCGTTCGAATTCGATCGCCATGACGGTTAGCCTACGCTCTTGAACGATCGGTCGCTAATTCAGTTGCCACGCCCGCACCTGTGGATATCCAGCTTGCAATTCTTGATTTTCGGATACAACGGACACATGGATGAATCAACGAATGTTCTGGCCTGGCCCACAAGCCCCGGGCACGTTACGGTCAAGCCCTTAAGTGCCAAGTCACCATGCAAAGTTTGGCTGATCCGGAGGGAAAGCGACCAGTCGTATCTAACCCTTAAACTTAGCCTAACTATCGAAAACGTTGTTTCAATGCGGCAAGAACAGATCACGCAATCGAGGAAATATGTCGTCGATTTTTACGGGACTTTAATGACGCAATTGGGCGAAGGGCTGATTATGGAATATTGCCCCGGAGGCAGCTTGGCCGAGTTGGTAGCCAACCGTAGCGCTTTTGCCCTGGGGGAGTGCGTGACCGCTCTGGCGCCCATCGCCCAAACCCTGTCGGTGATGCATGCGCAAGGCCAACGCCACGGGGATCTGTCGCCAGCCAATATCCTGCTCACGGCCAAGGGAATGCCGAAAATTATCGATTTCCAGGAATCGACTTCGGATCAGCAGGTACTGAGTGGTTCTGGCACGCCGGGGTTCATGGCCCCTGAAATGCAGGCCGGAACACGCGAGGGGCAAACCGGCGAGCAGGACGTATTTTCCTTGGGTGCCTGCCTGTGGTTTCTGCTTTCTGGGCGCGTTCCTGAAGAAGAACTGATGCGTCCGCCAGCTAGCGTGATGTTCCCTGGACTTCCAACGATTATCCACGAATTGCTGATTGACTCATTGAATCCGGATCCACAAGCAAGGCCCACCGCGGACCAGTTTGCACGCACCCTGTTCGCCAGCTGCCCAGCAGAACCAATTCGATGGGAAGGGCATATAGCCGCCGAAGCCACACATCTGATGGAAACAATTCACCCGGCTAACGAGCAGCACGCTGCACGCAATCGCCTCAAGCACCGAAAGGATCCAGCCGCTAGTAAAGGTTCTGCGGTGAGCCACGAAGCTTGGCAAATACACCGCCTGCGAAGAACTCCCGGGGCCGTGAAATTAGCAGGGGCCGGTGTCCTGGGGCTTGCAGTTATTCTTGGCAGCTTTCTAGGAGTCAACCATTTTCGGGCGGCACTAGCCACTGAAACCAGTGCCACGCCAGCGCCGACACCCGCGGCACCGAGCTGCAGAATCGAAGATGGTGCCCAAATGCCGGCCTGTGCGCTGAATCGAGACACAGTGATCTCAGCATTCTTGGCGCTCACTGGTGAACGCGATGACGCGATGGGCAAGCTTGCAGGGGAGAAGCTCAAAGGGCTGTATGCCGAAGGTGCTGAGCAGCTGCAACGGGATCTGGAAACCATTGCACAGTTGCAGAAGATGGGACTCGGAATTGATCGCTTGCGCACGAAGCTTGAAGATGTCTCAATCACCGCGCGTGGGCAAGGGGATTCGGTCATCCTTTCCGCGACCTCAACCCAGAGCGAATACCGCTATGTAGATGCTCACGGGGAAACTATCCATACGGTCCAGGCCGCGCCACCACAGCGTATCGAAGTGGAACTGGTACTAGTTCAGGAGCAATGGAAGATCGGGAAGGTATTGCGTCGTTAAATGCCAAGCGGCGGGAGCAGTAATCAAAGCTTGCTCAAAGCCTTTGATTACCACTCCCGCCGATGAAGTTCTAGGAATTAGCTCCAGAGTACGGCGATCGCGATGTTGATCAGCGCCAAGCCGCCTACTGCGTGGGCGATGCCGGTAGGAACTTCCTCGCCGTTCTTCATCTTCTTACGGCCAAGGAAGGCAGCGACCAAGATGACGATTGCAATGACGGTCTTGATGCCGATCTTCATGTGGTTTGGCGAACCGTCGCCAGCTTCGATAACGCCGACCATGGCCAGACCCGTTACCAGCTGAACGATAGCTCCGTACCACTGCCATACCGAGACAGTTGGAGTCTTGAAATTAGCTAGCCAGCCACCGAAAATAGCGGCTGCACCCAAGATATGCACGAAAATCAGAACTGAAAGAAGAATAGTCATGGTACTAGCCTAATCTATTTTCGACTGATCGTAGAAAACGCAGAATCGCCCCTGTCGAATCAACGACAGGGGCGATTATCTACCTAAGCTACGAAAGCAAAAGCTGGTTCTTTACAGTCCCAGTTCGCCTTCGAAAGCGCCACCCTCAAGGCGAGCCTTGACGGTCTGCAGGAAGCGACCTGCATCGGCGCCGTCAACCAGACGGTGATCGTAGGTCAGGCACAGGTACATCATGTGGCGGATGGCAATCGAATCATTGCCCTCTGCATCGGTAACGACCATTGGACGCTTCACGATCGCACCGGTGCCCAGGATTGCGACCTGTGGCTGGTTGATGATCGGGGTATCGAACAGTGCGCCAACCGAACCGATGTTGGTGATCGAGAAGGTGCCACCGGACAGCTCGTCTGGACCAATTTTGTTGGTACGGGTGCGGTTTGCCACGTCAGCAATGCGCGAAGCCATGCCAGCCAGATTCAGATCGCCAGCGTTCGATACAACAGGAACCAGCAGGCCCTTGTCGGTATCGACTGCAAATGCCAGGTGCTCGGCATTGTGGTAAGTGATCTTCTGGGTCTCTTCGTTGTACTCAGCGTTCAACTTAGGGTGTGCCTTCAGGCCTTCGGCAACAGCCTTGGCGATGAATGGCAGGTATGTCAGGTTCACACCGTTGGTGGCCTTGAAGTTGGCCTTGGCCGAAGCGCGCAGCTTCACGATACGGGTCATATCGATCTCGTGGACCTGGGTCAGCTGAGTCGAAACGTCCAGCGACTCGCGCATGCGGCGAGCGATAACCTGGCGGATACGTGGAGCCTTTTCCTCGGTGCCGCGCAGCGAGGAAACCTCAACGGAAGGAGCAGCTGGCTTGGCAGCAGCAGGAGCAGCAGCCGGCGCAGAAGTTTCCTGAGCAGCTACAGCGTCCAGAACATCCTGCTTGCGGATGCGACCGCCAACGCCGGTACCCTTCACCGAAGCGATATCGATGTTGTTCTGGTTAGCCAAGCGGCGTACCAGTGGGGTGACGTAGCCGGACTCGTTGTTCGCTTCAGAGGCTGGAGCGGCTGGAGCTTCTGCCTTAGCTGGAGCAGGAGCAGCAGCTGGTGCTTCTTCCTTTGCAGGAGCAGCAGCCGGTGCCTTTTCCTTTGCAGGAGCAGCAGCCGGTGCCTCTTCCTTTGCAGGAGCTGGGGCAGCAGCTGGTGCTTCTTCCTTGGCTGGCGCTGCGTTAGCGGAACCGATTACAGCAAGAACGGCGCCAACTTCAGCGGTCTCGTCTTCTGGAACGCGGATTTCCAGCAAGGTACCAGCAACTGGGGAAGGAACTTCGGTGTCAACCTTGTCGGTCGAAACCTCAAGCAGTGGCTCGTCGACGGAAACTTCTTCGCCAACTTCCTTCAACCAACGGGTGACGGTACCTTCGGTAACCGACTCGCCCAGAGCTGGAAGGGTAACTTCGGTGCCCGATGCGGCGCCGTCAGCCGGTGCGGCAGCAGGAGCTTCTTCAGCAGCTGGAGCAGCAGGAGCTTCCTCAGCAGCCGGAGCAGCAGGTGCCTCTTCAGCAGCCGGTGCTTCTTCAGCAGCTGGTGCGGACTCGCCGGAGCCGGAACCGTCGCCAATGCGAACCAGAGGGGCGCCAACTTCTGCGTCCTCGTCTTCTGCTACGAAGATTTCCTCAATGATGCCAGCAACCGGCGAAGGAACTTCAGTGTCTACCTTGTCAGTGGATACTTCCACCAACGGCTCGTCTACCTCTACACGGTCGCCGACCTGCTTCAGCCAGCGGGTTACCGTACCTTCGGTAACGCTTTCACCCAGTGCGGGTAGGTTTACGGTTTCAGACATCGTCCCGTATCTCCTTGTTTTATAAAGCTTGAAAAAATGGTGGGAGGCGTTGCCTCCGAGCCTAGTGCATCCAGGCAGCGCGTAGTCAGAACGCGCTGCCTGGATGCACTAAAACATGATTAACCGTGCAACGGTGCGCCGGCCAGAGCCATCGCGGCCTCGCCGATCGATTCGTTCTGGGTTGGGTGTGCGTGGATCAGCTGCGATACGTCCTCTGGGTATGCTTCCCAGTTAACGATCAGCTGTGCTTCACCGATCTGCTCACCAATGCGGCCGCCGATGCCGTGAACGCCAACGATTGGGCCGTTCTTGACGCGAACCATCTTGATGATGCCGCTGGTGCCCAGGATCGAGGACTTGCCGTTACCAGCCAAGTTGTACTCGGTGGTTTCGATCTGGTCAGCACCGAACTTCTCCTTGGCCTTTGGCTCGGAGTAGCCCACCGAAGCGATCTCTGGCTCGCAGAAGGTCACCTTCGGGATGTTGATGTCCTCAACGATGGTTGGCTTTAGACCGTGGATTTCCTCAGCTACGAAGCGACCGTGCTGGTAACCGCGGTGTGCAAGCTGTACGCCTGGGACGATGTCGCCAATTGCGTAGATGTTGCCAACGCCGGTGTGCAGACGCTCGTTGGTGATAACGAAGCCGCGATCGATGGTGATGCCCTGCTCCTCGAAGCCAAGACCCTCGGTGACCGGACCGCGGCCTACTGCAACCAAGACGATCTCTGCTTCCAGAACCTTGCCATCAGCCAGCGAGACCTTGGCGCCGTTGGCATCCTGCTCGACCTTTTCGAAGAAGACACCGGTGTTGAACTTGATGCCGCGCTTCTTGAAAGCACGCTCCAGGTTCTTGATGATGGCTGGATCTTCGTTTGGAACCAGCGAAGGCAGGCCCTCAACGATGGTGACGTCGACGCCGAAGGACTTCCATACGGAAGCGAATTCGACACCAATCACGCCGCCGCCAAGAACGATAGCGCTCTTAGGCAGGTCTTCCATGTTCAGTGCTTCGGTGCTGGTCAATACGCGGCCGCCGATTTCCAGACCCATGGTCTTGGAAGTGGAGCCGGTAGCCAAGATGATGTACTTGCCCTTGTAGACGGTGCCATCGACATCGATGGAGTCCTGGGAAACCAGTCGGCCGTTACCGGTGATAACGTTGACCTTCTTCATCTTCAGCAAGCCCTGCAGGCCCTTGTACTTTCCAGCAACAATGCCTTCCTTGTACTTGCGAACGCCAGCCAGGTCGATCGACTCCAGCGAGGAGTTGATGCCGTACTTGGCACCCTCGCGAGCGTTCTCGGCCAGCTCTGCTGCGTGCAGGTAAGCCTTGGTTGGGATGCAGCCGGTGTGCAGGCAAGTGCCGCCCAGCTTTTCCTTCTCGATCAATCCAACGGTGTAGCCCAGCTGGATGGCGCGCAAGGCTGCCGAGTATCCAGCGGATCCGCCGCCGAGGATGAGGACATCAAATTCTTGCGTTGCTGCCGAATCGGCCACGTGAACGCTCCCTCGTATTCGCTTAGTGAGGCCGGCTTAGGCCGACCAGGGGATCGGGTGTGGACCTTTGAGGAGCGTGACACAAGCGGGCGCGCACCTTTGATCCACGGTGATGTTTCAAAACTTACCTTAGTACCGTCTGCCGGTTACAGTCACCTTCGCGGCAGTAAAAGTCAGGTATGTCTCTTATTTTAAACCGCATCCCGGCATCGAACTGGTGAATTAGCCGATGCCGGGATGAGTTTGGCGACACAAAGGCGGTAATCGCCTTTGCAACTATTTTGCTACTTGGCGGCAGCTAGATGCTCTGCGTAGGCAACCAGGGTACGTACCTGGGAGCCGGTGCCATTCTTCGGGGTGTAGCCCCAAGCGCTGCCTTCATTGAACGCCGGGCCGGCAAAGTCAATGTGAGCCCAAGGGATCTTCTTGCCATCGACTTCACCGACGAACTCCTCAAGGAATACGGCAGCGGTCATCATGCCGCCCATCCGCTCGCCAATGTTGGCCAAGTCGGCAACCTGCGACTCGATGGACGGACGCAGCTCTTCAGGCAGCGGCATGGCCCAAGCCAGTTCGCCGACCTTATCCGATACGGCAACCAGATCATTGGTGACCTGCTTGTCACCCATGACACCGGCGGTGCGCAGGCCCAAGGCCAGCATCTGTGCGCCAGTCAGGGTAGCAATGTCGATCATGACATCCGGCTTTTCCAGGCTGGCAGCGGCCAGGCCATCGGCCATGACCAAACGGCCCTCGGCATCGGTGTTCAGAACTTCAACGGTCTTGCCGCCGAACATGGTGAGCACATCGCCCGGACGGGTCGAAGCACCGCCTGGCATGTTCTCGGCCAGGCACAGCCATGCGGTGACCTTGACGTTCAGGCCAAGCTCGGAGACAGCGGCGATGGTCTGGAAGACCGCGGCAGCGCCAGACATGTCGGACTTCATGGCGTGCATGCCTGCGGCAGGCTTCAGCGAGGTGCCGCCGGTATCGAAGGTGATGCCCTTGCCGATCAAGGCAATGTGCTTGGCGGCCTTCGACGGCGCATATTCGACCTTGACCATGCGAGGCTGGCGTGCCGAACCGCCGCCAACACCGATCAGGCCCCCGAAGCCTTCCTTGGCCAGACGCTTCTCATCGAAGATGGTGACCTTCAGCGGAAGCGACTTGGAGTAGTCCTTGACAGCTGCGGCGAAGGATTCTGGGTACAGCACGTTCGCAGGAGCGTTGATCAGGTCGCGGGTTCCGCGAACTGCACGGCCCAGGACTGCAGCGCGCTTGAGCACTGCTGGCAGGTCCTTGGAGGTTGCGACCGCGGTAACGATCTGAGCTTCGGCCAGAACTGGCTTCTCGCTCTTCTTCGAGCGGTGGTTCTCATAGCGGTAGCTGCCCAGCGCGATGCCTTCAGCAATAGCTGCCACACGCTCTACGGTGTCGGCAGGCAAGGCGAAAATGGCGCTCTTGGCGTTGCTCAGCTGGCGGGCAGCCGAACCGGCGGCGCGGCGCAGCTGCTCTTCGCTGAGCTCTGCCAGCTCCTTAACGCCCAGGCCGATGAAGTGCAGGACCTTGGCCTTGGCGCCGTCCACTCCTGGCAGCACGGTCACTTCGTCAGCTTTGCCGGCCACACCGAGAGCAGACAGCGACTGCTCCAGGGACGTGGTGGTTTCGGCGGTGAAAGGGGATGCCGCGATGGACAGGCTCTCGCCGTTCTTCAGAACGCCCAGGATGAGGGCGTCCGCGCTCTTGCGCTTGATATCGGTGCCAATGGCGCTCAAAGTGAGATCACTGGAGTTGATCACAAAATCATTCCTTCTATGCCTTTGTAGGGTCTAAGGTCGCGGCAGCCCCAATGGTTTTCCGGAACAGATCATCCGGGCGGGCTGCGCGTCTCCTACCCCCTAGGTTATCTGAGGTTTTGCGTCATCGTGTGTCACTTCACAGCGAGCGAAAGCCAAGTGGCGATATGATAGACCACTGGTCTGTACTTGAAGTGCAGTAATTAGTTACTGGTTGTTGGTTCCGGTTTACCGGTTCCCGCCCCTGAATGAGGAGAAAATGTCCAAGGGATCGTTGATGACACTGGTCGCAGACGACTTGGATGACTCACGCCTTCAAGGTCTTGGCATGTTCGTTTCGCTCAAGAGCATCAGCGATGCAGGGCATAACCACTCTCAGGTTTCCAACGAACTTTTCGGTCGCCTGGATTCAGAGCTTTTCGCTGTTTTTGATGCCGATGAGCTGATTGCCTACACCTCCCAGCGACCGCGAATCTCTTTCTTAGGCGATCATTTCGCCGGTTATCAGGTTCCACGTATGGAGATCTACCTGATGACCGATGAGCTGGACCGCAAGTTCTGGTTCCTCAATGGCGTTGAACCGGATCTGAAATGGGAACGGGTCATCGCAGAGCTGCTTTCTTTCATCGACGCCTTCAATGTCTCCCTCGTGGTGGGAACCGCATCTTTGCCGATGCCGGTGCCGCACACCCGTCCAGTTGGCGTAACGGCCCACGGAAACCGCAAGGATCTGATCGAGAACATCTCGACCTGGAGCCCAACGGTTGAATCACCGGCAGGATTGACGTCCTTGCTTGAACTGAGGCTCGGTGAAGCCGGCCGCGACGTGGTGGGCTATTCGATGCATACCCCGCATTACCTTGCTGAATCCGAATACCCTGCAGTTGCTGTTGCAACCTTGGAACACGTCGGCGCGGCCCTGAAGCTGGCCTTGCCGACGGATAAATTGCGCGAGGCGGCCCGACTGGTCGACCAGCAGCTCGCTGAACAGCTTGAATCCAATATCGATGTCCGCCAGATGGTCGACGGATTTGAAGAACGATTTGACGCCCACGTCAAGGAACATGAGCCGCGCTCGTTGTTGCTCGATGAAGATGAACAGGTTGCAGGCGCTGAAGAATTGGGCGCCAGTGCCGAACATTTTTTGGCGGCTATTGCGAACACTGAAGATTGGTTGAAAAACGGTCATATCAAACCGTTATCGGGTGAACACGAACAGTGAGCCAGGCGCATCTGAATTCGTCGAAGTCGTGGGTGGTCTTCAGCTTTGCAATTCTTGCTTACATATCGGCGATATCGCAGCGCACTAGTTTTGGCGTCGCTGGCATCGAAGCTACCGAGCGTTTCAACGCAAGCGCGCAGATCTTAGCCAGTTTTTCCGTGGTGCAGCTGGTGGTCTACGCCGGCGCCCAAGTGCCCGTGGGTCTGCTGCTAGATAAATTCGGTCCTCGCATCCTGATTACCACTGGCGCCTTGTTTATGGCAGCTGGCCAGGCCTTCCTAGCGATCTCGGTCAACGTGCCCATGGGATTGGTTGGGCGCGTCATGGTTGGCATGGGCGATGCCATGGTTTTTGTTTCGGTGCTCAAGCTTTTGCCATTGTGGTTCTCCGGTTCACGTATTCCCGTGCTCACCCAGCTCACGGGTACCTTTGGCCAGCTCGGCCAGCTCATCAGCCTCTTTCCGTTCCACATGATCCTGCTGGGTGTTGGCTGGTCCGCGGCATTCTCGGTAATGTCCGGGTTCGCCTTTGCCACGTTCATCACCACGATCGCGTTTGTGCGTAACGGCAAGACGTGGGAGGGAATTAGTCAAGGGGAGCAGGAATCAGGCTCCCGAATTGTGCGGGCTTGGAAGCAACCGGGTACCCGCTTGGGGTTCTGGACCCACTTCACCACCGCGTTCATGATCAACACCTTCATGATGACCTGGGGTTACCCCTTCCTGGTCGAAGGGCAGGGGATCGAAAGCGCGCTGGCCTCAGGCCTGATGGCTGTGTTCGTGCTCGTGTCCGTGCTGTTGGGTCCAATCCTTGGAGCATTGACCGCCAGCCGTGCCAAACAGCGTTCCAACTATGCGCTGGGTATCGTGGGAACGATCTTGGTGATGTGGGCGATTGTCTTGTGCTGGCCAGGCCAAGCGCCACTCTGGGTGCTGGTGCTGCTGATGATCACGATTGCCGCCGGCGGGCCGGCCTCGGTGATTGGCTTCGACTTCGCCCGTACCTTCAACCCGCCGCACGTCTTGGGCACAGCTACCGGTCTAGTGAACACCGGCGGTTTCATGGGCGCATTCGTCACCATCTACGTCGTCGGCTTCATCATGGACATGCTGTACAAAGCCGGCGGATCAGTTGGCGAACTCTACAATCTTCCGGCCTTCAGAATCGCGTTGTCCTTCCAGTTCGTCATGGCACTTCTGGGCATCACTTTCATGTTAATCGAGCGCCGCAAGGCGCGCCGTTTCCTAGCCGAGCAATAAGCTGAAGCAGGCCACGGCCCAGCAGGTTCTCCACAGCTCGTAGCCGCTGGCATCTTGTCGAAAGCTGCACGGTACACCGTGGAGCCATGACAACTACACCAGAACGCCAGCCCCTTTCGCTGTCCAAGTGCGAAGACATCTTGGCCTACGTGCCGCACGCCTTGGGTTTTCATCCGCAGGATTCAGCCGTGTTGATGCTGATCGACGGAGACCAACTAGAAGCGACCTTGCGCGTTGATCTTCCCAAGGAAGAAGACGGCTCCGAATGCGATTCATGGATCACTCAGGTGTTGCACCTGCTCAAACGCATGGCCCATATCGAGGGGGTGGTTCTGGTGATCTATGCGCCAGAACAACCAGTTGCAGCTTCTGCGACTCCCTACGCAAATCTTGTCTCGGAACTCGAGCAGGCGTTGAATGCTCAAAAGGTGGTGCTGCGCCATAGCTGGTGCCGGCAGGGCCAACTGGTCTGGGATTACGAGAGCGATGACTTTGCAACGCCTACTCAGGTGCGCTCCGTAGAGACGAACGAAACGCACCTGTCATTGGTCTTTGCCGGTTCGGCTCCGTTAGACGTTCCATGGGACGGAAGCGGCATTCCCGAATGGCCGCAGGCCGCCGAAATCCTGAAGATCATTTCCAATCAGCAGCACAACGTTGTCCATTGCCTCGAAGCGTGGTTGCAGACGATGGACCTCTCCCAGGCAGAAGCCCAAGAGTGGATCCACAATGATCATGACCACGCGGCGCTGCTGCTTGGCTCGTTGGACGTAAAAATTGTCCGCGACTTGCTCCCGTATCTGGCAGGTGAGGGATTCGAAGCGTCTTTGGATGTGTTGTTCGGGGTGATGCGCGGAGATCACGAGGCGGCAGCCACGCCGCTAACCAATTACCTGCTGGGCCGCGGATGGCATGCCCCGGACTGGCAACGGATTGATCGACTGTGGCTGGTGTCCAGGGACTTGCTTGGCGTGGCAAAAGGCAATTCTCGACAGGCTTTGCTGTGCATTCTTGCATGGATTGAATGGGCTCGGGGCAGGGGGACGACGGCCCTTTGCCTGCTGGGTAGAGCAGTCGAGGAAAACCCGAACTATGAGTTATCGAAGCTGCTGCAAAAGCTGATGTCGCATGGGATCATGCCGGAATGGGCGACCGACCAATTGCGGGCATGGCGCGCCAATTTCAGTTGAGCGTTAGGGGTCGGAGTGTCTCAAGTGGTGTCCTAGCGGTAATTCATGGATAATGAGATAACAGACCCGGTTAGGTTCGAATTGCCTTGATCTTGAAATCCGCGGATTTCGGGAACAAATAGGCGGGCTTGAAGCGTTGTTATCAATGTGCCAGCCCTCGGTGTTTAGTCAGTGATTAAACGCCATCGGACTTGACAGGGTCATAGTGGTGTTACCGGCAGGTGCATCCGGAACGCATCGTTAGAAAGGTTATTCGTGTCATCTTCTGAGACGAACGCTAATCGTAAAGCAACCGAGGCCGAGGTCGACGTGGTTGAAGCCGAGGCAGCAGCCCCTGCAGCGAAGAAGCGCGCTACCAAGGCTAAGCCTCGGACTAAAAAGGTCGCTGCTGAAACTGCAGCGCAAGACGAATCAACCGTAGCGTCAACTGACGCCGATGACGATGCTGAACCAAGCACCGATTCGAAGGACTCGAAGTCCGAAGACGATTCAAAGGGTTTCACCCTTTCATCAGGTGATGACGACGCTCCACAGCAGCAGGTCATGGTTGCAGGTGCAACCGCTGACCCCGTCAAGGACTACCTGAAGCAGATCGGTAAGGTTGCCCTGCTGAATGCTGAGCAGGAAGTCGACTTGGCCCTGCGCATTGAAGCTGGGCTGTTCGCCACCGATAAGCTGGAGAAGGACGACGGCTCGATGGATCAGCGCTTGCGCTGGGACTACGAGCAGATCATCCACGACGGCAAGATCGCTAAGAACCACCTGTTGGAAGCTAACCTCCGCCTGGTAGTTTCGCTGGCAAAGCGCTACACCGGTCGTGGCATGCTGTTCCTGGACTTGATCCAGGAAGGCAACTTGGGCCTGATCCGTGCAGTGGAGAAGTTCGACTACACCAAGGGCTTCAAGTTCTCGACCTACGCCACCTGGTGGATCCGTCAGGCGATCACCCGCGCCATGGCTGACCAGGCACGTACCATTCGTATTCCTGTGCACATGGTTGAAGTCATCAACAAGTTGGCTCGTGTCCAGCGCCAGATGCTTCAGGATCTGGGCCGCGAACCGACTCCAGAAGAGTTGGCCAAGGAACTGGACATGACTCCGGAGAAGGTTGTCGAAGTCCAGAAGTATGGTCGTGAACCTATTTCCCTGCACACCCCTCTGGGTGAAGATGGCGATTCCGAATTCGGTGATCTCATTGAAGACTCGGAAGCAGTTGTCCCAGCTGACGCCGTTTCGTTCACCCTGTTGCAGGAACAGCTGCACTCGGTGCTCGACACGCTCTCAGAGCGTGAAGCTGGTGTTGTGGCAATGCGCTTCGGCCTGACTGATGGTCAGCCTAAGACCTTGGACGAAATCGGCAAGGTCTACGGTGTGACTCGTGAACGTATTCGTCAGATCGAGTCCAAGACGATGTCCAAGCTTCGTCACCCATCGCGATCCCAGGTGCTTCGTGATTACCTAGACTAAAGAATCTGAGAGTGTGGCCAGCGGTTCGTGAATCGAATCGCTGGCCACACTTTTTTATGCTGTTAAAACCAAAAGAAGGTGACCCAGGATCATTGGGTCACCTTCTGGTATTAGTGGTTGGTCACGAGCTTAGTCGTTGACGTCCACCTTTGGCTTTTCGTAGAGTCGCGAGGATTCATCTTGCCATACCGACGTCTGCGGACGCAGTTTGGGTTCTACATCGCGGGCGTGGTGAGCGCAGAAGAGCAGCTCACCGCCTGTCGAAGCCAGCACGGCTCGCACGTAGGCCTGTGCGCCGCAGCGGTCGCACCGGTCGAGGGCGTTCAGTTCACGACTAGCGGTCGTAGTAGTCATTGCCAGCCTCCTAAAGTTGATGGTTACTCTATACAACCAGCTTGGGCTCTGACTTTATCCCGAATTGCCTCTGCTTTCGCTGACCGCGTAGCGCATGTGGATAAGCTCATATGAACCGAACATGCTTGGCGGCACCGGAAAATGGCGGGTATTCGAACACATTAACGATTAGAATGAGAACTACGACGTTCATTGACATCCAGGTAGGAGACAACAGCTCAGTGGCTTCATCCGACAATTACAGCGCCCGGCACCTTTCGGTCTTGGAAGGCTTGGAAGCGGTTCGCAAGCGCCCAGGCATGTACATCGGTTCCACCGACTCCCGTGGCTTGATGCACTGCCTCTGGGAAATTATCGATAACTCCGTTGATGAGGCGCTTGGCGGTTTCGGGCAGGCGATCGACGTCATCTTGCACTCGGATGGTTCAGTCGAGGTCCAGGACGACGGACGTGGCATCCCAGTTGACGTCGAACCCAAGACTGGGCTGAGCGGACTGGAAGTGGTCTTCACCAAGTTGCACGCCGGCGGCAAGTTCGGAGGCGGCTCCTACAGTGCTTCTGGTGGTCTGCACGGTGTTGGTGCATCGGTGGTCAACGCACTGTCTGCGCGTCTGGATGTCGAAGTTGACCGTGGCGGTAAAACATACGGCCTGCAGTTCCGCCGTGGCGAGCCAGGCAAGTTCACCGACAAGGGACGGAAGAAGGCTGACGCGCCGTTCAAGGCCCACGTGACTGCGACGCCTCCGGGAATCATCGGTAAGGCCAAGCGTGGAGTGACCGGTACGCGTATTCGCTACTGGGCGGATAACCATATCTTCACCCCGGAAGCAAAGTTCTCCTATTCGGATTTGCAAGACCGCGCCCGACAAACCTCTTTTTTGGTTCCCGGGCTGCGTATTACCCTGCGCGATGAACGAGGATTGCCAGATACACCGGGTGCCGAAGGCCCGCATGAGGAAGTCTTCCAGCATGATGGCGGCATCAGCGAATTCGTTGACTATCTGAGCAGCGACTCGCCAGTCACCGATATCTGGCGTTTCCAAGGCAGTGGTTCTTTCCATGAGAAGGTTCCGGTAATTGACGGCAACGGCCGTAGCCACATTGAAGACGTGCAGCGTGTGTGTGAAGTCGATGTCGCCTTGCGCTGGGGGATTGGCTACGAGACCTCGCTTCGCAGCTTCGTCAATATCATCGCCACTCCTAAGGGTGGTACGCATACGGCTGGCTTCGAGCAAGCGATGCTCAAATCCTTCCGCAAAAACGTCGAAGCAAATGCGCGCAAGCTCAAATTCGGCCAGAAAGACAAGCTTGAGAAGGACGACGTACTAGCGGGCATGACTGCTGTGCTGACGGTCCGACTGGCTGAGCCGCAATTCGAAGGCCAGACCAAGGAAATTCTGGGTACCCCGCAGGTTCGCCAAATTGTCTCCAAGGTACTGGAGAAGGCCCTCAATGAGCGCCTGGGATCCAATAAGCGCAACGAAAAGGCTGAAGCCTCGACGCTGATGGAGAAAGTCGTCAACGAGATGAAGTCTCGTGTTTCGGCTCGCATGCATAAGGAAACCCAGCGCCGCAAGACCGCCTTGGAATCTTCCTCCTTGCCAACCAAATTGCTTGATTGCCGTAGCAAAGAGGTTGGAAAGTCCGAATTGTTCATCGTCGAGGGCGACAGTGCATTGGGAACTGCCCGTCTGGCGCGCTCAAGCGAGCACCAGGCGCTACTGCCGATCCGCGGCAAGATCCTGAATGTGCAGAAGGCCTCGATCTCCGACATGCTCTCGAATGCAGAGTGCGCTGCGATGATCCAGGTCATTGGTGCAGGTTCGGGTCGCAGTTTCGATATCGAGCAAGCGCGTTATGGCAAGATCATTTTAATGACCGATGCTGACGTGGATGGTGCGCATATCCGTACTCTGCTGCTGACGTTGTTCTACCGCTACATGCGTCCAATGATTGAGCACGGTCGCGTTTATGCCGCAGTTCCTCCGTTGCACCGAATTGAGGTGATTAACGCAGGCTCCAAGCAGAACGAGGTGATTTACACCTATTCTGAGGCGGAGATGACCAAGTTGCTGGCCACCTTGGAGAAGGAAGGGCGACGCTACAAGGAGCCGATCCAGCGTTACAAGGGCCTGGGTGAAATGGACGCAGACCAGCTGGCTGAAACCACGATGGATCCGCGCCATCGCATGCTCAGGCGAGTTGGCATCGAGCATGCTCAAGCTGCCGAGGAAGTATTCGATCTGCTCATGGGATCGGATGTTGCCCCACGTAAGAAGTTCATCATCGACGGGGCCGATGATCTTGAACGCGATCGCATCGACGTCTAAGAGTAGTTAAACAGTGAAGTCCATGAACCTGAGCAGGTTCATGGACTTCACTCTTTGCGTTAAGCCGGACTCACCAAGCTAGCAGCCGGGGCGCAATGAGCAAGACCGTGGGGCAGATCAGCAGCATGATGGTGCTCAACAGGACTACGACCCTTTGAGGGCGTCCCAGGGGTTCTTGCGGGGAGAGTAGGCGTTGGAGCCGGCGGGAAGAGACTTCACCATCTGGCATGCCAACGAGGCCCGCGTTGGAGGAATGATTCTTGGATGATGAATCATCGGTAGCCGCAGCGGTCGCGACAGTGACGATAGCTTTGAGCAGCGTGTGCTTGGTGACGTTCTCCAGTGCTTTGTCATCAGCCAGCATTTCAATCAGTTGCCGCACCGCATCCAGGGCGAGCCGAGAGGTGGGCAGCCAAGGCAGAGCTTCATTCCACGCAGTGAATGCCAAGATCAGCAGGTCATGGCGTTGCTCCAAATGAGAACGCTCATGGGCAATAACTGCCTGTTGTTCTTGGTCTGAAAGCTTGGTGAGCAGTCCGCGTGATAATACGGTCACCGACTGCGAGATGCCAGGCACGCAGTACGCTACCGGCATGTCGTGATCGATCACCAGAGTGTTCGGACGGGTTTCTGAGGGGTTGCTCAACAGGCGAAGCAGCTGCCGGTGTTTGGCGCGTTGGCGGGAGGTACGCCACGCAGCAAGGATCAGGGTCGAGACCAGATGGAATCCGAACAGCAGTGCAGTGCTCAAAGCGAACAGGTGCACCACCCCGGGATACGGAACATCTGGGGCCCCGGTTAACAAGAGCCAGCCGCCATGCAGTGCGGAGATGAGGTCATCGCCTAGGGGAGCCAAGCCCCAGACGAGCATCGAACCGATCATTGACAGGCCACCGCCTAATGCGATGGCTTGCCAGAGGAGTACCGCTTGTACAGGTGCACGCGCGGTCCATTTGGCCTTGGATAAAGCCAACGGCGTCGGCCACGCCAATGCGATAGCCAACGCCGCTAGGAAATATGAGGTGAGAAGCACTCAGTCCCCGAAGTTCATCTAAATTATGCGGACTTTACAGAGTCCAAGATAGCACGGAGAGATGCTGCTTCGTCCGGTGAAATGCCACCGATGAATCGTGCCAGGACTGCTTCGCGATCCTGGGCGGTACCCAGTGCATCGTTGAGCAGGCCCACGGTGTGATCCTCACGGGAGGATGAAGCCGCGTATCGGTGAGGGCGCGTAGTGCGCTCGCGCTCTACCAGGCCCTTCTTTTCGAGACGGGCTAACACAGTCAGCACCGTAGTTACTGCGAGTTCTTTCGCATCGGTGCCAAGCGCCGCCAAGTCATCACGAAGGTCATTCGCGGTGAGTGGTTCTGCGGAATCCCACAGAAGATCCATGACGGAGCGTTCCAGATCGCCAAGGCTGGCCACTAGGTCGTACCTCACTTGCATTAGTTTTGACGCTGTTGTTTGACTCGCTGAGTGCAAACATACTGCTTGGGTTCTTAAGTGTAGCTATCTTTCAAAAATATTTCTACGGCATGTAAAACAGATGGGTGAGTACATGCTTTATCTAAACGGGCGTTGAATTTGAGATCTGTGAAGCTAATCTAGTTGACTTGGGTTTTTTAAGAACCGTAGACACGACCCTGTAAATAGGCTTAGGATTCTCTCTCGCGCGTGCCTAATCGGAATTTTGCCAGCGATGAACCACGCTCATCTTCAATTTCTACATGCTGTCGAAATCATCTATGGTGGCAATGGAACTCATTTCTACGAAACGTAGAAATGCGATCGAACTTCCATTCCACGATAGTTGAGGAATCCATGGATGCTTTAGAGATTGCCCGTTGGCAATTCGGCATTACGACGGTCTACCACTTCCTGATGGTGCCCCTGACCATTGGACTTGGCCTGACAGTGGCCACGCTACAAACCATGTGGCATCGCACCGGCAACGAGCACTGGCTGCGGATGACAAAATTCTGGGGCAAGCTTTTTCTCATTAACTTCATCATGGGCGTAGCCACGGGCATCGTCCAAGAATTCCAATTCGGCATGGCCTGGAGCGAATACAGCCGCTATGTAGGAGACGTCTTCGGCGCCCCACTGGCCATGGAAGCGCTGCTGGCGTTCTTCGTAGAATCCACCTTCCTGGGACTGTGGATTTTTGGCTGGAAGAAACTACCTAAGCGCATCCACCTGGCAACCATCTGGTGCGCTTCTTTGGCCACCATCCTTTCGGCCTACTTCATCTTGGTTGCCAACTCATGGATGCAGCACCCAGTCGGCACAAAAATCGTCGACGGCCGCGCAGTGATGACCGACGCTTGGGCGGTATTCACCAACAACACCGCACTGGTGACCTTCCCTCACACCATCTTCGGCGCTTTCGCAGTAGCCGGAGGATTCCTGCTGGGCATCTCCTGGTTCCACCTCTATCGCCGCCGCAGTGAAGGCATCGACACCGTCGACGCCAACGGACGTGTTGTCGTGGGCGAAGACTTGAGCAGAGGCAAGAGCCGCGACAAGGTGGACTACCAAGTCTGGATCAAATCCCTGCGCATTGGCGCAGCAGTCGCCATGGTCGCGTTCCTCGGAGTCGCCCTGAGTGGCCACGAGCAGGCCAAGCTCATGTTCGCGCAACAGCCGATGAAAATGGCTGCAGCAGAAGCTGCCTGCCACGACGGAACCGGGTTCTCGGTGTTGTCCTTGGGGGACATCACGGCACACGGAGCTACCAACTGCGACAACGTCGTAGCGGTCTTTGAAATCCCCGGCATCCTCTCCTACCTGGCCAACGGAGATTTCACCACGGAGATCAAGGGCGTGAACACCCTGATTCCGGAGTACCAAGAAAAATACGGAAAGTACTACCCGAACGATGAAGCATTTGGCCAGTACGCCGGCCAAGAAATCAACTACCTGCCGGTGATGGAAGTAACCTATTGGGGCTTCCGCATGATGATCACCTTCGGCGGGCTCTCAGCCCTAGCCGCTGGCATCGCGCTATGGGTAACCCGCAAGGGGACCGTCCCGCACAGCAAGTGG
Organism: Glutamicibacter sp. MCAF14; assembly: GCF_052114325.1. Lineage (NCBI taxonomy): Bacteria > Bacillati > Actinomycetota > Actinomycetes > Micrococcales > Micrococcaceae > Glutamicibacter > Glutamicibacter sp. MCAF14. The sequence goes on from NZ_JBFREO010000002.1 coordinate 555,022, forward strand.
CTCTCACGCATTGCGCTGCTGAGCATTGCGGCGCCGTTCGGTGCGAATGCCACCGGCTGGATCTTCACCGAAATGGGCCGGCAACCGTTCACCGTTGTCCCCAATCCGCAGATGGGCGGCGTGGACCAGGTGTTCATGTATACCGCAGCATCAGTCTCACCGACTGTCACCGCAGGAGAACTGTTGTTCTCGCTGATCACACTCACCGCCATCTACGGCGTACTGCTGGTCGTCGAGCTGGTACTGCTCGCCCGCTACATCCGTGGTGGTGTTGCATCAGCCATGCCAGAGCTTGAAGCGGAGCATGAGCATGCAAACGGTCCCAAGGACCCATCTGATGATGACGACGTGCTGGCTTTCGCCTACTAGCGATACGGATTAAGGAGAAATATCAATGGATTGGCTTCCTACACTCTGGTTCATCGTGATTGCGGTGCTCTGGTGCGGTTACCTGTTCCTCGAAGGCTTTGACCTTGGAGTTGGCATGCTCATCGGACTTGGCGGTTCCACCGAGAAACGCAAGCGACTGCTGCTGAACACCATCGGCCCGGTCTGGGACGGCAATGAGGTCTGGCTGCTCACCGCCGGCGGAGCGACCTTCGCCGCGTTCCCACATTGGTACGCGTCGCTGTTCTCAGCCCTGTACATTCCACTGACCATAGTGCTCGTGGCACTGATTTTCCGAGCCGTCGCGATCGAATACCGCGGAAAAGCCATCACCGCGCCAACCCGGAAAGCCTGGGATCTGGCCTTGGGACTGGGCTCCTTGGTGGCTGCCTTCGGCGTGGGCGCGATGCTGGCGCTAACCACCTTGGGCTTGCCGCTGAATGAAAATGGAGACCGCATCGGCGGGCCTTTCGCGTGGCTTAACTGGCAAGCGATCCTCGGCGGCACAGCAGTGGTTGCATTCTGCTGGATCCACGCCTTGGCTTTCCTCCGGCTGAAAACCGATGGAAAGGTCCGCCACCAAGCAGGAAAGCTGGTTGGCCGCTGGCTGCCGCCAGCAATCCTGCCGTTGGTTGCATGGGCGCTGCTGGTCCTGCTGGACAACGATTCCGCGATTGCCTGGGCAGTGATGGGGGTAGCGGTCATCAGCCTGCTCGTTTCCATGATGACCGGTCGTGCCGGACGCGAAGGAATCTCCTTCATCGCCTTGGGCATCACCTTGCTGGCCGGCGTCGCCGCCATCTTCACCGCCGCCTACCCCGTCGTACTGCCCTCAAGCATCGACCCGGCCTTCGACCTGACCGTGGCCAATGCGTCGAGCAGCAGCTACACCTTGAAGCTGATGAGCATCGTTGCAGCCTTCGGTGTTCCGCTGGTCTTGGCCTACCAATCCTGGAGCTACTGGGTCTTCCGCAAGCGCTTGCGTGAAGAGCACATCCCCGAGACCCACCGCGTGGTCTCGATTATCAAGTAACTGCCATTTCAACCGAAAGAGTAGCTATGCCAGCCCCACGCTTTCTTCCCAGTGAACTAATCACGTCGAGGCAATTCATTGTCCTGGCCGCGTTCAGCGCGTTGAAAGTCGTGGGGCTGATCATGGTCGCCTACGCCTTGGGACTATGGATCGCCACTATGGCAACCGCGGGCGGGAATGACCGGCAACTGCTGGGGCTGGCAGTGATCGGAGCGGTCCTTCGAGCCCTGAGCGCATGGGGATTGAACGCTGGAGCCCGTCGCATGGGTCTAGGCGCCAAGGAACGGCTGCGCCTGAATCTCGTGCGAAACCAGGCAACCCAACCAACTATCGCGCCTGCCGCCAAGCAGCAGTCCATCCCGGTCATCGCGACCCTAGCCAGCCACGGCCTGGAAAAGCTCGATGATTACTTCACCAAATTCGTTCCTGCGCTCATCGGTGCACTGGCCGTGCCTGTCCTGATCGGGCTCTACATACTCCAACTGGACTGGATCAGCGCGGTAGTCCTGCTGCTGACCATTCCATTGATCCCGGTGTTCATGGCCCTGATTGGGATGCACACCCAAGACACCTTGAACGAATCCCAGGCCACCTTGGACCAGCTGGCCCACCAGCTCTACGAACTGGCCCAAGGCCTTCCGGCACTGTTGGGGTTGGGACGAGCACGGGCCCACGGCAACGCGATCGCCGCAGTGAGCAATAAATACCGCCAAGCCACCATGGCCAACCTGAAAACCGTATTCATGTCCAGCTTCTGGCTGGAACTGATTGCCACCCTCGCCGTAGCTGTCCTCGCGGTAATGATCGGTGTGCGCCTGGTGGGCGGAAATATGGATCTGGCCGCCGGGCTGACCATCTTGATCTTGGCTCCTGAGCTCTTCTCAGCACTGCGCGAAGTAGGTTCGGCCTATCACGCGGCCGATGACGGACTGGCTGCCTACCAAAAGTACACGGCCATCACCACCGGCACACCGGGCCGCCAGCTGCTCAGCACTACCGCCACAAACCCGCAAAACATCCTCGAAATCTCCGACCTGCAGTTCAGCTACGACGGACTGAACCCCATTCACCAAACCGTCAACCTCACGCTCGCGGCTGGCGAACACCGAGTGCTCTCCACTCCCAGCGGCACAGGCAAGAGCACGCTGCTCACCTTGATCGCCGAAGCCCACAGCAGTGACAACAGCTTCAATCCGGAACTGGCCAGCGGGCGCATCTTCGTTGCCAACCAACTGGCCACCATCAGCCAGCATCCGCAATTCAACGCCGCCACCGGCTGGTTGCAATTAGACCAGGACGCCCCGGCGGCCCCGGCAGAACTGCGCCAGCAGCTCAGCGCCCGGCTTGGAATGGAGCCAATGCTCAACCGGCCAATCGGAGAATACTCTCCAGGGGAACTGCGACGCTTGGAGGTGATGCGTGCACTGCTGAGGATTCACAGCGACGCCCGCTGCACCTTGCTGCTTGCCGACGAGCCAACCGCGCACCTCGATGAGCGCAACGCCCAGCAAGTACGTGAACTGCTCGAAGAGCTTCCATCCCGCTGCGCACTGCTGATTGCCAGCCACGACCCTGCCATCAGCCAAGGCCATCACACGCGCACAACCCCGCTCGAGGTGAACAACGGTTTGTCCGCCCACCAGGCAGTTGGGGAACTACAAGAGCCAGAAGCCGTTGCTGCAGGGGTAAAAGCTCCGCGAAGTGAGAAGTTCAACCCGCTGCGCGAACTGCTCGTAGGATACAAGGCTTCACCCAAGGCCCTGCTCTGGGGAAGTACCAGCGTGCTGTGTGCTGTGGCGCTGGCGGCTCTCAGTGGCTGGCTGATCGTGGAATCCAGCTACCAGCCGGCCATCTTGCACCTGACCGTAGCCTTCGTCATGGTCCGTACCCTGGGCATCGGACGAGCCGTTTTCCGCTATCTAGAACAACTAGCGATCCACGACGCGGTGCTCGCTTACGCTACAGACCTGCGCGAGAAGATGTGGAACGCGATGGTTTCCAACCCTGCGCGCTGGGGCCTGCTAAGCCGCTCCTCGGTAATCCTGCGGTACTTGCTTGCTGAAGTAGATGAACTGCGCGACCTGTTGGCCCGCGTGCTCTTTCCACCCCTGCAAGGCATCGTGGTGTGGGTAGCAGCAGCAGTGACCTTGTACTTCATCCAGCCAGAATTCGGATACTTGGCCATGGCGGCGGCCCTTGTGCTGGCCTTCCCCGTGCGTTGGCTCGTGCAGCGTATTGAAGGCGAGCACCTCGTGCACCAGCTGCGCCACCGCATGCAGATGAACCAAAGCGCCCTAGGAATCCTGCGGCATAAGTTGGCATTGCGCAGTAACCAGCGGTTGGAAAATGTCATCGGCCAGTTCCATGAAGCCGAAACGCTCAATACCCAGCGCGCTCGCCGGCATGCCCTGGGACAGGGAAGCGCCACCGCACTGGCTACCTTGATCAGCGTGCTGCTGGCTATAGCGATCACTGCGCTCTCGCACAGCAGCGCATCCTTCACCGCGCTCGCCGTACTCCTATCCCTGGCCTTGGGGGAGAGCGCCGGCAATGCGCTGCTGGCCCTGCAACAAGGGCGTGCCTTGAAGGAACTATCGGCGAAACTGGCCGAACGCGGCATGCAAAGCCAGGATCTGCCAACTACACGCGAGCATCCGCTGGACCAAGGTTCCAAGATTGTCGGATTCGAGCTGGATTCGCTGAGCCTGGGCTACGAACAGGGAACAACGGTCGTGGCCGAGTTGAGTGCGCACATCCCGGCATCCCAATGGACCGCGATCACCGGCCCGTCGGGATCCGGCAAATCAACGCTGCTCACGGCCTTGCTCGGTGCCTTGCCTGCACAAGGCGGTGCACTAAGAGGTATTGATGCGGATGGAAACCTGGTGGAGATGGAACAGGCGGACTTGTCATCGGTTGCCTGGTGCCCGCAAGAAGCGCACCTCTTCGACTCGACGATCAGGCGGAACCTGATGCTGGCCGTGGCCCAGGAGCAGCAGTGCACCGACGCGGAACTGCACCGCGTTTTGGAGCAAGTCGGCCTGGCGAAATGGTTCGCCCAACAGCCTGCAGGCCTTGAGTCCCGGATCGGTTCCGGAGGACACCAGCTCTCTGGCGGACAGCGGTGCAAACTTGCCGTAGCCCGCGCCATACTCGGCGGCCACCAGATCATCTTGCTCGATGAACCAACAGCCCACCTAGGCGAAGATGAAGCTGGCGAGCTGATCTCCACCTTGCATCAAGCGCTGGCAGGCCGTACCGTCGTGCTGATCACCCACGATCAGAACCTGGCCGGACAGTGTGCTCACCGCATTGATCTGGGCGCGCGGAAGCTTAAGACCAATGCTTAAGACTGTGGCGTCGTTGCTACCCGCACAACGGGTTGCAACGACGCCACATCAAATTTTGCCGCAATCGAGTTAGAGGATGACTCCGCCATCATCGAAAGGCAGGGTATCTTCACCTGGGGTGATGATGCGCGCTGGCTTTGGCGCACCTGCTTCCGGGGCAAAACCGTTCTGATCCACAGGATCCGAAGCATCTTCGGTACCCGGTGCTGCGGAGGAATCCACGCCGCCGGTGACCGTGCCTCCAATGATGTTGATGGACTGGGCCAACGGGGCACCAGAACCATCACGCTTGCCGTATTCGGTAGGCAGCGCACGCACAACACCAGCTGCGGAGCTGGCTCGCGCCGGCCCCTGGCCGGCATAGCCGAGCTGCAGATGATCTTCACCCTTGACGAAGCGATGCGCACGCACACCGGCGGTAGCTCGTCCCTTGACAGGGAACTCAGAGAAGTCAGTAAGCTTCACCGACTGCCCCGAAGTGCCCGGCAGAGTCTGGGAACCGGCGGCAATCGTGGCTACCACTGCCTGCTCGGAGCCACCAGGAACTACACCGAAGAAGATGACCTGGTCATCGGCGCCGAGCTTGATGCCGTTCATGCCCTGTCCGGTGCGGCCCTGGGCGCGTACCACCGAAGCGCTGAACCGCAGCAGCTGAGCGTGCTTGGTAATGAATACCAGCTCATCGGCATCCTGGGCAGGTGCCGCGGCGACCACTACGTCCTTGTCCTTGAGCGTGATGGCTTCGAACTCATCACGGTTCAATGGGTAATCCGGGGTGACGCGCTTGACGACACCGTTCTTGGTGCCAATGGCGACGACCTGATTCAGCGGAACCAAAGCCGCCACGGTTTCGCCCTTTCCCAACTTGAGGAACTCAGCGATGGGCACGCCATGAGCCAGCTGCGGGAAACCGTGCGACTCGGGAAGCACCGGAACATCAATGAGCGAGATGCGCACAATCCGGCCGGTGGTAGTCAGTGCACCAATTTCACCGCGGGCGCTGGAAGCAACCTGCGAGGTGAGCACATCGTGCTTGATACGTGCCGCCGAGTGGTCCAAATCCGTTCGGTCCTGGGTGCGAGCGATCTGGCCTGTCGCCGAAAGCAGTACCCAGCATGGGGTGTCAGAAACTTCCATGGCCAGCTTGGCCTTTTTGCCGGTTCCAACTTCTTCAGGCAGTGCAGTGCCCTTCAGCGGTGCCAGCTGTGCAGACTTCAGCAACTTGGTGCGGCGCGGGGTGCCGAAGGTTTCGGCCATCTGGCCCAACTCATCGGAAACCAGATTGCGCAGCAGCTGATCGGATTCCAAAATAGCGCGCAGCTCTTCAATTTCCTTGCGCAGCTGTTCGGCTTCGGTTTCCAATTCCAGCTTGGAGTACTTGGTCAGCTGGCGCAGGCGCAGTTCCAGAATGTGGCTGGCCTGGGGTTCGCTGAGGTCGAAGACCGTCATCAGGCGTTCGCGAGCTTCAGCGGTCTGCTCCGAGGAACGGATGATGGCAATGACATCATCAATATCAACGATGGCGATGAGCAGGCCCTCAACCAGGTGCAAGCGATCTTCGCGCTTGGCCAGGCGGTGCGTGGTGCGTCGGCGTACGACATCCAGACGGTGGTCAACATATACGGTGAGCAGCTCGCGCAGACCCATGGTGCGTGGCTGGCCGTTGACCAGTGCGACGTTGTTGATGCCGAAGGAATCTTCCATCGGAGTGTACTTGTACAGGCTGGCAAGAACCGCGTTCGGATTGAACCCGTTCTTCAGTTCGATAACCAACTTCAAGCCGTGATGGCGGTCGGTAAGGTCAACGACATCGGAGATCCCGGAGATCTTCTTGTTATTGACGCCGTCCTTGATCTTTTCGATGACCTTTTCGGGGCCCACGCCGTAGGGAAGCTCGGTGACAACCAAGCCCGACTTGCGTGCCGAGATCTTTTCCAAAACCACGGTAGCGCGCGTGCGGAACAATCCGCGACCGGTGCGGTAGGCATCCTTGATTCCGTCCAAGCCGGTAACGCTGCCACCGGAAGGCAGGTCCGGGCCCGGGATGAACTTCATCAGTTCTTCGACGGTGGCTTCTGGGTCCACGAGCAGGTGCTGGGCCGCGGCGACAACTTCGCTCAAATTATGCGGAGCCATATTGGTGGCCATGCCCACGGCAATGCCGGTCGTGCCATTGACCAGAAGGTTCGGGAAGGCTGAGGGCAGCACTTCTGGTTGCATGAACTGGTTGTCGTAGTTCGGGACGAAGTTCACCACGTCTTCATCCAGGTTCGCGGTCATGGCAACAGCAGATGCTGCCAATCGGGCCTCGGTGTAACGCGGGGCTGCCGGGCCATCGTCCAGGGAACCGAAGTTGCCGTGGCCATCGATCAGCGGCAGGCGCAGGGAGAAGTCCTGGGCCAAGCGGACCATGGCGTCATAGATAGCCGTATCGCCGTGGGGGTGCAGCTTGCCCATGACTTCGCCGACCACACGGGCGGACTTGACGTGGCCCTTTTCTGGGCGCAGTCCCATCTGTGCCATCTGGAACAGGATGCGTCGCTGTACCGGCTTCAAGCCGTCGCGCGCATCGGGCAGCGCACGAGAATAAATAACGGAGTAGGCGTACTCCAAGAAGGAGGATTCCATTTCATTGGTCACGTCGATATCGACGATATTTTCAACGAAATCCTCTGGAATCTCTTCAGACTTCTTACGAGCCATTACTCTGTTCGTCCTTCATTTACTGTCTTAGGGCCAGAATTGTCGATTCTTCGTGTTGCGTCTGGGCGCAACAGCAAAGTGCCGACTATCCTAAGCCTATGGTGGATCGTAAACTTTCGGCGGCATATCCGGCGCATTGGGAAGCAGATGTTGTGCTTCGCGACGGGACTACGGCGCACTTGCGGCCAATTACGCCGCAGGATGCACACGCGCTTCAGGAGATGCATAAGCATCAATCTGAGACCTCAGTCTACTTACGCTATTTTACGTACAAGTCGTCGCTGACCCCTAAAGAACTGGATCGGTTCACCAATGTCGACCATGTGAATCGTGTCGCCTTCACCGTGGTTCGCGGCTCTAAAATCATCGGCGTGGGCCGTTATGACCGCTTGGATGACCCGCTCGAGGCCGAGGTCGCCTTCAACGTGTCTGACGAATACCAGGGGACCGGTATCGGTTCGATCCTCTTGGAGCACCTGGCCGCGGCAGCCCGCGAAAACGACATTGAAAAGTTCTCGGCCGAGGTCTTGCCGGAGAACCGGAAGATGCTCACCGTTTTCTCCGATGCTGGATACGCGGTGGCGCGCCACTTTGAAGATGGCGTGGTCATGCTCGAATTTTCCATCAGTCCGACAGAGAAGTCCCGGGAAGTTACCGAGGCGCGCGAACATCGCGCCGAAGCCAGCAGCGTTGCCGGCCTGCTAGCTCCGCAGTCAGTTGCCGTTATTGGTGCCAGCCGCACCTGGGGCAAGCTGGGGCACGATGTGCTGGAACAGATTATTGAAGCCGGCTACACCGGAGCCGTCTATGCGGTCAACGATGCTGCCTTGGAAGTTGGCGGGATGGTGGCCTACGGCAAGGTCACCGAAATTCCTGGCCCGGTGGATGTTGCTTTCCTGTGCATTCCACGGGACAGGGTCAACGACGCCATCAAGGACTGCGCAGCCCACGGAGTGAAATCGCTGGTGGTCATGACCAGCGGCTATGAAACTTCAGAAGGCTTGAGCGCTCAGCGCGAGCTGGTCTCGCTGGCCCGTGCCAACGGCATGCGCGTGGTGGGCCCAGGATCTGCTGGGCTGATAAATACCGACCCTCAAGTTAAGCTGCATGCCACCGGCAGCCAGCATATTCCAAAGGCCGGCAACGTCGGCTTCTTCACCCAGTCGGCAGCCATGGGAACCGTGATCCAGGGCGTTGCGCTGCAACAGGGCGTTGGCACGAGCAGCGCGATCTCCGCAGGTCTGCGTGCTGATGTTTCCGGCAACGACGCCATGCAATTCTTCGAAGATGATCCTCGGACCCACGTGGTCGCGTTGTACCTGGAATCTTTTGGTAACCCACGTAAGTTTGCGCGGATCGCGCGGCGTCTTGCCCGCAGCAAGCCAGTGATTGTGGCGAAAACCGATGTGATGGGCCGCCGCCTGCCACCGGGCCACTCGGTGCGGGTGGGCCAAGCAGCACCAGGGGCCATGAACGCAATCCTGCGCCAGTCCGGAGTGATACGGGTGAGGTCATCGGAAGAACTGCTGGATGTCACCTCGCTGCTCTCAGTTTTCCAGCCGCCCAAGGGGCCAAACGTTGCGGTCCTGTCCAACTCCTCAACGATCGCCGAGGTGGTCTGCGACGTAGCTGAGGACCGCAGCCTGAACACAATTGTTCAAACCGAAGAGCTGGACTACAGCATGGGCCAGTCCAAAGCGATTCCGCTGTTGCGCGCCCGGCTCAAGGAACTGGTGGAAAACCCAGAGATTCACAGCATCCTGCTGGCGCACCTGCCATACGACGAGCTGGATACCTCCGCAGTTTTGAAGGTCGCCAAAGAATTCAGCGATCAACCAAAACCTGTGGTGGCTCTGGTGCCAGGGCTGGCAGATACCAAGATCTCTGGTGGCTTGAAGCAGGGAGTGCCGCTGTATACCTCGCCAACTACCGCCATCGGCGCTTTGGCCAAGGCCTATGGCTACCAGCAATGGGTTGATGTTCCTTATGATCCGATGAAGGATCCAGAAGGAATCGACGTTGAAGGTGCTGCCCAATACCTGGACGAATTGGTGCAGAGCATCTCAGGGACGAACCTGCTGGAACTAAACGATGCACAGGTAGAGAAACTGCTGGAGTTCTACGGAATCAAGTTCCTCGCCCATCGAGTGGTGCACACCGCGCAAGAGGCCGTTGCCGCAGCCGAAGAATTTGGCTGGCCCGTCGCACTGAAAGCCAATGACCCTGACCTGCGTCAGCGACTGGATTTGGGCGGGGTGCGTTTGAGCATCCCCGATAAGAAGAGTTTGGAAGCGAACTTCACTCACATGAAGTCGTTGATGGCTGCCTATGGGGTGGATTCCCTTGAAGTCCAAAGCATGGCCCCGGCAGGCCAGGCCTGCGTAGTCAAAGCAGTCGAAGATCCATTGCTTGGACCGGTAATTTCCTTCGGGCTCAGTGGCGACCCGGTGAATCTGCTCGATGACTGGGCCCACGGAGTGGCACCGTTCTCGACCCACGATCTGGAACAGCTTATCCGCCGTCCGCGCAGCAGCGTGCGGCTCTTCGGATATCAGGGATTGCCCGCAGTGGATTTGGAAGGGCTGAAGGACTTCATCACTCGCGTTTCACTTTTGAAGGACAACCACCCTGAAGTGACGGTTGCTAAATTTGCGCCAATCACCGTTGCCGCAAACTCATTGAGCGTACTGGCCGTGAACATTCAGATCAGCAACGCCGAGCAGCGTACCGATAGCGTGCGACGGGCCTTGCGCAACTGACCTAAATCGTTGAAACGTGAATTGCCTGTGGGGACTGAGTAGAATTGAGCTATGAGCTCTCGAACGTATTCGACCACTCCTGGCGCTGAACTTCAGCATGATTTGGTCCGTGCGGGTTTTTATCCGCAGATGGTCCAAGACGTGCTGGCTGAAGCCATGATGGGTCAACCAGTGCTTGACCACTATGTACATTTGGAAACTCACTTCGACCATACCGAAGTGCACCGCCACATCACCGTCATGGTGATGAGCGAAAAAGTGTTATTCATCGTGCATGTTGATGACCAGCAGCTGGATGACCACGGCAAGGATGTCATGGCGCAGGTCTCTGTCGAAATGATTTCCTTGGCCCGCATCGCCTCCGTTGCCACGAGTTACGTTTACCACCAGCCGCAGCATTACTCGGCTGCCGACCCCGTCAAGGAATTGACCTTTGGCATGTCGTGGAATGGAACCAAGCGCATCGACCTGGCCCCAGCAGCCTGCGGTGACCCGCAGTGCGATGCAGACCATGGGCTTAACGGCACCTCGCAGCCGGAAGACTTGGTCATCCGGGTTAGCGCCGAGGCCGATGGCCAGCAGGCCGTGGACAAAGCCCGCGAATTCGCTGTCCGCCTGCGCCTGGCAACGATCGCCTAGGCATGCTCGAAGAAACGAAGCGCACTGACCTGCCAGTACCAGCCCAGAAAATCCCCGAAGCGCCCAAATACGGGCAGGCTACGCTTACGGAGATTCTTCCATCGGCAGCAGCCGCGATGGGAGTTCCCGGATTCGAGAACGTCCTAGGACTGGCCGAGACTAAGCGCGTCGCGCTGATTATGGTCGATGGGCTGGGGTGGAACCAGCTCAAGAGCCACCTGGGACATGCCCCATTCCTGCGCAGCCTTTTTGAAAGAGGACAGAAGCTAGGCACGGGTTTCCCTTCCACCACTGCGACCTCGCTAAGCAGTCTGGCCACAGGCCTGGCTCCCGGGCAGCACGGCATGGTGGGATATGACGTCATTGACCCGGCTAAGCGCCGGGTCGTCAACCAGCTTGGCGGGTGGCCAGGGGACCTGGACCCTAAAACGTGGCAGACTCAGCCGACCGTCTTTGAAAAGATCGCCGAACACGGGATCCACGTGGCCACGGTGTCTATCCCGATGTTTGCAAAGTCAGCCTTGACCAGGGCTTCGCTTCGCGGACCGAAGTTCGTTCCAGCGAACCAGCCTGCTGCACGCGCTCGGGCCACCCGGACCATCTTCGAATCGCACCGCAATTCGCTGGTTTACACCTACTTCAATGAGTTGGATAAGACCGGCCATAAATTCGGTGTCGATTCGAGCCAATGGCGAGACACGCTTGAAGAGTTGGACTACATTATCAAGAACCTGGTCTCCAAGCTTCCTGAGGAAACGACGGTGCTCATCACTGGAGACCACGGGATGGTGGATATTCCTGCCTCCCAGCGCATCGACTACAGTGAGCAGCCCGAACTGGTTGAAGGTGTCGAGCTGACCAGTGGCGAGCCGCGCGGTGCTCAACTGACCTTTGGTGCGCAGGCCGACGAAGCCTGCAAGCTGCGCGTGCGCGAGGCATGGCAGCGGGCTTATGGAACCAAGGCGTGGGTCATGAGCCGTGAGGAAGCCATTGAACGTGGTTACTTCGGGGAGATCACCCCGGAGCACGCAGCACGTCTGGGAGATCTGATGATCCTGGCTGCTGAGCCAATTGCCTTCTATGATGGACGCCGTGTGGCGCCGATGGCATTTGAAATGGTGGGACAGCACGGATCTCTCACCGCAGGGGAGCGGTTTATCCCGCTGCTGGTGCACCGCACCGAGTAGTACTCAACGCACCAAACACAAATAGGTATGGGAGCAACATTGAATCAATGTTGCTCCCATACCTATTTGTGTTCTACCTCGGCTGCGCCTTAGGAATCGGTGTCCTTCTTGCGCTTGCCGAACATGATGTCATCCCAGCTAGGAACCGAGGAACGCTTGGCCTTGCTGCGTGGAGCGGCGTCATCGCCCTGTTCAGCAGTCTTGTCCTCAGCACCGTTGGAATCTTCCTGGTCCTGATCGGTGACAATCACCAGCTGCGAGGTGCGCGCGGAGATGCCCTGCGGAAGATGCGGCAATGAATCCTCATCATCGGCATCGTACTTGCTCATGCCACGCTCGATGATCTCGTTGTAACGCGACTCGCGCTCGGAATCCTGCTCCTTGGGACGCTGACCGCGACGAGCGTTGAGCAAGGTGACCAGCTCTTCGGTCTCATCCGCTTCCGGAGTGCTGGAGGCAGCAGGGGACTCGGGTTCAGGCTGATTCAGCGCGGAGATCGGGCGAAAGTATTCGGGAGCGACCTGTTCGCTCAAAGTCTGCGCCCAACGGTTCAGGTTCTTCAAGGATTTGCGTGCCGGGGTAAATGCCCAACGCGCGACATTCGCTGAAGCCTCAGCCGATTCGGAGCCCAGGGACTCGACGTTTTCGGTGGGAAGCGGGGAATCGAACTGCACGGTGACGATCCACTGGCCTTCTGGATCCTTCCAAGCATTCCAGCGAGCCGACTCGGCATCGATATGGAGCTGATGCAGGCGGTGCATCACCATGGAGCCAAGATCAGCAGGCTCTTCACCGAAGACTTCACGGTACTCGGCATCCGTCTGCGGTCCGGAGACCTCGACGCGGCGGGCCAGCTCGGCGATGTGCTCGCGCTCGGCCAATACCGGGCCTTCGTATTTGACGATGTCCTCGACAGGGATGTCCCATTCGAGCGAGAGATCGTAGGCGGAAGCACCAGCGCGCACTCGCGCTTGAATTTCACGCGGCGAGTGGACCGAGGACTCCTCACGGTTCCTTGGAGCCCGCGAACGGGCGATTTCGGCCATTGCACTGCGCAGTGCATCATCAACGGGTAGCTCGAAGCTCATCCCGTCGTCACTGCTGACCTGCAGGCTGGAACCATTTTCATGAATCCCTACCAGTCTCAGCTGACGCATTTATACCCTCCACACGCTTTATTTCCTGTGTAAAACTTTGCCACCTCGAGGGCTGAATTCCTACCACCGCGCCGGGTGTGGCGCAAGATTAGTCATCAACCTCACGCAGTATTTTTCAGAACCGGCCGACCGTTGCTTAGTGTGGCGTGACCCGGGAATGGATTTGGCTGAAGAACGTTATACTTCTATGCCGGGATAAGTTTTCACCTTGTGAAGCGGCCGGTTGGGACGAAGACCTGCAGGAAAGAGCGAATTAACGATTATGGCAATTGAATCTGCTGCACCGGTAGCTATGTCAGAGGCGGATCGCGCCAAAGAAATCGCTCAGCTCAAGGCAGGCAAGACTGCAGCCATGGCCAATCTGATCGATGAGGCCGAGACGCCGTTAGCTGAAGAGTATGTGCTGCCCGGCGGAGAAGCAGCGCAAGAAGAAGTGAGCATCGAAATCCTGCCGGAGCAGGTCGATGAGTTCACCTGCGTTTCCTGCTTCATGGTGCGCCACCGTACACAGCTGGCCCGTGAAGAAAATGGGCAAAAATTCTGCAGCGAGTGCGAAGGCTAGAAGAAACCTGCAACAGCACTAAATAATGATGGCGTCCTGGACCTTGCGGTCCAGGACGCCATCATTGTCATGTGCGCAAAGCGGTACGGGGTTAGTCGTCAGAAGCGTCTTCTGCTTCTTCCAGCTTCGCTGCTTCGCTGATGCCTTCATCGGTGAATTCGTACATGACGCCGGACAGGGCTGCTGCCAGCTCTTCGGGGCGTCGGGTGGAGGTCAACCAGTAAGGAGTGGTGTCGCGCTCGTCAATGACTTCCATGCGCACTACGCCATCGATCCAGCCGCGCAACAGCATGTAAGCCAAGCCGTGAAGCTTCTGGCCGCGCTGCTTGAATCCTTCTTCACCGCGGTAACCGATGACTTCACCGATGTACTTGCGCTCGATGCTGGCTCGTCCCACGGTCACCAGATCGTTGGTGACTTCGATGGTCGGCACGCGCAAGAGGAAGACGACGACCAGGGAGATCAAGACAACGCCGCCGGCAACCCAGCCAACGATGGCGTTAACAGGCGCAAGGGCAACACCGGCGGTGATGGCGATGATGATGGGCCAAATCCAGGTGCTGGCAGATGGCCAAAGCTTTTCGCTGAACAGGACGGTTGAACCCTCTGGGCTGGAATTACTCATGGTTCCAAGTTTAGGCAATATTTCTTTGAATCATGACCTCGGTGCTGGGGGCAGGTGATTCCTAGGCGCGCGCGATAGAGTTAGGCACGAGAAAACTATCGAGTGACTATTTCACATAACTCCGGGGGACGACCTACACCGATGAGCGAACCATCAATTTCCGTTGCCATCAAGATGCTTGATCCCGACCTGCCGGTCCCAAGCTATGCCCACCCTTCCGATGCAGGTGCTGACTTGCACGCTCGTGAATCCTTGGTGCTTGAGCCCGGTGCTCGCGCGCTGATTCCAACGGGTATTGCCCTGGCCATTCCCCATGGCTATGTTGGCTTGGTGCACCCACGCAGCGGCTTGGCAGCCAATCACGGTATTACCGTGGTGAACGCACCGGGTACTGTAGACGCTGGGTACCGAGGTGAGATCATGGTCACTTTGCTGAACACGGACAAGTCAGCAGCTTTCGAAGTCAACCGCGGCGACCGCATCGCCCAGTTGGTCATCCAGAAAGTTGAGCGGGCCGTGTTCATTGAAGCCGATTCGCTAGACGATAGCGCTCGTGGCACCGGGGGATTCGGCTCGACCGGCGGATTCAACTCCAAGTAAGTACCCTTGAGGGCAAGACAAGATTTTCTAAGGACACCATGATTTTCAAGCGTAAGAAAGCCAACGAGCAGCCAGAAGCCGCCCCGGCTCCTGAAGCAGCTCAGGGTGAAACCGAGCCAAAAACCGGTCCGTTCGACTACAGCGATATCGAAGATACGCAGGAGTACTTGGACTTCGGCTCGATCCTGATCAAGCCAGTAACCGGCATGAAGGTCCGCATGGACGTCGAAGAGTCCAACAAGCGTGTGATCGCAGTGTCGCTGGAGATCGCCGAGTCGCGTATCCAGCTCATGGCTTTCTCCTCTTCGAAGTCCGAATCGCTGTGGCCAGGAATCAGCGACAAGATCAAGAACGACATCAACGCGCAGCAGGGTGAAATCTTCACCCGCGATGGCGAGTACGGTCCCGAGTTGCTGGCCAAGGTGCCGCAGCAGCTTCCAGATGGCCGTGCCGGCCATGTTGCACTGCGTTTCGTCGGCATCGACGGGCGCCGCTGGTTCCTGCGCGCAGTCATTGGCGGCGCAGCCATCAGCAACGAAGAAGCAGCCGGTGTCGTCGATGAGATTCTGCGCAACGTAGTGGTCAACCGCGGTGACAAGCCATTGCCACCAGCAGAACTGCTGCCGCTGAACGTTCCGTCCAATGCGCAGACCCGCCCAGCAAATGCCGAGCAGGCCCCGGATCTGAAGCGTCCGGAACGCGGACCAGAGATCACCCAGATCGGCTAATGAATGTCGCTGAAGGATAAGCCCGTCACAACGCAACTGGGCCCATCGGACCAGAAGCTTAGTTACGAGTGTGTGGAAGACCTGGAGCAGCTGCCTGCCCGCGGCCGAGTAAAGCATGCCGGGTACGTCCAGTCGGTCAGCTATTCCGCACCCAACGAGGCGCCATTGCTGACCGCCGTGGTGGTGGATCGGCTCGGCACCATGTCCGCTCGTCGTGGCACGGTCCCGCATGTGCGATTGATCTTCATGGGGCAGAAATCCGTTCCGGGCATCAAGCCGGGGGTGAAGGTCGAATACTCGGGCATGGTCGCTCTGGTGGAGCAGATCCCCACGATCTTCAACCCGCGCTACGTAATTGTTCCGGAGGCTCGCGGATAAACCGGGCAGCCCACAGGTTTTGAGCGCGCCAGGGTACTGGCGCCTAACTGGAAGTACACATGATGAACAACGAAGAACCTCGTCCGGAAGATGAATCCGCGCCGCAAGCCAAGCAGCCAAGCTTCGCGGAAATGATCGGTTCGAACTCCAGTATCGCGCAAAACGCTGACGGCGGGATCGACTTGCTCACCACCGTCGGAGGAGTGCGCGGAATTCTGGAGACGGTGCTTCCCGGTTTCCTCTTCATCATGGTTTTCGCGTTCACCAGCGACCTGACCTGGGCGCTGATCGCCTCGATCGGCCTTGGCGTGATCTTCATGATCATCCGCCTGGTCAAGCGCTCAACGCTGATTCAAGCAGGATCGGGGCTGCTGGGCATCTTGATCTGTGCCTTTGCCGCAAGGAATTCAGGCAACGCCAAAGACTACTACGTCCCAGGGTTCTACGTCTCAGCGGCCTACATGGTCGGCCTGATTATTTCGGTTGTAGTTCGCTGGCCGCTGATCGGCTTGCTCTTCGGCTTCATCCGCAATGAAGGCACCGAATGGCGCAAAAGGCCCGAACGGCTCCGCCGCTACCAGGTAGCTACCTGGATCTTGATTGCAGTGTTCGCCTTGCGCTTGGCAGTGCAGATCCCGATGTACTTCTCGGACCAGGTGGTGTCCTTGGGCTTGGCACGCGCCCTGATGGGCGTGCCGCTGTATGCCGCGGCCCTGTGGTTTGCCTGGCTGGTCTCCAGACCGGCTGTGGCAGCAGGCAGCGAGCCTAGCCCGCCAGGTCCAGCGGCCTAGCGGGTGGCGTCGCGCAAGGTGCGGCGCAACAGGGGTTCTGCTCCAGGGGTGGTGATGAAGAAGATTTCATCGCCACCCTCAATCACGTCATCAGCACTTGGCGGGAACGGCGTCTTATCGCGGACCACGGCCATCATGGTGGTGTCCTCGGGCCATGAGATACGGCCAATGCTGCGGCCAATCAACGCCGAGTCATGCGGGACGGTGAACTCGACCATGTAGACCTCGCCGGTCTTCAAGGTCAGCAGGCGCACCAGGTCGCCCACCTCTACGGCTTCTTCCACCAGCGCGGTCATCAGCCGCGGAGTGCTCACTGCGACATCTACGCCCCACGCATCGTCGAACATCCATTCATTCTTTGGATTGTTCACTCGGCCTACGGTACGGCGGATGCCGAATTCGCTCTTGGCCAGCAACGAGACCACAAGGTTCACCTTGTCATCGCCGGTCGCCGAAACGACGACGTCATATTCTTCAAGCTGGGCCTGCTGCAGGACCGCTAATTCGCAGGCATCGCCGATCAGCCACTTCACTGCTTCCAGATCGGCGCGGTCAGCCATTTCCGGCTGCAAGTCGATGAGCAGGACTTCGTGGTGGTTGATGACAAGTTCGCGGGCGATGGAGGAACCGACCGAGCCGGCCCCGGCAATCATGACCTTCATTGGGTGCCTCTCTGATTAGTCGTTGGAAAGTGGCGTTGGCGGGCTGGCGAGAATCTTTTCGACATCCTTGGTCTCATCAAGGCGCATCATCACATGCACCAGGTCCCCGCCCTGCAACCGGGTGCGGTTCTCCGGGATGGTTCCTTCTCCGAAGCGGGTCAGGTAGGCAACGCGTACCCCGGCTGCCGCTTCCAGATCCTTGACCAGGCGTCCATACCAGTCGCGGTGCAGTGCCACTTCGGAAAGCACCAGCCTGCCAGAAGGCTCGCGGAAGTCCCCGCGCATCGAATAGTCGGGCAAGATCCGGCGCAGCACCTGGTCGGTGCTCCAACGCACGGCAGCTACCGTGGGGATGCCCAAGCGCTGATAAATTTCTGCGCGTCCCGGGTCGTAGATGCGAGCCACCACATGGGGAACGTTATAGGTTTCGCGCGATACGCGAGTAGCGAGAATGTTGGAATTATCACCGCTGGATACCGCCGCGAACGCGTAGGCCTCGTCGATTTTGGCAGCTTCCAAGGTGTCCTTGTCGAACCCCATTCCGGTGACCGTGGTCCCGGTGAAGCTTTTGCTCAATCGGCGGAAGGCATGCGGGTCCTGATCAATGACTGCCACAGAATGCCCCGCTGAATCCAGCGTATGAGCCAACGAGACACCGACTCGTCCGCACCCCATGATCACGAAATGTGCCACCGAGAACTCCTTGGGTTTACTGCTTGATAGGTATCAACTGGCGCACACATGTTGTGTGCTTCGAATGCAACAATAGCGCTGATCGGGCTCAGATTATCTGTGGTGCGCCACCCGTGTGCCTTGCACCCTGCGATAACGTTGTCTCGTGCCTGCATTATTTGATGGTCTCAAGCGGATCCTCGTGGGCCGGCCTTTCAGAACTGAACAGCTGAATAAGAAGCCGCTCCCACCTAACGTTGCGTTGCCGATTTTCTCGTCGAGCGCCCTGTCGTCCTTGGCGTACGCGCCAGATGAAATCTTGCTGACCCTGGCCATGGCAGGCCTGGCTGCGACCATGCTTTCTCCGATGGTCGGGCTGGCTGTGCTTGCCGTGCTGGTGGTCCTGGTGCTCTCCTATCGCCAATCGGTGATGGAGTACCCTTCCGGCGGCGGCGACTACGAAATCGTCAAGAAGAACCTGGGCGCGCGTTCGGGAACGGCTGTGGCCGCTGCGCTGCTGGTGGACTTTGTCCTGACCGTTGCGGTGTCCAGTTCTTCAGCTGCCTTGTACCTCAGCGCCATTTTCCCGGCGCTGGGTGAATACAAAGCGTGGGTGGCCGCTGGTCTCGTAGCATTCCTCGTGGTGGGAAACCTGCGGGGCAAGGGACAGGGGCGCTGGACGTTGGCCATCCCGGTCTACCTCTTCGTCTTCGGCATGCTGGCGCTGGTAGCCATTGGCGGCGTGATGGCGGCAACCGGTTCACTGGGCCTTGCTCCGAGCGCGAACTTCACGATTGTTCCCGAGGCAGAATTTGCCAACGGGCTGCACGGGGTAGTCGGCGCACTGCTGATCCTGCGTGCTTTCAGCACCGGTTCTGCGGCGCTGACCGGCATCGAAGTTCCGATCTCCAACGTGCAGACCCTGGCCAAGCCGCGAGCCAAGAACGCGGCCCGGATCCTGCTGGTGCTGGGTCTGCTCTCGGGCGTGCTGACCCTGGGCACGCTGATGCTTGCCCGCGCCACCGGCATCAAGGTCGTCGCTGATCCGCAAGCCTCTTTCTTGCTCGATGGCGCACCCATCCCTGAAAGCTTTGTGCAGGTCCCGGTCTTGGGGCAGTTGGCCCAGGCAGTGTTTGGCGACTTCACCTTCGGGCTGGTCGTGGTTTCGGTGCTGACTATTGCGGTGCTGATGCTGGCTGGCAATCAGGCATTCAATTCCTTCCCGCTGCTGGCCAGCCACCTGGCTACCGACGGGTTCCTTCCACGGCAGCTGCGCACCCGAGGAGATCGCTTGGGGTTCTCCAACGGCATCCTGTCCCTGGGCGTGGCCGCGATTGCACTGGTGCTGTTGTTCCAAGGCGATGTCACCTTACTGGTCCAGCTCTACGTGGTAGGCGTCTTCGTGTCCTTCACGCTTAGCCAGCTGGGCATGCTCAAGCACTGGAAGCGCGTACTGGTCCCCATCGCTGACCGCAGGATCCGCGCGGCCAAGCAGCGCAAACGCCTGCTGAACCTCGTGGGACTGATTCTTTCGGCATTGGTCTTGGTGGTTGTCTTGGCCACCCGATTTGTCCACGGCGCCTGGTTGGCCGTGCTGGGCATTGTGGTGCTGATGGTGATTATGGATTCGCTGCAGCGCCACTACCAAAAGGTTGACGACGAACTGGCAGTAGATGAATCCGGTGCCGCGACTGCTTTGCCATCGCGCGTGCACGCCCTGGTGCTGGTATCCACCGTGCGCAAGCCGGTGCTGCGCGCCCTGGCCTTCGCCCGTGCATCGCGCCCATCCAAGCTTGAGGCAATCATCGTGGATGTGGAGCGCGGCAAGACCGAGAAGACCCTGCAGGACTGGGAGAGGCTGCAAATTCCGGTGCCGATCACGGCGCTGGCTTCCCCCTATCGAGACATTCCCGGGGCGTTGATTGAGCATATTCGTTCGATCAAGCGCGAATCCCCGCGGGAGCTGATTGTTGTCTATATCCCGGAATACGTTGTGGGCCACTGGTGGGAACAGCTGGTGCACAACCAAACAGCCTTGCGCGTGAAGAACCGCTTGCACTATGAACCAGGCGTGCTGATTGCCTCGGTGCCATGGCGCCTGCTCAGTGCTTCGCGCGCCCTCGGTGGCGGGGCCACTGAAGAGTCCTCGGCACACCGCCAAATTTAATGCTTCTGATGAAAGATCAAGAACGATGACTGAATCACCAACTCTGACCGTCCGCCTGGGCAAGATCGCCCATGGCGGCCACACCGTCGCCCGCCATGAAGGCCGCGTGATTTTCGTACGCCACGGCATCCCCGGAGAGCTGGTGAACGTACGCCTGACCGACTCGGCGCCCGAGGCCAAGTTCTGGCGTGCCGATGTCACCGAGGTGCTGGAAGCCAGCGAGCACCGCGTGCCGCATTTCTGGGATGCGGCTGATGCCTTGAAGCACCGTGATCCAGTCGGCGGGGCCGAATTCGGCCACATGAGCCTGGAATACCAGCGTGAGCTGAAGTCGCAGGTTGCCGCCGAGCAGCTGACCCGTCTGGGCGGACTGAAGGCAGAAGACTACAACTTCCCTGCAGTTCAGGGCGTCAAGGGTTCAGCTGATGGCTTGGGCTGGCGTACCCGCATGTCCTATTCGGTCGATGCCCAGGGCAATCTCGCAATGAGTGCCTTCCGCAGCAACGAGCTGATCAGCATCTCGCAGATGCCGCTGGCACACCCGGCTATCGAGGCTACCGGCCTGTACTCCGTTGACTACTCGGGCATTGAGCGTGTGGAAGCTGCGGTGTCCAGCCAGGATGACCGCACCGTGCTGATCCTGCTTGCCGAAGCCCGCGATGGCGCTGCGGCAAAGGTGGCTAAGCAGTTCCCTGAGGGCGTGAACGTTGCTTCCTTCAGCCAGCATGGCGGTTCGGCAGCCGATGGCAAGGGCAGCTTGCAGACCTTGGCCGGTTCGGCGCACCTGACCGAAAAGGTGCTGGGGGAGAAGTTCCGCATTACCGGTGAAGGCTTCTGGCAGGTGCACCGTGAAGCGGCCAGCCTGCTCTCTTCTCGGGTTATCGAGCTGACCGAACCTGCCGCGGGCGAGCAAATTGCCGATCTCTATGCCGGGGCCGGACTCTTCTCCGTGCCGTTGGCCAAGGCGGTTGGCACCGGGGGCCGGGTCTTCTCGATTGAAGGCGCTCCGGGAACCCACGCCGATGCGAAGAAGAACCTGCGCGATTATTCGCAGGCCACGGTAATCCGCGGCCGTGTTGAGCGAGTGTTACGCCAGGTCGCACACGATGCGACTTTGGATGCCGTAGTGCTTGATCCACCGCGTACCGGTCTGGAAAAGCAGGTCGCCGCCGAACTGGCTTCCAGTGGCGTTTCGCGTATTTGTTACGTCTCCTGCGATCCGGCGGCTTTTGCCCGGGATACCGCGCGTTTGATGGGCCGCGACTATGAATTAGATCATTTGGAGATTCACGATTTGTACCCGCACACCCACCATATGGAGTCCATTGGACTCTTCGTGCGCCGTTAAGCATCAGAATTTGTCCGTTTAGACACGAATTTGGCTGAAAATTTATTCCGAGGAGTCTTTTTAACTGCTTTGGCGATAGACTGTTTTTAGCTCTGCCACGCTAGGGCCCTGACTATCTCAGTTAGGGACTCCTAACTGGAATAGCAGTGTGCGTGTGCAACAGAATGAGTGTCTGGCGAGAGGAGTCCCACGTGAGCAATGTGGACAGCTTCGGTGCCAAGGGCGTACTTGACGTCAATGGAACCGAATACGAAATTTACCGACTAAATACGGTTGAAGGCTCGGACAGCCTTCCTTACAGCCTTAAGGTTCTTCTTGAGAACCTGCTTCGCACCGAAGACGGCGCGAACGTAACTAACGAGCACATCAATGCACTGGGTCAGTGGGATGCTTCGGCTCAGCCGAACACCGAGATCCAGTTCACCCCTGCACGTGTGCTGATGCAGGACTTCACCGGTGTGCCTTGTGTCGTTGACCTGGCAACCATGCGCGAGGCCGTCAAGGACCTCGGCGGTGACCCAACCCGCGTTAACCCGCTGGCACCTGCTGAAATGGTTATCGACCACTCCGTGCAGATCGACACCTTCGGTTTCGAAGGCGCTGTCGAGCGCAACATGGAGATCGAGTACCAGCGCAACGGCGAGCGTTACCAGTTCCTGCGCTGGGGCCAGACTGCGTTTGACGACTTCAAGGTCGTCCCACCAGGCACCGGCATCGTGCACCAGGTCAACATCGAGTACCTGGCACGCACCGTCATGACCCGCGAGGTCGACGGCGTACTGCGCGCTTACCCAGATAGCTGCGTAGGCACCGACTCCCACACCACCATGGTCAACGGCCTGGGCGTGCTGGGTTGGGGCGTTGGCGGCATTGAGGCCGAAGCAGCAATGCTCGGCCAGCCTGTCTCCATGCTGATCCCACGCGTTGTCGGCTTCAAGCTGGCAGGTTCGATCCCAGCTGGCGCTACCGCAACCGACGTGGTGCTGACCATCACCGAAATGCTGCGCAAGCACGGTGTTGTTGGCAAGTTCGTTGAGTTCTACGGCGAAGGCGTGGCCGCAGTGCCACTGGCTAACCGTGCAACCATCGGCAACATGTCCCCAGAATTCGGCTCGACCGCCGCAATGTTCCCAATCGACGATGTCACCCTCGACTACCTGCGCCTGACCGGCCGCAGCGAAGAGAACGTGGCACTGGTCGAGGCTTACGCCAAGGAACAGGGCATGTGGCACGATCCAAGCCGCGAGATCCGTTTCTCGGAATACCTCGAACTGGACCTGTCCACCGTGGTTCCATCGATCGCCGGCCCGAAGCGTCCACAGGACCGCATCGAGCTGTCGAGCTCGAAGGAGCAGTTCCGCAAGGACCTGCACAACTACGTATCGGACGCCGAGGACACCCAGGGCGCTGGCCGCCCATCGGTAGCCGTCGAGGTCACCAAGGAAGATGGCACCCAGTTCACCCTGGACCACGGCCTGGTTTCGATCGCTTCGATCACCTCGTGCACCAACACCTCCAACCCTTCGGTCATGCTGGCCGCAGCCGTACTGGCTCGCAACGCAGCTGACAAGGGCCTGACCTCCAAGCCATGGGTCAAGACTTCGGTCGCACCAGGCTCGAAGGTTGTAACCGAGTACTACGAGAAGTCCGGCCTGCTGCCATACCTGGAGAAGCTCGGCTTCTTCGTTGTCGGCTACGGTTGCGCAACTTGCATCGGTAACTCCGGTCCACTGGATGCTGAGATCTCCGAGGCCATCAACGCCAACGATCTCGCAGCAACCGCAGTCCTGTCGGGTAACCGCAACTTCGAAGGCCGCATCAACCCGGACGTGAAGATGAATTACCTGGCTTCCCCGCCACTGGTCATCGCTTACGCACTGGCTGGCACCATGGACTTCGACTTCGAAACCGACGCACTGGGCCAGGACGCCGAGGGCAACGATGTCTTCCTGAAGGACATCTGGCCATCGCCTGTCGAGGTCCAGGAGATCATTGACTCGTCGATTGACAAGGAAATGTTCGCTAAGGGCTACGACGGAGTCTTCGAAGGCGACGCACGCTGGAAGGCACTGGATACCCCAGAGGGTTCCACCTTCGCATGGGACGAGAAGTCGACCTACGCACGCAAGGCACCTTACTTCGACGGCATGACCGCAGAACCACAGCCAGTTGAGGACATCAACGGCGCTCGCGTGCTGCTGAAGCTGGGCGACTCGGTCACCACCGACCACATCTCGCCTGCAGGTTCGTTCAAGTCGGAAACCCCGGCTGGCCGCTACCTGATCGAGAACGGCGTGGATCGCAAGGACTTCAACTCCTACGGCTCGCGCCGTGGTAACCACGAAGTCATGATCCGCGGTACCTTCGCGAACATCCGCATCAAGAACCAGCTGCTGGACGGCGTCGAGGGTGGCTTCACCCGCGACTTCACCCAGGAAGGTGCTCCGCAGGCTTACGTCTACGACGCTGCAGAGAACTACAAGGCTTCTGGCACCCCGCTGGTCGTTCTGGGCGGCAAGGAATACGGTTCGGGCTCCTCGCGTGACTGGGCTGCCAAGGGCACCGCATTGCTGGGTGTCAAGGCTGTCATCACCGAGTCGTTCGAGCGTATCCACCGTTCGAACCTGATCGGCATGGGCGTTCTGCCACTGCAGTTCCCTGAAGGCGAGTCCGCTGATTCACTGGGTCTGACCGGTACCGAAACCTTCGCAGTTTCCGGCGTGACCGAGCTGAACAACGGCACCACCCCGAAGACCCTGAAGGTCACCGCAACCGCTGAAGACGGCAAGGTTACCGAGTTCGACGCAGTTCTGCGCATCGACACCCCAGGTGAAGCTGACTACTACCGCAACGGTGGCATCCTGCAGTACGTACTGCGCCAGATCGCTGCTGCTAACTAGTAGATCCACTTCGGCTCCGGTCGAAGGGCATCTGTAGGTAGATCCGCATCGCGGACAAGATTTAGGACCCAAGGCAATTGCCTTGGGTCCTAAGTCGTTTAAGCCCGCTTTTGCGCTAGCAGATGCCCATGGGTGCGAGCTTCTGCCCGAGTGCGGGTGCCGGCCTGAAGCACCTTCAGTCCGGCCTGTTCCAAGAGCAGCGTTAGATCCGCCGGAGGCCAACACCAGGCCAGGGCGACTTGGTGCGCAAAGGCCTCCAGCTGATCGCTGGCAAAGAATCCGAGCAAGAGCGTTCCGCCTGGTTTCAGCACCCGGGCCAGCTCATTCAACAGCGGTCCTAGCTCGGCCGGTGGAGCATGGATTACCGAATACCAGGCGAGCACCCCGGAAAAATGCTGATCGTCAAATGGCAGGTGCGCCAGATCAGCGCGCAGGAATTCTGGTTTCTGAAAGTTTGCACGCGCATATTCCAAGAACTCGGGCACAAGATCAACGCCAGTGGCGCACCGATGAGCATCAGCCGCAGCCAGCGTCAAGTACTGGACCATGGATCTGTGCGGCCCACTGCGCAATCAGTTCCCGGTCTTGATCCTCCGCCTGCTCTGGCGCCCCAAACATATCGATGTAGGCTTCTGCTACCTGCGAATATCGGTAGGCAGTTTCACCGGTGCGCTCAGGAATGTCCATGCAACCAGCCTAGCGAGCTGCCACTGGCAGGGGAGAATCTTTGCCAGGCACCCCAAAAATCTCCGGCAACCAAGTGATTCCAAACTATGAGGAGGATTGATCGATGGCTGCTCCAGCGCTTGAAGACTTGCTGCCATCAGCGCACGCACAGCAGATACGCCAGTGGCTTGGCCCGGTTGACGTCGTGGCCGACATGTCATGGAACCTCACCGACACCAAGGTCCTGCATTTGCGGGCCGGAACACGTCATGTCGTAGCCAAGACCGGGGGAGAAGCCAACCACCATCTGGACCGAGAGATCCTAGCCCACCGCAGCTACACCGGGCCATTGAAAAATGCAGGACTGGCAGCACAGCTGCTGCACGCAAGTCACAGCTTGCGCTTGGCGATCATGGATTACCAGCCCGGGGAACTAAGCGCAGGAACGGCCTGGGAATTCGACCCGGAAGTCCATCAGCAGGCGGGCAGTGCGCTCAAGCTCCTGCATGCACAAGAACAACAACTGGATCATGGCTACGAAGCGCGGCTGACGCGCAAGTTCCTCCTGCTCTTAGACCGCAAGCATCGCATTGAACCAGCGCTCTGCGAGCGGATCGAGAACATCCTCAAAAACTACGATCCGAAACCTGCCATCTTGGTGCCAACCCATGGAGATTGGCAACCGCGCAACTGGCTCGTTGATCGCGGCAAGCTTCGCATCATTGACTTCGGCCGATTCGAATTCCGTCCCGCTGCCAGCGACTTCGCGCGGCTAGCGGTGCAACAGTGGAAAGGGCGTGCGGATTTGGAAGCTGCGTTCCTGCGCGGATACGGCGGCGACCCGCGAGAGGAAAAGGCCTGGGGGATCATGGAATTGCGCGAAGGGATCGGAACTGCGGTCTGGGCTCATGAAGTCGGTGACGAGGTATTTGAAGCCCAGGGACACCAAATGCTGGCTGATACGCTTGCCCGCATGGAAAATGGACAGAGCCGGTCACAGCTTCCAGAAGGTAGTGAACGTCATTGCTAGGAAATTAGCACCGGCAAGATGGTTGGCGGATAATGAAAGAAGCCTTGAACGCGGTAAACTAGGTATTTCGCATAGGCATTCAAGCCTACTGTCGGCGAATTTGTGAAGGGGATGAACGTGTCTTTATTGAAGACCATCAAAAAACCAAGCGACCTGCGGGCGCTTACCCTCGAACAGCTCGACGACTTGGCAGATGAAATCCGCAACTTCCTCATCGACAATGTCGCCCGCACCGGTGGGCATCTGGGCCCAAACCTCGGAGTCATCGAACTGACACTGGGGATCCACCGAGTCTTCGATTCCCCAACTGATTCCATCGTCTTCGATACCGGACACCAGTCCTACGTGCACAAGCTGGTCACCGGGCGGCAGAACTTCGAAACCCTGCGCCAGCAAGGCGGCCTGTCGGGATATCCGGACCGCGGCGAATCCGAACACGACGTAGTCGAGTCCTCCCATGCCTCCTCATCGCTTTCGTGGGTTGACGGCATTTCGCGGGCAAACAAGCTGATGAACAACAACGACCGCTACGCAGTGGCATTGGTGGGCGATGGCGCCCTGACCGGTGGCATGGCGTGGGAAGCGGTAAACAACATCGCAGCGGACAAGGACCGCAAGGCCGTGATCGTGGTCAACGACAACGGCCGCTCCTACGCGCCGACCATCGGCGGCCTAGCCAACCAGCTCTCGGGCCTGCGCCAGCAGCTGGACAAGTTCCGCACCCACCCGGCGTATGAAAACGCCATGGACAAGCTCAAGGACAAGCTCAAGGGCTCCGGACCGGTCGGCGATTTCACCTACAAGTCCCTGCATGCCACCAAGAAGGGCATCAAGGACTGGTGGGCGCCGCAGGGCCTGTTCGAGGACCTGGGCCTGAAGTACATCGGCCCGATCGACGGGCACAACCAGCGCGCAGTTGAAGAAGCACTGCAGCAGGCTAAGCAGTATGCAGGTCCAGTGCTCGTGCACGCCCTGACCGAAAAGGGCCACGGCTACGCGCCAGCCCGCGCCGACGAAGCGGACCAATTCCATGCGGTCGGCGTGATCGACCCGGTCACCGGACTGCCGGTATCCAAGCCCAGCGCACAGAGCTGGACCAGCGTCTTCGGCGAAGAAATAGCCAAGGTCGCCAATGAGCGCGATGACATCGTGGCGATCACCGGAGCCATGCTGCAGCCGGTCGGTCTGAAGGCCATGGCCCAAGAACATCCAGAACGCGTCATCGACGTGGGCATCGCCGAACAGCACGCGATGACCACCGCGGCCGGCCTGGCCTTTGGCGGTCTGCACCCGGTGGTCTGCGTCTACGCAACCTTCCTGAACCGTGCTTTCGACCAGTTGCTGATGGACGTTGCCCTGCATAAGGCCGGAGTCACCATCGTGCTGGATCGTGCCGGGGTCACCGGCCCGGACGGTGCCAGCCACCACGGCATGTGGGATATGGCGCTGACGCAGATTGTGCCGAACCTGCATCTTGCAGCCCCGCGAGATGCCGATCGCTTGCGCGAGGAATTGCGTGAAGCCCTGGACATCGATGACGCACCAAGCGTCGTGCGCTTCTCCAAGGGCTCGGTGGGTGAACCCATCGAGGCTGTGGACCGCCTGCCCGACGGCGTGGACGTGCTCGCCCGACTGGGCGATCGCGCGGCTCCCGATGTGCTGATCGTTTCGGTCGGTGCCATGAGCGAGCTTTCGCTGGACGTTGCAGAACGCCTGAACAGCCAGGGCGTATCGGTGACGGTTGTTGACCCGCGGTGGGTGCTCCCGATGCCTCAGTCAGTGATCTCCCTAGCCGCCCGCCACCGCATTGTGGTTTGCATTGAAGATGGCGTGCGTGCCGGCGGCGTCGGCTCGCGCCTGCGTACCGGGATGCGCGCCGCTGGGGTCGACACGGCTTTGAACGAAGTCGGCTTGCCAACAGAATTCCTGGCGCACGGTACCCGTTCAGAAGTTCTTGAACGTGTGGGTCTGACAGCTCAGCAGGTAGCCCGCGACACGCTCGCACAGGTTCTTGGCACCAAGGTTCCCTTCGCCCGGCCGCTGCCCGGACAAGACCTTCCCACCGGGCAGATCCCGAAGCTGTGAGTGCCTTCACCGGCGTCCAAGCAGGATTGCCCCGCAGCCCGCAAGCCATCGACTTCGGTGCGCTCGTAGTGGCGCGTGCCTGGAAGTTCGACGGAAACCCGCATTGGGTCGTCCCGGGCTTCTACTTGGGACATGACGAATATGGCCACTGGCTGCACCAGCCAGCAGGATCGCTGGTTGCCCGCCCGGGAACCGCGCACCTGGCCGCTACCAACGCACTGTGCCTGATCCCGCATCGCGGTGACTGGGTAGCCACGATGTATGCAGATGCCGCCGAGGATTTCGATGTCTACGTCGATCTGTCCACCAACATCGGTTGGCTCCAGATGAAACGTGGTTCATGGGAAGTGAACTCCATCGACCTGGATCTGGATGTCATCCGTTCTCGCAGCCAAGGGACTTTCCTTGATGACGAGGACGAGTTCGCGGAGCACTCGGTGTCCATGGGGTATCCGCAGAAATTGCAAGCTTCCATCCGCGAAACCAGTGAAGAGCTCTTGGAATCTGTGGCGCATAATGCAGCTCCGTTCAACCACTCGCATCGAGAATTATGGTTAGCTAAAGTCGCGGACCTTCCGACAGCCTAGAAGCTGTTCAAACTTTCATACTTGATTGATTCACCGACCTTGAAAAGGGAAAACCCATGGCGATTGTTCGCACCTACCGTTTGGACGAGAAGAATGTACTGCAGTTCCGCGAAGCGTGGTTCCAGCAGTTCGAAGATGACGAGGTGGGCCAGTTCGTCATCAACCACGGCGTAGTTGGCCACATGTCGGAAACCAGCGATGTGCAGGACGTCGACAATGACCGTGCTGACCAGCTGTTCGCTGGCTTCATGGAAGCCTGCGCGGAGGAAGGCTACGAAGAAATCAAGGATGAGGACCAGTCATGGATTATCGTCCAGTATGCGTTGAAGTCCGCCAGCGGCACCGAGCGCGACCAGTACCTGGAGAAGAAGGCCAAGGAAGCGCTGACCGGCCATTTGGCATGGCGTGGCCTGGGTACCGTGGAATCCAGCGATTTCAGCACTCGCAAGCTCAACATCCGCGTACTGTCGCCAGCACCGAAGCTCGCCGTCCCAGCGATCAAGACCTGCATTCGCGAAGCGAAGCTGGACTTTACCAAGCTGAGCATTGGCGTGGCCCCTTATGCTGATCTGTCCAAGCTGAAGATGGCACATCCAATGCCACCCAAGCCGATGAACGTCGACTAATCAGCGCGCACTAGTCCAATGCTTACGCCGCAGCCAATGCAGGAAGCGGATTACCTGGCTATCCGCAGACTCTCGGAAAGCCTGGGGCGCCAAGCCGCGCCCGAGCTCTGGGGCGCAGCAGAATGCCAATTGGTCATCAAGACCAGCTCCGGAGAACTGCTGGGTTGGGCCAGAGCTCATTGGTGGGAGCCGGACGATCCAGTGGCACCGGCCGGATACTATCTGGGCGGGATAGAAATCATCCGCCACCACCAGCAACGCGGGGCTGCTCGCAGCCTCTCCGAGGCCAGGCTGGCATGGATTGCCCAACGCGCTCCGAAGGCCTGGTGCGTGGTCAATGTGCAGAATACCGCGTCATTGGCGCTAGCCCGCTCCCTGGGCTTCGAGGAAGTGGCCAGGGCTGCCCGGTTCGGCACGGTGGTTTTTAATGGGGGCAGCGGCGTGCTGCTGTCCAAGAATTTGGCTTCCCTTCGCGGCTACGCGCAGGAACAAGTTTGAACGAGCAGGAAAATAGGAGACATGATTCCACAAGAAGACCGGGACGAGACCCCTGGCGCTCAGCGTAAAGCCCCTCGGATGGGCGCAACCCGTACGCCTTTGCATCTGGTTTTTCAGGCCTGCGTCGGTGTCATCATCGGCGTCGGAGTGGTGTCCCTGCTTTCCGGTCTGGCTACAGCGCAGGTGGCACTGACCGGCGTAGTCATCACCATTCTGGTGTGGATCGTTGAACAAGGGTTCCGGTTGCCGGAGCCAAATACCAAGCAAGGCGCTCGCGTACGTTTGGTACTTCGGCTCATTTCCCTGGTCGGTTTCACCATTGCGGTGAGCCCTCTGCTGGCCTTGATAGAGAGCTAATAGCTTCCAGTTCAGGGGAGTCTCCGGCGTCTTGCACGTCGGGGACTATTTTTCTCTCCAGAAGGGATTTGCGGGCAAAAAGAAAGATCGGCCAGGTTCTTCCCGCAAGGGGAGAACCTGGCCGATCTTCTAGCTAGGCTTTAGCGCTTAGTCGGTGCCTGCATCGAATGCAGCGGACTCGATAGCGCGGTCGGTAGCCAGATCATCGACATCAACCTGGGTTGCGTTCACGATGTCATCAGCGCCACCGGCTTCCAACGAACCAACGAGTTCAGCGGTGGTGCCACCGACCAGACCCATGGTGGCGTACTGTTCCAGACGGCCGCGGGAATCCGCGATGTCCAGGTTGCGCATGGTCAGCTGGCCGATGCGATCCACTGGGCCGAAGGCTGCATCGCCAACGCGCTCCATGGACAGCTTGTCCGGGTGGTAGCTCAGGTTCTCGCCCTCGGTGTTGAGGATCGTGTAGTCATCGCCACGGCGCAGGCGGATGGTAACGGTACCCGTGATGGCCGAGCCTACCCAGCGCTGCAGCGATTCGCGCAGCATCAGGGCCTGTGGATCCAACCAGCGGCCTTCGTACATCAGGCGGCCCAGACGGCGGCCTTCGTTGTGGTAGCTGGCTACGGTGTCCTCGTTGTGGATCGCGTTGACCAGGCGCTCGTAGGCGAGGTACAGCAGCGCCATTGCTGGTGCTTCGTAGATGCCGCGGGACTTGGCTTCGATGATGCGGTTCTCGATCTGGTCGCTCATGCCCAGGCCGTGTCGTCCACCGATGATGTTCGCTTCGTTGACCAGAGCCACCGAATCGGTGAACTCCTTGCCGTTGATGGCAACCGGACGGCCGGCAACGAAGGAGACCGAAACATCTTCGGTCTTGATCTCGACGTTCTCGTCCCAGTACTTCACGCCCATGATCGGCTCAACGGACTCGATGGAGCTGTTGAGCAGTTCCAGGGTCTTCGCCTCGTGGGTTGCGCCCCAGATGTTGGCGTCGGTGGAGTATGCCTTCTCAGCCGAATCACGGTAAGGGAAACCGTGCTCCTGCAGCCACTCGGACATTTCCTGGCGGCCACCGAGCTCGGCGACGAAGTTGGGGTCAAGCCAAGGCTTGTAGATGCGCAGCTTCGGGTTGGCCATCAGGCCGTAGCGGTAGAAGCGCTCGATGTCGTTGCCCTTGTAGGTCGAACCATCGCCCCAGACATCCACACCATCTTCGCGCATGGCGCGTACCAGCAGGGTGCCGGTGACGGCGCGGCCCAGTGGGGTGGTATTGAAGTAGGTCTTGCCGCCGGTGCGGATGTGGAAAGCGCCGCAAGCAAGTGCTGCGAAGCCTTCTTCAACCAGAGCAGGCTTGCAGTCAACCAGACGGGAGTTCTCTGCGCCGTACTCCAATGCACGGCCAGGTACTGCGTCGATATCTGGCTCATCGTACTGGCCGAGGTCGCCAGTGTAGGTGTAAGGGATGGCGCCCTTGTCGCGCATCCAGGCTACTGCCACCGAGGTGTCGAGGCCACCGGAGAACGCGATACCTACGCGCTCGCCTACAGGGAGATTGGTAAGAACTTTAGACATGTTTCCATCCTAATGGATAAATATGCAATGCAGTGAATTGTGCTGTGAAATCTTCAGCACATCTACCTACCAGATAGCCTATGGGTATAACGTCGCTCAGTGAAGCGGAAGATCAAAGCAACAGATGAGGTGTCCATGGAATTTCGCCAGTTAGGCCGCAGTGGCTTGAGTGTTTCCGTCGTGGGGCTGGGCTGCAACAATCTTGGCCGTGCCGGTACAGCCACCGAATCCCAGGAGGGGACCGATGCGGTAATCCACGCGGCACTTGACGCAGGTATTACGCTCTTCGATGTTGCAGATATGTATGGCAAGGAGCCAGGGCTCTCTGAAATCCGTCTGGGCAAGGCGCTGGGACGTGCTCGTGAGGACATCGTCTTGGCCACTAAGTTCGGGATGGACATGCGCGGCGTTAATGGGCCAGATTTCAATGCACGAGGATCACGCCGCTATATCGTCAAAGCCGTTGAGGCGTCGCTGGAGCGCTTAGGAACTGACTACATCGACCTTTACCAGTTCCATACCCCGGATGCGAACACTCCCATCGAAGAAACCTTGCGGGCCTTGGACGAGCTGGTGGCCAGTGGCAAGGTCCGCTACATCGGGCATTCGAACCGTTCCGGCTGGCAGATTGCGCAGGCCGAGTATGTTGCGCGGGAGCTGGGCACGGAGCGCTTCATCTCTGCACAGAATCACTACAACCTGCTCGATCGACGTGCTGAACTCGAAGTCCTCCCCGCGGCTCGGGAATTTTCGCTGGGCGTGCTCCCTTACTTCCCGTTGGCCAACGGACTGCTCACCGGAAAATACTCCAAGGGGTACGCGCCTGAAGGAAGCCGGCTGACTCATGCACGCCAGCATCTGGTGCAGAGCAGCGATTTCGGGCAATTGGATCAATTCGCCGATTTCGCTGCCCAGCGAGACCTGACCCCGATCCAATTGGCATTCTCATGGCTGGCCGCGCAGTCGCCAGTGAGCTCCGTGATCGCCGGTGCAACTCGTCCTGAGCAGATCCGCGACAACGCTACCGCCGTGCGCTGGGTGCCAACTGCCCAGGAGCTAACGCAGCTTGATGAGATCTTCCCGGCCCCGGACAAGGTTGCCTTGTTCTAGGCAAGTCACCGGGAAACACAAGAGGCTGAACCCCAAATGGGGTTCAGCCTCTTGCGCTTGGGCAGCTGTTGGAAGCTACTGGCTGGCGGTGATGTACGCGACGATATCCTCGCCCTCAATCGCAGCGGCATAGCGTGGCAGAGCTGCGATAGCCGGCCCGTTCGTGACCGTGCCGTCAGCTGGCGCGAAACGCGAGCCGTGGCAGGCGCAGTAGAAATCGTCTTTGCTTGACTTCGGGGAGACCGCGCAGCCCTGATGGGTGCAGATGTTCGAGTAGGCCAATACCGTTTCTTCGTCCTTGCGGAAGAGCAGTACGCCTACATCTTCTCCAGACGGGTCTTTGGCCGGGGCCAGTGCGCGCGAACCCGCAGGAAGGTCCTTGGCCTTCATCAGGGCCTGCCCCTCGCCGCTCGGCTCGGGAATAGGAAACGCATCAGGGACATCTGCTTCAGAATGTCCATCACCGCAAGCGGTGAGAAGAGCGGCAGAACCAAGTGCTGCCGAAGCGCACATGAACGTGCGACGAGCTGGTCGGGCAATGTCAGTCATAATCCCATTCTGGCAGAGATCTCTGTTCCATCGCTAAGTCGACGCTGTGCGGGTGGAGCTATCGGTTTGGGGGAGAGGGACTGGCATTCTCCTGATGTTCATTTGCCGTTAACTCCTTGGCTATCGGACGCAATGCATATTTATGCAGTGTGTAATTGCACCGGTGGCCGCTTATGCCGTGGGGCGGATCTGCCAACGGACTCCAGCGGACGGCGCAGGCGGAGGCAGGCAAGCCGGACTCTAGGTTCGCCCGGTGCGTGACTCAACGCTGCCGCAACGTCATCCTAAACATCCAAAAACCCCAGAATTCAGAGAAATATTTGTTCTTTGCTCACACTAAGTGCATGCACAATTACCAGTTGGGAAGCAGTGGTATTGGACTGCCATATTCGCTCGAATTATTGAACTCTGCCCCGTCAGTTCGTTGGCTCCGAGCTAGCGGAGAAAGGGGATTTGAAAGAACTGATTCGAATATCTTTGCATTCATGCTAATATTTGAATGTAGTTAGTTGGATTATCTGTTTTCGGAATGTCATTAACTGCTCACCTGTTCGGCGTCAAAACGCCGTCTGAGTTACTCCACGCCGTATTCGCGTGTTGAGTTCCAGGTAGCAGGCTTCCTATGGAAACAGGTGTCATTCGCCAGGACGAATGTTCCGCTTGAATGGCCCGAAGCGCAACGCGCGCACACCTGGAATGCCGCAATTTGATGCAGGCAATATCCCGGGTCTGGATTCACGTTGTGAAACCAAAATTGCCAAGCTCTGAGCTGGACTCAGAAACAGGCGCTCCCATTGCTAGGGATGAACGATACGAATGAGAAACGAACGAAACTTGAGTGTAGGGAAGTGATTCATGGGCCCAGGGGCTTGTGCGCGTCAGCTGTAAAACACCCCTTGCGATGACATCTCGCAAGACGACGTGCAGGATAAATCGCCGGTTGAGCATCTAGTGCCCGGCGCGTATCTCATCACCGTCTATCAGAGGGAGGTGGCGCATGAATAACGAAATAATGCAGTTCAGCGCCCTAACTGTAGTCTTATTACTAGTGCTCTTCTACGGAGGAACCTTCCTGATCTCCACCAGGATCGGGAAGAAAAACGAAAATGCCGACGGCTACATGACCGCCGGAAACAAAATTGGTTTCGGCATTTCTGCTGCCAGCATGACCGCCACCTGGATCTGGGCTTCTTCGATGTACGCCTCAGCTACCTCCGGGTACACTTACGGAATCTCCGGCCCGATCCACTACGGATTATGGGGCGCGTTGATGATTCTGTTCATCTACCCGTTCGGCAAGCGAATCCGCAAAGTCGCGCCAAGGGCGCACACCCTCGCCGAAGTCATGCACGTCCGTCACGGCCGCTCCAGCCAGCTGATGCTTGCCGGATCGAACATCGTCGGCTCAGTCATCTCTCTGATGTCCAACTTCATCGCCGGCGGCGTCTTGATCTCGATGCTTTCACCATTCAACTTCATCCAGGGCGTCCTGGCCGTGGCCGGTGGCGTATTGCTCTACACTCTATGGTCCGGCTTCCGCGCTTCGGTGCTCACCGACTTCGTTCAGGTTGTCGCCATGCTCGGAGCGGTAGCAATCATCGTTCCAGTGATCTTCTTCGCTGCCGGATTCCCAGCAGCCTTCGAAACTGGCGCGAACAACCTGACCCCGCAGCAGTCGAGCTTCTTCTCGTCTGAAGCCTTCTTGGGCCAGGGTGCACCGTACATTGCTGCAGTTCTGGCGTATGCCATCGGCAACCAGACCATTGCCCAGCGGCTCTTTGCAGTCCGTGAGGACCTGATCAAGCCGACCTTCATCACCGCAACCATCGGCTATGGCGCAATGGTGATCGGTGTCGGCATGCTCGGTGTGCTCGCCCTCTACCTCGGTTTCGAACCAAGTGGAGGGGACATGAACAACCTCATCCCTGAGATGGCTGCAAGCTACTTGCCGGGCATTCTCCTGGCGTTGTTCTTCATCATGATCATTGGCGCGCTGTCCTCGACGGCCGACTCGGACTTGTCTGCCCTGTCCTCGATCATGATGGCCGATGTTTACGGGCAGAACGTTGCCGGCAAGGAAAAGGCCGATCCGAAGAAGATGCTGTTGATTGGCCGCATCACCATGGTGGTTGCTACCGCGTTGGCTGTCGCCTTCGCAAGCATGCAGCTGAATATCCTGGACCTGTTGGTCTTCGTGGGTGCACTGTGGGGCGCATTGGTCTTCCCCGTCTTGGCCAGCTTCTACTGGAAGAAGGTCACCAACAAGGCCTTCACCGTTTCGGTCTTGGTGGCATTGGCGATTTTCATCCCAGTGCGCTTCGAACTGATCCCAATGAATGGGGTCACCGGTTTCCTTGTCGAGCTGCTCTCCGTCATCGGCATCGGCGTGGTCTTGGCCCTGATGTGCTTCGGATTCTTCGGCCTGCGCGTTGCCAAAATTGTCGGTGTCATCGCCATGCTGGCTAGTGCCCCATTCGTCTTCGGGTTCCTGCGCGATTACACCACGCTCAGCGCCTCGCTGGTCGCTTACGCGGTGAGTACGATGGTCTGCTACTTCATGTCATTCAGGTCCAAGATGGACTTCGACTTTGACGTCATCGCATCACGTACCGGCGACTTCGACA
This sequence comes from Glutamicibacter sp. MCAF14, assembly GCF_052114325.1. NCBI lineage: Bacteria > Bacillati > Actinomycetota > Actinomycetes > Micrococcales > Micrococcaceae > Glutamicibacter > Glutamicibacter sp. MCAF14. The sequence goes on from NZ_JBFREO010000002.1 coordinate 591,377, forward strand.
CCGAAGATCTCCCACTTGTTGCTGGTGGCGTAACCACCAATGCAAAGAACCTAGGAGGCAAATAATGACGACTTTCTTCTTGAGCCTGTACCTCTTGATATGGCCAGTGATCGTGCTAGGTGTGCTGTATTTCATCAGCAAGGGCTTCATCCAGGAATGGATCGAAGCTCGACGCAATGGAGAAGACATCATTTGATGCCTGAACCCGGCCTAGCTTCCTCCTAGAAGACACGTACCCCGCACCGCCATGACAGCGATGCGGGGTACGTGCTTTAAAACTAGTGCAGGATAATTGGCCTGTTGAACGGAAACTTTGCACGAGGCCAGTGCATAAAGCAAGGCGCTGGGACCGACTTTCCTTGTGAGGTAAGCAATCCCAGCGCCTTATTTAGTTGCGATGCTCAGGGAGGAACATCGCAACCCTAGACGGCTTGGTTGTATCAGCCGTTGAACTTCTTGCCGTTGACACGTTCGGAGGCTCCGACCTGATCCAGGTACGGGGTGATGCCGCCTAGATGCATCGGCCAGCCGGCACCGGTGATCATGCACAGATCAACGTCGGCTGCTTCAGCTACGACGCCTTCATCCAGCAAGAGGCCAATTTCCTGGGCCAGCGCATCTTGAACGCGAGTCAGGATCTGTTCCTGGGTTGAAGGCCGATTACCGAAAGTCATCAGCTTCTCGGCTTCAGGGTTCAGCACCTGGTTTCCAGCTTCATCCTTGACCCACAGGGTGGTGATCTTTGCGTCGATCAGCTTCTGCAAGTTGGCCGAGACCGTGAAACGTTCGCCGAAGGCGGCGTTCAAGGATTCGTTGACGTGCTGTGCCACCGGTAGGCCCACCATGGCCAAAAGGGTCAGCGGGCTCATTGGAAGCCCCATTGGGGTCAGTGCCGCATCAGCAGTCTTCGCGTCGGTTCCCTCATCGAATGCTGCCTGGACTTCACTCATCAGGCGAAGCAGCACACGATTGACGACGAACGCAGCGGCGTCCTTGGTCTTCACCGTGGTTTTCTTCAGCTTCTTGCCCAGCACGAATGCGGTGGACAAGGAAGAATCGTTGGTCCATTGCGTGGCAGCAATTTCTAACAGTGGCATCACTGCTACCGGGTTGAAGAAGTGGAAGCCAACCAAGCGTTCTGGGTGCTTCAAGTCGCGGCCCATTTCGGTCACCGAAAGCGAGGAGGTGTTGGTGGCCAGGATGCACTCGGGGGAGACCACGGCTTCAACCTCGGCGAAGACCTGCTTCTTGACATTCAACTCTTCGAAGACGGCTTCAATGACGAAGTCGGCATCCGCGAAAGCTTCCTTGGTGACCGAACCGGTGACCAGCGCCTTGGTGCGGTTCACCGCATCCTGGCTCATCCGGCCCTTGGCGTGCAGCTTATCGATTTCGCCGTGGATGTAGGCAAGGCCCTTGTCCACGCGCGACTGGTCCAAATCGGTAATGACTACCGGCACGTTCAACCGGCGGACAAAGAGCAATGCCAGCTGGCCAGCCATCAGTCCTGCGCCGACAACGCCCACCTTGGTCACTGGGCGGGCCAGCTTCGGATCCGGTGCACCGGCCGGGCGCTTGCCACGCTTCTGGACCAGATCCAAGAACGCGTAGACGGTGTTCCGGAACTGCGGGGTGCTCATCAGCCCGGTCAGCGCTTCAACCTCAAGCACAGCAGATTCCTGCTGCGAGATGGTCATGGCCTTGCGGAAGACTTCGATCACCTTGTATGGCGCCGGAGCGGCACCGGAGAGCTTGGCATCCACGAATTGCTCGGCTGCATCGGCTGCTTCCAGCCAGCGGCGGGCAACTTCCGGATCGGTTGGGTCTACGGCATTAGGACGCTTGACTTCAGTGGTGCCGGAGATGACCCCGTCAGCAAAGCCGATGGAACGCTCGATGAAGTCAGCAGATTCGAACAATGCGTCGGCCACGCCCATCTTGGCAGCCGCCGGACCCGAGAGGGTGCGGTTGTTGCTCAGCGGGTTCTCGATCATGACCTTCATCGCGTTCTCCGGGCCGACCAGGCGCGGCAGGCGATAGACGCCAGCCCACCCAGGAATCAGGCCGAGGAAACCTTCTGGCAAGCCCAAGGCGCCGGCGGTGGTGCTCACCGTGCGGTAGTTGCAGGCCAGTGCGATTTCCAGGCCGCCGCCAAGTGCCAGGCCGTTGATGAAAGCGAAGGTAGGAACACCCAAATCAGCGAGCAGCTCGTAGGTGTAGTGACCCAGAGAAGCCATGGCGGTTGCTTCGCTTGGTGCGCTCAGGCGGGTAACGGCCGACAGGTCGGCGCCGGCGATGAGGAAATATGGCTTTCCGGTGATGGCCAAGGCATCGATTTCGCCCTTCTTGGCGCGTTCGGCCTGCACTTCCAAAGCGGCGCGCAGTTCCAACAGGCTGTTAGGCCCCAAGGTAGTTGGCTTCTTGTGGTCCAGGCCGTTATCCAAGGTTAGCAACGCCAGCGTCTTGCCGCTTGGCAAAGCCACATCCTTGACGAAGGAATGGGTGACGGTCTCGTCGTGCATCAGTTCGGCGACGACTTTGAAGTTTTCGTTGTATGCAGTCATTGTTTCTTCCTTACGCCTTGCTGCCGAAGTCCGCGTGGTTTGGGTTTTCCCAGATAATGGTGCCGCCCATGCCTAAGCCGATGCACATGGTGGTGATGCCATAGCGCACCGAGTGGTCTTCGGAGAACTGGCGGGCCAACTGGGACATCAGGCGCACGCCCGAGGAAGCCAGTGGGTGTCCGACGGCGATGGCTCCGCCGTAGCGGTTCACGCGTGGGTCATCCTGGTCGATGCCGTAGTAGTCCAGGAATGAGAGCACCTGGACGGCGAAGGCTTCGTTGATTTCGAACAGGCCGATGTCTTCGATGCCCAAGCCTGCCTTGGCCAGTGCCTTTTCGGTGGCCGGGACCGGGCCGTAGCCCATGACATCTGGCTCTACGCCGGCGAAGGCGAAGGAGACCATGCGCATCTTCGGCGCCAGCCCCAGCTCGCGCACCGCAGCACCGCTGGCAAGCAGGGCGGCGGTGGCGCCGTCATTCAAGCCTGCCGCGTTGCCGGCGGTCACGTGCCCGTGGGCGCGGAATGGGGTGCGCAGTTGCGCCAATGACTCCATGCTGGTCTCTGGCCGTGGCGGCTCGTCAACGGTGTTGACCGCCCAGCCTTCGCCCGGCCGCTTGGCTGCCACTGGGATCAGGTCAGCCTGGATCTGCTGGTTCTCGTAGGCCTTGGCGAGCTTGGCCTGAGAGGAAACTGCGTAGCGGTCAGCGCGTTCTTTGGTGATCTGCGGGAAGCGGTCGTGCAGGTTCTCTGCGGTGTTGCCCATGTTCAGCGCCTGCGGGTCCACGATGCGCTCGGAGAGGAAGCGTGGGTTCGGGTCGGCACCGGCACCCATTGGGTGGTTGCCCATATGCTCCACGCCGCCGGCGATCACTACGTCGTAGGCGCCGAAGGCGATGCCGCCGGCGGTGGCGGTGACTGCGGTCATCGCGCCAGCGCACATGCGGTCGATGGCGAAGCCGGGTACGGACTTCGGGATGCCGGAGAGCAGGCCGACGGTGCGGCCCAGGGTCAGGCCTTGGTCTCCGGACTGGGTGGTTGCGGCAATGGAGATCTCATCGATCTTCTCGGCGGGTATTTCCGGATTGCGCTCCAGCAGGCCGCGTACGGCCTTGACCGCCAGGTCATCGGCGCGAGTTCCGTGGTAGATGCCTTTCTCGCCGGCTTTGCCGAATGGGGTGCGTACACCGTCGATGAAGACGATATCGCGGTCGTTGAGCGAGGGATGCGCGTTGTTGCGCGCGGTCGAAGCGTTGGCACTCACCGTCGGGCTCCTTGGGGTAGTTTCATGCTGCCCGCTAGAGCAAGGCAGTGGCCAGCATCACTGTGACCTGAAACATACGTTACTCAGTAGTAACTTGAAGTGCAAGTGCTGCACCTCGAATATCCAAGAAGTGTGGATGAATTCCTCGAAAAAACCGGTTTAGCTCTGCTTTAGCGCCTCTGCCAGCTTTGCCGAAAGCAGGTCCCGCTGCCATGCTCGGGCACCCAGGGTCTGCAGTTTCTCGCGCACGCTGGTTTCGCTGATGCGCGTTGGCGCGTTCCAGCAAAGCTCACGCAGATACTTGGGGGTCAGTAGATTCTCGCCGGGAATATTCCAGTGCTCGCTGACTTCATTGATAACCAGCTTCGCAGCTTCCAAGCGGTTCGCCGCGGCCGGGTTCTTTTCGGCCCAGGCGCGTGGGTGTGGCAGGCCGGTCTTTGAAGCGCGCAAGTCTGGCAGGTCCTTGGTGCTTTGGCCGCGTTGGATCGCATCGACCCAGCGTGCGGCGTCGCGTTTGGCGTTGCGCGTGTGGAAGCCTGGTATCTGCAAAAGTGCTGGCACGGAAGTGGCGCGCTTTTCAACAGCTGCCATGATGGCGCGGTCCGGGATCAAGCGCCCTGGTGCAACGTCGCGGGAGCGGGCCAAGGATTCGCGTGAAAGCCACAGCTCGCGAGCTATCGCAAGATTGCGGCGGCTCTTGAGCTTATGGATGCCCGACAGCTTGCGCCATGGGGTATCGGCCGGCACTGGATCTGGCAGGTTTCGTTCATGCTCGAATTCTTGGATGGCGAATTCAAGCTTGCCCTGCTCCTCAAGGGTGGCGGTGATGGCCTGGCGCAGCTCTTCAAGGACTTCGACATCCAGTGCTGCATAGTTCAACCATGACTCTGGTAATGGGCGAGTGGACCAATCCACCGCCGAATGCTCCTTCGCCAGCTGGAGGCCGAGCAATTCACCCACCATGGTGCCTAGGGAGACGCGTGGGAAGCCGGCCAAGCGGCCGGCCAGTTCGGTATCGAACAGCGCGGTGGGGGACATGCCCAATTCATGGAGGCAAGGCAAATCCTGGGTGGCTGCATGCAAAATCCATGGCTGTGCGTTAACGAAAGTCCGCAGTGGGCTCAGATCATCGAGGGTTTCTGGATCAACCAGCCAAGTTCCGGATCCTTCTCGGCGGATCTGCAGGAGGAAGGCGCGCTGGCCGTAGCGGAATCCGCTGGCTCGTTCGGTGTCCACTGCCAAGTCGCCGGTGCCAGCTTCCAAGGCGCGGACTGCTCGACGCAAGGCTGGTGCCGTGTCGATGACTTCTGGGATGCCATCACGTGGCTCCGTGAGTGGCGTGAGGACCGGTTGGTCAGCCTCAGGGGCCGTGGTGGATGATGCAGGAGCGGAAGAGTCAGAATTCGGCATGGTGCTTCCATTCTAGGACTATTTGGCTCCGCCGCATGGATGGTCGCTAGCTCATGCGCCGATGGGGAAGCTGCTGCACACCTTCAGGCAGCGGGGGCAGGCCGGCAAAAGTGCACACCATATCGGCCCAAGCACTCAGGTGGGTACCCAGGTGATCAGAGTCAGGGGACCACGAAGCACGCAGTTCAATGTCGATGTGGTCCTGCTCGCCGGCAAGATTCCCAAAAGATTCAGAAATTACGCGGGTCGCGGTACCACCAGCGGAATGGTAGGAGGCATCGCGTTCCCGAAGTGCTTCTTCCAGCCATGACCAAGCAACCGAAGCCAGCATCGAATCCTGTCCCATCTCGTGGTCCAAGCGGGCTCGGATATAGGTGACGATGCGAAATTGGCCGTTCCATAGTTCTTGGCCCTCAGGGTCGAAAAGGAGGATGAAGCGACCGGTGGCCAGCTGCTCGGCTGGTTGCAGGAAGGGGGTGCGGCCAATTTCCTGGCCTTCGGGACCATGTCCGGGGGCAACCACATCCATGACATCGCCGCTGAGCGCCAGCGCGAACGGCGCCAATCGGCCAGGGGCGGGGATTTCGGTGAACTTCAGTTCTTTGCGCACCTGGGCATGCGACAACTCTTCGAGGGCTTTGACAAAGGCCTCGGGGATGACGGAAGCAGGGCGATCATTGGTCACAATTTGAGTCTAAACGCGCCGTACCCGAGCATGGGTACGGCGCGCCGACTGTGGATGGATGCTAAGCGGTGGCGAAGGCCCCGCACAACTCGCGCAGCTTGGAAATGAATGCCTCGACGTCTTCTTCGGTGGTGTCGAAGGAGCACATCCAACGCACCTGGCCAGCGGCACGATCCCAATCGTAGAAGCGGAAATGCTCACGCAGCTGATCGCTGATTTCGGTAGGCAACTGGGCGAAAACGCCATTGGCCTGGGTTGGGTAGACCAGCTCCACGCCCTCGATGTCGCCTACTGCTTGCGAGAGCTTGGTGGCCATCGCGTTGGAGTGGCTAGCAAGTTCGCGCCACAGCTCGGTGCCGTAGAGCTCGATGAGCTGGGCTGAGATGAAACGCATCTTCGAGCTGAGCTGCATGTTCATCTTGCGCAGGTACTTCAGGTCAGCTGCCAGCTCGCTGCGCAGGGTCAGGATGCCTTCGCCGAGCAGGATGCCGTTCTTCGTTCCGCCCAAGGAGACGATATCCACGCCGGCATCGGTGGTCAGCGCACGCAGCGGCACGTTCAAGGATGCTGCGGCGTTGGAGAGGCGCGAACCATCCAGATGCACCTTCATGCCCAGCTTGTGAGCATGATCGGTGATGGCCTTGATTTCCTCGGGAGTGTAGATCGTGCCCAGCTCGGTGGCCTGGGTGATCGATACGGCCAGCGGCTGGGCGCGGTGCTCATCGCCCCATCCCCAGGCTTCCTTGTCGATCAGTTCCGGGGTGAGCTTGCCATCGGGGGTGTCGACCTGAAGCAGCTTGAAGCCGCCCACGCGCTCCGGGGCGCCGTTTTCATCCACATTGATATGTGCCGACGAGGCGCAGATGACCGCACCCCAGCGTGGAAGCAAGGACTGCAATGCGGTGACATTGGCGCCGGTGCCATTGAAGACCGGGAAGATCTGGGCTTCCGGGCCGAATACGTTGCGGGCGACGTTGCCCAGTTCCTCGGTGTAGTGGTCTTCACCGTAGGCGATCTGATGGCCGCCGTTGGCTCGGGCGATCGCATCCATGACGCGCGGGTGCACACCCGAGTAGTTATCCGAAGCGAAACCGCGAACCGAAATGTCGTGGGGAGAAGTCATCTGTAATGATCCTTAGTCGTTCAAGGGATGAAGTTGTGGGCAAAGCCAAGGTGGTCTCCGACGGGAGACCCGCACAGCTAGTTAGGCCTTGGGAAGCAAGAGACGGGTGCCATTGAGCTCGACGGCGGGCTTTTCAAGCAGGGCTGTCGCGGCCTCGGCGAGGTATTGAACCGGGGTGTGTCCTGCAGGAGCTTCTTCCGGGGACTTGTCGCTCAATGCCTTCACGACCCAGCTAATGGCCGCAGCCTGCTCCGCCTGCTTGGTGAACAGGCGCGCGATCGCGTTGACCCAATGCTCGGCAGCAGCCTTGACCGCACCGTAGTTGGCGTTGGAAGGCGTGGGGTTCAGTACAGCTTCGGCACTGACGATCGCCAAGCGGCCGGCATCCGAAGCCATCAGATCGTCAATGAACGCCCGGGTGGTGTTGCGCAGGGTGCTCAGCACGCTGTGATGAAGGAAGTCCCAGTCCTCGTCGCTTTGGCCGGTGATGGACTTGCCACCACGCCAGCCCCCGACCAGGTGGATCAGCGCATCGATGCGTCCATGCTCTTCATGGACCTGTAGCGCCAAATGCTTGACCGCTTCGAAGTCTCCGAGGTCGCATTCGTAGCGCCCGTGCGCGAATGCCAGGCGCTCGTCGAGCCGTTGTTGGTTGCTTCCCACTGCAAGCACACGCGCTCCGGCATCGACCAACGCGTTGGCGCTGGCGATGCCGGAGGCGGAAGTAGCACCGGCAATGAGCACTAGTTTGGATGTCTCTTTCACGGAGATTCTTTCTTTGCTCACATTTTCTAGCCTAGAGGAAAGGCTAGATTTTCGTTATGCCGGTCATGCCCTTGGTCGATTCGATGACGGAGCTCATCTTCTTGTTCAATGCTTCATAGAACATCGACAGCGGGAACTCGTCATCCATGACCTGATCGGTAATCTCGCGCAAAGGTGCGGTCAGCGGAAGTGCATCCGGACCCTTGGCCCAGACTGACGCCGGGTTAGGAGTGACGGTCGCCGAGACCAGTTCATAGGCTGCAATCCAGTGGGCCAGCTTCGGGCGATCGATCGACTTCCAGTACAGCTCGTCAATTGCATCCCCCAAAGCTGCAACTACCTCGGGTACCTGGTCCCAATCGATGCTCAGCTTGGTGTCGGTCCAGTGCAGCACGTGGTGCTGGTGCATCCACGCGAAGAGCAGCTGGCCGCCCAGGCCATCGTAGTTGCGCACACGCGACCCGGTAATCGCGAAGCGGAAGATACGGTCGAAGATCACTGCGTACTGCACGAGCTTGGCCATCTTGGCGCTCTTCGGGTCCGAGTCGGGATTCGCGGCAATCTTCATGCATTCGCGGAAAGCCGTCAGGTCGCAACGCAGCTCTTCGAGGGAGTACAGGAAGAAGGGCATGCGCTGCTTGATCATGAATGGGTCGAAGGGCAGGTCGCCGCGCATGTGGGTGCGGTCGTGGATCAGGTCCCACATGATGAAGGTTTCTTCGGTCAGGTGCTGGTCCTTGAGCAGTTCAGCGGCATCTTCCGGCAACTCGAGGTTGGTGATGCGCGCTGCTTCTTGCAAGACCTTGCGGAAGCGGACAGCTTCTCGGTCCTGGAAGATGGCGCCCCAGGTGAAGGACGGGGTTTCGCGGATAGCCACGGACTCTGGGAAGAGCACCGCGGAGTTCGTGTTGTAGCCTTCGGTGAAATCAACGAAGCGCAGCGGGACGAACAGTGCGTTGGTGTAGCTATTGCTCTCCAGCTCGGCAATGAACTCAGGCCACATGACCTGAACCAGTACGGCTTCGAGGTGGCGGTTCGTGGAACCGTTCTGGGTGTACATCGGGAAGAGCACCAAGTGCAGCAGGCCATCTTCACGCTGGGACTGCGGCTGGAACTGCACCAGCGAGTCGAGGAAGTCGGGCACGCCGAAACCGGCATCTGCCCACTTGCGAAGATCGCCAACGAGCTGCTCCAGGTACGGTGCATCGTGTTCGAAGTGCACGCGCAGAGTGTGGATCGAATCGATGATGGACTCAACGAGCTTGGCTGCCTGAGCTGCGGTGCCGCTCTCGGCCAGGGACCCGTCCTGGGCCTGGAGGCCCCGGAATTCGGTGGCGGCAGACTTCAGGGTCAGCCAAGCTTCGGAGTTTGCGATCTGCAGTACTTCTGCATCGGTGGCCGTTGCCGGCTTGGAGGAAATCTGAGTCATTTCGTACACCTTCTTTTCAAGTTTGGGGAGCGCTCAATTGCCTACTCTCAACGCTACGCCCAAACAACAGAAAAGATGATGCTAAGTCATCTATGGCCAAGTAACTCTTATTCTAAATGTGATCCATTCCCTGCCACCGTCAAGGACATTAGCCCTGAGCTGGACGCAGAGTCAGGCTTAGGGAATTCATGCAATAGCGCAGATCGGTCGGGGTCTTGAAACCCTCGCCCTCGAAAACATGGCCCATATGCGAATCGCAGCTGGCGCAACGGACCTCGACACGCTTCATGCCCATGGACACATCGCTGATGTAGCGCACCCGATCCTCGGCCAGCGGCGCGAAGAAGGAAGGCCAGCCGCACCCGGCGTCGAACTTCGTGGTGCTGGCAAACAGTTCCGCACCGCAGGCACGGCAGGCGTACACGCCCTCGGCCGTCGTATCCCAGTATTCACCGGTGAAGGGACGCTCGGTCCCAGCTTGGCGCAAAACGTGGAATTCTTCTGCGGACAAGATTTGCTGCCACTGCACATCACTGCGCCCGGACTCATTATCTGCTGGCTGTACTGGTTGGTTTACTGATTCATTGCTCATGCAATATGAAACGTTCGAGCATGCTGGATGATTCCCGGGCCAGGTCATGGAAAGATGAAAACATGGCTCGGAACATCACAGATACCTTGCAACCACGCAAAGCACTGCCGGCAACCCTGATTGGGGTTGGGCTCGGGCTTGGTGCTGGATCCCTGGTGGCCGCCAGCGTTTCAGCGCTCGCCGGTTACTTCGCCCGGCGCGTGGTCACACCGGAAGAACGCCGCACTGGCAACAGCGTCATTCGCGAAATCCGTACAGATTCCGAAGGAAAACTCTGGCTGCATTTCACCAAGGACGACGAAACCAGCGAGCCGGGCTCCTGCAGCTTCCTCACCGAATTCGACTCCTGCGCACTGCGCCTGTCGGCACCCGAAGACGTCCCGGGCAAGCCCCGACTGGTTGCGCGCAAAATTGAGAAGATCTATCACGGCACCTTGGAAGGAGTGCGCCGCGGGAATTTCTCCGGCGCAATCTACGAACACCCCTCGGATCTGGGCTTTGAAGCAGAAGATGTGGTCGTACCCCTCGACGGTGGAGATGGCCCAGCCTGGCTGGTGCGTGGCTCCGCAAACGAAGATCTCTGGGTTATCGGCGTCCATGGCCGAGGTGCTCGACGCAATGAATCTATCCGTGCCCTGCCAGCATTAAGCGAACTTGGTGCCACGACCTTGCTGATGAGCTACCGCAATGATGGGCTGGCCCCCAGCGCCCCTGATGGCCGCTACGGACTGGGGGACACCGAATGGCACGATGTGGAAGCGGGAATCCAATTCGCCTTGAACCACGGAGCCAAGCAGATCATCTTGCTGGGCTGGTCCATGGGAGGTGCCATCAGCCTGCAAACCGCAGATCGCAGCCAGCTGGCCCACCATATTGACTCACTCATGCTGGTCGGACCGGTGATCAATTGGGTTGATGTGCTCTCCCACCAGGCCAGAGCCAACAAGATCCCGCAATCTGTCGGCCTCTTCGGCCAATGGCTGCTGTCCAACAAGGCCGGACGCTGGGTCACCGGCCAGGCCGCACCGGTGAATCTTCGCCGGTTGAACTGGGTGGAGCGCGCCGAGGAATTAAAGCTCCCGACTCTGATCATGCATAGCCGGGATGATGAGTTCGTCCCCAATGGTCCGAGCCTGAAGCTAGCTGCCCTGCGCCCGGATCTGGTGACGCTGAAAACCTTTGCCAAGGCAGGACATACCCGCGAACCGAATGTGGATCCGCAAGGATTCGCCAAAGCCATGACCGGCTTCCTCACCAAGCGCATAGCCGCGCGCGCAAGCTAACCCCGAAACGGTTTTGAACCTGGGTCTGAAGTGGGATGCCCCCGCTCAGGCTTGGGCCAAGGCCTGGCGCAGCTGCTCGATGCTCGGGCTTCCCGCAAGCCCGCTGGGCGTAGCGTAGAGCCGGCAATAGAATCCGATTTCCGCGTCGTGGCTTGCAAAGGGATCGTTGCCATCGACGAGCAAGGTGGGGGACCCGCGAAATTCGTGCTCCACCGCTTCCTCGGCGGTGGCGATCGCCTGCGTGCGCAATTCAAGATCATTGCGCTCGGCCATTATTGCCAGCACAAGCTCTTCAAGCTCTTGCCAGTTCGGGCAACCGGCAAAATACTGCAATACCAATTTCATGCGCTGCTTCCTGGGTCCGGGCCGCCTCTTCCTCTGCCGATGCCCGCAGCTGGCCTGCGGGCACAGAAAAGGCCATGCCCGGCAAGAGGAACTGTTCAATAGTCTCTCGCGGGCATGGCCCTTTGCACAATGGCTGCTAGTGCACAGCGATCTGGGCCCAGATGGCTCCGGTCGCCTTCGCGGCATCCCGCGGTGCGATCTCCAAGCTGAAACCGCGCCGGCCGCCAGAAATAAACACCGTGTCAAACTGCTGGGCACTTGCATCTATGACGGTATCGGTCTTCTGCCGCTGCCCGAACGGGGATATGCCGCCGAGCACATAACCGCTGCGGCGCTGCGCCGCGGCCTTATCAGCCATCTGAGCTTTCTTCTTGCCCAGTGCGAGGCCGATAGCTTTCAAATCCAGCTTCGAATCCACCGGAACCACAGCCACGGCCAGATCCAAGGCAGGATTGGCCCCGGTGGAGACCATCAAGGTCTTGAAGACCCGGTCGCCGCTGACGCCTAATTGCTCGGCTGCCTCAGCGCCGTAGCTGTCAGCTGAATCGCTATGCGCATAGCTATGCGCGACATAGCTGATGCCGGCTGCTTCCAGCGCGGCGGTAGCCGGTGTGGATGCGGACTGCTTCTTCTTGCCCACTGCTCTTAGATCCTTCGCTGCGATTAATTGGCAATGCTGTGCTGCAAGGAGAACCTACGCGGCCAGCTGCTCTGAAATCTGGCGCTTGATGCGGCCGAGCATGGCAGTCATGCCGCGCATGCGCAGCGGCGAGAGCGCACGGGTGAGCCCCAGCTGCTGCGGCATGTCATCGGGCACCGCCAGGATTGACGCTGCATCGGCGCCATCCAAACCGGCGGCCAGTACCGAGGCGAAGCCGCGGGTAGTTGGCGCTTCCGGGGGAGCGGAGAAGAACAGGTTCACCGTGCGGTTAGCCTCGGCACCGACCTCAACGACCAGGAACAGCGGTGACTGGCACTCGACAACCTGCTCGAAGAGCTCAGGATGATCGGCCAGGCGTGCTGGCAGCTCAGGCAGTTCGCGCGAGTATTCCAGCAGCAGTTCCAGGCGGTCGGCCTCGGGAACGTCGATGAATTCCTCGACGATTTCGTTCAGTTCGTTGGGGACGTGGCTCATGCGCGGGCTCCTCGCTTGGCTGGCAGCTCGCCCACGGCTTCACCGCGCACGATCGGCACGCCCACGGCGTTGCCCCACTCGGTCCACGAACCGTCGTAGTTGCGCACGGTCTCGAAGCCCAGCAGGTGCTTGAGCACGAACCAAGTGTGGCTCGAACGCTCGCCAATGCGGCAGTAAGCCACCACATCGTCCCCTGGCTTCAGGCCGGCACCCTCAAGGTAAATGGCTTCCAGCTCTTCGCGCGAACGGAACGTGCCGTCCTCGGCAGCGGCCTTGGCCCATGGCACCGAGGCGGCGGTCGGGATGTGCCCGCCGCGCAGGGCGCCCTCTTCAGGGTAATTCGGCATGTGGGTGCGTTCGCCGGTGTATTCCTCAGCCGAACGCACGTCGATCAGCGGGTTGCCCAGGTGGTTCAAGACCTCTGGCAGGAACGCGCGGATTTCCGAATCAACGCGCTCGATCACCGGGTACTCGGTCGGGGTTACAGCTGGCTTCTCGGTGCTCAGCTCGCGGCCTTCGGCTATCCATTTGTCGCGTCCGCCATCCATCAGGCGTACATCTTTGTGGCCGAACAACGTGAAGACCCACAGTGCGTAGGCAGCCCACCAGTTGGACTTGTCGCCGTAGATGACCACGGTGGACTCGCGGGTGATGCCCTTGGCGGCCATCAGCTTCGCAAATCCCTCGCCATCGACGTAGTCGCGAGTGACCTCATCGTTCAGTTCGGTGTGCCAGTCAATCTTCAATGCCCCTGGTACGTGGCCGGTGGAATAAAGCAAGATGTCTTCATCCGATTCCAATACGACCAGATTCTCAGCTCCGAGGTTCTCGGCCACCCACTGGGTGGAAACGAGCCGTTCTGGGTGAGCGTAGGCTGCATACTTCTCGTTGGACTCGACGGGCAACGACATTCCTAATCACGATCCTTGCGGGTGTCTGTTTCTGCCGCGCTGGAGCCAGCGGGCAACGGGCGTTACTTCTAGCCTAGTCCCGATCGATTGCGAACACAGTGTGGGCTACGACATTTTAGGCAATTATTGGGCGCGTTCAAGGTAAACTGGCCGATGGGAATGCCACGGCTTCCTGACTAATTTCTGAGCAATCAACTGAAGGACTCCCACAGCCAATGGCGACGATCACCCACCTGAGCGAGACCAAGCCGAATCTTTCAATCGAAGAACTGCTGGCCGGCTTCCACCCGTCCTACCGCTTTGGTGAAGTGTCCTTCAATACCTATCGCCCGGATCCGAACCAGCCATCGCAGACCGAAGCGGTCAATAAGCTCAAGGCTTTCGCTGAAACCGTAGGCAAGAACAGCTCCGGTTCCTTCTTGTCCAAGCTTTTCGGCAAGAAGAAGGAAACCAAGAACGGCATCTACCTCGATGGCGGATTCGGTGTGGGCAAGACCCACTTGCTGGCTTCCCTGTGGCATGCGGCCCCGGGCCGCAAGGCTTTCGGCACCTTCGTTGAATACACCAACTTGGTTGGCGCATTGTCCTTCCGCCAGACTGTTGAAGTGCTCAGCCAGTATTCGCTGGTTTGCATCGACGAGTTCGAACTGGATGATCCCGGAGATACCGTGCTGATGTCCCGCCTGATGCGCGAGCTGGCCGATGCCGGCGTGAAGCTTGCCGCGACCTCCAATACCCTGCCGGGCGCACTGGGCGAGGGACGCTTCGCAGCAGTGGATTTCCAGCGTGAAATCAAGACCCTCTCCGAGCAGTTCGACGTGCACCGTGTTGAAGGCGAGGACTTCCGCCACCGTGGCCTGCCTGATGCTCCTGTGCCCCTGGCAGATGGGGAGATCGAGTCCTTCGCGCAGGATCGCTACCAGGGCAAGACCCTTGCCGTTGATAATTTCGATGAACTGGTAGCCCACCTCTCGAAGGTCCACCCATCGCGTTACCGCCAATTGCTTTCCGAAACTGACGTGCTGGTTCTGCACAACGTAGATACCATCACCGACCAGGCCATCGCCCTGCGTTTCGTTGTGCTCGCTGACCGCCTGTACGACAAGGACGTGCCAATTGTTGCCTCCGGCAAGCCTTTCAGCGAACTCTTCACGCCGGAAATGATGTCCGGTGGCTACCAGAAAAAATACTTCCGAGCCGTATCGCGCCTGACCGCGCTCGCCCGTGAAGGACAGGTCGGGGAACCGGCCATCTAATTGGGCAACCGCAGTCCTGCCACTTCATCGTCGAACGCTCCGCTCGACGATGAAGTGCGTTAAGAGCCCTGCCACTAGTGCCCAGAAGGCACCGCCTATGCCGAAGAGCGTAAGGTTGCCGGCAGCCACCAGTACGGTCGCCAAGGCGCTCAGCCGCCAAATGGAATCGGACATCGCGCCGAGCAGAGCATTCGCCAGTGTAGCCAGCAGGGCCAATCCGGCGGCCGCCTGGAACAGTCCTTCGGGCGAGGCGCTGGCCACTGAAACGATCAGCGCGCTCAAGGCTCCAAAGACCAAATAGAACACTCCGGAACTTGCCGCGGCCCGCCAGCGCAGCCGGGGTTCTGGACCGGCCTGCTCGCCGGCGGCCAATGCCGCAGTGATTGCAGCCAAATTAATCGCATGTCCGCCGAAGAATGCACCGCTTGCCGAACCCACACCGGTCACCAGCATCGAGGCTCGCCAAGGCACGGTGTACCCGAAAGAACCGAGCACGGCCACTCCCGGAATGTTCTGCGAGGCCATGGTCACGACGAAGAGCGGAATGCTGATGCTAGCGATGGCCTGCCACGAGAATTCGGGGCTGACCCAATGCAGCTGCGGAAGCACTTCCAGGGAGTCCCACGTCGCTGTGCGGCCAATGTGCCACAGGCCGAAACCCACCGCTGCAAGCATGCTCAGAGCGACGGCAAATTTTGGAACGATCCTGAGCCCGAGCAAGAACACCAGGAGAATTCCCAAGGCGGGCATCGGGATGGTGGCAACGGCGGTAAAGGGCTTCGAGCACAGGGGTATCAAAACGCCGGCAAGCATGCCTTGGGCGATTGGCACCGGAATGCGGGTTAGCAGTCGATGCAAGGACGGCACCAAACCGGAAAGCACTATCAACGCTCCGCTGACCACGAATGCGCCCACGGCCTGGTTGAACCCGAAAACTCCTGGGGCCAAGGCAGCGAGCATCGCAGCACCTGGGGTGGACCAGGCGATGCTGATCGGCACACGGTATCGAAGCGAGAGCGCCATCGTGCTTAAGCCCACGCAGACGGACAGGATGAGCAATCCCGAGGCGGCTTGTTCCACCGAGGCCCCCACTTGGAACAGTCCGGACAGCACGACGGCGAAAGAAGCCACGAACCCCACCATGGTGGTGACCAGACCAGCAATAGCTGACTGAAAGAGGCCGCCTCGATCTGGCGGTATGCGATGAGCCATACTCTTTTGTACATGGTCGAACCGTCTGGCCGATAATCAGCAGGAATTAAGGTCCTGATGTGACATTAAAGCAAGGAAGGCACCGACCGCAGTCGGTGCCTTCCTAGGATGCTCGGGCAAGCCGAGGGTAAAACAGAGAGGGGATTAGCCCTCGTTGTTTTCGCCTCCGCCAAGGCCATTGAGGTAGTCGCCGGCACCCTGCTGGACGCCGTCTACCTGCTCTTCGAACTTGCCGCCGGTCTTATCATCGACAAAATCGCCAGCCTGTTCGATACCCTGGGATACCTGCTCCGGGTTCTCCTTGGCGAATTCCTCTGCCTTGCCACGCAGATCATCAAATCCTGCCATGCTGCACCTCCATTCGTCTGTGGGAACCCCTTTAGCTCCACAACTACCCACCACCCTATGTCCTTCGACCACCGCACGGAAGTGAATTGGGCAAAATTTGTCAGCTGCTTAGGTTTTATGCTGGCCGCTGTCAGGGTGCTCCCAGATTTGGGACCTGTGGGTCTAATGGGTGCCAATGGCCGTGGGCTTGAAGTTAAAGCAAAGATGGGAACCACGAAAAAGTGATTCCCATCTTTATTTGGAGCGGTCAACGAGGTTCGAACTCGCGACCTCAACCTTGGCAAGGTTGCGCTCTACCAGCTGAGCTATGACCGCATATTTAATTTTAGATTCATGGTCTGGTGAACCATGAGTCCGTGCGCGATACTGGGATCGAACCAGTG